>NZ_AUEV01000014.1:0-291635 GCF_000426165.1 Streptomyces sp. TAA486 | reverse complement strand
TCGGCTTGAAGCCCGTCTCCCAGGAAGCCAACGTCCGGGCCGTACTGAGCAAGGTCGAACTCGGCGAAGCGGACGCGGGCATCGTCTACAGGACCGACGCCGCGACCGCTCCCGGCAAGGTCGCCGCCATCAGGATTCCCGACGACGAGAACGCCGTCGCCTCCTACCCGGCCGCCGCCCTGAAGTCGTCGAAGAACTCGAAGGCGGCCAACGCCTTCGTGAAGTGGCTCAGCACTCCGGAGGCGCAGAAGCTCCTACGCGACGCCGGCTTCCAGAAGCCGTAATCCTCTGCGCTCCAGGAAGAGCTGTCCGGCGAAAGCGCGGACAGCTCCTCACCATCCGCACTCGCCAGCTTCAGCCCCCGACCCTGGAACCGCCGATGAGTCGCCCTCGCACCCGCGCACCCGGAACGCGCACCCCTGCCGCCCTCGCGGTGCCGGCGTTGCTGGCGATCGCGTTCCTGCTGCTGCCGCTGATCGGCATCCTGGCCCGGACCGAGTGGCACCAGCTCGGCTCGCATCTGACCGACCCCGAGGTCACCGAGGCGCTGCGGCTGTCGCTGCTGGTGTCCTTCTGCGCGCTCGGGCTGTCCCTCGTCCTGGGCGTGCCGCTGGCCTGGCTGCTGGCCCGTGTCCGCTTCCCCGGCAAGGCGCTGGTTCGCTCGCTGGTGCTGCTGCCGATGGTGCTGCCACCGACCGTCGGCGGTGTCGCGCTGCTGCTCGGATTCGGGCGGCGGGGCCTCCTCGGACCGTGGCTGGAGAACGACCTGGGCATCGTCCTGCCCTTCCACACCTCGGGTGCCGTCGTCGCCGCGACGTTCGTCGCGATGCCGTTCCTGATCATCAGCCTCGAAGGCACCCTCGCCGGGCTCCGGCCGATCTACGAGGAGACCGCGGCCTCTCTCGGGGCGTCCCCGGTGCGGGTGTTCTTCACCGTCACCCTGCCCCTCGTCGCCCCCGGACTGGCCGCGGGGGCCGCCCTCACCTGGGCCCGGGCGCTCGGCGAATTCGGCGCCACCATCACCTTCGCCGGCAACCTTCCCGGGACTACCCAGACTCTCCCGCTGGACGTCTACCTGCTCCTCCAGGAGCAGCCGGAGGCCGCCACCTCCGTTTCCCTGCTGCTGCTCGCCGTCGCCATGGCCGTCCTCGTCGCCCTTCGCGGCCGCTGGACCGGCGCCACCGCAGCCCGGCGCGTGAACGCGAACGGCCGGCGGGCGGATGAGAACGAGAAGCTGACAGAAGACGCTACCGACGCACCGGTCGCCACCGCGGCGGAGCCCTCGACCTCGCAGCAGCAGTGCCCACTCCACGCGGAGGTCACCGGCTTCAACGACATCACCCTCGATGCACCGGCCGGCACCACCGTCGCCGTCGTCGGACCCAACGGCGCCGGCAAGACCACGCTCCTGCGCGCGCTCCTCGGACTCACCCCACGGGCCCACGCCCAACTGCGCCTCGGCGACGCGGACGTCACGAACCTGCCACCGCACCACCGCGGCGTGGCCTGGGTGCCACAGGACGGGGCCCTCTTCCCGCACCTCACCGCGCTCGCCAACACCGCCTACGGGCTGCGCACTCAGGGCGTGGGCCGGGCCGAGGCGCGACGCACAGCGCAGGACTGGCTGGACCGGCTCGGCGTGGGCCGCCTCGCCCGGCGCAAACCGTCTCAGCTCTCCGGCGGCCAGGCCCAACGCGTCGCCCTGGCAAGGGCGTTGGCCGCCCGTCCGCGACTGCTGCTCCTCGACGAGCCCCTCGCCGCACTCGACCAGACCACCCGCGCTCAGGTCCGCCACACACTGCGCACGCATCTCGAAGACTTCGGCGGTGTCTGCCTGTTGGTCACCCATGACCCCGTCGAAGCCATTTCGCTCGGCGACCGCGTGCTCGTCCTCGACGACGGCCGGACCCTTCAGTACGACACACCCGGCGAGGTCTCCCGGCACCCCCGCTCCCCATGGGTGGCCCGCATGCTCGGCCGCAACGCCTGGCCCGGCACCGCCAGTTCGGACGCCACACTCTCCCTCACCGGCGGAGGCACCCTCGTCGTCGCCGACCCCCCGACGGAAGGGACGGACGCGCTGGCGATCATCACCCCCGAAGCCGTCTCCCTCCACCGCGAACGTCCCGCCGGCAGCCCACGCAACAACTGGCCCGGAACGGTCCGCGAGATCACCGCCGCAGGCAGCCGCCTCCGCGTCGTCATCGTGTCCGACGAAGTCCCCGACCTCGTCGCAGAGATCACCCCGCAGGCCGCCAGCGAACTCCAACTCGCGGACGGCACAGCCGTATGGACCAGCGTCAAGGCCACCGAGATCACCCTGGTCACCCCCTAGAGATCCATCTGGCAAGCGGGCTCTGCAGCACCGTCTCAGAGAGGGATCAAGACCCCGGACCAGGTGTAAGCCGTACGTCACCTACTAGGACCCAGCCCACCGTGATTCGCGCGTACGCACGATCGGGGACGTCGGACTGCGCGGCCCGTCCCCTCTCACCGTGATTTGTGTATCGCGACTACCCTTCACGGGATGCAGACCGAAGCGGGTGTCGTTCTGGCGGGCGGGCGTTCATCGCGGATGGGCGAGCCGAAGGCCGGATTGGAGTGGCACGGTTCCACATTGCTGTATCGGACGTGCGCGCTGCTGGGCCGCGTGATCGACGGTCCGCTGTTGGTGGTCGCCGCGCCCGGTCAAGTCTTGCCGGGCCTGCCGGCAGGGGCCGAAGTGGTCGAAGATCCGGTCGAAGGCCTCGGGCCGATGCAAGGCATCGCGGCGGGTCTGGCGGCGCTGACCGGGCGGGCAGAGGTTGCCTTCGCGTGCTCCACGGATGCGCCGTTTCTGCATCCGGCGTTCGTGCGGCGTGTGCTGCGGGGCGCGGATGAGACCGGCGCGGACATGGTGTTGCCGGTGGCACGGGGGTTCCGGCAGCCCCTGGCGGCGGGATACCGGACCTCGCTGTCGGGTCTTCTCACGAAACTCATCGGGGAGGGCGACCTGCGACCCGGGATGCTGTTCAAGCACTGCGAGGTCGCCCAACTCGACGACGCGGAACTGCTGGCGGACACCGCTCTGGCCCGTCTCGACCCCGAGTTGGAATCGGTGGTCAACGTCAACACGCCGGAGGACTACGCCGAGGCGAGGAGCCGCCCGGCGCCCGATGTCACGATCGAGCGATTCGGCGCGCTGGCCCGTAGTGCCGGGCATCGACCGCGCAACGGCCGGGCTGCGACGTTGGGAGAGGCCGCCGAGTTGGCCGGGCTGACGCTGGACCGGCATGTGGTCGCCGCGGTGAACGGTGATCAGGTCACGCGTGATCCGTTGTTGCCCCTCGTGGCGGGTGATTCGGTGGCGTTCCTGTCTGCGGACGCCGGCGGCTGATCGTGTCGCAACCGCTCGGATGGGCCTAGAGTCGTGGTATGGCACCAGGTGGCTTCTTCGGGCGGGCACTGATCGTCGACGTCGGCGACGACGCGGCCACGGCCGCGGTGTGCGAGCTGGACGAGCAGGTGTTGCGCGCTTACCTCGGCGGCGCCGGGCTGGGCACGTGGCTGCTGCACCGGTTCGCGCCGCCGCGGGTCGATCCGCTGGCGCCAGAAGCACCGTTGGCGTTCGTGTTCTCTTCCTTGGTCGGAACGCCGCTGACCACCAGCGCGAAGTTCGCCGTGGTGGCCAAGTCCCCGTTGACCGGGTTGCTGACCGACGCGCTGGCGTCGAGCCAGTTCGCCATTGCCGGCAAGCTGACCGGCCACGACGCCCTCGTCGTCCGCGGTCGCGCCGCGCAGTTGTCGGTGCTGCTCATCGACGGTGACGGAGTGCGACTCGAACCGGCACCGGAACTGGCTGGATTGCCCGCAGCCGAGGCTGAGACCCAGGCCCGGCAGCGATTCGGACGCGGCTGGCGTACCGCGGCGATCGGGCCGGCCGGTGAGCGCCAGGTCCGCTACGCGACGGTCAGCCACGATGGCCGGCACGCTGGACGCGGTGGCCTCGGGGCAGTGCTGGGCGCCAAGAACATCAAGGCCGTCCTGGTCCGGGCCACGACCAAGGTGGGCGTCGCGGACCAGGCCGGGGTGCTGGCCGCGTCCAAGGACCTGCGCCGGCGCAGTTTCGGCCCCGCCACGGCCAAGTACCGGGAACTGGGCACGTTGGCGAACCTGCTGGCCTTCAACGCGGTCAGCACGCTGCCGACCCGCAACTTCACCGCGGCCAGCTTCGAAGGCGCGCCGAGGCTGGCCGCGGAGGAGTTGCACGAGATGCGCGGCGTGGCGCGCAACAGCTGCGCATCCTGCTCGATCGGGTGCGAGCACATCTACTCCCGCAAAGGCGGCGGCAGCCAGCGCATGGAGTACGAGAACGTGTTCGCGCTCGGCCCGCTGTGCGGCGTCTCGGACCCCGACGATGTGTTCGCCGCCAGCGCGAAGTGCGACGAACTGGGTCTGGACACGATCTCGGCCGGCGGCACCATCGCGTGGGCCATGGAGTGCGTCGAACGCGGCCTGATCGACGAGCCCTGGCTGAAGTTCGGCGACGGTAGCGTGCTGCTGCGGGCGCTCGAGGCGATAGGCGCCCGCTCGCCGGGCCTCGGGGAGCTGCTGGCCCAGGGGTCATGGCGGGCAGCCGGGATCGTCGGCCAGGGCTCGATCGACTTCGCCCCGCAAGTAAAAGGCCTGGAGATGCCGGGTTACGAGCCTCGCAGTCTCCAGTCGATGGCGCTGGGCCTGGCGGTGAACTCGCGCGGCGCCGACCACAACCGCTCCGGTGCCTACGAAGCCGACCTCTCCGGCGAGGTGAACCGGTTCCGTGGCGGCGAGGCCCACGTGAGTGCGGCCGTCGGGACGGAGGATCGGGCCGCGGTGATGGACTCGATGATCCTGTGCAAGTTCCTGCGAGGCGTCTTCGAGGACCCGTTCACCGAATGGGCAACGCTGTTGTCGCTGGTGACCGGATGGGCGGTGGACGCAGACGAGCTGCGCGGCACGGCCGCGCGGATCGTGCGTGCCAAGCGGGCGTTCAACCAGCGCGAAGGCGCCACTGCGGCGGACGACACCCTGCCGGCCCGCATGCTGGAAACGCCTTTGCCGATGCCGTCCGGCCGCACCGCGACGTTGACCGCCCAGCAACTGCAGGCCATGGTCGACAGTTATTACGTGACTCGTGGGCTCGACGAGGAGGGGCGGGTACGCGCGAGCGACCTTCCCGATCTTCTTTTCGACCACTAGCTGTATGGGGTATGTTGTATACAGCCTTTTTGTATACAACATACGCTCGCTTGTGACGGAGGTCAGTGATGACGGTAGTCGACGAGCCGGACACCGCTGTGCGCACGGTCACCACGACGATCGACGGCAACTCCGTGACGGTGCCCGAGGGGACGAGCATCTACACCGCGGCGCAGCAGGTCGGCGTCGACATTCCCGTGTTGTGCCACAACGAGCGCTACGACCCGGTCGGCGTCTGCCGCATGTGCGTTGTCGACACCGGCGGCCGCGCGTTCGCCGCCGCGTGCGTGCGCCCGTGCGAGGACGGCATGGAGGTCAAAACCAGCACGCCGGAGGTGGAACGCAGCCGCGCCACCTTGACCGAGTTGCTGCTGTCGGACCAGCCGGCCCGCGACGAGGACCCGAAGCAGACCACCACCGGCGACAACCTGTTGCTGGCCCTGGCCGACGGCTTCGACCTCGCCAAGGAGACCACCGACCTGCCGTGCGGATCCGGCCGCGGCAAGGACACGTCCAACCCGGTCATCAGCGTCGACCACGACGCCTGCATCCTGTGCGACCGGTGCGTCCGGGCCTGCGACGATATCCAGGGCAACGACGTGATCGGCCGCTCCGGCAAGGGCTACTCCACGAAGATCGCGTTCGATCTCGACGACCCCATGGGCTCCAGCTCCTGTGTCACCTGCGGCGAGTGCGTGCAGGCGTGCCCCACGGGCGCGCTGACCAACAAGGCGATCAACCTCATCCCGATCCAGCCCCGCGAGCAGTTGGACGCCGTCGACAGCGTCTGCCCCTACTGCGGCGTCGGCTGCGCGCTGACCTACTACGTCGACCGCGACCGCGGCGGCATCTCCTTCGCCGAAGGCCGCGACCAGCCGGGCTCGAAGAGCCGGCTGTGCGTCAAGGGGCGCTACGGCTGGGACTACGCCGCCTCGCCGCAGCGGCTCACCGTGCCGCTCATCCGCGTCGACTCGTCGTACCCGAAGGGCCCGCTGTCCGCCGACGTGCGCGGTGACGCCGACAACGACCGCGGGCGCTCCGGAGGTGGCGGGAACCGCAGCGGTGGCGGCCGGAAGCAGAAGCGCGGCCGCGACGGCCGGCGCAAGCCCGGTGGCTTCGTCGACTACGAGGAGGTTCTGCCGCACTTCCGGGAAGCCACGTGGGAGGAGGCGCTCGACCTCGTCGCGCGGCGACTCAAGGAGATCCACGCGAGCGGCGGTCCGGGCGCGCTCGCCGGGTTCGGCTCGGCGAAGTGCTCCAACGAGGAGGCGTACCTCTTCCAGAAGCTGATCCGTGCCGGATTCAGGACGAACAACATCGACCACTGCACGCGGCTGTGCCACGCTTCCTCGGTCGCCGCGCTGTTCGAGGGCGTCGGCTCCGGCGCGGTGTCCACGACCTACGGCGACGTGGCCAACGCGGACATCGTGATCATCACGGGCTCCAACCCGACGGCGAACCATCCTGTCGCCAGCTCGTTCTTCAAACAGGCCCGCCGCCGCGGCACCAAGATCGTCTATGTCGACCCAAGGGCCAGCACGGTCGCCGAACACTCCGACTACCACTGCCAGGTCAAGCCCGGCACGGACGTGGCGTTCTACAACTCGATCATGCACGAGGTGATCCGGCTCGGCCTGATCGACAGGGAGTTCATCGCCGAGCGCGTGTCCAACTACGACGAGTTGGCCCGCACGGTCGCCGACTACCCGCCGGAGCGCGCTGCCCAGATCACCGGCGTGGACGCGGACCTGATACGCGCCGTCGCCCGCGAGTGGGGCGAAGCCGGCGCCGGCGTCATCTACTGGGGTATGGGGATCTCCCAGCACACCACCGGCACCGACAACGCCCGCTGTCTGATCGCGCTCTGCTCGATCACCGGCAACGTCGGCCGGCCCGGCACCGGTCTGCATCCGTTGCGCGGTCAGAACAACGTGCAAGGCGCGTCCGACGCCGGCCTGATCCCGATGTTCTACCCGGACTACCAGGGCGTCGACCTCGACGGCACCCGCGAACGGTTCGAGCAGGCATGGGGCACGACGCTCGATCCGAACCGGGGCCTCACCGTCACCGAGATCATCGGTTCGGTGCTCGAACCCGACGGCGTACGCGGGATGTACATGCTCGGGGAGAACCCGTTCCTGTCCGACCCGAACATCAACAAGGTCCGAAAAGCCTTGGCGGCGCTGGACTTCCTGGTCGTCCAGGACATCTTCCTCACCGAGACCGCCGAATTCGCCGACGTGATCCTGCCCGCCTCGTCCTACCTGGAAAAGGACGGCAGCTACACCAACACCGACCGGCGCGTGCAGCTGGGCCGCAAGGTCATGGATCCGCCCGGTCAGGCCCGGGTCGACTGGGAGATCGTGCAGGACATCGCCCAGCGGATCGGCCTGGACTGGAACTACGGCTCACCGAGCGAGATCTTCGACGAGATGGTCGCGCTGATGCCCTCGTACAAGAACCTCGCCCACGACAACCTCGGTCTGTCCGGGAAGCTGTACCCGAACGACGACCCGGAGCACAGCGACGGCACCGTGGTGCTGTTCGACGAGCGGTTCAACACCGACGACGGACTGGCGCACCTCGTCGCCGCGCAGTGGTTGCCCGCCAAGGAACTCCCGGACGCGGAATACCCGTTGGTGCTCAACACCGGCCGATTGCTCGAGCACTGGCACACGGGGTCGATGACACGGCGGTCGTTCGCACTGGACTCGATCTCACCGATCCCCGAGGTGTACATGCACCCGAAGGATGCCGCGGACCGCGGCCTGGCCCACGGTGAGCTGGCCCAGGTGCGATCGCGGCGCGGCGTGATCGAACTGCAGGTCCGGATCTCCCACCGCGAGCAACTGGGGAACTGCTTCATCCCGTTCCATTTCCGGGAAGCGGCGGCGAACCTGCTGACCATCGACGAGACCGACCCGTTCGGCAAGATCCCCGAGTTCAAGTTCTGCGCGATCCAGGTCGAGGCCCTGGATGCAGCGGGCACTGAATCCGTCTCAGCGGCAGGAGTGGCGGAATGACCTTGAGTCCCGAACGGGTTCCCGGTGTAGAGGCGCGGGCGGGCAAGTTCCCGGGTCCGTCGCTGATTCCGGCGCTGAACGCGATCCAGGCCCGGCTGGGCTGGCTGCCTCGGGAGGAACTGGAGGAACTGGCCCGCGAGGTCCGCCGGCCGCGGTACGAGATCGAGGGCCTGATCTCCTTCTACCCGCACTTCCGCACCACACCGCCGAAGCCGGTGCAGGTCAGTGTGTGCCACGATCTGTCGTGCTGGCTGCGCTCGGGTGCGGACCGGATCGCGGAGATAAAGCAGCAGTACGGCGAGGACACCGATGTCGAGCTGACCCAGGTCTCGTGTCTGGGACGGTGCGACGTCGCGCCTGCGGCCGCGGTGAACGAGCACCCCGCCCCCGTGTCCGAGGTGGACGATCTGGTCACCGCCGCCCGCGGCGCCGGAGTCGGGCACGCGACCGCGTCGCGCCGCGACGAACCTTGGCCCAACGACCCGTACCCGAGCGGATCGGAAGTGGCCGGCCGCTACCGGTCGTTGCGCGCGGTGCTGGCCGGCGAGATCAGCACCGAGTCGGTCGTGGCGACGCTGAACGACTCCGGGCTGCGCGGTATGGGCGGCGCCGGGTTCCCGACCGGGAAGAAGTGGGGCCTGGTCGCTGAGGCCGAACCCGGCACGGTGAAGTACGCCATCTGCAACGCCGACGAGTCCGAACCTGGCACCTTCAAGGACCGGCAGATCCTCGCCGACCAGCCGCACCTGGTGCTGGAAGGGCTGCTGCTGGGCATGGTGGCGGTCGGCGCCGAGCAGGGCTGGGTATTCATCCGGCACGAGTACGGACCCGAGGAACACGTCCTGCGCGAAGAGATCGCCGCGCTGCGGGACGCCGGAGTGGTCGGGCCCGACGCGTGCGGCAGCGGGCGCACTCTAGAACTGGACGTCTTCGTCTCCCCCGGCGGATACATCCTCGGCGAGGAGACGGCACTGCTGGAGTGCATGGAGGGCCACCGCGGCGAACCCCGCAACAAGCCGCCGTTCCCCGGCAACTACGGCCTGCACGGCCGCCCGACGCTCATCAACTCCGTGGAAACCTTCGCCGACGTACCGGTGATCCTGCAACGGGGCGCGGAGTGGTGGCGCTCGCAGGGCATCGGCGAGTCTGTCGGCTGGAAATTCTTCGCCGTCTCCGGGCACGTGAGCAACCCGGGCGTGTACTGCGTGCCGATGGGCACGACGGTGCGGGAATTGATCGACACCGCCGGTGGTGTGCTCGACGGCGCACCGGTCGGTGCGGTCCAGCCCGGCGGGGCGTCGTCCAACTTCATCAGCCCCGACCGGCTCGACCTGCGACTGGACTTCGGCACCCTGTCCGAGGCCGGCACGATGCTCGGATCCGGCGCCCTTGTGGTGCTGGCCGAGGGCACGGACCTGCTGGCCGCGGCGACGAACGTGCTGAGGTTCTTCCGCAACGAGTCGTGCGGCAAGTGCGTGCCGTGCCGTGTCGGTTCGACGAAGGCGCACACGTTGCTTCGCGGCGTGCTCGACTCCGGATCCGCTTTGGACGATGCTGGGCGCGGGAAGATCCTGCAGCTGGAAGAGGCCATGCGGAAGACGTCTATCTGTGGACTCGGCCAAGTCGCGCTCGGGCCGGTGGTGTCAGTGCTGGGCTTGGACAAGGGCGGTGCCGTGGCGCGCCCGCAGCCGAGGCCCGAAGGGGCGAAGGACCAGCCGCCCCGGTGAGCGGACGCGAGTTCTTCACCACCCGCACCGTCGCTGAGGCACTCGCCGGCTTCCAGCCGGCGCACCGCACCGCGATCGAAAGTGTGCCCTTGTCGGCGGCGCTGCACCGCGTGCCCGCCGCCGAAGTCCCCTCGCCGCACTCCCTGCCCGGCTTCACCCGGTCCACTGTGGACGGCTTCGCGGTCCGGGCGGCAGACACGTATGGCGCGTCGGACGGCCTGCCGTCGTATCTCGACCTGCTCGGAGCGGTCGACATGGGCGCAGCGCCCACGGTGTCCGTGCGGCCGGGCGGATGCGTGGCGATGCCGACCGGCGGTTCGCTGCCCGATGGAGCGGACGCGGTGGTGATGGTCGAGTACACCGCTGAGACCATGCCCGGCACGATCGAGGTCACCCGGCCGGTCGCGCCGGGCGGCGGAATCGTGCGCGCCGACGACGACGTGGCCACCGGCGCACCGCTGGTCCCGGCCGGACGGCCGCTGCGTGCACCGGACCTGGGGCTTCTGGCCGCCGCCGGAGTGGTGTCAGTGCCTGTGCACGCGCGGCCCCGGGTCGTGATCATCTCCACCGGCGACGAGGTCGTCCCGCCCGAGACCGCTTCGCTGGCTGCGGGCCAGGTCCGGGATGCCACCGCGTCGGCGTTGGCGGGCCTCGTACTCGGTGCCACCGGTGAACCCGTCGTCGCCGGCATCGTCTCGGACGAGCCCGGCGCGCTGAAGGACAAGCTGACCGCTGTGCTTCCCGAGGCGGACCTGGTGGTCGTCTCGGCCGGATCCTCGGTCGGTGCGCGGGACGAGACCATGGGAGCCGTAGCCGCGCTCGGAGACGTCTGGTGCCACGGGCTCGCGATCAAGCCCGGGAAGCCGACCCTGCTGGCCGAATGCGGCGGCATCCCGGTGATCGGCCTGCCGGGTAACCCTTTGTCCGCGCTGGTGGTGTTCGGGCAGGTCGGGATTCCCGTGCTGTGGCGGCTCAGCGGCTGCGAGACCCCGCCGGCCCGCCCGACCACGAGGGCCCGGCTGTCGCGAGACCTGGCCTCGGCGACCGGGCGACTCGACGTGGTCCAGGTGCGAGTCAGGGACGGCGTCGCGGAGCCGCTGTTCGGGCCGTCGGCCCTGCTGTCGGTCCACACCCGCGCGGACGGGTACGTGATCATCCCCGAACCGGCCACCGGGCTCGACGACGGCCTCGACGTCGATGTAACCCTGTACGCATGAACAGTCCGTTCGTCTCCGACGTACCCGCCGCCCAGGCGCATGCCGCCTGGCGGGAGGCACGGGCGGCCACCGGCTGCCCGGCCCGGGTCGAAGCGGTCCGGGTACCCGTCGGCGCTGCGGTCGGCCGGGTCACCGCGGAACCGGTGTGGGCCCGCCGGTCCTCACCGGCGTTCGACTCGTCCGGGATGGACGGCATCGCCGTGCGCGCCGCCGACACGGTGGGTGCCTCCGAGAACACGCCGGTGGTCGTGACGGACTTCGAAGTCGTCGACACCGGCGATCCGCTGTCGCCCACATATGACGCGGTGGTCATGCGTGAACATGTCCACCGCACTCCCGACGGCGCCGAGTTGCGCGCCGCGGTGCCGCCCTACCAGCACGTGCGCTCCATCGGCGAAGACATCAGCGCCTCCGAACTGCTGCTGCCCGAAGGTCACCGACTGCGCCCGGTCGACGTCGCCGCCTGCGCCGCGGCCGGCCTCACCGAGCTGTCCGTCCGGCGGGCGCCGCTCGTCGTGATCATCCCTACCGGCGACGAAATCCGGCCCATCGGAACCGAGCTGCGGCCCGGGGAGATCGCGGACACCAACTCCTTGATGCTGGCCGCGCAGGCCCGTGAGGCCGGTTGCGACGCCCGGGTCACCGACATCGTCGTCGACGACCCGGCGGCCATCAGCGCCGTCGTGCGCGCAGCCGCGGAGGAAGCCGACCTGGTCATGACCATCGCGGGATCGAGCGCGGGCCGCGACGACTACACCGCGCGGGTCGTCGCCGAAGCGGGAAGCGTTGCCGTGCATGGAGTCGCCGTGCGTCCCGGGCACCCCGTGGTTCTCGGGACCGTCACGGGCGACACGGACAAGCCGGTGATCGGCATCCCCGGGTACCCCGTCTCCGCGGCGCTCACCTTCGACATCTTCGCCGCGCCGCTGCTGGCCGAACTCGAAGGCGCCGCGCCCTTCGAGCGGCCCTCGACGACAGCCCGGCTCGCCCGGAAGCTGCCGTCGGTGGTCGGGATGGACGACTGGGTCCGCGTCCGGCTCGGCCGTGTGCAGGACGACATCGTCGCGACGCCGCTACCCCGCGGCGCAGGCGTGCTCACCTCGCTCGTGCGCGCCGACGGCCTCCTCGTCGTCCCGGCGAGTGTCGAAGGACACCACGGCGGAACCGAAGTCCGGGTGGAACTCCTGCGCGGGCTCGCCGAGATCGACCGGACCATCGTCGCGATCGGCTCGCACGACCTCGTACTCGACCTCGCCGCCTCGGCGTTGCGTGCCACCGATCCCCTGGTGACACTCGCCTCGTCCAACGTCGGTTCCCTCGGCGGACTGGTAGCCCTGCGCGACGGGCTGTGCCACCTCGCCGGCTCACATCTGCTCGACCCCGCCACCGGCGAGTACACGCTGCCCTACGTCGACAAGCTCCTCGGCGCCGACGCCGCCGTGATCCGGCTCGTGCACCGGGACCAAGGGCTCATCGTCGCCCCCGGGAATCCGTTGGGCCTCAAGGGGATCGACGACCTGCCTCGGCCCGGTGTGCGCTACGTCAACCGTCAACGCGGCGCCGGCACCCGTGCCTTGCTCGACCACGGACTGTCCCGGCGTGAGATCGACCCCGGCACCATCCCCGGCTACGACCGCGAGGAACACACTCACCTCGCCGTCGCCGCTGCGGTGTCGGCCGGCCGTGCGGACACCGGCCTGGGCATCTTGGCCGCAGCCCGCGCGTTCGGCCTCGACTTCGTGCCTGTCGCGCAGGAACCCTACGACTTGGTGCTTCGCTCGGACGACATGTCGCAGGAACTGTTCGCACCCTTGTGGGCCCTGCTCGACAGTCCGGACTTCCGGGCCCGCGTCGAGGACCTCGGCGGCTACTCCTGCGCCGAGACCGGCAAACGCATCCGCTGACTCGCGTGGCCCGCCGGACCAGCAGCCCCCACTCGAGAGCCATCCAGAGGGCCATGTGACCGAACGCCGCGGGCGCCCGCGTCCGCGTCCGTGTCCCGCGGGTCCCTTCGACTACACGCCTCCGGCTCCACGTGCGCTCCTCGGCGCGTCCGTACGCGCGTTGTTCACTTTCGTCCCGACGTAGCCCGGGGCACGGCCGGGCATGGTTACCCCCAGTGCATCCGGACATCCCGTGAACCGCCGATCACGGCCCGTGCCGCGCGGGCCGCGGAAGGGGCGTACATGAGTCCTGGTCTCTCAGCCTTACGTCACGGAGCGTTCCTCAGAACCGGACTGCTCGTCTCCCTGTGCGCCTCCTTGCTGGCGGTTCCCCGGCCCGCCGCGGGCGCGGAAGCGTCCTCCGGCAGCACCGAGCCGCCCTTCACCCAGCAAGTGCTCTTCAAGGCGGCGCCCGATCAGGGCTACAAGTGCTTCCGCATCCCCGCCGTGGTACGGACGGTCAAAGGCACGCTCCTGGCCTTCGCGGAGGGAAGGGTGCGCGACTGCGGCGACGCCGGTGACATAGACATCGTCGTCAGGCGGTCCTCCGACGGGGGCCGCACCTGGGGCCCTCTGCGTGTGGTCAGCGAGGGCGGCGGCGACACCCACGGCAATCCGCAGCCCCTCGTGGACGGACGCACCGGGCGGATCCTGCTCGCCCAGACCTTCAACACCGGCCGTGCGGACGGGAAGAGCTGCGAGTCCCCGTGCGACCGCACCCCGCACATGCAGTACAGCGACGACGACGGCGAGAGCTGGTCGCCGCCGCGTGACCTGAGCGCACAGCTCCGGCCGCCGGACTGGAACTCCTGGTACGCGACGGGCCCCGGGCACGGTCTTCAGCTGCGCCACGGACCGCACGCCGGCCGGCTCGTCCTCGGCGTCAACGGCGAGACCTGGCGCGACGGGAGGAACACCCGCAACCACGCGGCGCTGGCGATCAGCGACGACGGCGGCCGCAACTGGCGGCTCGGAGCGAGGGACAGCCATCGGCACTCGGACGAGGGGGCCTTCCGGCAGAAGCCGCAGGAGCTGAGTCTCCACGAGCGCCGCGACGGCTCGGTCCTCGCGAGCGCCCGGGAGACCGAGGGCACCGATCTCGGGCACCGGTCGACGGCGGTCGCCCGGGGCGGCGGGGAGTACTTCACCACCTCGTTCCGCGCCCTGCCCGGGCTCTACACGCCACAGGTCCAGGGATCGGTGCTGAGTCCCGGCGGCACGGACAGATTGCTGCTCTCCGCGCCCGCCGACCCCGACCGGCGCCGCACGATGACGATCCGCTCCTCCTATGACGAGGGCGCGACCTGGGAGGGCGTGGACCGCGGCCGCACCGTGACCACCGACTGGTCCGGCTACTCCGACATGGTCCGGGCTGGCGGCGACCGGATCGGTCTGCTCTACGAGGGCGGCCCGGTCGACGCCCGTGACGAGATCCGGTTCGCGGGCTTCACGGAGGACTGGCTCGGCCCGCGCAGGGGCCCGGACCCGGTGACGGCCGACCACGCTCCCCGCGCCGGTGACGCCGCGGTGCTGGGCGGTGCGCAGCAGGTGACCGGACGCCACGGGAACGCCCTGGCCTTCGACGGCCGTGACGACGCCGTGCGGCTGCCGCTGCGTCGTGGACTGCCCCTGGAGGAACGGGACTTCGCGGCACGACTGTGGTTCCGCTACACCGCCGGCACGGGCGAGCAGCCGCTGCTGTGGATGGGCGGCGTCGGAAACGCGCAGCCGCAGGTCCGGCTCATGGCCGATCCGGCAGGCGGACGCATCACGGCGGCGGTCACCGCACGGCAGGTCCCGGCGCCGAGCGCCACGGCGCAGGTGGCAACCGCGAGCGCGTACAACGACGGACGGTGGCATCGAGCTGAACTGCGCCGGGAGGACGGCCAGTTGCGGCTGACCGTCGACAGCGAGCGCGTGTCCGCCCCCGACGTGCCGGGCTCGGTGAGCGTCACGTCCCCCTTCGGCGTGCACCTGGGGCAGAAGGTGGACAGCCGGGCGCACTTCACCGGCTCTCTGGACGAGGTGCGCGTCAGCTCCGGGGGCCGCTCAGTGCTGGATCTCCCGCTGGAGAGGGTCGGCTCCCCCCGCTGACGCTGAGCGGTTCGCGCGCCGCACACCCCGCGCCGTTGCCGGCGGTCCCCCCGCCGCGACGGCGCGGGTGCTGCCCTCGGTGACGGGTGTCTCCGGCGCCTTCCTGGCCCAGCGCCGGGAGAGGAAGGCGCAGACGACGAGTTGCATCTGGTGGAAGAGCATCAGCGGCAGCACGGCCAGGCTCGCCTGGGCTCCGAACAGCACGCTGGCCATGGGCAGTCCGGCCGCGAGCGATTTGTTGGACCCGGCGAAGACGGTGACGAGGCGGTCGGCCCGTGTGAAGCCGAGCCGGCCCGCCCCGTACCACGTGAGCGTCAGCATCAGCGCGAGCAGGGCGGCCTCGACGCCGAGCAGCGCCACCAGTCGCATGGGCGTGATCCGGCCCCAGACCCCCTCGATCATGCCCTGGCTGAAGGCCGTGTAGACCACGAGCAGCACCGATCCGCGGTCGACGAAGCCGAGGATGCGGCGGTGTCGCGTGATGAAGCCGCCGATCCACCGGCGCAGCAACTGCCCGGCCACGAACGGCGCGAGCAGCTGACAGACGATTCCCACGAGCCCTTCGGCACCGAGCGCCACGTGACCGCCGATGAACCAGGCCGCGAGCAGCGGAGTGGCCACCATTCCGATGAGGCTGGAGTAGGTGCCCGCGCAGATCGCGGCGGGCACGTTGCCGCGCGCAACTGAAGTGAAGGCGATCGACGACTGGACCGTCGAAGGGACCAGGCACAGGAAGAGAAGCCCGGCCTGGAGCCCGGGTGTGAGCACGTACGGGACGAGCGCCCGTGTGGCCAGCCCGATCAGGGGGAAGGCAGCGAAGGTGCAGAAAAGGACGAGCACTTGGAGCCGCCAGTGCCGGAGGCCCTCGAAGGCTTCCCGCGTGGAGAGGCGGGCTCCGTAGAGGAAGAAGATCAGTCCGACGGCTGCCTTGGTGCTCCACCCGAGACCGGTGGCCATGCTCCCGCTCGCCGGCAGGAACGCGGCGAGCAGGACGGTGCCCAGCAGCAGAGCGATGTACGGGTCGGCCAGTTGTGCCGGTCGGCGCATGTCTCCCTCGGTGCGGTGCTGTTGACTGTCGCGGAACAGGACACGGGGCCGGGTTCCACGAGGCGTGCCGTTAAATGTCTTCCGGACCCATTCTCTCCCGTGGCCCGTAGCTGCTTTACTCGGGGAGGTTCGGTGCAGAAAACTCGTACGATCTGCAACAACCTGACGACACCAATCCGATGCGTCCCGAAATGACGGGTTGACCGGCTTCGGGCCCTCTCCCCACCAGCTTTTTCATCGGATACGGTCACCGCGCGCTGTGCCTTACACAGCTGTGCACTGCACGTCGAGGAGCATTCCCATTGCGCGAGTTCACCGTCCCGGCTCTGGCGCCCACACCCCAGGTTGGCGGGCTGGCTGACACCGTTTTCGATCATGCCACGGAAGACCCGGACCGGGTCGCGCTGTCCCGCAAGGATGCGGCCGGCGAGTGGCAGGACATCACCGCCGCGGAGTTCCGCGACCAGGTCATGGCCATGGCCAAGGGCCTGCTGGCGGAAGGCATCCGCTTCGGTGACCGGGTCGCCATCATGGCCCGCACGCGCTACGAGTGGACGCTGCTCGACTTCTCCCTGTGGTCCATCGGCGCGCATGTGGTGCCCATCTACCCGACCTCCTCCGCCGAGCAGGTCTGCTGGATGATGCACGACTCCGAGGTCACGGCCGCGATCGTCGAGCACGAGGACCACGCGATGACGGTCGGTTCCGTCATCGACCGGCTGCCGCAGCTCAAGCGGCTGTGGCAGCTGGATGCCCAGGCGGAGAAGGAACTCATGGCCGCCGGCGCCCACTTGGAGGACGACATCGTCCACCGGCACCGGCTCGCGGTCACGCCGGACTCCACGGCCACGATCATCTACACCTCGGGTACGACGGGCCGCCCGAAGGGCTGTGTCCTCACTCACGCGAACTTCATCGCGGACGCCGAAGCCATCCAGGGCAGGTACGCGCCCGTCTTCAGCCACAAGCCGAGTGAACCGCCCTCCCTGCTGCTCTTCCTCCCCCTTGCCCACGTTTTCGGGCGGATGGTGCAGCTTGTGTGCATACGCGCCAAGGTGAGGCTGGGTCACCAGCCCGTCATGGCGGCAGACGCGCTGCTCCCCGACCTGCAGACGTTCAAGCCGACGTTCATGCTCGCGGTGCCGTATCTGTTCGAGAAGATCTTCCAGGCCTCCCGGCGGAAGGCCGAACTGGAGGGCAAGCTCGGCCCGTTCGAGAAGGCCGTCGAGGTGTCGGTTCGCTACGCGGAGGCGATGGAGCACAAGGCGTTCCGCACAGGCCCCGGCCCGAACGCGTCACTGCGTCTCAAGCACCAGGTCTTCGACACGCTCGTCTACAGCAAGCTGCGCGAGGCCATGGGCGGCCTGTGCCGCGGCGCCATTTCCGGCGGCAGCGCGATGGAACGGAGGCTCGGGCTCTTCTTCGACGGCATCGGCATGCGCATCTACGAGGGCTACGGCCTGACGGAGACCAGCGCCGGCGCCACGCTCAACCCGCCCGAGCGCACGAAGTTCGGCACCGTCGGGCACCCGCTGCCCGGCACGACGGTGCACATCGCCGACGACGGCGAGATCTGGCTGCACGGCGACCAGATCTTCCAGGGCTACCTCAACAACCCCAAGGGCACCGACGAGGCCCTGCGCGACGGCTGGCTGGCCACCGGGGACCTCGGCGCCCTGGACGACAACGGCTACCTCACGATCACCGGCCGCAAGAAGGAGATCCTCGTCACCTCGGGTGGCAAGAGCGTCTCGCCCGGAGTTCTGGAGGAACGGGTGCGGGCACACCCGCTGGTGGCGCAGTGCATCGTGGTCGGCAACGACCGCCCGTACGTCTCCGCCCTGGTCACCCTCGACCCGGACTCCGTGACGCACTGGCTGCAGATGCGGGAGAAGCCGGAGCTGAAGCCGACGGAGCTGGTGCGCGACCCGGACCTGGAGACGGAGGTGCGGCGCGCCGTCGTCGCCGCCAACACCCAGGTCTCGCAGGCCGAATCGATACGTACCTTCCGGATACTCGCGGCCCAGTTCACCGAGGAGGCGGGGTACGTGACCCCGTCGCTGAAGCTGAAGCGGAAGGCGATCGAGACCGCGTACGCCGTGGAGATCGAGGCGCTGTACCACCAGTGACGGGAGCGCGCCGCGACGCGGCGCACGGCGAAATGCCACACGGCGGACCGTCCGCCGTCCGTCTCTGACCGGCGCTTGATCCGGTGAGGCAGGAATGTCCGCGGCACCCGTGATCGTTGACGGGGGCGGAAGTGGAACAGTTCGTCGACATGTGAGGACCGATCGTTCGTGAGCAGCGTTCCCACCATCACTCTCAACAACGGCAGCGTCATGCCCCAGCTGGGCTTCGGTGTCTGGCAGGTGCCGGACGACGAGGCGACGAGCGCCGTGACCACCGCCATCGAGGCGGGCTACCGCAGCATCGACACGGCCGCCATCTACGAGAACGAGCGGGGAACGGGCCAAGGCCTTGCCTCTTCGGGCGTGCCGCGTGAGGAGCTCTTCGTCACCACGAAGCTGTGGAACGCCGAGCAGGGCTACGACTCCACGCTGCGCGCCTTCGACGCGTCCCTGGACAGGCTCCGACTGGACTACGTGGACCTGTACCTCATCCACTGGCCCGTGCCGGAGAAGGACAAGTACGTCGACACGTGGAAGGCGTTCGAGAAGATCAACTCGGAGGGCCGCGCCAAGGCCGTGGGCGTCTCCAACTTCAACCCGGCGCACCTTCGGCGGCTCCTGGAGGAGACCGGCACCGTGCCCGCCGTCAACCAGATCGAGTTGCACCCGCATCTCCAGCAGAGCGGACCGCGCGCCTTCCACGCCGAGCACGACATCGCGACGGAGGCGTGGTCGCCGCTCGGGCAGGGCAAGGACCTGCTTCAGGACCCGACCCTGAACTCGCTGGCGGGCAAGTACGGCAAGTCGCCCGCGCAGGTCGTACTGCGGTGGCATCTGCAGTCGGGGAACGTGGTGATCCCCAAGTCGGTGACTCCGTCCCGCATCCGGGAGAACATCGACGTCTTCGGCTTCGAGCTCGACGAGTCGGAGATGGCGGACATCGCCAAGCTCAACTCGGACTCCCGGCTCGGCCCGGACCCCGACACCATGAACTTCGTGGGCTGAGCGCAGGCACGGCGCGGGCCCCGTTCCCAGGCATTCTGCGTCTTCCTGCAGTGGATTCCCGTACGGTATCCGCACGACCGCGCGCGGCCGGAGCTCTCCGGCCGCGCGCGGTCGTGCGTGGCCCGTGCACGCGGCGGAAACGGCACCAATCCGCCGGGAGATCCGCGACGAAGCATCTGTGAGGAGATCTTCCCGGGAGGAAACATGGGCTTGACCGCACGGCGCTCCGTGCACGGATGCGCGTGGCTCGGAGGGCGGGCCGGGCAGGCGCCGCCCGCCACGCCCGCATGCGCCCGCCGATCGGGGGGAGGTGCCGTGGCGTGAAGGAAACCGTGCAGATCGCGGACACGGGCGGCACGGCCCCGCCCGATCTGGCCCAGCTGCTCTCCCAGGTGGCCCGCGGGGACCAGGACGCCTTCGCCGACGTCTACGACCGCATCGCCGGCCCTGTCCTCGGCCTCGTCCGCAGCGTGCTGCGCGACCCGGCACAGTCCGAGGAGGTCGCCCAGGAGGTGCTCGTGGAGGTGTGGCGTACCGCGGCGCACTTCCGTCCGGAGAAGGGCAGCGCGATGTCATGGGTGCTGACGTTCGCGCACCGTCGCGCCGTGGACCGGGTGCGTTCGGCACAGGCCTCCGCGGACCGCGAGCAGCGCGCGGCGATGCTGAACCGCACGCCCGCGTTCGACGAGGTCACCGAGGCGGTCGAGGCCCGGCTCGAGCGTGAGCAGGTACGCCGCTGCATGCGCACCCTCACCGAACTCCAGCGCCAGTCGGTGACCCTGGCCTACTACCGCGGGCTGACGTACAGGGAGGTCGCCGAACTCCTCGCACAGCCCCTCGGCACCGTGAAGACCCGGCTGCGCGACGGCCTGATCCGGCTGCGCGACTGCCTGGGGGTGACGGCGTGACGGACGACAGCGTGACCGCCGACGGCGTGAGCGGGGCCGAACTGCACACGCTGACCGGCGCATACGCCGTGCACGCACTGCCCGCCACGGAACGCGACACGTTCGAGCGCCACCTGGCGGCCTGCCCTTCCTGCGAACGGGAGGTCGCCGAGTTGCGGGCCACGGCCGGCCGGCTGGGCCTGGCCGTCTCCGAGACCACGCCTCCCCAGATGCGGGCGAGTGTGCTGCGGCAGATCGCCGGTGTGCGGCAGGAGCCGCCGAAGACCGCCGATGGACCCGCACCGGCCCGGGAAGGCACCGGCGGGCGCACGGGCGGGAGCGGCGGGCGGCTGCGCTCCCTGCCACGCTTCGCGCTGGCCGCATGCCTGGCGGCAGTGGCAGCCTTGTCGGGCGGTGTCGCGGTGTGGCAGTACGGGGCGGCACAGGACGCACGCGAACAGGCCGAGCAGTCACGTCAGCGCCAGGAGGAACTGGCACGGGTGCTGGCGGCGCCGGACGCGCGGACGACCGGGCGCAGCGAACTTCCGGGCGGGGCATCGGGCACCGTCGTCGTCTCCCGCGACCGCGACCGGGCGGCCTTCCTCGCCTCCGGGCTGGACGCGCCTCCCACCGGCAAGGTCTACCAACTGTGGTTCGCCGACGGCCAGAAGATGCGCTCGGCGGGGCTCATGGACTCCGCGGACGGCAGCAGCAAGGCCGTGCTGATGGAGGGCAAGGTCGGCCGGGCGTCGGCGATGGGCGTCACCGTCGAGCCGGCGGGCGGTTCGCCGCAGCCGACGAGCCGGCCGCTGGCCCTGATGAAGCTCCCCCGGGCATAGCCGGGCGGGGCCCGGGGTCACCGGGCCCCGCCCCGTCCCGGCCGGCCGTTCCCGTCGCGCGGGGTCAGCCCGTCCCGTCGCGCCTGGGCGGCAGGGGGAAGAAGCCACTGGTGCGGGCCGCGTACGCCGCGTAGCCGGGCCGGTCCGCCAACTGCCGCTCCAGCAGCCGCTTTCCGCTGCCCTTGGTCAGCAGCAGGCTCATCACCAGCGGGGAGACCAGCGTCACCGCTGCGACGGCCGCGTCCGCGCACGCCGTCAGGTACAGCCCCCACCACACGAGGAAGTCGCCGAAGTAGTTGGGGTGCCGTGTGTACCGCCACAGACCGCGGTCCATGATCCGGGCGCCCGTGATGTCGCGGGCATCGGGGTCGGCCTTGAAGCGGGCGAGTTGGGCGTCCCCGACGGTCTCGAAGAAGAGGCCGCTCAGCCAGACCGCCACCGCGGCCGCCGCCAGAACCGCCTGAGGACCCGAGACCGGCCCCGGCACGTACTGGGCGGCCTGTACCGGCAGCGAGACCAGCCACACCAGCGCGCCCTGCAACAGGTACACGGTGCGCAGCGCGTACAGCCGCGGGTTGCCGCGGGCCCGCGCCAGCAGGCGCTCGTAGCGCGGGTCCTCGCCGTGCCCCCGGCCGCGCAGGGCGATGTGCCCGGCGAGCCGCAGCCCCCAGACGGCGGTCAGCAGCGTGACGAGCACACGCCGTCCGTCGTCGCCGTGGCCGGCCGACAGCGCGAAGGAGACCGCGGCGACGGCGGTGAAGCCGAGCCCCCACGCCACGTCGACGATGCGGTGCATGCCCTTGACCAGGGCGACGGCGAAGGTCACGAGCATGACGGCGAGGGCGGCGCCGGCGCACGCGGCGAGACCGACCGCGAAGTCGCCCCAGGGGTAGCCGTTCACCGGCCGCCGCCGGCCATTCCGCTGCGGCCCTCCGCGTCGGGACGTACGGCCAGGATCTGGTCCACGCCCATCCGTCCCTCCTCGAAGGCGAGCATCCCGCCCGCCAGATACAGGCGCCACACCCGCGCCGCTTCCTCACCGACCAGTTCCGTCACCTCGGACCTGCGTTCCTCGAGGGTGCGGCGCCAGGCCGCGATCGTACGGACATAGTCCTCGCGGAGTGACTCCACGCCACGCACCTCCAGCCCCGCGCCCTCCAGCAGCGAGACGGTGTGACCGAGAGGGCGCATGTGCATGTCGGGGGCGATGTAGGTCTCGATGAAGGCGCCGCCGCCGGGCGCGTTGCGGCCGCGCGACATCTGCTGGACGAGCAGCCGCCCGCGAGGCCGGAGCCGCTCGCGCAGCGAGGCGGCGAACGCCGGGTACTCGGCGTCGCCGACGTGTTCGCCCATCTCGATGGAGCTGACGGCGTCGTAGGTGCCCGGCTCGATGTCGCGGTAGTCCCGCAGCTGCACGTCGACAAGGTCCTCCAGCCCCTCGTCGCGGACCCGGCGGGTGACGGCCGCCGCCTGCTCCCGCGCCAGCGTGACGGCCGTGACCTGGGCCCTGTAGTGCCGCGCGGCGTGCAGTGTCAGCGATCCCCATCCGCAGCCGATGTCGAGGAACCGCGCACCGGGGTGCAGATCGAGCTTGCGGCAGACGAGTTCGAGCTTGTCGTGCTGGGCGTCCTTGAGGGTGTAGGCCGGGTCGTCGGGGCGGCGCCAGTAGCCGCAGGAGTACGCCATCGACTCGTCGAGGAGCAGGGCGTAGAAGTCGTTGGAGAAGTCGTAGTGGTGGCTCACGGCCGCCCGGTCACGGTCGCGGCTGTGCAGCCGCCCGGACTGACGGGCCCGCAGGGCGGGCGCGGGCGGCCGCAGTCCGACGGCGCCCAGCCCCAGCAGCACACGGAACGCGTGGGCGGCGGCGCGCGAGGTGGGACGGGTCGGGCGCAGGCCCCCGGCGCGCACCGTGCGCCACACGGTGCGCAACCCCTCGGCGAGATCGCCCTCGACATCGAGGTCCTTGGTGATGTACGCCTCGGCCAGGCCGAGTTCGCCGGGCTGCCACAGCAGCCGGCGCAGCGCGCGTCGGGAGTGGAGCACCAGCAGGGGCGCGTCCTCGGCCGAGTCCTCGGGGTCCGTCTCGCTGCCGTCCCAGGCGCGCAGCCGCACGGGGAGCGGGCTGCCGACGAACTCCTTCAGTAGGGGCGAGAGTCGCTGGGCGGCACCGCCTGGGTTCATGCGGGGTTCTCCTTGTCCTTCTCGGGCCCGCCGGGAGCGGCGGGCTCTGACGGCCGGGTCAGCAGCAGCTGCCCGACGTCCAGGTATCCGGCGCGGAATCCCGCCTCGGAGTAGGCGAGATAGAAGGTCCACATCCGCTGGAAGGTCGCGTCGAAACCGAGCGCGGCCGCCTCGGGAGCGCGTTCGGTGAAGCGTTCGCGCCACAGGCGCAGCGTCTCCGCGTAGTGCGGCCCGAAGAGTTCCTGCCGGGTCACCCGCAGCGCGGTGGCCTCGCGGGTGGTGTGGTCGATGGCGTCGAGGGAGGGCAGCAGACCGCCGGGGAATATGTACTTCTGGATCCACGTGTAGGTGTTCCTGGTGGCCAGCATCCGATCGTGCGGCATCGTGATGGCCTGCAGGACGGCGCGGCCGGCGGGCCCCAGCAGCCGGTCCAGGCAGCGGAAGTAGCCCGCCCAGAACTCCGCTCCGACGGCTTCGATCATCTCGACGCTGACGACCGCGTCGTACGTGCCGGTCAGCTGCCGGTAGTCGCGCAGCAGCAGCGTCACACGCTCCTCGTGCCCGGCGGCCCGTACACGCTCGCGCGCCAGCTTCAGCTGCTCCTCGGAGAGGGTCGCAGTGACGACCTGCGCGCCGCGCTCGGCGGCACGCAGAGCCAGCTCGCCCCAACCGGTGCCGATCTCCAACAGGCGTGTTCCGGGGCCCACTTCGGCCATGTCGAGGAGCTGGTCGATCTTGCGCCGCTGGGCAGCCGCAAGGTCGGGCCACGCCGCGGGGATGCCGCCGAAGAGCGCCGAGGAGTAGGTGAGGGTGTCGTCGAGAAAGAGGGCGAAGAGATCGTTGGACAGGTCGTAGTGGTGGTGGATGTTCTCGCGCGAGTGCTCCTCGGTGTTGCGTCCGCTCGCCGGCTGCCGCGCCGCCCACAGGGCGCGCAGCCGCTGCAGGCGCCGCGGCACGAGCGCGGTGACGTTCTCGGCGAGGACGGTGAGCACCCCGGCCAGGTCGGGTGCGTCCCACTCCCCCGCCATGTACGACTCGCCGAAGCCGATCAGGCCGGACCGTCCGATCCTCGCGAAGAACGCCTGGGAATCGTGGAGTTCGAGCAGCGGCCCGCCCCGGCCGAGGATCTCCCCGCCTTCGGTGCGTACTCGCAGTGGCAGGCTTCGCAGGGCGCGCCGCACGAGGCGGGCGGCAAGGGCTGTGCGTATGGGCGCGCGGCGTGGGGCGCGGGCCACGTCGGGCCAGTGCACGAGGTCCACCGAAGTGCGGCGCCCGTGCTCGGATGGCATGTGCAGACTCACTCCAGACCCTCCTGGATCCGGTGACGGGGACGGGGGCGCACGGGCAGGCCGCGCAGACACAGACGGATGCCGTGGAGCCTGATGGCGGCGGTCACGGCGGCGGTGGGCCAGGGGTGACGGAGCGCGGCCCGCAGCAGGCCCGCGGTCGTACCGGGGCGCCGCCGTCCGCGCAGGGTCGCGGTGAACGGCTGTCCGCCGGCCCGCTCCAGTCGCACGGACAGGCTCAGCGCGCTGCCGGGACGGGGCAGCCGCATCCGGTAGGCACCGTCGACGGGGAAGAACGGCGAGACGTAGAACTCCTTGCCGGTGGTGGCCGATCCGGCTTCATCGGTGTGCAGCAGATAACAGTGCCGCTCGCCATAGGTGTTGTGAACCTCCGCGACCACGCAGACCTGTTCGCCGTCGCGGTCGTGGCACCAGTAGAGCGTCAGCGGGTTGAAGACGTGACCGAGGACGCGGGCGTTGGCGAGCATCAGCACCTGCCCGGCGGGCGCGTCCATGCCCCTGGCGGCGAGGAAGCGTTCCAGGCCGGCGCGGATCGTCGGCGCCGTGCCGCCGAAGTGGTCGCGGCTCTCGAAGCGGGCCAGGGGGCGCAGCATGCGGGGCAGCCGCGGCAGGCGGTCCACGTCGACGAGCCACATGTAGGTGCGGTGCCGCACGGTGTGGCGCAGCGGCCGGGTCCGTACATGCGTCACGAGGCAGTCGTACAGGGCCGGTCGGCCTGTTCCCGCCCGGGCGGTAGCCGTGTCGGGCGTCACCATCGCACCCCCAGGGCCGCGGCCGCGTCGACGCCCGAGCGGCAGCCGTCCTCGTGGAAGCCCCAGCCGTGGTAGGCACCCGCGAACGCGATGACGGCGGACGCGAGTTCGGGCAGCCGCTGCTGGGCGGCGACCGACTCCGGTGTGTAGACGGGGTGTTCGTAGACCATCGTGGCCAGCACCGAGCCTGGGTCCACCCGGTCCCCGCCGCCGAGCGTGACGAGATAGTCCTCCGGTGCGTCGAGGCGCTGCAGCCGGTTCATGTCGTAACTGATGCGCACGGACGCGGCGTCGGTGCGGCAGGAGGGCATCAGGTAGTTCCAGGAGGCGCGGGCGGCCCCTGCCCGTGGCAGCACCGATCGGTCCGTGTGCATCAGCGTGGGGTTGCGCGAGTAGCGGAAGGCGCCGAGGACTTCGCGCTCCGCGCCGGTGGGTTCGTCGAGCAGCCGCAGCGCCGTGTCGGCATGTGTGGCCAGCACGACGGCGTCGTACTCATCTGACGTCCCGTCCTCCGTGACGATCTCGGCCCGGTCGCCGAAGCGCCGCACCGTGCGTACGGGCGTCGCGGTGTGAACTGCCGTCAGCTGCTTGGCGATCCGCTCGACGTATTCGCGTGAGCCGCCGGCGACCGTCCGCCACTGCGGCGAGCCCTTGACGCTGAGCATGCCGTGGTGCTGCAGGAAGCGGAACAGGTAGGCGGCCGGGTAGCGCAGCGCCGTCGTCGAGTCACAGGACCACACGGCGGAGACCAGCGGGGTCATGAAGTGCGTGACGAAATATGGGGAGTAGCGTCCCCCTGCGAGGAACTCCCCCAGAGTGAGAGCGCCTTGGGCGGCCCGTTCGTCGCCCGCGCCGGCCCCGCCGTCGTCCTCCTCCAGCAGTCGCCGCGCCTGACGGTGGAAGCGCGGCACCTCGGCGACCATGCGCAGGAAGCGGAGCCGCGCGAGGCTGCGGGGCTGTGCGAAGACGCCGCGCGCACCCCGGGCACCCGCGTACTCCAGGCCGCAGCCCTCGCACCGCACGGACATGCTCATCTCGGACGGCTGCGTACGGACGCCGAGTTCGCGGAAGAGCCGCAGCAGCATCGGATACGTACGTTCGTTGTGCACGATGAAGCCGGAGTCGATGCGCTGGAGACGGCCGTTCGCCGACGGCACGTCGTGGGTGTGGGCGTGCCCGCCGAGCCGGCCGTCCGCCTCGTACAGGGACACCGAGTCCGACCGCTGGAGCACGTAGGCGGCTGTCAGTCCTGCCACGCCACTGCCGACCACGGCCACCCGGCGCCGCCTGCCACTACCACTGCGCTCTGCCATGCCGCTCCTTCCGTACGGGGGCGAACACTGCCCTCTCCGACCTCATTCGGAGCCGGACGGGCGGCGGCTTGGTCGCGGAACTGACTTTCTTCCATGGGCCTTGAACTGCGATTCTTTCGCCGGACGGGCCAATCCCGCGGCGCTCGGGCGCCGAATGCGGGATGTGGACACGGACCGAGAACCGATCACGGAGGCGGCCCGCCGCGCACCCCTCGCAGCCGAGGCGACCGGCCGGAGCGAACGGCGCCTGCTGCGCGCCGGGCTGGGCATGCTCGGCGGACTGTTGGCCGGATTCGCGGCGCTGGCGGTGGCCGAACCGGTGTCGGTGGCCGTGCGTCCCGGGGCGAGCCCGGTCACGGCCGTCGGCGGCGCCGTGATCGACCGGACCCCGGCGGAGGTCAAGGACTTCGCCATCAGGACCTTCGGCAGCCAGGACAAGCTCGCGCTCCAACTGGGCATCGGGGCGCTGCTGTTGCTGTTCGCCCTCGCGCTCGGGCTGCTCGCGCTCCACCGGCGGCGTACCGGCGCGGCCGGCGTGCTCGTGTTCGGCCTGGTCGGGGCGTGGGCGGCGGTGGAGCGGCCGGACGCCGGGCCGCTGGACGCGGTGCCTTCCGTCGTGGGCGCCCTCGCCGGAGCCCTCGTGCTGTACCTGCTGGCCGGGCGGCTCGCCCAACAGCCGCCGCCCGCCGCGGAGATCACCACGCCGGCGGGAGGGGACACACGCGGTGAGGCGGCCGCGCGGCCGCCCGGGGAGCCGGCGCCCCCGCCCGCGCCGGGCGCCTTCGACCGGCGGGGCTTCGCCCTGGCGGCGAGTGCCGTCGCCGTGGGCTCGGCCGGTGCGGGCCTGCTCGGCCGCCGGCTGGGCACCTCACAACGCGTACGGGCGGCGGCCTCACGCGCCTCGGTGTCCCTTCCCGCGCCGCACTCGCGGGCGGCGCCCGTACCGCGGGGCGCCGACCTGGGGATCGACGGCGTGCCTCCGTTCACGACGCCCAACAAGGACTTCTACCGTGTCGACACCGCGCTGGCCGTCCCCCGCATCGATGTCGGCGAGTGGAGGCTGCGCATCCACGGCAAGGGCGTGCGACGCCCGTTGACGCTCGGCTTCACTGACCTGCTGGAACGCGAACTCATCGAGCGGCACATCACCCTGACCTGCGTCTCGAACCAGGTCGGCGGCTCCTACACCGGCAACGCGGCCTGGCTCGGCGTGCCGCTGGCCACCCTGCTGCGCGAGGCGGGCGTGCGTCCGCCGTCCGAGGGCGGCCGGGCCGACCAGCTCGTGGCGCGCTCCGTGGATGGCATGACGCTGGGTAGCCCGGTGGAGACGGTCATGGACGGGCGCGACGCCATGCTCGCCGTCGGCATGAACGGCGAACCCCTGCCCCTCGCCCACGGCTTCCCGGTCCGCATGGTCGTGCCCGGCCTGTACGGCTACGTGTCGGCGTGCAAGTGGCTGCGGGAGCTGGAGCTGACCACCTTCGACGACTACGACGTCTACTGGGTCCGGCGGGACTGGGCGCGCGAGGCGCCGGTCAAGACCCAGTCCCGCATCGACACCCCCCGGCCGCTGTCCTCCGTCAAGGCAGGCACGGTGCGCGTCGCCGGCGTGGCCTGGGCGCAGCACCGGGGCATCGGCCGGGTCGAGGTGCGGGTCGACGACGGCCCCTGGCAGCGGGCCCGGCCGGCGGAAGAGGACAGCCACGACACCTGGCGCCAGTGGATGTGGGAGTGGCCCGCCGAACCCGGCAGCCACCGGCTTCAGGTGCGGGCCACCGACAAGGACGGCGAGACGCAGACCGCCGAGCGCGCCGGGACCGTACCCGACGGCGCCACAGGACGGCACTCGGTGGTGGTCGACGTGACGTGACCCGACGCACCTGACCCCGGCCCGGATTCCAGCACCCCGTACAGAAAGAGAGAGAACGATGAACACCTCACGCATCCGCAGGACCATCGTGGCCATCACCGCGGTGGCAGTGCTGCCGCTGGGCATCACGGCCTGCTCGGACGACAGCGGCAGCACGAGCAGCAGCGCGGACAGCAAGAAGTCCTCCGAGTCCCGGAAGAAGGAGAAGCCGGAGCAGGCGGCGAGCGGCGAGTTCGGACCGGCCTGCAAGGCCGTGCCCAAGACCGGCAAGGGCAGCTTCGCGGGCATGGCGCAGGACCCCGTCGCCACCGCCGCTTCGAACAATCCCGAATTGTCCACGCTGGTGAGCGCAGTGAAGAAGGCCGGCCTGGTCGACACCCTAAACAGCTCGAAGAACATCACCGTCTTCGCTCCGACCAACGAGGCCTTCGAAAAGATCCCGAAGGCCGACCTGGAGAAGGTCCTGAGCGACAAGCAGATGCTCACCAAGGTCCTGACGTACCACGTGGTGGGCGAGGAGCTTCCGAAGGAGAAGCTGGCCGACGGCTCCTACTCCACGCTGGCGAAGGAGGAGATCACCACCGCTGGCTCCGGTGACTCCTACAAGGTCAACGACGAGGCCGCGGTGGGCTGCGGCAACGTGAGGACGGCCAATGCCACGGTGCACATCATCGACTCTGTCCTGATGCCCCCGAAGTAGAGGCACGGCAGGTACCAGGAGGCGCCGGAGAGACAGGCCCGTGCCGCACGGATTCACGGGGTCCGTGCGGCACGGGCCGCCGGACGGGGCGGACGGGGCGGACGGGGCGGACGGACGCCCGAGTGGTGGCACCGTACGTCCATCTGGTCTCCCCACGGGTGGTGCGCCCCAGGCGTCGGCCGGACGCTGAGGCATGGTCACAGAATGCCTGTGCACCAGCGACACGAGGAGAGCGCCAATGCCCCGTAAGCTCCCGGTCCTCGCCGCCACGGCCATGGCCGTCGGCGCCCTCGGCATCGCCGTGATGCCCGCGACCGCGGGTGAGCCCTCTCCTCCCGGCTCCGCTGCCTCCACGGCGGCGACGCCCGTCCCCGAGATCGCGCCGGGGATGCTCAAGAGCATCAGCAAGGACCTCGGTATCACCACCGCCGACGCCAAGAAGAGGATCGCCAACGAGGAGCGGGCCGTCGCCGTCGAGAAGCAGCTGCGCGAGGAGCTGGGAAGCCACTTCGGAGGCGCCTGGGTCACGGGAGCGACCTCGAAGCTCGTCGTCGCGACGACCGACCGGGGCGACATGGCCGCCATCAAGGAAGCCGGCGCCGAACCGAAGGTGGTCGAGAACAGCCTCGTCAGCCTGGAGTCCGCGAAGAGCGCCCTCGACACCTCGGCGGTCAAGCGCGCGCCACGCGGCACCTCGGTGTGGGCGGTGGACGTACGGAGCAACAGCGTCGTCGTACGGGCGAACGAGCCCGCGGCGGCCAAGGACTTCCTCGCCCGCAGCGGTGCGTCCGCCTCACTGGTCCGGGTGACCCAGTCCACCGAGAAACCCCGCACCTATGTCGAGGATCTGCGCGGCGGCGACGCCTACTACACCTCCGGCTCGACCCGCTGCTCCATCGGTTTCGCCGTCACCAAGGGCAGCACCGAGGGGTTCCTCACCGCCGGGCACTGCGGAAAGGCGGGCGCGAAGACGACGGGCCACAACAGGGCCGCCCAAGGAACCGTCCAGGCACGGTCCTTCCCGGGCGACGACTACGGCTGGGTCGCGGTGAACAGCGGCTGGCGGGCGAAGCCGTACGTGAAGGGCCCCGGCGCCGTGAACCTGTCCGTCGCCGGGTCGAAGCGGATGCCGTCCGGTTCCTCGGTCTGCCGTTCCGGGTCGACCAGCGGCTGGCGCTGCGGCACCATCGAGCAGCACAACGCCACCGTCTCCTACGAGGAGGGCACGGTCCGGGGGCTGAGCCGTACCTCCGTGTGTGCCGAACCGGGCGACTCGGGCGGGCCGTTCGTCTCCGGCGACCAAGCTCAGGGGACGACATCGGGCGGATCGGGCGACTGCTCGACGGGCGGCACGACCTACTACCAGCCGGTCGCCGAGCCGCTCTCCGCGTACCAGCTGAAGCTGAGCACGAGCTGACCTGCTAGCTCGCGCCGTGTCCCGCCGCGATCTCCTCGACGCGGCGGGCCAGCTCGATGTCCTTCGCGGTGACCTGCCCTCCGACGCTGTGCGTGTTCACGGTGACGGACAGCTTGTTGTAGCCGAGCGACATCTCCGAATGGTGGTTCAGCTCCTCCTGGATCGCGGCGACATGGACCACCATCGCGGCGGCCGGCAGGTGCTTCGCGAAGGAGTACGTACGGGTGATGCTGTCGCCGTCGGTGCTCCAGCCGGGAAGCGCGGCCAGTGCGTCGTCGGTCTGCTGCCGGGTCAGCGGTTCGGGAGCCATGAGGGTCTCTCGCTTTCTGTTGCGGCGTGCTTGACGGCGTCCCACCAGCCTAGGACCTGGCCCCGCGGGTCCCCGACCGACGGGAGGCCTACCCTTGGTCCATGACCACCTCCGCCACCGGTGACAGCAGCGCCGGGCCCATGCTGCGGAGCTGGCGGGAGCGTGCGGGGCTGAGCCAGCTCGATCTCGCCCTGCGGGCCGACTCCTCCTCCCGGCACATCAGCTTCATCGAGACGGGCCGCTCCCGTCCCAGCCGGGAGATGGTGCTGAACCTGGCGGAACAGCTGGAGGTGCCCGTACGGGAGCGCAACGCCCTGCTCGTGTCCGCCGGTTACGCACCGCACTACCCGGAGACGCCGCTCGACTCCCCCGCCCTGGAGCACCTCCGCGCGGACTTGGAGCGCATGGTCACCGCGTACGAGCCCTACCCGGCTCTCGCCCTGGACGGCGCCTACCAGGTGCTCGCCGCCAACCGGGGCATCGTGATGCTGCTCGACGGCGTCGCACCCTGGCTGCTGGAGCCGCCGGTGAACGCCATGCGCATCACGCTCCACCCGGACGGGCTCGCCCGGCGGATCGTCAACTTCCGCGAGTGGCGCGGCCATCTGCTCCACCAGATGGAGCGGCAGCTGGCGCTGCTGAGGTCCGAGTCGCTGCGTGCCCTGTACGAGGAGGTGACGGCCTACCCGCTGCCGCCCGGCGGCGAAGAGACGGTCGGGGAGGCGAGCCCGTTCGCGCTTCCGATGGTCATCGAGCATGCCGGGCGCAGGCTCGCCTTCCTCTCGGCGGTCACGACCTTCAACACGCCCATGGACGTGACGGTCTCCGAGCTGGCGGTGGAGACGTTCCTGCCCGCCGGCCCGGAGACGGCCAAGGACCTTCAGCTGCTCATGCCGTAGCCGCGGCCTCGGGCACCCGGTCCAGAAAGCCGAGCACGGAGCGGATGCGTCCGTCCTCGGCGAGCGTGATCACATCGGATCCGGCGACGGGTGCCTCTTCCCCCGCCGGCGCCTCGTCGGCGCGCAGCTCCCAGCTGAAGCGGGCGGTGTCGTGGTGGCCCTCGACGGTGCCGGTCGGCACGAAGCTGAACCCGGGGAACTGCTCCCGCACGGCGGCGATCACACCGGCGAGCTCGTCGTGGCCCCGTGCGTCGGCGAGGGGGTCGGTGTAGGAGCCGTCCGCGGTCCAGGCGGCGGCGACGGCACTCTTCCGGCTGCCGGCCTCGTCGGCGTTCCAGGCGTCGAAGTAGCGGTTCACGGCGGTCTCATAGCGATTCATGCGATGTCCCTTCTCGGAGGGTGCCACTCGGTGGAACCACCTTCGGCCTCTCCGGCGGAACGGTCGATTACCTCAGGGGTAAGGCCGGCCGACTCCGGGCGGTCCCTCGTCGCAGCGGCGCGCGCCCCTCCCCGCCCAGGTGCCACACCGTGGAAGATGAGGACGTCGACGCGAGGCCCCGGCAGGTCCCGCGGGCACACGGCTACGGCACGGCGAGGAGGGGCAACCGGTGGACCCGATCACGGCACTGGACCGGATCGCTTTCCTGCTGGAACGCGCGCTGGCCCCCACCTACCGGGTGCGGGCCTTCCGTACCGCGTCCGAGGTGCTCACGGGCCTGGGACCGCAGGAGGTGGAGCGGCGCGCGGCCTCAGGGCAGCTCGAATCACTCAAAGGGGTGGGCCCCAAGACCGCTCAGGTCGTACGGGAGGCGCTGCGCGGCGAGGTCCCGGGCTATCTCGCGAAGCTGGAGAGCGAGGAAGAGTCCCGGCCGGAGGCGACGACCGTGGACGACACCCCGGTCACCGAGGAGGCGCGGGGCCTGCGTTCGGCGCTGCGGGGCGACTGCCACATGCACTCCGACTGGTCGGACGGCGGCAGTCCCATCGCGACGATGGCCCGTACGGCCGCCGAACTCGGCCACGAATGGACGGCGCTGACGGACCATTCGCCCCGTCTGACGGTGGCCCGTGGCCTGTCCGCCGACCGGCTGCGGGAACAGCTGGACGTGGTGGCGGAGGTCAACGAACAGGTGGCTCCGTTCAGGCTGCTGACCGGCATCGAGTGTGACATCCTCCTGGACGGGTCGCTGGACCAGGACGAGGAGCTGCTGGCCCGCCTGGACGTGGTCGTGGCGTCCGTGCACTCCAAACTGCGGATGCCGGCCGCGGAGATGACACGCCGCATGGTCGCCGCCGTGCGTCACCCGCTCGTGGACGTGCTGGGGCACTGCACGGGCAGGCTGCGCTCCAGCCGCCCGGAGTCCGAGTTCGACGCGGAGGCTGTCTTCGCGGCGTGTGCCGAGTCCGGCACCGCCGTGGAGATCAACTGCCGCCCGGAACGGCTCGATCCGCCCCGCCGTCTGCTGCGTCAGGCCGTGGACGCGGGCGTCCACTTCTCCATCGACACCGACGCCCATGCGCCCGGCCAGCTGGACTGGCAGATCAACGGGTGCGTCCGTGCGGCGGAGTGCGGCGTGCCTGCCGAGCGCGTCATCAACACCTGGACGGCCACGGACCTGCTGAGCTGGACACACGGTTCCCGCGACGCGTGACGTGACAGGAGGACCAAGGTGTCCGAGACAGGCCCCCGTCAGCCCTCCCACGGGAACGGCAAACGGCCGCTGACGCTCCGTGTGAAGGCCGCGGAGGCCGCGATCCGCCGGCGCTACGAGGCGGCGAGCATCGCCAACGACATCCTCATCGCCGTGTGGTTCCTCGTCGGCAGCGTCATGTTCTTCTCCCCCGACTGGCAGACGGCCGGCACCTGGTGCTTCGTCTTCGGCAGTGTGGAGCTTCTGGTGAGGCCGGTCATCAGGATGGTGCGCCACACGCACCTGCTGCGGATGCACGGTGGGGACTACTCCGCTCAGGAGTCCTCGCAGGACTTCTGAGACCGGCCCCGCGCCGGGGTGCCCGCGGGCCCGCCCCCGTACGGGGGTGCACCTGGCGACACCTCCGTGCTGCGGCGGACACCCCTGGTGAGAGGCGGGCTGCACGGCTGTCGGCACCCTCCCCCGCGCCGGGAGGCTTCAGTGCATGACGACACCGGCGACAACAGCGAAAACGGCGGCACGGACGACGACAGCGACCACGGCTCCCCGACACGGGCACGGGGAAGGACCGCCCGGGCGGCAGGGCAGCGACTTCGCGCGGCTGTACGCGCGGATCGACGAGGCGGGACTGATGCGGCGCCGCCCCGGCCACTACACGCTGCGGCTGACGCTGGTGGGCCTGGCGGCGGCGGGCGGCTGGGCGGCCTTCCTCGTCCTCGGCGACACCTGGTGGCAGCTCGCGGTGGCCGGCTTCCTCGGGCTGGTCTTCGGCCAACTCGCCCTGGCGGCACACGACCTCGCACACCGTCAGGTCTTCACCCGGCGCAGACCGAGCGAGATCGGCGGCCGCATCGTCGGCAACCTCGGCATCGGGATGTCCTACGGCTGGTGGATGAACAAGCACACCCGTCATCACGCCAACCCCAACCACGAGGAGCTCGACCCGGACGTCCGGCCGGACATCCTCGTGTGGTCCCAGGGCCAGGCGAGCGCCGCCACGGGGCTGCCGCGCTTCATCGGGCGCCACCAGGCGTGGCTGTTCTTCCCGCTGCTCACCCTCGAGGGGTTCAACCTGCACGTCTCGAGCGTCCGCGCCCTGCGCGAGGCCCACATGAAGCAGCGCGTGCTGGAGGGGTCTCTGCTCTTCGCGCACCTCGGGGGGTATCTCGCGGCGCTCTTTCTCGTCCTGCCGCCCGGGACGGCGTTCGCGTTCCTCTTCGTCCACCAGGCCGTCTTCGGCGTCTACCTCGGCTCGATTTTCGCCCCGAACCACAAGGGCATGCCGATACTCAGCGGGGACGACCGCCCGGACTTCCTGCGGCGGCAGGTCCTCACCTCGCGCAACGTGCGTGGCGGGCCGCTGACCGACGTGCTGCTCGGCGGCCTCAACCACCAGATCGAGCACCACCTCTTCCCGAGCATGCCCTCGCCGCATCTGCGCCGCGCCCGCGTGATCGTCCGCGACTACTGCGCCGAACTGGGCATCGGCTACCACGAGACGGGCCTGATCGCCTCGTGGCGGGAGGCGCTGGGTCATCTGCACGACGTGGGCACGCCACTCCGCGGCTGAAGTGCCGCTCCCCGCGGCCCCGTCGGCGGATCGCGCTCAGGCGGGATGAGCCGCCGGCGGGGCCGCGGGGAGTTCCTTGTCCGCGGCCTCGAGCGCGTCCGGTGAACGCGTGGCCGGCACATTTCTGCCCCCCGCCTCGTTCAGCCAGCGGCGCAGGACCAGATGCACCCGCTCCGCCCCGACCAGTTCCTCACCGTCCGTCGGGACGGACAGCTCGCGCGGTGAGAGCAGGAACGCCTCGTTCTGCTCACCCCCGAGCCCGCCGTGCGAGCCGATCTGCTGCTCGAAGGCGTGCACGGCGCCGGTCCCCGGATCGATCACCGAATTGATGACGATGTCGGGCACGTTGCGGAAGCCGGCGCTGCGCCGTACGGCGTCCGCGGCCCCGGGCCCGAACGGAGCCAGCGGGTCCGGGCCGCTGGTGATCCCACCGGTGTCCAGGCGGTGTTCGGCTCCGCCGCCGCCCAGTACGACCGGTCCGTACCGGTCGCTGTGCACCAGCAGGAATCCGATGCCGGGATGGTCGGCGAGCGTACGCAGCAGAGCCGGGTGCCGCTTGTCGACCTGCTCCCTCGACATCCGGCCCGGCACGTCGGCGAAGGAAACGAGCCCGAGGTTGCCGGAGGCCAGCACCACCGGGCCCTCGCTCCTGGACGGTGTCCGCTCCTCGCTCTGCGGCCCCTCCTCCGGCCTGTGCAGCGCCGCGCGGGCGGCGGCTCGCGCCTCCGCCCCGCTGGGTGTGCGCCCGACGCGGCGGGAGACGGGCAGCCCGCAGCCCGCCCGTACGAGATCCTCCAGGGTCAGCCCGTAGGACGCGCGGAAGGTCTCCCCCGCGCTCTGCCCGTGGTCGGAGAGCAGCACGATGCGGTACGGGCGCGGCGCACGCTGCGCCGCCTTGGCGATCAGTGCCACGGACCGGTCCAGCTTGCGCAGCACCTGCCGGGCGTCCCCGCCCCGCGGCCCGGAGTGGTGGGCCACCTCGTCGTAGCCGACCAGATCGGCGAAGACGGCGCTGCGCCCGCTGAAGACGTCGCCGAGCACGGCGGCGACCACCACATCTCGCTGGACGACCGTGGCGAACGCCCTGATCAGCGGATACAGCCCGCCGCGCGGCACGCGCGGCCGGTCACCGCGCAGCCGCGAGCGCGTGGCCTGGATCAGCTCCCGCACCGCCTCGGCGACGAAGGACACAGCGGTACGGGTCGCGTTGGCCGGGTCGGAGAAGTAGGCGAAGTAACCCGCGCGGGACCGGTTCTCGCGGTCGCGGCGAGCGGCCACCGAGACCACCAGGGCGACCTGGCTGGCGCCGCCGCTGAAGAGGTTGCCCCGGCTGGCGCCGTCGAAGGCGAGCAGCCCGCGGTCGCCGGTCTCCTCCACCGCGCGGCGCTGAAGTTCCGCGGCGCCGGACGGGCGGTTGCTGATCAGCACCTCCCCCGACTCCTTCTCGTACCAGCGGAAGGCCGGAACGTCCTTGTTGCTGCCGTGGAGGATGCCGAGCTGGCTGGCACCGGTCTGGGAGGGCCAGTCGGTGCGCCAGGGGGTCAGCCGGTGCGTGCTGCCGTACATCTCGGCGACGGCCGGCATCAGCGGAGGCTCGCTCTCCGACCCGCACACTGCTTCGCGCAGCAGGTCGTGACCGACGCCGTCGAGCTGCACGAAGACCGTTCCGGGCGTGCGCGGCGCCGGGCCCAGGCCCTCGCGGCGGCGCCTGCGGCCGGTGAGGCGGGCCAGGCGGCGACGGTAGGCGCCGTCGTCGCGCACCGCCAGTGCCGTGCTGGTGGCGGAGGACGCGGCGGACATCACCGCGGCCACGACCACGGCGGTGCCGGGCTCGGCCGAACCGCTTCCGTACGGCACGAGTGACAGAGCCAGCCACAGCAGGGAGCCGTTGAGGAAGAAGACGAGCGTGCCCAGTACGAGCGCCGGCACCAGCAGCAGGGCCCGCACCAGCACGGGCCACACCACCGCTCCGAGCAGGCCGAAGACGCCGGCTCCTATGGCTGCGGTGGTGGCGATGAACGTGGCGCTGTCGCCGTCCGGTGACTGCAGCCGGAAATCGGGAAGGATGCCCGCGAGCGCCAGCAGCGTGAGGGTGCTCACCAGCCACACGGCCAGCACCCGCAGCACAGCGGCTCCGAAGGACCGCAAGCGCCGTGGGGTGCCCCCCGGCAGGGCCGGGGGAAAGATCCGCAGCGGCATGCTGACTCCCAACTCTCCCTGATCCACTCGCACACCTCAGGACACGAGAACCCACCCGATGCGAGGGATATTCTCCAATTCTCCACGTTGCGCCCGGCTCGTGGCACAGCGCCCGTCCCGTCCCCGTGCGCCGGCGCATACGCTCGAAGCACGCGGCCAGTCACACGGCCCACATGAGGAGGAGCACAGGTGCCGGTGGAAGTCACGTGGTGGGGGCACGCCACGGCAACGGTGCGGGACTCCGGAGTGACGGTTCTCACTGATCCGCTGCTGGTGCGGCGCATGGCCCACCTGCGCAGACGACGGGGCAGTCTGCCGCCGCCCGCTGCCGCACACGCCGACGTGGTGCTCGTGTCCCACCTCCACGCCGACCATCTGCATCTCGGCTCGCTGACACTGCTGACGCCCGGCACGCGCGTCCTGTTGCCTCGGGGAGCACTGGGCGCCGTGCCGCGGCTGCGGCGACTTGGGTCCCTGCTGCGCCTCGAGGAGGTGGGCCCCGGGGAAAGGGTCGCCGTCCGCGACGTGACGGTACGCGCGGTGCCCGCTGCCCACGACGGGCGTCGCCTTCCGTACGGGCCGCACCGCACACCCGCGCTCGGATACGTGGTGGAGGGCGCCGCCCGCACCTACTTCGCCGGCGACACCGGCCTCTTCGACGGCATGGCGCAGGCGGTCGGCACCATCGATGCGGCGCTGCTGCCGGTCGGGGGCTGGGGCCCGTGGCTGGGTCCGGAGCACCTGGACGCCGAGCGTGCCGCCGAGGCCCTGGTACGTCTGCGCCCGCGCACGGCGGTTCCGGTGCACTACGGCACGTACTGGCCGATCGGCATGGACGCGGTGCGGCCGCACGAATTCCACGCGCCCGGCGACGAGTTCGTACGGAAGGCAGGGATGCTGGCACCCGGGGTCACGGTCCACCGGCTGGGACACGGTGAGAGCATGACGCTGGAGGGGGCCTGATGTCCTTTCAGTTCATGCTCGCGGAGGCGGGCTTCGGCGCGGGCGCCGTGACACCTCCGGAGTCCACGCAGCAGGCCGTCACCTACCCTTCCCTGTTCGTCCTGGTGCTGCTCGGCTCGCTGGTGCCGGTGATTCCCACGGGCTCCATAGTCAGCCTCGCGGCGGTCCTGGCCCTGCACCAGAGCGTGCCGGTTCTCGGCCTGGCGGCGGTGTTCGGACTGGGCGCGGCCGCCGCGTTCCTCGGGGACGTCACGCTGTACTCGCTGGGCCGGCGGGGCGTGGACTCCGAGCACGGATCGCGCTGGCTGGAGCGCCTGCGGGAACACGCGCCCCCGGAGCGTCTGCGCCAGGCCCAGGACAGACTCCACGAGAACGAGGTGGCCGTGCTGATCGTCTCGCGGCTCATACCCGCGGGACGCATACCCGTCATGCTGGCCTGTCTGCTCGCGCGGATGCGCACACGCGAATTCGTCCGCGGCAACTTCCCCGCCTGCCTCGCCTGGACCGTGGTCTACCAGCTCATCGGGCTTCTCAGCGGCTCCGTCTTCCCCGAACCGTGGGAGGGGGTGGCGGCGGCGGTCGCCCTCACCGTGATCATCAGCGTCGCTCCGACCATATGGCGGCGGTTCAGGGCGAGTTGAGCACCGTCCGCGAGGATCCGCGACCGACGCGGCACCCGCGTCCGCCCGAGAGGCTCACCCTTCCAGCGCCCGTGACGCCCCGACGGGAAGGTCCCACAGATCTCCGCGCGCCCGTCCCGCCGCGGCCCACGCCGCACGCACCCGCTCCAGCGGTTGCAGCGGCGGCTCCGCCGAGAGCAGGAACGTCCCGTAGTGCATGGGCGCCATGGCGCGCGCCCCCACGTCCGTGCAGGCCCGCACCGCTTCCTCGGGCGAGGTGTGCACCGGTCTGAGCATCCAGCGCGGTTCGTACGCGCCGACCGGGAGCAGCGCCACGTCGATTCCGGGACAGCGGCGGCCGATCTCGGAAAACCACCGGCCGTAGCCGGTGTCCCCCGCGAAGTAGACGCGCCTGGCCCTCTGCTCTCCCGGCCCCTTGCCGAATCGCGTGAGCACCCACCCGCCCCACAGCGAACGGCAGGTGTCCGTCAGCGTCCGACGCGACCAGTGGTGTGCGGGGACGAACTCGAAGCGGACGCGGCCGCCGTCGCTCGCGGGCAGCTCCGCGGCCTCCCACCAGTCCAGCTCCGTCACGCTCCTGAAGCCCCTTCTGCGGCACCAGCGGCCCAGCCCGGCGGGGACGAACAGGGGTGTACGGCGCGGGAGTCGGCGCAGCGTGGGCGCGTCGAGATGGTCGTAGTGGTTGTGCGAGATGACCACGGCGTCGACGCGCGGCAGGTCCGCCCACGGCAGGCCGGGCGGCGTGACACGGGCGGGGGTGCCGAGGATGCGGTGTGACCAGACCGGGTCGGTCAGCACCGTCAGACCGCCGATGCGGACGACCCAGCTCGCGTGCCCCGCCCACGTCACGGCGAGGGTGCCCGGTCGTGCGGCGGGGAGCGGACCCGGCTCGTACGGCAGCCGCGCGATGTCGCCGAGCGTCTCGGGCGCCGGCCGCATCGACCCCTCACGTGCGACGCGGAGCAGGGCCTGTACGCCGGGAAGCGGCGCGGTCAGCCGGTGCGCGAAGGTCCGCGGCCAGAACCGCTTGGCCCCGACGGGAACCAGCAGCGGCGGCTCCACATGTGCCGGCCGGACGGGCCTGGCGGGCACACGCGGGGGTGCCTTCTCGGCTGTCTCCGTCTCCCGTTCGGTCAGCGTCCGGTCCGGTTCCACCGTCGGTTCCACAGTCACCCCCGGAGGGCCGTCAGTTCGGTAAGGGCCGATTTCACGAAATCGAGTGCCCGGCCGACACCGGGTGATGCCGGGGATCCGGGCGGGTCCGAATCCGCGACGAGCCCACTGGACATCCGCACCCGCAGCGCCTGCGGATCGTCGCCGAAGCGGTGCCCGCCACACACGAACGGCCCGAACATCCGCACGAGTTGAGCCTCCAGGCCGGGCGAGTCCCGGACGCCGTGGGCGTCGAGACGGGCCCGCACCGGCTCGAAGTCGACGTAGAGGTGCCGCCCGACGCGCGGCGGGCGGCACAGCGCCCCGGCCTCCGTGACGACGCGGTGCAGCCCGCCGAGGACCGCCCCGTATGCGCGTGCGGTGCTCGCGCGGCGGGCCCGCAGCGACTCGGGTTCGGTGAGGGCGTCGGCGACGGCGGCGTCGTCCGGGCCGGTCAGCCCGGTACGCAGCGACTTCAGCACCCCTCGCACGGATTCGGCGAGACCCTGCCCGCTCCCGCTGGCCGGGAAGCGGGCGATGCCGGCGGCCAGGCCGTGCGGCAGCAGGGTCTCCCCGAGGTCCGCGAGCACGACGACCTCGTCGGTCTCGCGGCCTCCATGGACCATCTCGGCGGGGCTGACGACGACGGTGCTGTGCGGCGCGTGTGCCGTCTCCCGCCATGTCTCGTCGCTGACGACCAGCAGCCGCTCGTCACCCGCGGCTTCGATCACCTCGTGCAGCAGCTCGGGTGGCGCGGCGGTGCCGGTGCAGTCGTCCGCCACGGACAGCACCAGGACGCGGGGCGGCTCGGGCCCCTCGGTGCGCACACGCCGGACCGTCTCGCGCAGGGCAACCGGATCGGGCACTCCCCCGCACTCGGCCGGTACGGGCACGGTGTGCAGTGGACGGCCCAGCAGGCGGGCGGGGTGCGCGTACCAGGATTCGCCGGGCCTGGGCATCAGGACGGTGCCGCAGCCGGTCGCCGCCAGCACCGCGAAGAGCAGAAGAGAGGCCCCGGGTGCGGCCACCACTTGGTCCGGACGGGTCTCCATGCCGCGTCGGTGCCAGTAGCCGCAAGCTGCGACGGCTGCGGCGGAGCGTGCCTGCCGGAAGCCGTCGTTGCCCTCCATCGCTCACGCCTCCGGCCGTCGTGCCGCCCGATGTCATCCGTAGGGCGGCGAATCGGACAAACGCACAATACGTCCACCTTCGCAGACGTTCCGACGGTGAGGCATGACGACACGTAGGCGCTCGGCGCAGGGGTGCGGCTTGCGCGCCTGCCGCTACGCGCCGCGCCCGCGGCTGCGCACGACCTGCTCGGCGAGGCCGGCGAGCTCCGCGCTCTTCCCCTCGACCACCCCGCTCAGCCCGTCGGGGCGGAAGGCGTAGACGGAGACGGTCAGCACGGCACCCTCGTGGCGGAACGGAAGCGTCGCGCACGCGCGCAGGCCCCGCTGCAGCGCCATGGCCCGGTAGCGGGGCCACCGCGTCTCGTGCCGCACATCGCTGACGAACACGGGCTCGCCGCTCTCCAGCGCCTCGGGCACCGGGCCCTCTTCGGACTCCCACTGGACGGCGACCAGTTCGGACACCTCGGGATGTGTGACGGCGGAGGCGCGCCCCTCGGGGGTCTCGGTCAGCGGGCCGCCCTCGGGATCGGTCAGCGTGACGGCGGCCGCGCAGCTCCCGGAGGTGGAGACGACGGCCTGCTCCGCGAGTTCGCTGAATCCGCGGCAGAAGGTTTCCCGGACCGTCCCCCGGTCGTCCGGCTCCGCGAGCGGCATCGCGGAGAGGAGAGCCTCGTGCTGGGGGCGCTCGAGGGCGCCGAGCGGTTGCTGGTCTTCCACATGCGTTCGGCTGCCCGGGGCGACGGACGGAAAACGGCCGCATGTGTGCAGTTTCGGAGGGCTTCGTGAACATCGCGGTGCCCGAGCGGCGACGGGCAGGTGATCTGGCCGCGCCTCGTGAGCCGCATGCCGGGTGTCGGGACGTCAGCAACCGCGACCACGGTTTCCGGAACTGTTGCGGGGGGCCCGTTGCAGGCCGTGGAGCTCGGGGTTCTGCCATGAACGGGCGGGTTCGGCTGCCCGGCCCACCCGGAGCACGCGGTGAACTCGGGCCGGGCGGTGACCCGTACCGACCGCGTACGCGGCCCGCCACACCGACCTGGGCGGAGATGTGACGGGCCGCTCGCCCGGCGGATGCCGGTGCGCCGGATCAGGCCGCGGCGAGTTCGGGTTCGGGTTCGGGTTCGGGTTCGCGTTCCGTGTCGGCGTCGACCTCGTGCTGGAGGCGGTCGCAGGTGCGGCTGATGAGGCGCGAGACATGCATCTGGGAGATGCCGAGCTGGTCGGCGATGTTCGTCTGCGTCATGTCGCAGAAGAACCGCATGTACAGGATGCGACGCTCACGCTCCGGCAGCCGCTCCAGCCGCGGTTTGACCGACTCGCGGTAGACGACATTGTCGAAGCCCGGCTCGGCGCGGCCCAGCGTGTCCGCCAGGGAGTACCCGTCGTCCGCGCCCGGCAGCTCGGCGTCCAGGGACAGGGTGCTGTAGCTCTCCAGCGCCTCCATGCCCACCAGCACGTCCTCCTCGGACATCCGGGCGTGCTCGGCGATCTGCGCCACCGACGGGCTCTGCTCGCCCATCGTCTGGCTCAGCTCACGGCGGCTGGTGCGCACCCGGTTACGCAGTTCCTGCACCCGGCGCGGCACATGCAGCCCCCACATGTGGTCACGGAAATGCCGCTTGACCTCGCCGACGATGGTGGGTACCGCGAAGCTCTCGAAAGCGCTGCCGCGGTCGGGATCGTAGCGGCGCACGGCCTTGACCAGGCCCAGCGAAGCGACCTGCTGCAGGTCCTCCAGCGTCTCCCCACGGTTGCGGAAGCGCTGTGCGAGACGCTCCGCCATCGGCATCCACGCCTCGACGACCCGCTGCTTGAGCTCTTCCTTCTCCCGCCCCTCGGGCAGGGAGACGATACGGCGGAAGTCCGCCGCGGTATCAGGGGCGTCATCATGCGGATGGCGCGCACGCTTGGTGCGGGTCATTGCGGAAGTCATGTGCTTTGGCCTTCCCTAGGTGTTACGCATTTGCGGACACCGCGGGAGAAGAGCACCAGCGGACGGACCGGAATCAACGGCCCTGAGCGGAGAGAGAACTCCCGCTCCCGCGGATGTGCCTTCTTGCCGAAGCACTACTCTGCGGCTGCCCCTCACCTCCAACAGCAAACGTCAACGTCCGCTTCGGCATTGTGTCTTAGGGCACCCACCTGGGTCCACCACCCCGAATGGCCGTGGCAGGACCGGCGGGTTTCCTGCCTCCCGGCCCGGTAACCCGGGGCCGCATGCCTTGCGACAGCGACGACGTGCGGACACCTTCCGGCCCGCGAGGACCTGAGTCCTCCTCGGGCGTCATCACGTGCCCCCGCGGCGGAGGACCCGGGATCCACCCGGCCATGGATTCCGCTGCCCGCGTCCGCCGACTTGGAGGAGCCGGGCCGGCCGGTGACGTCGATGCCGGGGACACCGGACGCGGTTCCGTCCACGCCCGCCGGGTCCGCGCCGGTCCGCGAGGACGCCCTGTGCTCGGGCGCACCCAGAAGTCATCGAGGCCGGAGAATTGACGCCGGCCATGCCCCGGCCGTTCTTGGGACCGGCCGGGGCCCGGAAGCAGACGAGCGGGGGACCGGAACCCGAACCTGCCGGCGCGGCCGGCACACGGGAAAGGAGCGCGATCCATGTCCGAGAAGGTTTCCGACTACATCCTGCGCAGGCTGCGCGAGTGGGACGTCGAGCACGTCTTCGGCTACCCCGGCGACGGCATCAACGGCCTGCTCGCCGCCTGGGAACGGGCCAAGAACGAGCCGCGCTTCGTCCAGTCGCGGCACGAGGAGATGGCAGCGTTCGAGGCCGTCGGGTACGCCAAGTTCCGCGGCACGCTCGGGGTGTGCACCGCGACGTCGGGCCCGGGCGCCATCCACCTGCTCAACGGGCTCTACGACGCGAAGCTCGACCACGTGCCCGTCGTGGCCATCGTGGGCCAGACGGCGCGCTCCGCGATGGGCGGCTCGTATCAGCAGGAAGTCGATCTGCACTCCCTCTTCAAGGATGTCGCCTCGGAGTTCCTGGAGACGGTCACCGTCCCCGAGCAGCTGCCCAACGTCCTGGACCGCGCCATCCGCACCGCGTACGCCCGCCGTGCGCCGACGGCGGTCATCGTCCACTCCGACGTGCAGGATCTCGAATACCGGCCGCCCGGCCACGAGTTCAAGATGGTTCCCTCGAGTCTCGGCAGCAGCGGATGGCGCACCGAGCCCACCGAGGAGTCCCTCGACCACGCAGCCGAGGTGCTCAACTCCGGTAAGAAGGTCGCCATCCTGGCCGGTCAGGGCGCACGCGGCGCACAGGCCGAGGTGCAGCAGACGGCCGGGATGCTGCAGGCGGGCGTGGCGAAGGCGCTGCTCGGGATGGACGTGCTGCCGGACACCCTGCCGTACGTCACCGGCCCCATCGGCCTGCTGGGGAGCCGTCCCAGCTACGAGATGATGCGGGACTGCGACACTTTCCTCACCATCGGATCGAGCCTGCCCTACAGCCAGTTCCTGCCGCCGTACGGCAAGGCCCGCGCCGTCCAGATCGACCTGGACCCGCACATGGCCGGGATGCGCTACCCGTACGAGGTGAACCTCATCGGCGACGCCAGGTCCACCCTGCGGCGGCTGCTGCCCAAGCTCCGGCAGAAGGAGGAAGGGCGCGAGTGGCAGGAGGAGTTGATGGCCTCCGTCGACCGCTGGAAGGACGTGATGCGGCGGCGCGCCAAGGTGAGCGCGGACCCGGTCAACCCGGAATACGTCGCCCACTGCCTCGATCCGCTGCTTCCGGACGATGCGATCATCACCGCCGACTCCGGATCCACGACCAACTGGTACGCCCGTCACCTGACCATGCGCGGCACCATGCGCGGCTCCCTGTCGGGGACGCTGGCGACGATGGGCTGCGCCGTTCCGTACGCGATCGGCGCGAAGTTCGCCCACCCCGACCGGCCCGTCGTCGCGCTCGTCGGGGATGGCGCGATGCAGATGAACGGGATGGCCGAACTCGTCACGCTCGCCAAGTACCGCATGTCCTGGGACGATCCGCGGTTCGTGATCGGCGTGTGGAACAACCGCGACCTGAACCAGGTGACTTGGGAGATGCGGGCCATGAGCGGCTCGCCTCAGTTCGTGCCGTCGCAGTCCCTGCCCGATGTCTCCTACGCGGCCTTCGCCCGCACTCTCGGCATGACCGGCATCAGGGCCGAGAAGCCGGAGGATGTGGAGGACGCATGGCGGCAGGCGCTGGAGTCGGGCGGACCGGCCGTGGTCGAGTTCATGACCGACCCCTCCGTGCCGCCGATCCCGCCGCACGCCGACTGGGACCAGATCGAGGCCACGGTGGCGTCGATCGTCAGGGGCGACACCGACCGCAAGGCCGTGGTCAAGCAGGGTCTCAAGGCGAAGCTGCAGGAGTTCCTGCCAGGCAGCAGGCCCCATCCGTCGGACGGGAAAGAGGAGCGGGACGAAACCGCCGCCGCCCACGACGAGGAGGGCTCGAAGGACGGAAAGGACGCGAAGGCATCCCGGAAGGACCGGAAGAACAGCAAGAAGCACCCCAACGACGAGGCCCGCGGCGAGAAGACCGGCGATGACTCCGGCACGGAGAAGCGGGCGAAGAAGTCGAAGAAGCACGGACGCGAGGATGAGCGCGAACGTGCCGCGAAGGACGCAAGCAGCTGAACCTCACCGTTCCACCCGGCCCAAGTCCCTTCAGGCGAACTCACCTTGAGCGACGCCACCGGGGCATGGGACGAACTTCCTTGGTGCCGGGCGGAGTTCGGCCATGCGGTCGGCACGCCGTGCGTGTGCGGGGGCCCGTCACCCGCACACGCACCGTTGCCGTCCGCCGTCTTCCCGGGTCACGCCTCCCGCGCCCGGGCGCCCTCCCTCGTGCGGCCGGGCGTGATCTGGCGGTCCGGGTGGCGGCGCAGATACTCGGACTCCAGCTCCGCCATCCTGACGCTGTGCGCGGACAGCGCGTCCTTCGGTGCGTGCAGCAGTGTGTCGTGCCGGGTGCGGTGAATGGTCTCCAGTTCCCTGAGAAGCTCCGCGTCGGACAGCTCGCGGGGATCGATTCCCATGGGGCTCCCTCTCTCGGTGTCGCTCTCGTGCTGCTCTCGTGACTCTGCGTGCTTCGTGCTGCGTCTGCGCCCACCTGCCGCCGACCTGCCGCGACGCACGTGCCGGCTCGCTTCGTGTGGTCCGCGACCGTACGGGTACCCGGCCTCGGCGATCCAAGGAGGGAATCAATGGAACTCGGATTCCTCGGTCCGCTCTTCGAGCGCAAGGGCCCTTGGGCGTCGGTCTACTTCGACACCCGCACGGCCTCCGAGGACGCAGCCGCCCGTCACGAGCTCAACGCCAAATCGGCGCGCGACCAGCTCAAGGACGCAGGAGCTGACGACGCCACGTGCCGAGCTGTGTACGACAGGCTCATATCGCTGAGCCGGGGCCCGGAACCCCCCGCTCACGCGGTCTTCGCCACCCAGGGCGAGGTCGTCCTCGACACGGAGCTCACAGCGTCACCGCCCGGCGGCGGCCCGATCGCCGTCTGGCAGCCGCTCCCGCACACGGGCCCTCTCGTCGAACTCGCCGACAGCGATCCTCCGGCGCTCGTGGCCTACATCGACCGCAAGGGCGCCGAATTCGAGCTGACCGGCTCTCTCGGCGCACAGCCCGCCGGCGGCGTCACGGGCAGCGACTGGCCGCTGCACCGCACCCCGTCGGCCGACTGGTCGGAGCAGCACTTCCAGACGAGGGTCGAGAACACCTGGGAGCAGAACGCCGCGGAGATCGCCGACGAGCTGCGCGTCCGTTGGGAGAGGTGCGGAGCGGAGGTGCTCGTGCTGGCCGGTGAGGCGCGCGAACGCAACTCCGTGTACGCACATCTGCCGCCCGACCTGCGTGGACGTACCGTCCACGCGGAGCACGGCGTACGCGCCGACAGCCACGCCAAGGGGCCCGCCTCGAACACCGCGGGCGGCCGGAAGCTGCTCGCGGAAGAGGTCGCGAACGCGCGGGCGGACTATGCGCGGCAGCGGGTGGCCGACGTCATGGAACGCTTCCAGGCCGGGCGCGCACCGGGTGGCGAAGGCCGGATCGGCGCGGCCGAAGGTGTGCCGGCACTGGTCGAGGCGGCGCGCGAGCACCGCATCGGCGTGCTGCTCGTACGGCCCGAGGGCCCCGACACGCGCCGCGAGGTCTGGGTGGGCGACGAGCCCGGCCAGCTGGCGCAGCGCCGCAGCGAATCCCCGTACCTGGGCGCGACCGAGCCTTCCCCGGCACGCGCCGATGACGCGCTGCTGCGAGCGGCGGCGGCGACGGGCGCCGATGTGCTGTGCGTACGGGACTCCGACGTACCCGAAGGTGTGCCGCGGGACCTGCCGGACGGCGGTCTCGGGGCGCTGTTGCGCTGGCCGCACGAAGGAGCACCGGAAGGAGGTGGAGCCGGTGGCGGACAACATGCAACGCGGTAGTGGCCGGCTGAATGTCCACCGGGACGACGAGGCCAAGCGGGAGATGCAGGGCTGGATCCGGTCCGGGCACCCCACGAGGGCCGAGGAGTGGGACGACCCCGAGCCCGGCGCCGACGACGACCCGGAGATCACGGATCACCCCGTGCAGCAGGGACTGCGCTCGACCGACCGCGAGGAGGTGGAGGACGAGGCCCTGCGCTCCGAACTGGCGCGGCATCTCGGCCGTGCTGCCTTCCCGGCGGGCCGGGAAGGACTCAAGCGCACGCTCATGGACCAGTACGCACCGGACTTCCTGGTGGAGACCGTGCGTGAGCTGCCCAGGGGCGGCGACAAGTACGGAAACGTGCAGGAGGTGATGGCCGCTCTGGGGCGGAAGCCTCAGGCGTGACCGGCATGGAACGGCGAACCGCGGGCACACCGCCCCCCGAAGGGCGCGGTGCGGTTCTGCGGGACGCGGCCCGTATGCGGCCTGTACGGCCGTGACCGGGCCGGTCCCGGTGTCGGCTGTGTGAGCGAGACGCGAAGCGGTTCCCGTCGCCCGGACGACGGGAACCGCTTCACTGTGCCTCTCTTGTGGAGCCCGCTTCATGAGAGGGGCACAGCGCGGTCGCGTAACGCGAAGGTTTACGGACAACAAGGTCAGAGAAGGCGCAGATTCATGGCAACATTCACCGACCGTGTGGGCGAGAGTCTGCGCGGCTTCCAACGGCGGCACCTTCAGAACCGGGTCGGCGCGGCGAAGCCGGGGACCGGGACTCTCAAGTCACCCTTCGCCCGCTGGAACAGGACGGCCGCGGCGACGGAGGGTACGTCCGCCTGGCGGAGCTGGCCCGCGTCACGGGCCTGGTCGGAAACCGACCGCCGCCTCTTCGAACTCGTTGCCGACCGCGACTGGCCCGGTCCGGAGCGGGTGCTGCCCCGCCTGAGCCGGAGCGCCAACAACGGGCGGCTGTGGTTCGCGGTCGCCGGTGCGATGGCGCTGTCCAACACTCCGCGCGCCCGCAGGGCCGCCGCGCGGGGCCTGGCCTCTCTGGCCCTGGCGTCGACGACGGTCAACACCCTGGGCAAGCACGCGGTGCGGCGGGAGCGTCCACTGCTCGACGGGGTGCCGCTGATCCGGCAGTTGCACCGTCAGCCGGTGACCACGTCCTTCCCGTCGGGCCATGCCGCCTCCGCCGCCGCCTTCGTGACAGGAGTGGCCCTGGAGTCTCCCCGCTGGGGGGCCACGGTCGCGCCCATTGCGGCTGCCGTGGCCTTCTCCCGTGTCTACACGGGCGTCCACTACCCCAGCGACGTTCTGGTGGGCGCGGCCCTCGGCGTCGGTTCGGCCTTCGCCGTACGCGGCATCGCCCCCACCCGCTCGCAACTCCCCTCCCCCGGACGCCCGTTGGCCGATGCCCCGGCGATGCCGGAGGGTTCTGGGCTGGTGCTGGTCGCCAACGCCACGTCCGGTTCCCGGCTGGAGGACTCCGACTTCCTCCCCACGACGAACCTGCTGGAGGTGAACCGGAACGAGGAGGCCGCGGCTGCCGAACAGGAGGAGGTCGCGGAGGCCATCGAACCCGCGGCGCTGGGCGTCGTGCGGAACATGCTGCCCAAGGCCGAGATCATCACCTGCGACCCGAAGTCCGGCGACCTCGGTGAAGCGCTGGAGGAAGCCGCCGAGCGGGCCGCGGAGCTGGGCGGCGCGCTCGGCGTCTGCGGCGGGGACGGCACCGTGAACACCGCCGCCGTCTGCGCGATGCGTGCGGGAGTCCCGCTGGCCGTCCTGCCGGGCGGCACTCACAACCACTTCGCCTTCGACCTCGGCATCGAGGAGTTCGCGGACACCTGCCGGGCCGTGCAGTCGGGCGACGCCGTGGCCGTGGACCTTGGACGCTTCACGCCTCAGCCGGTGTCGGGGGCCGAGGAGATCGTGCGGGCGGCGGAAGCGGGGGGCATGAGCGACGCGGAAGCCGATGCCGCGCTGACGTCACCGGCACCGCAGGAGCCGGGCTACTTCCTCAACACCTTCAGCCTCGGCGCGTATCCGGAACTGGTGCGCATCCGCGAGCGGTGGGCGCACCGCATCGGCCCGTGGCCGGCCGGTGTGCTCGCCGCGCTGCGCGTCCTGCGTACGAGCGGGCCCGTCGAGGCCGGGCTGGGAGGCAAGGAGCGGGCACTGTGGCTGCTCTTCGCCGGTAACTGCACCTACCGGGTGGGCATGGCGCCCGTGCGGCGGCATGACCTGGCCGACGGGATACTCGACGTCCGCATCGTCAAGGCCGGCCGCTGGGCCCGTACCCGGCTGTTCATAGCGGCCCTCACCAGCGCGGTCGACCGCTCTCCGCTCCACAGCACGACGCGGCTGCGCCGGATGATGATCACCGACATCCCGTCCGGCACGCACCTCAGCTACGACGGTGAAGTGGCAAGGGCTCCGGGGCGGTTGCTGCTCGACAAGGAGCACGAGGCGCTGCGTGTCTACCGGCCGCTGAGCCTGTGAGCGCGGCCTCCGGTCCGCATGGCGGTCGCCGGTGTCCTCCACCGCCCGGGGCGCAATAGCCTGCGCATCATGGCGGCGAATCACGGGACACGGGCGGCCGGGGACGAAAAAACGGCCGTCTACACACACGGTCACCACGAGGCGGTGCTGCGCTCACACACGTGGCGTACGGCGGTCAATTCGGCGGGCTACCTGCTGGCCGAACTGAAGCCGGACATGCGGGTGCTGGACATCGGGTGCGGGCCCGGCACCATCACAGCGGACCTTGCGGCTCTGGTGCCGGAGGGGCACGTCACGGCACTCGATTCGGCACCCGGCGTGCTGGAGCGCGCCCGTGAGGCGGCGACGGGCCGTGGGCTGGACAACGTGACGTTCGAGGTGGGCGACGTGCACGCCCTGAAGCACCCCGACGGCGCCTTCGACATGGTGCACGCGCATCAGGTGCTTCAGCACGTCGGCGATCCGGTGCGGGCGCTGCGGGAGATGAACCGTGTGTGCGCTCCGGGCGGCATCGTCGCGGCACGGGACGCCGACTACGGTGCGATGTTCTGGTATCCGCTGGTGGAGGGGCTGGCCGCCTGGCAGGACCTGTACCGGCGGGTGGCTCGCGCCAACGGCGGCGAGCCCGACGCCGGACGCCGGCTGCGTGCCTGGTCGCGTGAGGCGGGCCTGCGGGACGTCACCGCGTCGGCGGCCACGTGGTGCTTCGCCACCGGTGAAGAGCGCGCGTGGTGGAGCGAGTCGTGGGCGGAGCGCACGCTGAGCTCGTCCTTCGCGACGTCCGCCGTGGAGGGCGGTCATGCCACGCGTGAGCAGTTGAGGGAGGCGGCGGACGCGTGGCTCGAGTGGGGTGCGCGGGAGGACGGCTGGTTCGCGGTGCCGCACGGGGAGATCCTGTGCCGGGCCTGACGTGCGTCGAGTCGCCCAACTAGGGTGCGGGACATGGACATTCTGGGGACTTCACTGCGCGTCTGCGTCGATGATCTGGACGCTGCAGTTCCGGCGTACGAGCGGCTGGCGAGCACCGAGGCGGTGCGTTTCACACAAGGACCGGTCTCGGTCGCGGCCGTGGGGCCCTTCGTCTTGATGAGCGGCCCGTCGGAGCATCTGGAGATCCTCCGGAAGATCGCGGCGACGCTCGCCGTGAAGGACGTCGGCGAAGCCGTCGCGGACCTGGAGGCGGTCGGCGCCCAGATCGTGGCCGGTCCCAAGGAGACCCCGGTCGGGCGCAGTGTGATCGCCCGCCATCCTGACGGCAGCGTGTTCGAGTACGTCGACCGCCAAGCGGAGGGTGGATGACGGCAGCCCGCCAGGAGGGCGGGCGGCCAGGCACCGGGCCCGCGGTAGTCCGCGGCACATGCGGGATCCCGTCCGAGGGCGGGCGCCCCGCGCGCCAACCCGCCCCGGACGAACCGCAGTTCACCCCGTCGGAGCAGTTGCACGACCGGGAACGGTTCGCGGCCCCGGGGCGGTGAACACCCCGGGGGTCACGGCCGTAGGGCGCCCGTCAGGGCACGACGACGATCTTCCGCCCCTTGCCCGCCGCGAAGCGGTCGAGCGCGTCGGGGTACTCGTCGAGGGGCAGGCGGTCGGAGATGAAGATCTCCGGGTCCAGCACGCCGCCCGCGAAGAGTTCGGCCGCACGCTCGTAACTGTGCAGAACGGCCATCGAGCCGGTGATGGTGATCTCCTGGTTGTAGATCTTGTACGGCTCGATGGTGGCGGTCGTCGCGTAGTCGGAGACGCCGAACTGAAGGAAAGTTCCGGCCTTCGCGACGCGGCCGAGGCCGTCCTGGATGGCGGCGGCGTTCCCCGTGGCGTCGACGACGAGGTCCCATCCCTGCGGGCGGTCGAGTTCGTCGGCCGTGGCCGCCGCGGACGAGCAGCCCAACCGGCGTGCTGTGGCGAGCCGTTCCTCGTTCAGATCGAGCACGTCGACGGCGGCGGCGCCGGTCCGCTTGGCCAGCTCCAGCATCATCAGGCCCATGGTGCCCGAGCCGTAGATCAGTACGTGTGAGCCGAGTTGACTCTTCAGCACGTCGTAGCCCCGCACGGCGCAGGACAGCGGCTCGATGAGAGCCGCGTCCTGTGTGCGTACGTGCTCGGGCAGCTTCACGCAGTTGGCGACGGGCGCCACGGCGTATTCGGCGGCGCCGCCCGCCGTGGTGACGCCGATCGCGGCCCATCGTTCGCACAGGTTGTTGTGCCCGGTGCGGCAGTAGCGGCACTCGTAGCAGTACAGGGAGGGGTCGACGGCCACGCGGTCGCCGACGGACAGTTCGCTCACCTCGCTGCCCAGGCCGACGACCTCGCCGGCGAACTCGTGGCCGGGCACGAGCGGCAGCGACGGGGCGAACTCGCCCTGCCGGATGTGCAGATCGGTGCCGCACAGCCCGCACGCCGCCACCTGTACGACGACCTGACGCGGGCCGGGCGTCGGATCGGGGACGGTGGTGAGTCCGACCTTGCCCACGGACTCGACGAGAGCTGCCTTCATTTCACGGCTCCTAGAGACAGGCCCTGGACCAGCTTGTCCTGGGCGGCGAACCCCGCCGCGAGTACCGGCAGGGAGATCACGAGGGACGCGGCGCACACCTTCGCCAGGAACAGGCCCTGGCTGGTGATGAATCCGGTCAGGAAGACGGGCGCGGTCTGTGCGATCACGCCCGTCAGGACCCGGGCGAAGAGCATCTCGTTCCAGCTGAAGATGAAGCAGATGAGAGAGGTCGCGGCGATGCCGGGCATGGCGATCGGTGCGACGACGCGGGTGAGGATCACCGGCAGACGGGCCCCGTCGATCTGGGCGGCCTCGATGAGCGCGGTGGGGATCTCGGACAGGAAGGACTGCATCATCCACACCGCGATCGGCAGGTTCATGGAGGTATAGAGGATGACGAGCAGCCAGATGTTGTCCAGCGTCCCGGTGGACTTGGCGAAGAGGTAGATCGGCAGCAGCCCCGCAACGACCGGAAGCATCTTCGTGGACAGGAAGAAGAACAGGACGTCGGTCCACTTCTTCACGGGCCGGATGGACAGCGCGTACGCCGCGGGCAGCGCCAGCAGCAGTACGAACACCGTCGAAACCACGGACGCCGTCACGGAGTTGGCGAGCGAGAACCAGGGGCTCGGTCCTCCCCCGGCTCCGAAGAACTCGCGGTAGCCGTCGAGGGTGAGGGGCGCGGCCAGCGACGGAGGGTTCGTGGCGGCGTCGGCCTCGGAGTGCAGCGAGGTCAGGGCCATCCACAGCACGGGCAGTACGAAGAGGATGCCGACGAGCCATGCGATCAGGCCCAGTGCGGCGTTCCTCCTGCGCACCTTCCTCGGCGCGGTGTCCACGGCGGGCGGTATGGAAGTGGCGGGCGCGGCGCTCATGATGTGGCCTCCTCGCGGAAGAGGGACGAGACCACCCGCAGCGCGAGGGTGGCGATGATGATGGAGCCGATCACGACGAGCACTCCGGCGGCGGACGCGGTGCCGTACTCGTGGCCCTGGTAGAAGGTCTGGTAGATCGAGTACGGCAGGTTCGCGGTGCCGAGGCCGCCCGAAGTGATGGTGAAGACGGCGTCGAAGTTCTGCACGATGTAGACCGTGCCGAGCAGCGCGCCCAGTTCGAGATAGCGGCGCAGATGCGGCAGCGTGATGTAGCGGAAGACCTGCCATGCGCCCGCACCGTCGATGCGGGCGGCCTCGACGGCCTCCGTCGGCCGGCTCTGCAGCCCGGCGAGCAGGATCAGCATCATGAAGGGCGTCCACTGCCACACCAGCGACGCCTCGACGGCGCCCAGCGGCATCTCGGCGACCCAGTCCGGCTGGGCCGCGCCGTCGCCGAAGACGGCGTGCAGGAGGCCGTTGAAGAGCCCGTACTCGGGGTTGTAGAGCACGTGCTTCCACAGCAGTGCCGCGGCCACGGGCACCAGCAGGAACGGTGCGATCAGCATCGTGCGGACGGCCGCGCGGCCCCTGAATCGGCGGTCGAGCAGCAGGGCCAGGAGCATCCCCAGCACGAGGCTGACGAGCACGACGGTGACCGTGAGGAGGATCGTGGTGAACACCGACTTGCGCAGCTCCGGATCGCCCAGCACCTCACCGTAGTTGGCCAGTCCGGCGAAGGAACGGGCCTCCGGGTAGAGCGCGTTCCAGTCGAAGACGGAGATCACCAGCGTGGCCACCATCGGCAGCTGCGTGACGATGATCAGGAAGATCAGCGCGGGCATCAGCGGCGCGCGGGTAACCCAGGCGCGCAGCCCGGCCGGCGGTTTCGCCGGAACCGTGGGCCGTGCGGTGCGGTGCCCGGTCCCACCGGGCGGTGTGGTCGTGGTGGTGGTCGTCGTGTCTGTCACTGCCCTCGCCCCTCGTACTCCTCGGAGATCTCTGCGGCCAGCTGCTGCGACTTCTTCAGGGCCGTCTCGACGGACTGGCGTCCGGCGATGGCCGCGCTGATCTCCTGGGATACCTTGGTGCCCAGGTCCGAGAACTCGGGAATGTCCACGAACTGGATGCCGATGGTGGGCCGTTGCTGCACACCCGGGTCACGCGGGTCGGCTTCGGTGATGGCCTTGCGCGTGGTCTCGCCGAAGGCGCCGGCGGTCTTCTTGTACTCGGGTATGCCGTAGGTGGAAGTGCGCTTGCCCGCGGGGACGTTGGCCCAGCCGAACTCCTTGCCGACCAGCCGCTCGTACTCCTTGCTGGAGGCCCAGGAAATGAACTTCCATGCCTTGTCCTGGTTGCGGGAGGACTTCTGCAGGCCCCACGCCCAGCTGTAGAGCCAGCCCGAGGACTTGGTCTTCACGGTCGGCGCCGGCGCGTAACCGATCTTGCCCTTCACGGGGGACTTGGCCGCTTCGAGGGAACCGGCGCCGGAGGTGGCGTCGTACCACATGGCGGACTTGCCCTGCGTCATGTTGTTGAGGCACTCGGCGAACCCGGACTGAGTGGCGCCGGACTCGCCGTGCTTGCGCACCAGGTCCACGTAGAACTTCGTGGCCTTCACGAAGGCCGGGTCGGTCAGCTTCGCCTTGTAGTCCTTGTCGAACCAGGTGCCACCGAAGGTGTTGACGACCGTCGTCAGGGGAGCGATCACCTCGCCCCAGCCGGGAAGTCCGCGCAGGCAGATGCCGCTCATGCCCTTCTCCGCGCCGTCGGCCTTGGCGGCGAGCTCGGCGACCTGCGGCCAGGTCGGCTTCTCGGGCATCTCCAGGCCCTTCTTCTTGAAGACGTCCTTGCGGTACATCAAGAAGGAGGATTCGCCGTAGAACGGCTCGGCGTAGGTCTTGCCGTCCTCGCCCTTCAGGGATTCGCGGATCGGGGGAAGAATGTCCTTCTGGTCGAAGCCCGGGTCCTTCTTCAGATAACCGTCCAGGGGCTTGAGCCACTCGTTCTTGGCGTAGATCGGCGCCTCGTAATTGCTGATCGTGGCGACGTCGTACTGGCCGGCCTGGTTGGCGAAGTCCTGCCCGATCTTGTCCCGGACGTCGTTCTCCGGCAGCGTCGTGAAGTTGACCTTGATGCCGGTCTTCTTGGTGAAGTGCTTGGCGGTGAGCTTCTGCAACTCGACCATCTGCGGGTTGTTGACCATCAGGACGTTGATGGTGTCGCCGCCGGTGGCGAGACTTCCGGCGCCGGCGCAGGCGGCCAGCAGCACGTTTGCCGTGGCGACGCCTATCACTGCGCGTGTCCTGTGGCGGCTGCGGATGCGCATGTGCGGTCTCCTGGTCATAAGGGGGCGAAACGGGCGGTGGATGCACGGGACGGGCCGGCGGACGAGCGGGGAGGCCGGCCGTGAACGGGCCTTCAGGCCCTGGTCACTTGAGGTCCGCGGAGCGAGTACCGGTGGGCCTCGGAGGCAGGCAGCCCTGTCGAGGTGATGATCGTCTGGAAGTCGCCGACCTCCGCGAAGCGGCAGAAGCTGACCGCGCCGAACTTCGTGTGCATGCCGGCGAAGATGCGGCGCCGTGAGGCGCGCAGAGCCTGCGCCTTGACTTCGCTCACGGCCGGATCCGGCGTGGTGAGGCCGTGTTCGCGGGAGATGCCGTTGGCTCCGATGAAGGCCAGATCGATGACGAAACCGGAGAGCATCTTCGTCGTCCAGTGGTCGACGGTGGCGAGGGTGCCGCCCCGCACCCGTCCTCCTAGGAGCAACACCGTGATCTCCTCGGCCGTCGCGAGCGCGCCCGCCGCGGCGAGGGAGGCGGTCACGACGGTCAGCGGACGGTCACGTGGCAGAGCCTCGGCGATGAGCTGCGGCGTGAAGCCCTCGTCGATGAAGACCGTCTCCGCGTCACCGAGGTGTTCGACCGCGGCGGCGGCGATGCGGCGCTTCTCCGGTACGTGCATGGTGGTGCGGAAGGCGAGCGTCGTCTCGAAACCCGCGCTCTCGACCGGGTATGCGCCTCCGTGCGTACGGCGCAGCAGTCCGTGGGACTCCAGTACGCGCAGATCCCGGCGGACCGTCTCCTTCGCGACACCCAACTCGGCGGCGAGCTCGGCGACGTCGACGGATCCACCTCGCCGGGCAGCCCCGACGATCTCCCGCTGACGTTCCTCCGCGCTCATGAAGGACGCCCCCTTCCCTCTCCGTACGGTCACGGATCTGCCCGTTCGGGCTCGTGTAGAGAGTTGTACAGCCCCTCGAACACGGGGACCAGGCCAAGTACCGGCGGGATCGTGACCGTATCTGCCCGTTTCACCGTCGGTTTGCGGTCCCTGTGCCCTGGGGTGGTGGGGCCCGCGCGGCGCACCGGGGTGTCTGTTTCGGGGGCGGTGATGCCCGTTCCGGGTCCGGCTCGTCAGGCCGGGCGCATCCGGAAGTCGTACCGAGCGGGCAGCGGCTCCGCACTGACGGCCGCCCACGTCTCGCTGAGAACCTCGTCACCCTCGCGCAGGTCGTCGACTTCGAATCCCTCGTCGAAGACCGCCCGCGCCGCCTTCTTCTCGCCGTCCGCCAGCAGTACCTGGGCGTGCAGGAGCTGGAAGCGGCCGCGGAGCCGGTACTCCGGCGGCAGCAGTTCCAGGGCGTCGGCGGCGGCGGATGTGCGGCCCGCCGCGAGCAGAACGGGCACCGCCTCGCGCACGAACGCGGCGAGGGTCGGCGCGGGGGCGGCCGTCGCCAGGTCCAGCGCGGCCAGATACCGGTCGGCGGCACGCTCGGGGTGCAGACCGCCGGCGGTGTCGTAGGCGTCGGCGTGGCCGAGGCAGCGCAGAGACCAGGGCGTGGGCGCCGCCGCGGCAGAGCGCTCCCAGCTGCGCACGGCCTGCGCGCGGTCGCCCGCGTGCCACTGGGCGACACCCAGGTGGTAGTCGGTCACCGGCCCCGAGGGCGCGCACTCCAGCTGGTCGCGCCAGGCGTCGGAGACGAGCGAAGGGCCGGGATCGGAGGCGGTGAGAGCGGTCTGAGCACCGGCCGCATCGTCGAGGAACCGCCCCTTCGTCAGCAGTTCGATCCAGGGCCGCTGCTGCTCGCCCATCGTCTCGCGGGGGAAGGGCGTGCCGGGCAACTTGTGGCCGCCGCGGGCCACTTCGAGCGCTCCCCAGCCGGAGCCGGTGGCGAGGAACGTGCCGTCCGCTCCGGTTTCCGGCTCGGTGTCGGCGTGCGGGCGCCAGGCCGCGAACGCCGCGTCCACGTCGGCACGGGGCAGGATCTCCTCCAGGCGGGCGGCCGTGTGTCTGCGTGCGGCGGCCCAGTCGTCGCCGTGCACGGTGGCCGGGTCGGCGGCAAGCGGCCCGTACGCCTCCAGCCATGCGAACTCCCGCCCCGCCTCCAGCGGAATGTGTTCGAGCTGGGTGCGTGCGAGGCCCGCCTGGATCTCGGCGTAGCCGCCGGTGCCGGGCTCGGTGAGCCACTGCTGCCAGCGCCGCCCTCCGGGCCCGTGTCCCCACACGAACAGCTTCCGGCCCCGCAGCAGGTCCGTCGAGGTCTGGACGAGGCCCGTGCCCTGCTCGTCGAGGGAGGCGATCCACTTCCGCTCCTCGCGGGGGATCTCGTAGAAGTAGTCGGCCGGGAACTCGCTCCGCAGCGCGTACGACCGGTCCACACCGTCCCACTCCGGCACGGGGATGCGGCGCAGGCGGCGCTCGTAGGCGAAGTACCAGGTCTCGTCCGCCGGGACGAGGACGCGGGCGCGCTCGTCCTCCGGCACCGCGATGTTGGACCACCAGTAGACGGGCACGGTGTGGTCGTGCGGATTGCGGATGCGGGCGCCGACGTAGAGGAAGTCGGATCCCTCCGGGAGCCACAGGTCCACTTGGAACGGTGTGTCGCGCAGGCGCTCCCACTCCCACAGCCGCAGCATGTCTCCCCCAGCTGCCGCCGGGTGGGGCCCCCAGCCGTCGGGGGCGGGCACGCGGGCGGCGTGCATGGGCGCGACGGAGAGCGTGGTGTGACCGGTCGCGCCGATGTTCCACTCGATGCCTCCCGAGAACCACGCGCCGTTCAGGGCGAAGTCCGCGGGCTGCAGAACGGGGTTGGTGTAGAGCAGCTCGCGTCCGGTGGGCTTGTGGTGCAGGGAGTGGATTCGGCCGCCGAGTCCCGGGAGCACGGTCGCGCGGAGCCGGTCGTTCTCCAGGACCAGAGCGTCCAGGGAGGCGGGTGTGCGCTCGCGTGTGTAGCCGTCGAGGATGCGGACGGGCAGCACGGACCGCAGCGGTGCGTAGCCGACCTGACGCGCCATGTCGGCTGGCAGCGCGGCCCGTTCGTGCTCGTCGATGGTGTGCATCTCGTCGAGGGGCGCGAGCGCGGGCAGCGGATTCTCGGGGCCGATCGTCCTTCTGGACCTGGGGGCACCACCGGGGCCGAAGGCCCAGGGGGAGGCCGGAGAGGTGCCCCCAGCGACGGGCAGGGTCACAGTGGTGCGGCGCAGCGTCGTCGGCACGGCTACCTCGATCCTCCGTGGGCGCCGCCGCCTCGCCGGGACCCCCTGATGACCATGGAACACGCTGGACGTCGCCTTGAACAGGCCGCCGGTTTGCCGAGGGCACTCCCCTCCCACGGCTGGGCCCCGACCGGGGCCGCCGGGCCCCGGAGGACCGCGCTGTGGCCGGTCAGCTGCGCCGGAGCGCCCACGCGGCGGCGTAGCCGGTGGCCACGTCGATGTCGCCGATGCTCCAGCCCTGCGGCCAGGTGGGCCGCTGTGAGGTGCCGACGTACGTGACCGACGGTTCCTCCCCGAGTCCGCTTCCGGTCCCCTTCACGTAGGCCTCCTTGCGCGTCCAGCAACGGGCGAACGCCGCCGGCCGTTGCTGTGGCGGCAGGGCGCCGAGCTCGTCGCGCTCCCGGGGGTGGAGGGTCCTGGAGACCTCCTCGACGACGCCCGGGCCCGGCAGTGACTCGACGTCGACGCCCACGGGTACGTCGGCGAACGCGAGGAGCACCAGATCTCCGGCGTGCGAGAGCGAGAAGTGCAAGGGGTCGCCCGCGAGGCCCGGCCTGCCGTGCGGGCCGCCGCACACGGGGCAGTCGGCGCGTACGAGGGGGAGCTCGGACGGGGCGGTGTTAGTACGGCGGGCGAGTTCGCGGCGCAGCGCGGTGTGCGCGACGTGGTAGCGGTCCCGGTCCTCCTGACGTCTGAACGCCGCGGCCCGTGCCCGCTCCTCCTGGGAGAGCCATTGCAGTTCGCGGGTGGCGTGGGCGACGTTCTCGGACACGCGCAGGATCACCGTCTCCGGGGCCGCGGGAGCTGGGGAAGTGGCGGGGCCGGCGGTCATGGTACGAACGTACCGTGACGGACGCCTCGCTCTTCCCGCCCTCGCTGCCGGTGATGAACGACATGCGGCGAACCGCGAGCGGACGCCGGTGGCTGGAGCAACTGCCCGCCCTTGTCGAGGAGTTCCGCGACTGCTGGGAGCTGCGGCTCGCCGCCCCGTACCACGGCGGCAGCTGCTCCTGGGTGGCTCCGGCGCAGCGGGCGGACGGCACCGCCGCCGTGCTGAAGGTGACGTGGCCGCATGCGGAGGCACGGCCCGAGGGCGAGGTGCTGAGGCTGTGGGCGGGCCGTGGGTCGGTACTCGTGTACGAGCAGGACCCGGAGCGCTACGCCCTGCTGCTGGAGCGCTGCGAACCCGGCACCGAGCTGCGCGCGGCGACGGATCTGCCGGCGGAGGAGCGGCTGCTGCTGGGCGCCCGGGTGCTGCGGCGGCTGTGGGAGGCGGGCCCGGAGACGGGCGCCGAGGGCACAGATACGGGCGCTGACACGGGCACGGGCAGGGTCGGTGGCGGCGGCAACCAAGTGCCGTCCGTGGAGCCGCTGTCGGCGGTGGCGTCCGACTGGGCCGATCGCGCAGAGGAACGCGTCGAGCGGTACGACTGGCCCGCCGGGGTCGATACCGGTCTCTTCCTGCTCGGGGCGGGGCTGCTGCGCGAACTCCCTTGCGGCGGCGGACGGAAAACCGTCGTTCACGGTGACTTCAACCCCGGCAACCTTCTGACCGCTGAGCGCGAGCCGTGGCTGGCGATCGACACCAAGCCGATGTACGGGGACCCGGCGTTCGACCCGTGGCCGCTGATCCAGCAGACCGACGATCCCTTCGGCCATCCCGATCCGCGGCGGGTGCTCGCCCGGCGCACCGCGCTCGTGGCGGACGCGACCGGTACGGACGTCGCGCGCCTACGCGCCTGGGCAGTGGCACGCCTCGTCGACTTCCTGCTGTACCACCTCGACGGCCACGGCGATCTGTCGGACTCCGCGCGGATGTCGGAGCAGGTACGGGTCCTGGCGGAGCTTGCCGAGCTTTGAACGGGCCCCGGTCGCGGCCCACTTCACTCCCCCGTCGACTGCCTGCCTGGTGGCCCGGGATCAGTTCGGGACCCGGCTCTCGGCCGGCTCCCGGAGGTTGAGGTCGAGGAACGCACGCAGCCCCGTCGTGATCTGGGAAGCAGGGGCCCCGGACACCTTCGCCAGCAGGATCAAGCCCTGGATCTGGGCGAGGGTCAGATGCGCAAGCAGGTCCGGCTCGACGCCTTCCCGCAGGACGCCGCGCGCGGCGGCGTGCCGGCAGGCGTCGGCCAATTGCGCCTCCCAGCGCGTCAGCACCGCCGCGACATGTGCGCGGAGTGCTTCATCGGTGGTGGACAGTTCGGCTGCGAGGTTGCCGAACGGGCAACCCACTATCCGGCCGAACTGCTTTTCAAAAGCGCTCTGTACCGACGTCACCGCATCGGCGACTGCCAGCAGCCGGGCCGCCGGGTCGTCCTCATCGACCTCGCCGAGGTTTCGTTCCAACTCCGCCGCGTGCAGATCGACGACGGCCTTGGCCAGGTCGGCCTTCGAGGCGAAGAAGTGATAGAAGCTGCCCTTCCGCACGTCGGCCGTCGCACACAGATCGCTGATTCCCACGGACTGGTAACTACGGGTGATGAACAGCCCGGCCGCAGAACGGACGATCCGGTCACGTGTCTCCATAGCGGCCAACGTAGGCGGGAGTTGACCGGTCAGTCAACTCGCCGTTAGGGTCGACGGCCATGCAGATCCTGCGCACTCCCGCTGAGCGATTCGCCGATCTCCCCGATTTCCCCTATGAGCCCCGGTACGCCCACGTGTCCGACGACGAAGGCGGCGAACTGCGGATGGCGTGGGTGGAGGACGGACCCGCCGACGCGGATCCCGTACTGCTGTTGCACGGTGAGCCGTCGTGGTCGTTTCTGTACCGCCGGATGATGCCGACGCTGGCCGCGGCCGGCCACCGCGTCATCTGCCCGGACCTGGTGGGTTTCGGCCGCTCCGACAAGCCGACCGGCGTGTTCGACCACACCTACGCTCGCCACGTCGAATGGGTACGCGCCCTGGTGTTCGATCACCTCGACCTCACCGGCGTGACGCTGGTCGGACAGGACTGGGGCGGCCTGATCGGGTTGCGCATGGCCGCCGAGCACCCGGAGCGCTTCGCGAGTCTGGTGGTGTCCAACACCGGCCTGCCCACCGGCGACATCCCGATGCCCGACATCTGGTGGAAGTTCCGCGAAGCCATCCAGGGCCAGCCCACTCTCGACATCGGCCGGTTTGTGCAGTCCGGATGTCAGCGCCCGATGAGCGACGCGGTACGCGCCGCCTACGATGCGCCGTTCCCCGACGATTCCTACTGCGCCGGTCCCCGAGCGATGCCCGGACTGGTGCCCACGTCGCCGGATGACCCCGCCACTGCAGCCAACCGGGCCGCCTGGGCTGCCTTGCGCGACAGCCCGACTCCGATGTCGGTGGCTTTCAGCGACGGCGACCCCATCACCAAAGGCATGGCCCCGATCTTCCAGCGCGAGATGCGAGGCGCACAGGGACACGATCACCCGGTCATTCGTGATGCCGGGCACTTCCTCCAAGAGGATGCGGGTGAGGAACTGGCCCGCCACATAGTTGAGTTCCTCGGACAGCGCACGAGTTCATGAATGGGCTGCAGCGGGCGCCGTAGGCCCCGGCTCACTCCCCGGTCGCTCCGTCCGCCAGTTCCCTCGCCACGTCGAGCTGGCCCACGTGCCGCGCGTACTCCTGCAGCAGGTGGAAGAGGATCCAGGCCAGCGAGGGCGCCTCGTCCTCGGTGGGGAAGCGTCCGCCGAGCCGTGCGTGAGCGTCCAGACGGGCCTCGCGGACGATCTCGCGGGAACGGTCGCACTGCGCGCGGAAAGCGTCGACGACGTCGGCCGTCGGGACACCGTCCGGGACGCGCCATCTGTCGTCGCCGCCCCTGTCGCCCCAAGGGTCCGGGACCCGCTCGGCCTCGAACCCCCATGACAGCCAACGGCGTTCGACGTACGTCAGGTGCCGCACCAGCTCCAGCGGCGACCAGCCCGAGGGCACATGACTCCTCCGCAGCTCGGCCTCCGACAGCCCGTCGAGCTTCCGCAGAAGGGTGTCCCGGTAGAAGTCGAGATAGCCGCGCAGCAGCACGTGCGGATCGGCGACGGACGGATCGGGCTCGCCCGACGGCAGCGGTGGGATCGAGGGTTCGATGGCGGTCACAGCAGTCCCGGTTCGTCGTAGGTGAGAGTGCGGGCGTCGGCGTCCAGCACGGCAGGGACACCGAGCGGAAGTGTGGGCGTCGACGGGCCGTGGCCGAAGCCGAGTTCCCCGACGACGGGAACGCCGAGCGGTTCGAGCCGGTCACGGAGCACCGCGCCGACCTCCTCCGGGTCGCCGCACGCCGTCCAGGAACCCAGCGCGATGCCGGCGACGCCGTCGAACCAGCCCGAGCGCAGCAGCTGTGTCAGCAACCTGTCGATGCTGTACGGCGGCTGGTCTATGTCCTCCAGCAGCAGGATGGCTCCCGCTGCCGAGGGGCGGGCGTGCGACGTGCCTCGCTCGGAGGCGAGGAGGGAGAGGTTCCCGCCGAGGGTGATGCCGTGGGCGCGACCAGGAACGAGCGTCCCGCTGTCGGCCGTGGGCCCGATGGTCAGGACGGATTCGGGTTCGAAGAGCGACCGCCGCAAGTGCTCACGCGTCGCCTCGTCCTCGAGGAACGCGGCAGTCGTCGGCATCGGCCCGTGCAGGGTGGCGAGGCCGAGGCGCTGTGAGACGGCCTCGTGCAGGACGGTGAGGTCGCTGTAGCCGACGAAGAGTTTCGGGCCGGCCGCGCGCAGCCTGTCCCAGTCGAGCAGGTCGAGGACGCGCTGAGTGCCGTAGCCGCCCCGCGCGGAGATGACGGCTGCGTACGACGGGTCGCACCACGCTTCCTGGAGGTCGCGGGCCCGATGTTCGTCCATGCTCGCCAGATGGCCGAGGGCGGGGTGGGGGTCGAGGACGTGCCGGCCCACGTCAGGCTCCAGGCCCCACTCGCGCAGAACGGCGACGCCCGCCTTCAGCCGTTCCTCGGGCACCGGGCCGCTGGGGGCGACGATCGCGACGCGGTCGCCCGGACGCAGCCTGGTCGGCCTGGTCAGCGCTGTGGTCGTGCTGCTGCTCATCGGTTCAGCTCCAGTACCGGTACGTCGTCGCGGTCGATGCCGAAGGCCTGTGCGTACAAGGAGAGTTCGGACTCGACGGCTCGGATGATCGTCTCGGCCCGGCGGAAGCCGTGGCCCTCGCCCTCGAAGGTGATGTAGGCGTATGGGACGTCGCTGCCGTCGACCTCTGCCACGAAGCGTTCGCACTGGACGGGCGGGCAGATCACGTCGTCGAGCCCCTGCAGCAGCAGGAAGGGCACGCCTACGCGGTCGGCGTGATGGAGGGGGGAACGGTCGTGGTAGCGCTCCGGGAAGCGCTCCCGGTCACCGACGAGGGACTCCAGGTACTGCGATTCGAAGTCGTGGGTCTCGTCGGTGGCCCAGCCCGCGAGATCGAGGATCGGATAGCTGATCGTCCCGCACGCGTAGAGGCCTTCGGCCGCCGGAGAGGTGAGGGAGGCGGCGCTGGTCCAGCCGCCGGCGCTGCCGCCGCGCACGGCGAGCCGCGCCGGATCGGCTTCGCCTTCCGCCGCCAACTGGCGTGCCACCGCGGCGCAGTCCTCGACGTCGACGATGCCCCACTGCTCGCGCAGCCGGTTGCGGTAGGCACGCCCGTAGCCCGTCGATCCGCCGTAGTTGACCTCCACGACGCCTATGCCGCGTGAGGTGAAGTAGGCGATCTCCAGGTCGAGCACGAGCGGCACCCGGCTCGTCGGGCCTCCGTGCGCCCACACGACGTACGGCGCCAGCTCCCCGTCGGGTGCCTCGTATCCGGGGTGGCGCGGTGGGTAGACCTGGGCGTGGATGTCGCGTCCGTCGGGGCCGGTGAAGGTGCGCTCGTGCGGCTGGGGGTAGTGAGCCGGGTCCACGGGATCCTTGTGGTGTGCGGCGACGACCCTGCTGTGGCCGGTGCGCGTGTCGAGTTCGACGACCTCGTACGAACTCTGCGGTCCCGCGGCGACGCCGAAGACACGGGTGCCGGCTGATGCCACGGCTGCCCATTCGGTCCAGGGGCCGGTCGCGTCGGCGAGTTCACCGCTGTCCGGGTCGAGCACACCGAGCCGCAGGGCGCCCCGCCCGTGCAGCGCCGCGATCAGGCCGCCCTCCAGAGGCTCGAACCACTTCTGCCCGATGCGCCACAGCCCGGCGGCGAACTCCTCCTCGCGGGGGCACAGATCCCTTCTTCCGCCGGGGTCGGTGGCGGACGCGTCGAGGTCGAGGCGCTGCAAATTCCACCAGCCGGACTCGTCGGAGGCCATCAACAGGGCGCCGTCGGGAGCCCATTCGACTTGCGCCACCGACTCCTCCGGGCCTCCCGCCACGGCCCGTACGTCCTCGAACCGGCCGTCGGCGGTGACACGGGCCGTCTTCACCTGCGTGCCGTCCCAGGGCATGGCGGGGTGGTCCCAGGCGAGCCAGGCGGCGCGGCTGCCGTCCGGCGAGAGCCGCGGCCCGGTCACGAACCTGCTTGCGTCGTCGGTCAGTTCACGCACGCGGCCGCGGTCGTCGGCCGCGGAGCCGTCCAGCGGCACGGCCGCGATCACCCGTCGCAGATCGGTGGGCCCCTCGCCTGTGAACTCCTCCAGCACACACCACACTTCGGGCCCGGCCGGGCCGTCCGGCACAAGCACCGGGTCGCACCAGCGCAGCCCGCCGGGGATGACTTCCGCAACGGGTGTGAGGGGGCGTGGTGCCCGGTCGGGCATGTCGGGCTCGTAGGCGTAGAGCCGCTGGTCCGCGAAGTGGGTGAAGACGATCAGCGGGCCGTCCGGGTGGCGGTCGATGCCCGCCCACGGCACCCCGCCGTACTCGATGACGCGGTTGCGCACGTTCCATGGAGCGGGCAGCACCGACCGGGCCTCACCGCCGTCCGCGGACAGCCGCATCAGGGCGCGGCGTCCGCCCTCGGCGGGACGGGGCTCCGTCCACCACACCTCTTCGCCGACAGCGCCCAGGTAATCCGGCCGCCCGTCGTGCGACGCGACGAGGGCGGCGTCGATGGGGGACGGCCAACTGCCGTACGGTGCCGTGATCTTCGCCATATGGGATGAGCCTCCGTCGGGTGAGGGTCAGAGAGCGAGCAGGGCGCGGTCGAGGACGCGGGTTCCGAAGTGCAGGGCGTCGACGGGCACGCGCTCGTCCACGCCGTGGAAGAGCGCCTGGTAGTCGAATCCTTGGGGCAGCTTCAGCGGTGTGAAGCCGTAGCCGGCGATGCCCAGCCGGGAGAACTGCTTGGCGTCGGTTCCGCCGGACATGCAGAACGGCACCACGTGCGCGTCCGGGTCGAAGTGATTCAGTGCTTCTCGCAGCACCGCATACGTCGGTGAGTCCACCGGGGCCTCGAGGGGGACCTCACGGTGGTGGAACTTCCAGTCCACGTGGGGGCCGGTGAGCTCGTCGAGAGTGCGGTGGAACTCCTCCTCGCCGCCGGGCAGCATCCGCCCGTCGACGAAAGCGGTGGCGCTGCCGGGGATGACGTTGACCTTGTAACCCGCGCTCAGCATCGTCGGGTTGGTGCTGTTGCGCACCGTGGGCTCCACGAGGGCCGCGGCGGGGCCGAGTTCGGCGAGAAGCTTGTCGGCGTCGAAGTCCGGGGCGTCCGTTGCCGGTTCGGGCAGACCGTGCACCGCGGCCAGTTCCTTCAGGGCGGCGCGCACCGTCGGAGTCAGCCGCTGCGGCCATTCGTGCTCGCCGATGCGGGCCACGGCGCCGGCGAGCCTGCTCACGGCGTTCGCCCGGCTGACCTTCGAGCCGTGCCCGGCCTTGCCGCGGGCGGTGAGTTCGAGCCAGGCCGTGCCCCGCTCCCCCGCGGCGACCGGGTACATCCGCAGCCCGTCGCCGGCGTGGAAGGTGAAGGCTCCCGATTCGCTGATGCCCTCGGTGCAGCCTTCGAACAGCCCGGAATGCTGGTCGGCGAGGTAGTCCGAACCGTATTCGGCGCTGTCCTCCTCGTCCGCGGTGAAGGCCAGCACGATGTCGCGGCGCGGCCGGACGCCCGCACGCGCCCAGGCCCGAACGACGGCCAGGACCATCGCATCGGCGTTCTTCATGTCGATGGCACCGCGGCCCCAGACCACACCGTCGCGGATCTCGCCGGAGAAGGGGTGCACGCTCCAGTCGGCGGGTTCGGCGGGCACCACGTCGAGATGGCCGTGCACGAGGAGCGCGTCGGCCTCCGGCTCGGAGCCGGGGATCCTCGCCACCACGTTCGTACGCCCGGGGGCCTTCTCCAGCAACTGCGGCTCGATGCCCGAACCTGCGAGGCGCTCGGCGACGTACTCCGCGGCAGCACGCTCGGAGCCCTCGCCCTCGCCCCCGCCCCGGTTGGTGGTGTCGATGCGGATCAGCTCGGAGGTGAACGTCACTGCCTCGTCGAGCGCCGTCTGGTCGATGTGCTCAGCCATATTGCTCCTCCACCGCGGCCGAGACGACCGTCGTGACCGCCTTGAACGTGCGGATTCCCTCGTACATGCCCGGGGAGGTGTAGGCGACTCGGCGCTCCCCGGTGCGCTCGACGCCCGGCACGACGGTGGCCGCGCCCACAAGATGCTCCGCGTCGAACTCCAGCTCCACCGTGTGTTCCTGAGGCCGTGACGGGCTGGCCCGCACCGCGAGAGCGGTGGCCCTGCTTGCGGCGGACCTGATGTCGGCGGCCGTTCGCCGCGGTGTGCGGCAGACCGCCGCGTAGCGCGAGACGTAGTCCTTGACCGCGACCCCGTAGGCGTCCGGGGCATACCCCTTCGCGTCCTCGATGGTGCGGTCGTCACCGGTCACGAGGATCACCGGCACCCCGTACTCCTCGACGACGAGGGCGTTGAGGAGGCCTTCGCTGGCGCGGGACCCGTCGACCCAGACGCCGGTGATGGAGTTCGCCAAGTAGGTGTGCGCCAGGACGCCTTCGGTGCCCGCTCCCGTGTGATAGCCGACGAAGGCGATGCCGTCCACGTCGCCGTGCTGCACGCCTTCGACCATGCTGAGGCTCTTGTGCCGCCCGGTGATCATCTCTGCCCGGTCGTCGAGCTGTTCCAGCAGCAGGTTCCGCATCGTCCAGTGCGCCTCGTTGATGAGGACCTCATCGGCGCCGCCCTCGAAGAAGCCGACCACCGCGGCGTTCACGTCCGAGGTGAACATCGGGCGGCAGCGCTCCCATTGGGGGGTGCCCGGCAGGACGTCCCCGGGCCATGTCACGCCGGTGGCGCCTTCCATGTCGGCGCTGATGAGGATCTTCATGCCGGGAACGTTACGCGGTACGCAAACCCCGTGACACCCTTGTGGATAACTCCTGTGGTCTTGACCAGTGAAGCCTCACCGCTCCCCGCTCTGACCAGGCGTTTCAACCGGCTGTGAAGGTCACCGACGCCTCGCGCGACACGCGTGCGTCAACGCCCTGAGCGGAGCTGCCACGACCGGACCGAGGGTCAGTTCTCGTGCCCCAGCCGCAGATCGCGCTCCGTGCGACCGCCGCCCTCGACCTGAAGCACCGTCGCCACCGGTGGATAGCCGGCGGCGATGACGGTGTACTCGCCGGCGGCCAGATCGACGAAGCGGAAGACGCCGTCCTCGCGGGTGGTTGCCGTGTCCACCACATTGCCCGCCGCGTCGAGCAAGGTGACGCGCGCGTCCTCAACGGGCCTTCCGCCGACGGCCCGCACGGTGCCGCGGAGCATGGCTCCGCCCGCGAGTTCGATGTCCTGCCGTGTCTCGCACGCGGCCTGCACGGACACCGGCAGCGCCGCGGGACGGTATGCGGGGGCGCTGGCGGCGAGCGTGTACTCGCCGGCCACCAGCTGGTCCAGGACGTAACCCCCCTCGATGCTGCTGCGGGTGGCGGCCACGACCTCCCCGCGTACGTCGGTGAGCGTCACCGAGGCCTCCCTCACGGCCAGACCGTCCGGGGTGAGCACGCAGCCCGCCAGGCGTCCGGCGCCGCCGAGCACGATGTCCAGCTCGACGGCGCGTTCGGCCACGGTGACGCCGACGGCCTGGGGCTGATGGCCGCTCGCCGCGGCGATCAGGACATAGGAACCGGTGGCGGGCGTGCTCAGCGCGTACCGCCCGTCCTCCCCCGTCGCGCTCCGCCCGACCTGCTTCCCGGACGTGTCGATGAGAGTGAGGGCGGCGCGCGGCACGCTGCTGCCGTCGTGATGGCGGACGCTTCCGCAGACGGGGACGCCCGCGGTGTGCGGGGCGCTCACCGTGGCCGTCGGCGCGGCGGCGTGTGCCGGGGCGCGTGCCTCGGGGACGGCGGCGTTCTCGTTCACGAGCGGTTTCTCCTTGAGGAAGAAGGTGAAGATCAGCCCGAGCACGAGCACCGGGACGAGGTACAAGAAGATGCGCGGCATGGCGTCGGCGTAGGCCTGTACGTAGATCTCGCGCAGTGGGCCGGGCAGCTTGTGCACCGCCTGCGGGGTCAGCGACGAAGGGTCGGGCAGCCAGTGCGGCGCGTCGTGCGGCAGCCGCACGGCGAGCGCGTCGGTGAGGCGCTGGATGAAGAGCGTGCCGAAGACGGCTGCGCCGACGCTGCCGCCGATCTGGCGGAAGTAGTTGTTCGCGCTGGTCGCCGCGCCGAGGTCCCGGACCGGCACGGAGTTCTGCACGGCCAGGACCAGGACCGGCAGCACGAGCCCGATGCCCAGGCCCAGGACGGCCATCCAGACGCTGTAGGCCTCACGCGAGGTGCCGGTCTCCAGTCGCGACAGCAGCCACATGCCGACGGCCGAGAGGGCGCAGCCCAGCACCGGATAGACCCTGTAGCGGCCGGTGCGGGAGATGAGCTGACCCGAGACCATGGAGGAGAGCACGACCCCGCCCATCATGGGCAGCATCAGCAGCCCCGACTCGGTCGCGCTGACGCCGTCGACCATCTGGAGGAAGCCCGGCAGATAGCTCGCGGCACCGAACAGGGCGATGCCGACGGCCACTCCGACGATGCCGGTGACGTTGAAGACGGAGTCGCGGAAGAGGCGCAGCGGCAGGACAGGTTCGCTCGCGAGGCGTTCGACGGCGATGAACAGCACCGCGCTGAGGGCACCGCCCGCGGCGAGTCCGAGGATGACGGTGTCGTCCCAGTCGTACTCGGTGCCGCCCCAGCTCGTCAGCAGCACCAGGCACGTGGAGAACGCCCCGAGAAGGAGCGTCCCCAGCACGTCCAGCTTCGGGCGTCCCTCCGGGCGCGGCAGCTTCAGCACGAGGGCGGTGACGATCAGGGTGACCAGGCCGAAGGGGACGTTGATGTAGAAGCACCAGCGCCAGGAGAGTTCGTCGGTGAGCCAGCCGCCGAGCAGCGGCCCCGCCACGGACGCGAGGCCGAACGCGGCGCCGATCAGGCCCATGTAGCGGCCGCGTTCGCGGGGCGGAACGACGTCCGCGATGATCGCCTGCACTCCGATCATGAGCCCGCCGGCGCCGACGCCCTGGAGCGCCCGGTAGGCGATCAGTTCCGTCATCGTGCGCGACCAGCCGGCGAGGGCCGAGCCGGCGATGAAGACGACGATGGCGAAGAGGAAGATCCCCTTGCGTCCGAAGAGGTCCCCGAGCTTGCCGTAGACCGGCAGCCCGATCGTCGCCGCGAGCAGGTAGGAGGTGACGGCCCAGGACATCCGGTCCAGGCCGTGCAGTTCGCCGACGATCCTGGGCAACGCCGTGGCGACGATGGTCTGTTCGAGCGCCGCCAGCAGCAGGGCGAGCATCAGCCCGACGAAGACCAGCCGCACGCGGCGCCTGCTGAGCCCTGCTGGACTGTCCTGCTGGGGCGACTCGGGGGGCTGCCCCTGCTCGGTTCCGTGACCGGCTCCGTGATCGGTTCCATGACCGGCATCCGCGGCCGCGGGGCCCGGTGTGGGGATCTCCAGGCTCACCTCGACGACCGCGGGTGACCGCGCCTCCGGGTGCTCCAGAGCCGTACCGCTCATCGCACTCCCCTGGTCGCATCCGCTCATCCTCGGGGAGCATTTCTCGCATTACGTGACAGGAGCGAGCAAGTCAGACACCACTGGCTTCCGGCGGGCCGTGGAACCCCCAAGTCCGTTGCCCGGGGCGCCTGTCGGGCGCTCAACTGGGGCTTTCGGGGGCGGAAGCCGGCGGGGCGGCCACGCCGCACGCCACCCCCGCCCCCGCAAGAACCACTCGATCCGGTGAGCGGGTGTGCGGCCGCACACCCGCCGTTCCGTTACTTCTGCCTCACTTCTCCGTCTCCGCGGCGAGCTTGGCCAGGATCTCGTCGTAGATGCGGGCCAGCCCCTTGGGTGCGAAGGTCCTCTCGAAGAAGCCCCCGATGCCACCCGCACCCTTCCAGGTGGTCTTCACCGTGACGCGTGCGGCGTTCTCCGAGGATCCCTGTTCGACCTTCCAGGTCGTGACCATCGTGGAGTTGCGGTCGCTCTCGACCAGTTCGCCTCCGGCCGAGTCGCTGACGTCGATGAGGCAGTCACGGATCCGCTTGCTGGTGACCTGGATCTTCCAGTGCACGACGGTGCCCGCACCCTTGCCGCCCTCGCGCACCTCGTACTCGCTGTAGTGATCGGGCAGCAGCTTCGGCCGGGTCCCGCTGTAGTCGGCGAGCGCGCTCCGTACCGCGTCGGGCTCCGCAGCGATCTCGCGATGGGTCGTCGACTCGACCTGCGCCATGTGCTCCTCCTGCTGTTCGGCACGTCCGTCCGTTGCGCCCGCTGGCGCCCGGCAACCCAATCACCCCGCGGACGGGGGCCCAAATCGGCTTGACGAGGGGGTGGGAACAGATGTTCTATTCTCTGAGTACGAACAGCACGATGCACGAGGAGGGTCCATGCGCTGGGAGAACCTGAGCGGCGACGGGTCGGCGGTGAACCCCGCCCTCTTCGGCACCGACGTTGTCAGTCGTACGTTCAACACCCCCGAATTCGCGGGCATCACCTTCCACGAGGTGCGCGCCCGCTCGATCGTGAACCGCGTGCCGGGGGCCTCCCGCATGCCGTTCGAATGGACGGTCAATCCGTACCGGGGCTGCTCGCACGCCTGCGTGTACTGCTTCGCCCGGGGCACGCACCGCTACCTCGACCTCGACACGGGAGCCGGGTTCGACACGCAGATCGTCGTCAAGGTCAACGCCCCCGAGCTGCTCCGCCGTGAGCTCGGGTCGAGCCGCTGGCACGGGCAGCACATAGCGATGGGCACCAACGTCGACTGCTACCAGCGGGCGGAGGGCCGCTACCGGCTGATGCCCGGCATCCTCACGGCGCTGCGCGACTACAGCAACCCGTTCTCGATCCTCACCAAGGGGACGCTCATCCTGCGCGACCTCGACCTGCTGCGCTCGGCGGCAGCGATCACGGACGTGGGCATCTCCGTCTCCGTGGGTTTCACCGACGAGGAGCTGTGGCGCACCGTCGAACCGGGCACCCCGGCCCCCGACCGCCGCCTCGACGTGGTCCGCACGCTCAGCAGCCAGGGCATCCCCTGCGCAGTGCTGATGGCTCCGGTCATCCCGTTCCTGAGCGACTCCCCGGCCCAACTGCGCACGACAGTGCGGGCGATAGCCGCCGCCGGGGCCACGTCCGTCACGCCGCTCGCGCTGCATCTGCGGCCAGGGGCGCGCGAGTGGTACATGCAGTGGCTCGCGAAGCACCACCCCGGGCTGGTGCGGCACTACGAGGGGCTGTACGCGGACGGCGCCTACGCCCCCACGTGGTACCAGAGGCGCATCACCCGGCAGGTCCACGAACTGGCCTCCGAGTACGGCATCGGGCCCACGTCACCGGGCACCCACCGCCGCGTCGACGTCCACCCCGACAGGGCAGCCGAGCAGGAGCCCGACACCCCTGACTGCACGCAGCTGACCCTGCTGTAGAAATCCGCTCGCCCGATCGTGCCGCAGCCACGACGATCCCCACATGTCCGAACTCACTCACATCAAGGCCCCGCACGGCGTCGCGCCGGGCAACGGCTACAGCCATGTCGTATGGGGCGAGGGCCGGTTCGTCGCCGTCTCCGGGCAGATCGCCCTCGACGAGAACGGCGACGTCGTCGGCCCGGGGGACCCCGCCGCCCAGGCCCGGCAGGTCTTCGCGAACCTGCGCCTGTGCCTTGCCGCTGCCGGCGCCGGATTCGACGACGTCGTGAAGCTCACCTTCTTCACCACGGATGTCGGCATCCTCCCCGCGGTCCGCGAGGCGCGGGACGCGTGCATCGACGTCACGCGGCCACCGGCCAGCACGGCGGTCCAGGTCTCCTCGCTCGTCCACCCCGATCTCCTGCTGGAGGTCGAGGCGTACGCGGTCGTTCCCTGACCGCGGCCGGGATCCGGCACAAGCACACACGCCCGCACGCACCGGCGGCGAACCCCAAGGGAAATCGGCCGCGTTCAGACGGGACAGCGGACCGAGCGCCTCAGGTGCGCCCCGCTCCATGAACGCGCCTGACCGATGTACGCGCGCCCTGCTCGATGAACGGGCCCGCGGTCGGCGTGCTCCGGCGATGGTGGGGGTGCCTCCCGAGCCGCCAGGCTCAGGGGGAGTCGAGGGCGGGCGCGGACCGGGCTGCGTCTGGCCCCCGGCGTCTTCGATGCGGGCGCTGGGGCCGAGGCCAGTAGTACAGCCCTCCCAACCCAACTGCCCATCATCCCCGGTCAGTTGATCTGCGACTTGAATCCGTGCGCAGAGCTCGCTGAAGGCTGCCGGCACCGGCCGTGGGACGGCTCACTTTCAAACCGGTTTGAAAATTCGGGTCAGGACTCTTGACGGGGTTCGTTTCAAACCGGTTAAGTGCCTGCTCAGGCTGCACGGCGAGCAATTGCCCCCCAGCCGCTCGTGCTGGTGCTCGTCCGCACGCAGCCCAGCCAGTACCACCCACACCGTCCGAGGGGAGAGACCGTGCGCCAAAGCCCGACGATCGCCGACGTCGCCCGGGCCGTCGGCGTCTCCAAGAGCACGGTGTCCTTCGTCCTGAACGACCGCCCCGGAGTCGCGGCGGACACCAGGGCAAGAGTCCTCGCCGCGGCGGCGGAGCTGGGATTCCGGCCGAGTCATCGGGCGCGGGCCCTGTCCTACTCCCGGGCTTTCGCGCTCGGTCTGGTGATGGCCCGGCCCGCCGAGCTGCTCGGTGCAGACCCGTTCTTCCCCGCATTCATCGCCGGGGTGGAGACCGAGCTGGCCAAGGTGGGGCATGCCCTGGTGCTGCGGGTCGTCACGGGCGGCTGGGACGAGGAGGCCGACGGATACCGTCAACTCGCCGGGGACGGACGGGTGGACGGGGTGTTCCTCTCCGACCTGCGGGTGGGCGACGATCCCCGGCTGGAGCTTCTGCGGGAGCTGCGGCTGCCCGCCGTGACCCTGCAGACGCCGGACACTTCGCCCGCTTTTCCCGCCGTGAACCTCGACGAGCGGACCGGGATCCGCGCCGCCGTGGAGCACCTGGCCGCGCTGGGGCACCGGCGGATCGCGCATGTGGCCGGGCCGCAGGAGTTCGTCCACGGCCACAGGAGGCGTGCCGCCTGGGCGGACGCGCTGCGCGACCTCGGCCTGCCTCCGGGTCCGGAGGCGGCAGGGGACTTCACCGCGGCCGGCGGCGCCGCGGCCACCCGGCGCCTGTTCGAGGAGAGCGAGCCGCCGAGCGCCATCGTCTATGCCAACGACCTGATGGCGATCGCGGGCGCAACTGTCGCGCATGAGCGGGGCCTGAGCATTCCCGACGACCTGTCGGTCACCGGTTTCGACGACACCGAACTGGCCCGCCATGTGCACCCGCCGCTGACCACGGTGCGGATGGACGCCCTCGCAATGGGCCGCGCCGCCGCCCGCACCCTGCTCCAACTCGTGGAGAAGGGCAGCGCGGAGAGTGCCGAGTTGCCGCCGACCGAACTGGTTCTCCGACGATCCACCGCACCTCCCGCCCCGGGCGGTGTCCCCCGCCCTCGAGTCTCCCTCCAAGCCGACGACGAACCACGGAGTACCTCATGAAACGAGCGCTTCCCCTTGCCATGGCCCTCCTCGTGCTGCCGCTCAGCGCGTGCGGTGGCGGCTCCGGCGACGACGGCGGAAAGGCCGCCTCGTCCAAGGGCCCCATCAAGATCTGGTACGCCAACAACCCCGACGAGATCGCCTGGGCCAAGAAGATGGTCTCGTCATGGAACTCCGCGCACCCGGACGAGAAGGTCCGCGCTCAGGAGATACCGGCCGGAAAGAGCTCCGAGGAGGTCATCGGCGCGGCCATCACCGCGGGCAACGCCCCCTGTCTGGTCTTCAACACCTCCCCGGCAGCCGTCTCGCAGTTCCAGAAGCAGGGCGGTCTGGTGCCGCTCGACGACTTCCCCGGTGCCACACAGCACATCCAGAAGCGCTCCGGGGACGCGGCTGCCCAGTACAAGTCGGAGGACGGCAAGTACTACCAGCTGCCCTGGAAGTCCAACCCCGTGATGATCTCCTACAACAAGGACGTCTTCGCCAAGGCCGGACTCGACCCGGACAAGCCCAAGTTGACGACGTACAAGGACTTCCTGGCCACATCCGAGAAGCTGGTCGACAAGGGCGGCGTCAAGGCTGCGGTCTGGCCCGCACCGAGTTCGGAGTTCTTCCAGTCCTGGTTCGACTTCTACCCGCTGTTCGCGGCGGAGAGCGGCGGCAAGCAGCTGCTGGAGGACGGCAAGGCGCAGTTCACCGGCCCTGAGGGGCGGCGGGTCGCGGACTTCTGGCGGTCGATGTACGACAAGGGCCTGTCGCAGAAGGAGAAGTACAACGGGGACGCGTTCGCCGACGGCAAGGCCGCGATGACCATCGCCGGCCCGTGGGCCGTGAAGGTCTACGACAAGAAGGTCGACTACGGCGTGGTCCCTGTTCCCACGTCGAAGGGCACATCGGCCGCGGAGACCCGTACCTTCAGCGACGCCAAGTCGGTGGGGATGTTCAGCTCCTGCAAGAACCGCGGTACGGCCTGGGACGTGCTGAAGTTCGCCAGCAGCAAGGAGCAGGACCAAAAGCTGCTGGAGACCACCGGCCAGATGCCGGTGCGAGAGGACCTGACGGGCAACTACGCGGACTTCTTCGCGAAGAACGCGAAGTACAAGACCTATGCCCAAGCGGCCGAGAACACCGTCGAGGTGCCCAACGTGCCCAAGTCGATCGCCGCATGGCAGGCGTTCCGGGACGCCTACTCGCGCTCGGTCATCTTCGGCAAGGAGAACCCGCAGACCGCGTTGAAGAAGGCTGCGACCGAGGTCGAGAAGCTCGCCGCCCAGAAGTGATCAACGCAGAGGGGTTTTGTTGATGTCCTCGCCCGCGCCGGGCAGCACGCGCCCCAGGAGCATCGGGCGGTCCTTCGGCCGCAACCTCCTGGGGCTCGGGTTCGTCTCGCCGTATCTGGCGTTCGTCGCCGTGGTCTTCGCCTACCCGTTCGGTTTCGCGGTGTGGATGTCGTTCCACGACTACTTCTTCGCCGCACCGAACGCGATCGTGGAATACCCGTTCGTCGGCTTCGAGAACTACGCGGCAGTGCTGAGCGACCCGGACGTCCGCCAGGCATTCGGCAACATCGTCGTCTTTCTTCTCATCAACGTGCCGCTGACCGTGGGCCTTTCGCTCGTGCTGGCCAGCGCGCTCAACGCCAAGTTGCCGATGCGCTCGTTCTTCCGCGCGGCGTACTACTTGCCGTACATCACCGCGAGCGTGGCCATGGTCGGCATCTGGCTGTGGCTCTTCAGCAGCGGAGGCCTGGTGAACCAGGTCCTGGGACAGCTGGCTCCGGAGCCGTCGTGGCTGGTCAACGAGACTCTGGCGATGCCGCTGATCGCAGTGTTCGTCGCGTGGAAGCAGCTCGGCTTCTTCATCATGCTGTACCTCGCGGCCCTGCAGAACGTGCCGAAGGAGCTCTACGAATCGGCGGACATCGACGGCGCGTCCACGGTGCGCAAGTTCCTCTCCATCACCGTGCCCGGCGTGCGCCCGGCAACAACGCTGGTGTTGATCGTGGCCACGATCACCGGGGCGAACCTGTTCACCGAGCCGTACCTGTTCACCGGTGGCGGCGGCCCCGACGGAGCCTCCGCCTCCCCCGTCCTGCTCATGTACCAGCGGGGCATCGAGCAGGGAAATCCGGATGTCGCCGCCGCGATCGGGGTGCTGCTGGTGCTGTTCGTACTGGCCGTCTCGCTGATCAACCGCAAGCTGACGGAAAGGGACTGAGCCGTGAGGTCCGCTGCCACCAAGCGCCGGATACCCCGGCTGCTCGTGCTGCTCGCCGGCGCGTGCGTGTTCCTCTTCCCCTTCTATTCCATGGTCCTCGGATCGCTCCAGGCCGAGCCGAGCTCCGACCCGTCGGCCGTCGTGCCCGATCCGTCAGGGATCACGCTGGGCAACTATGCGGCGATCAACGACCGGGTCCCGCTGCTGAGGGCCGTCGCAAATTCGGGGATCTTCACCGGGGGCGTCATCCTGTGCACCGTCGTGTTCGGCCTCATGGCGGGCTACGCACTGGCGCAGATGCACTTCCGCGGCCGAGGCGCCGTCTTCGGCACGGTGCTCCTGGTGCAGCTGGTTCCGTTCCAGCTGCTGATGATCCCGCTCTATGTGATGATCGTCCGCAGCTACGGGCTGGCGGACACCTACCTCGGCATCATCCTGCCGTTCGCGATCAACTCGACGGCCGTCTTCATCTTCCGCCAGTTCTTCCTGCAGCTTCCCCGTGAGCTGTTCGAGTCCGCGCGGATCGACGGGGCGAGCGAGCTGGCGATCATGCTGCGGATCGCGACCCCGCTGTGCAAGCCGGCGCTGCTCACCACCGTGCTGCTGACCTTCATCGGTCCCTGGAACGAGTTCCTCTGGCCGTTCCTCGTGACCAAGGACTCGGACATGCAGCCGTTGGCCGTGGCACTGGCCAACTACATCTCGAACGTCGCCGGCCGGGCCGCCAACCCGTACGGCGCGATACTCGCCGGGGCATGCGTGCTCGCCGCCCCGGCCGTGGCGCTGTTCCTCGCGTTCCAGCGCCGCTTCGTCTCCACCGACCTCGGATCCGGCGTAAAGGGCTGACACTTGAGCACCGACACAACCCCCCGTACGAACATCCCCTACACCCTGCGCCGACTGGGCGTCGTCATGTCGCCACTGCCCGGCGAGGCCAACGAGAGCGAGGGAGTCCTCAATCCCGCCTCCGGCCGCACCCCGGACGGCAAGCTGCACCTGCTGCCCCGCCTCGTGGCCGACGGCAACGTCTCCCGCGTCGGGCTGGCCGAGGTCACCTTCACCGACGGCGTACCCTCCGGCGTCGAGCGCCACGGCGTCGTGCTGGCCCCCGACGAGGGCTGGGAGCGCGGCAAGAACAACGCCGGTGTCGAGGACCCCCGCACCACCTGGATCCCCTCCCTCGGCAAGCACGTCATGTCCTACGTCGCCTACGGGCCCCTCGGCCCCAAGCCGGCCCTCGCCGTCTCCGCGAACCTCTCCGACTGGACCCGGCTCGGCCCGATCCAGTTCGAGTACCAGCCCGACCTCGACACCGACCTCAACCTCTTCCCCAACAAGGACGTCGTCCACTTCCCCGAGCCCGTTCCGGGCCCGGATGGCGAACCGGCGTACGCGATGCTGCACCGCCCCATGTGGGACCTCGGCTGGTTCCGTCCCGGTGAGGGCGTCCACCTCCCCTCCGGCGTCACCGACGAGCGCCCCGGCATCTGGATCTCCTACGTTCCGGTCGCGGAGGCCGAGCAGGACATCCGCGCGCTGGTCCGCCCCCGGCAGCACCGCCTGGTCGCTCTCTCCGAGCACCCCTGGGAGGCACTCAAGATCGGCGCCGGCCCCGCCCCGATCCGCGTCGACGAAGGCTGGCTGCTCATCCATCACGGGGTCTCCGGCTCCATGGAGGATCCCTTCGAGCAGAACCAGCGGGTGTCGTACGCCGCCGGGGCGATGCTCCTCGATCCGGCCGACCCGTCGAAGGTCATCGCCCGGTCCGATGAGCCGCTGATGGCCCCCGAGACGGAGGAGGAGCGCTCCGGCACCGTCCCGAACGTGGTCTTCCCCACGGCGATCGAGGAGATCGACGGGAAGCTGTACGTCTTCTACGGCATGGCCGACGCCCACATCGGCGCCGCCCTCCTGGAACGCGTCACGTGACAGCGCCGGCCCTCGGCCTCGGGCTGGTCGGCTGCGGATCGTTCGGGGCGTACGTCCTGGATGCCGTGGCCGGCCTGCCCGGCCTGCGCATCACCGCCGTCGCCGATCCCGACCAGTCGCGCGCGAAACCGCTCGGCGCACGGCACGGCGCGACCGTACGCGACGGCCTCCCGTCGCTTCTCGCCACGGACGGCGTGGACCTGGTGGCCCTCGCCACCCCGCCCGCCACGCACGCCGGGATGGCCATCGGCGCTCTCCGCGCCGGCAAGCACGTCTTCTGCGAGAAGCCGCTGGCCACCACCACCGAGGACGCCGCCCGGGTACGGGACGAGGTGGACCGTTCGCCCGGAGTTCTCGCCGTCGATCACGTCCTCCGCTACAACCCGATCCTGCGCGCCGTGGAGCGACTGATCGCCGAGGGCCCCCTCTCCCCGCCCCACCGCTTCCTCTTCGAGAACGACGCATCCGACCAGGACCTCGGCCCCGACCACTGGTTCTGGGACCCCGCGCACAGCGGGGGCATCTTCATCGAGCACGGCGTCCACTTCTTCGACGCCGCCCGCGCCCTGATCGGCAGTGAGCCCGAGTCGGTGCGCGCCACGGCCGTACGGCGCCCGGGCGGCCCCGTCGACATGGTGATCGCGGACGCCGTGCACCCCGGCGGTGTCCTGGCCACCCACCTGCACTCCTTCACCCACGCCCACCGATGCGAGCGTCAACTGATGCGCCTGGACCACGGCTTCGCCGAGTCGCGCATCACCGGGTGGATCCCGACACACGCCGCCATCACCGCGTGGACAGACGACGAGGGCGCCGCGAGGTGGGAGGAACTCCCTTCCAGGACAGGTGAGTTGCTGGCCGTTCCCGGCCTACGACCGCACGGCGGCGAACGCGTCGCCGTCGACGTGCACCGGCACGCAGGCGATGGCCGTCCCGCCCGCGGCAGAGGTGTGGCACGCAGCGTCCCGCACCGTGTGGAGGCCGTCATCGACCTCGGCGGCGAGATGCGCAAACCGTATGTGTACGCGGAGAGCGTGCGAGCCGCCGTCGCCGACCTGCTGCGCTGCGCGGCCGACGGCTCCCCACCGGTCGCCGACGCCCACGCCGGCCTGACCGCGGTCGCCGTGGCCGAGGCGGCCACCCGTGCGGCCGGCACCGGAGTCGGCCAGACCATCGCCGTACCCGCGGGGGCTCAGGCGTCCTCGTAGACGGTGCTGTCCTCGTTGCCGCGGCGGATCGTGCGCAGTGCGCGGCCCGGGTGCCAGACCTGGAAGACGATGTGCGGGTCCTCGACCCTGATCCGTACGACCTCGGAGAGCTCCGCGCGGAAGAGATGGAAGCGTTCCGGCGCCTCAGTCTCCGAATCGTCGGCCGCGTACCGGGCGAACTCCTCCGGGTCCGTCACTTCGACCGCACGGCCCGAGATGCGGACGTCGCCGCCGCCCATTCCGGTGCCCGTGCCGGGGTTGGCGTACATCGAGAAGCGGGGGTCGCGGCGCAGGTCGAGCGCCTTGCGGGACCCGATCATCATGCCCAGCCACAGCTCGTCACCCCGGAAGTCGCCCTCCAGGCCGGTCAGACGGGGCGAGCCGTCGGGGCGCAGGGTGGCGAGCACGTGGTGCTGGAACGCCTGGAAGCGGGCTCGTACGGCGTCGGCGAATTCGGGTTCGGCGGCCCGGAAGGCCGCCCAGCTCTCGGTCATGGCTCCATGCTGCCGCCGATACCCGACATCTTCCGTCCGGATTGCGTCCCGCGTACGGGTGCGCCGCGCCTGTGCCCGGGCAGCCGTCCCCTCGTCCGCCCTTCCGGCGCAGCAGCCGGCGAGCCGGTTCAGTGGCCGAGACGGGCGAGAGCCTGGTCGGGGTAGCGTCCGCCGGCCACCGCCCGCTCCGGCACGGCATCGCGCAAGCGCGCCGCCTGATCCGGGCTCAGAGCCACATCGGTCGCTTCGATGTTCTCCAGCAAGTACCGCTCCCGTTTGGTACCGGGAATCGGCAGGATGTCCGGCCCCTGGTACAGGAGCCAGGCCAACGCCGCCTGGGCCGGCGAGCAGCCGATCTGATCGGCGACGTTCCTGACCGCCTCGACCAGAGCAAGGTTGCCAGCGATGTTCCCGGGCGCGAAACGCGGCCATCGCCGGCGGTTGTCCTCTTCGGACAGAGCTTCACGTGAGTGCAGAGCGCCGCCGAGCATGCCGCGGCCCAGTGGCGAGTACGCAACCACGGCGACGCCGAGCTCCCGGCAGGTGTCGAGCATCTCCCCCTCCACCACGTCCCTGGTGAACAGCGAGTACTCGAGCTGGATCGCCGTGATGGGGTGCACCGCGTGTGCCCGGCGCAGCGTGCCCGGGCTGACCTCGGACAGTCCGAGAAAGCGGACCTTGCCTGCTTCGACCAGGGCCGCCATGGCACCGACCGTGTCCTCGACAGGTACGCCGGGGTCACGGCGATGCATGTAGTACAGGTCGATGTGCTCGGCCCCCAGCCGCGCCAGAGAAGCGTCGCACGCGACCTGCACGTACTCGGCGGAAGTGTCGACTTCGTCCACCCTGCGGGTGGCGGCGCTGTGCTTGAGACCGAACTTGGTCGAGAGGAAGACCGAGTCGCGCCCGCGGTTGCGCAGCCAACGGCCGAGCAGCTCCTCGTTGGCGCCGACGCCGTACACGTCCGCGGTGTCGAGAAGGTTGACGCCCAGCTCAGCGGCACGATCCAACGTGCGCAGGCACTCGCTCTCGTCGGCGGCTCCATAGGCGATCGACATGCCCATACAGCCAAGACCGATCTCGGACACCCGGGCAGCGGGATCGCCGAGTGGACGGAACTTCATCGCAACTCCCCCTGTTCACGTTGCCCGTCAGCGTGGGCCTTGGACTTCTGGAGCATCCAATCAATTCGCCGACGACGACCCGGCCGGCACCCCGCCACTCGTCGCCCTGAGGGCAGAGCCGTCCCCTCGGCCGTCTTGTCAGCACAGTCGGCCCGGGGCCCCGGAATTCGGTCGAGACCGCTCCACCGTTCTGACACGATCCGTCCATGCCTGTACGGGAGATGACCGCGGACGACATCGACGCCGTCGCCGAACTGCGGGTGCGCGCCTGGCAGTACGCCTACGCGGACCTCCTGCCGCACCGCTTCCTGAACGCGATGTCCGTGGAGGAGGACGCCGCCCGTCGCCGGGATTTGTTCGCCAAGGCTGCCGCCCTCGCCCGCAATCCCGTAACGAACCTCGTCACCGAGAGCGCCGACGGGGCCGTCACCGGCTGGGCGGCGTTCGGCCCGAACCGCCCCGGCGGTGCGCACACGTCGGCGCCGCGAGCGGAGACCGCCACCGAGGAGGCGGAGCTGTACGCGATCTACGTGCGGCCCGAACTGCTCGGCACCGGCCTCGGCCGGGACCTCACGGCCTCCTGCCTGGAGGGTGCCGCCCGGCAGGGCTTCACACGCGTCGTGCTGTGGGTCATCGAGGGCAACGCCCGCGCCCGCCGTTTCTACGAGCGCGCCGGCTTCGCCCCGGACGGCGGCGAGGACACCTACGACATCGAGGGGCAGGGCACGCACATCCCGATCGTGCGCTACGGGCGGCCGTTGACGGTCACGGACAGCTGTTCGGTTTGACGGCTCTTCTGCGGGGCCGCGCCGGCGCCGTCGGGATGCGCGCCAGCGCCGCCTTCGCGAAGGGCGAGAGCCGGTGGTGCTCGGCGGCCGCCCCCAGAACCGCGACGGCACGCCGGTCCCCCAGCGCCCCGAGCCCCTGCACGCATGCCTCGGCGATCGGCCAGTAGTGCACCGGCCCCATCAGCAGCCGCTGCAGGACGGAAATCAGCGTGGGCACCGACTCCGGCGCCCGTAACGCCGTGAGCAGCCGCACGGCATGCAGCGCGTAGCCCGTGCGCAGCTCGTTGGTCGCGAGGGCCGCGGCAGCCCGTGCGGTGCGCGGGTCGCGCAGCCGTGCCAGGGCATGAGCGGCCGTGGCGCAGCGCACGGGATCGCGGTAGTTCAGCATGAAGATCAAGGTTTCGAAACTGCGCCTGTCCCCCGCGCTGCCGAGGGCGAATGCCGCCACCTCCCGCGCCCACAGTGGGCGTTGACTCTCCGCCAGCACGGACGCCAACTCGTCCCGCGCCGCCGGAGTGTCCTCCCTCGCGAGTGCCACCAGCCGCTCGTACTCGACCGGGTCCGCCTCCGCCCGGACGCGATCGATCAACGATCGGAATGCGTCGGCCACTTCCGCTCCTCCCCCACGTGCTCCGTCCCACAGCCCTGGAAGAGCCATACCCCTGGCGCTCTGGTTACCCACGAGTTAAGCTGCTCGTCAGAGCGGCACCCCCGCTCAGGCGGCCTGGTGACGCAGCCGCCCGAGAGTGAAGTCGGTTCGGCGGGGGTCCGGGCCCGTGGCGTACCGCCGCGGGAGTGCCCGGGCTGCACCGCCTGTACGGAACGGCCCCTGGGACAGGGCCGGTTGACCCCGTTTCCGTCTTCCTTCCTCGATTCCTCGAGTCTCCTGCCGCAGCTGCGCCCTGCACGCGTGCTGAGCGCGCGGCCGGCTCACCCTCATCGTCAGTCGTCACACCTGGAGTCCCGTGATGGACCGTCCGCCTCTGAACACCATCGCCGTCATCGGCCTCGGCACCATGGGCACCGGCATCGCCGACGTTCTCGCCCGTGCCGGCCGTGAGGTCATCGGCATCGACATCAGTGACGCCGCCGCACGTCACGCAACCGCCGCCTTCGAAGCCTCCACCGCGCGTGCCGTGCAGCGCGAGCGGATGACGGAGGAAGAGCGGCAGGAAGCGCTCGCCCGCTTCCGCACCTTCGGCGAACTGGAGGCCGCCGCCGAGGCGGACCTCGTCATCGAGGTCGTGCCGGAGGACTACGACACCAAGTGCCAGGTGTTCGCCGCGCTCGACACCGTCGTCAAGCCGGACACGATCCTCGCGACGGGCACCAACGCGCTCTCCGTCACGCGGCTCGCGGCCGACTCGGACCGCCCCGAACGCGTGCTCGGTCTGCACTTCTTCCACCCCGCCCCGGCGATGAAGCTCGTCGAGGTCGTCTCCTCGGTGCTCACCTCTCCGGAGGCCGTCACCGCAGTGACCGAACTCGCGCGCGAGCTGGGCAAGGAACCCGTCGCCGTCGGCGACCGCCCCGGGTTCGTCGCCGACGGGCTGCTCTTCGGCTACCTCAACCAGGCCGCGGCGATGTACGAGTCGCGCTACGCCAGCCGCGAGGACATCGACAACGCGATGCGCCTCGGGTGCGGTCTCCCCATGGGCCCGCTGGCCCTGCTCGACCTCATCGGCATCGACACCGCGCGCACCGTGCTGGACGCGATGTACGCCGACTCGCACGACCGGCTCCACGCACCGGCGCCGATCCTGCGGCAGCTGAGCGACGCCGGTCTGACGGGCCAGAAGGCCGGCCGCGGCTTCTACTCGTACGAGGCGCCCGGCTCCTCCGTCCTCATCACCGACTCGGAGACACCGGACGGCGACGCAGCCCGCACCGAGGGCCGTCCCGTCTCGTCCGTCGGCGTCGCCGGCTCGGGCACCATGGCGAGCGGCATTGCCGAGGTCTTTGCCAAGGCCGGGTACGAGACGGTGCTCGCGGCACGCAGCGAGGAGAAGGCGGAGGCGGCCAAGGCACGCGTCGCCAAGTCCTTCGAGCGTGCCGTGAGGAAGGGCCGGATGACCGAGGACGACCGGGTCGCCGCGCTCGGCCGCATCTCCCCCGCCGGTTCCCTGGAGGCGCTCTCCGACGTCGACCTGGCGGTCGAAGCGGTCGCGGAGGACCTGGAGGTCAAGCGGGCCCTCTTCGCCAGGCTCGACGAGGTGTGCAAGCCCGGCGCGGTGCTGGCCACGACCACCAGCTCCCTCCCGGTGGTCGCCTGCGCCCGCGCCACGTCACGTCCGCAGGACGTCATCGGCATGCACTTCTTCAACCCGGCGCCGGCGATGAAGCTCGTCGAGGTCGTGCGGACGGTGCTCACCGTCGACGAGGCTCACGCCACCATCCGCGAGGTGTGCGGACGCATCCGCAAGCACCCCGTGGACTGCGGCGACCGGGCGGGATTCATCGTGAACGCGCTGCTCTTCCCGTACCTCAACAACGCCGTGAAGATGGTCGAACAGCACTACGCCTCGCTCGACGACATCGACGCGGCCATGAAGCTCGGCGGCGGCTACCCGATGGGGCCCTTCGAGCTGCTGGACGTCGTCGGCCTGGATGTCTCTCTCGCCATCGAGCAGGTGCTGCACAGGGAGTTCCGCGACCCGGGCCTGGCGCCCGCGCCGCTGCTGGAACACCTGGTCGCGGCGGGTTGCCTGGGGCGGAAGACGGGACGAGGTTTCCGCGAGTACGCACGGCGGTGACGCTTCTGTGAAGCGGGACAACCGGTGGGGCGGGCTGCTCGAGCCTTCCGCAGGCAGCCCGCCCCCCGACTCCGTCACGGCATGTAACGTTCCCCACATGTCAGACTCCGCGAAGCCGTCCCGTTCGCACACCGCCTCCTCCCAGCGCCTCAGGATGCGGCGCGAGTTGGCGGCGGCGGCGATGGAGCTCTTCGCGACGAAGGGTTACGAGGCCACGACGGTCGACGAGATCGCGGCCACGGCAGGTGTCGCCCGGCGCACCTTCTTCCGGCACTTCCGCGCCAAGGAAGAGGCCATCTTCCCGGACCACGACGACACCCTAGTGCGGGCACAGGCGGTCCTGGAGGCAGCGCCCGCCCACGAGAACCCGCTCGACACGGTGTGCCGCGGCATCAAAGAGGTCATGCGGATGTACGCGGCGTCGCCGAAGGGCAGCGTCGAGCGCTACAAGCTGACCCGCGAGGTGCCGGCGCTGCGCGAGCGCGAGATCGCATCCGTAGCGCGCTACGAGCGGCTCTTCACGCGGTATCTGCTCGGCCACTTCGACGAGGCGGCCCACCGCGACGGCGACGACGATCCGCTCCTGGCGGAGGTCGCCGCCTCGGCGGTCGTCACGGCGCACAACCACGTGCTGCGCCGGTGGCTGCGCAACGGCGGAGTGGGCGACGTGGAGGCACAGTTGGACCACGCGTTCGCGATCGTACGCAGAACCTTCGGCACGGGCTTCGGGGCGAACCGGCTCGCGGCGCCCGAGCCGGCCGGGAGCCCGAACGGTGCCGTCGGTGCCGAGACCACGCGCGAGGACGAGGTGCTGGTCACCGTCGCCCGCACCGATACGCCGATCGGCGAGATCATGCGCACGATCGAGCAGGCGCTGCGGGACTGAGCGCCACCAGCTACAAGAGCCCGGTGGCTGACGGCCGTTCGCGAACCTGCCCCAAGGCGTGAACGCGCCCACGGCTTCGGCGAAGCTGGCTCCATGACCGATGACCGTGACGTGGACGCGAACCGGCTGGCTTCCGAGTCGCTCGCCGAGGACGATCCGACGGGCTGGTTCGAGCGGCTCTACGCCGAGGCCGCCGCCGGGGAGGCGACGGTGCCGTGGGACCGCGACGAGCCGAACGCGCTGCTGGTCGAATGGGCCGAGCGGCAAGCACTCGACGGCACAGGAATGCGTGCGCTCGTGGTCGGCTCAGGGCTCGGGCGGGACGCGGAATACGTGGCATATCTCGGCTTCCGTACGACCGCGTTCGACATCTCGCCGACGGCCGTCCGCGGTGCGCGGGAGCGCTTCCCCGACTCGGCCGTCGCCTACGTCGTGGCCGATCTCCTGGACCCGCCCGCCGAGTGGGCCGGTGCCTTCGACCTCGTCGTGGAGTCGATCACGGTGCAGTCCATGCCGCTCTCGGTCCGCGCGGAAGTGATCGTCAACGTCGCCCGCACGGTGGCGCTCGGGGGGCGGCTGGTGGTCATCTCCGGCGCCCGCGAGGAGGGCGAGCAGGTGGACGGTCCGCCGTGGCCGCTCACCCGCTCCGAACTGGACTCCTTCGCCGTCCACGGGCTGCGGGCCGCTCAGGTGGAGCAGGTGCCGCACCCCGGTGATCCCGACGCCCTGCGGTGGCGCGCGGAGTTCCGGCGGTCGTGACCCGAGAGTGGCAGGACCGCGTGACGCCGCCTGCGGGGCGAAGTCGCCACGCGGACCTGCCGGGAGGTGCCCTCCGTCAGGAGCGCTTCGAAGCCGAACCCTGGGTGCCGGGGGTGGCGCACTCAGCGGGGAGCTTCACCTTTCCGGGCTTGTGCACGAAGGAGTCCATCTTCGCCCACTCGTCCAGTTCCGGGTCGTACAGGTTCTGGAGACCGAACTGCAGCAACTGCCGGAACGTCCCCCTGTTGCGCTGGTCGACGTAGACGTCGGCGAGGGCCAGCGGGAACCGCAGGTGCAGCCCCGGAGGCCGCTGCGGCAGGACGACGCCGACTCTCCAGTGGTTCACCTGCCGGGGCTTGTTCAGATGGAGGGTCTCCCGTCCGACGAACCGTGATCCCTCAAGGAACCGGTTCACCGTGTTCAGGTTGAAGCCGGGGATCCTCGAGCACGAATGCAGGTTCAGGCCCGGCCACTTGAAGGTGATCGTGTAAAGCGTGTTGCGGTAGATCAGGTTCGTGAACCAGATGGGGTACTGCGGGCCTCCGGCGGTCATCTGGCTGTCGCCGTTCTTCCCCTCCCAGGTGAACGGGACCGTGATGCCCAGGTCGCGGACGATCCACTTGCCCTTGCCCCGGAAGTTGCGCGGGAGCTGAGGCGGCTGCGGCGTTCTCGGGTCGATCGGTTTCGTCGCCGTCGCGGCCCCGGAGGATGCCGTGGTCCCGGTGCGCGATTCGGCAGCGGCAGGCGGCAGGGTCGTGATGACGACGGCGAGTGCTGCGGCGAGTGCGGCCGACGCGGCCGCGCGACGTGTGCGTGTCCGACCCATGGTCTCCCTCGGCTTCGAGTCGCGCGCCTGTGCGGCGCAGGGTTCAAACGCGGCGATCGATCCAGAGGTCCCCTGACGACGCGGAGGCCAAAACCGCTGCTCGGAGCAGGGCCTGTTCGGACCAGTGCGGTTCCGGACGGGCGCACCGTGCGGGCCCGGAGCCGGGCCCGCACGGTGCGAGCGGAGCGGGGGGCGCCGCTCATGCGTGCGGACCCTCACATCAAGTGAGAGAATTTATTGGCACGCAGTGTCTTGTGCACTGGCACTGGGTGTCATACCTTGATGCATGTCCGGGCCCGTCCCAACGGCACCACACCCGTCCGCGCCCGGACGCCTGCGTCACAGGCAACCCGCGCTCACCAGCGCCGCCAACAGCATCACCCGCCGAACCGACGGCACTGCCTCACACCCGACGACCCTCAAAGCGTCCTCTTCCACAGCGCTTCGCCGGAGGCATTACCGTGAACAAGATCCTCGACGCGATCCTCGCGTCCGACACGACCGCCGAAGACTTCGCGAACCTTTCCCTCCCGGAGTCCTACAGGGCGGTGACCGTCCACCGGGACGAGGCCGAGATGTTCGACGGTCTCCCCTCCCGGGAGAAGGACCCCCGCAAGTCCCTGCACCTGGACGAGGTCCCCGTGCCCGAACTGGGGCCCGGTGAGGCACTGGTGGCCGTGATGGCCTCCTCCGTCAACTACAACTCCGTGTGGACCTCGCTCTTCGAGCCCATGTCCACCTTCGCGTTCCTGGAGCGCTACGGGCGCCTGTCCCCGCTGGCCAAGCGGCACGACCTGCCCTACCACATCATCGGCTCCGACCTCGCCGGCGTCGTGCTGCGCACGGGTGCGGGCGTGAACAAGTGGGCGCCGGGCGACGAGGTCGTCGCGCACTGCCTCTCCGTCGAGCTGGAGTCGGCCGACGGCCACAACGACACGATGCTCGACCCGGAACAGCGCATCTGGGGATTCGAGACCAACTTCGGCGGCCTCGCGGAGATCGCGCTGGTCAAGACGAACCAGCTGATGCCGAAGCCTGACCACCTCAGCTGGGAGGAGGCCGCGGCCCCCGGCCTGGTCAACTCGACCGCCTACCGGCAGTTGGTCTCCCGCAACGGCGCCGGGATGAAGCAGGGCGACAACGTCCTCATCTGGGGCGCCAGCGGCGGACTCGGTTCGTACGCCACGCAGTTCGCACTGGCCGGCGGCGCCAACCCGATCTGTGTCGTCTCCAGCGAACAGAAGGCGGAGATCTGCCGCCGCATGGGCGCCGAGGCGATCATCGACCGCAACGCCGAGGGCTACAGGTTCTGGAAGGACGAGCACAACCAGGACCCGAAGGAGTGGAAGCGCTTCGGCAAGCGCATCCGCGAACTGACGGGCGGCGAGGACGTCGACATCGTCTTCGAGCACCCCGGACGCGAGACCTTCGGCGCGAGCGTGTACGTCACCCGCAAGGGCGGCACCATCGTCACCTGCGCATCCACCTCGGGCTACGAGCACACCTACGACAACCGCTACCTGTGGATGTCGCTCAAGCGCATCGTCGGCTCGCACTTCGCCAACTACCGCGAGGCGTGGGAGGCCAACCGCCTCATCGCCAAGGGCAAGATCCACCCGACGCTCTCCCGCACCTACAACCTGGAGGAGACCGGCCAGGCCGCCCACGACGTGCACCGCAACGTCCACCAGGGCAAGGTCGGCGTCCTCGCGCTGGCTCCCGAGGAGGGCCTGGGCGTCCGCGACGCGGAGAAGCGCGCGAAGCACCTCGGCTCGATCAATCTGTTCAGGGACGCCGACAGCGAGCGGAACGGCAAGCATGCCTGAGCGAGCCAAGGACCGGCCGTGGCTGATGCGCACGTACGCGGGTCACTCCACGGCCGAGGCGTCCAACGAGTTGTACCGGCGTAATCTCGCCAAGGGCCAGACCGGGCTCTCGGTCGCCTTCGACCTGCCGACGCAGACCGGCTACGACCCCGACCACGTCCTCGCGCGTGGCGAGGTCGGCCGCGTCGGCGTGCCGGTCTCCCATGTGGCGGACATGCGGCGGCTGTTCGAGGACATCCCCCTCGAGCAGATGAACACGTCGATGACGATCAACGCCACCGCCATGTGGCTGCTGGCGCTGTACCAGGTCGTCGCGGAGGAGCACGGCGCCGACATCTCCAAGCTCCAGGGAACGACGCAGAACGACATCGTCAAGGAGTACCTGTCGCGGGGCACGCACGTCTTCCCGCCGGGCCCCTCTCTGCGTCTGACGACGGACATGATCGCCTACACCGTCGGCAACATCCCCAAGTGGAATCCGATCAACATCTGCAGCTACCACCTCCAGGAGGCCGGTGCCACACCGGTCCAGGAGATCGCGTACGCGATGAGTACGGCGATCGCCGTACTCGACGCCGTGCGCGACTCGGGGCAGGTGCCGCAGGAGCGGATGGGCGACGTCGTGGCCCGGATCTCCTTCTTCGTCAACGCGGGCGTCCGCTTCGTCGAGGAGATGTGCAAGATGCGGGCCTTCACCCGCATCTGGGACCGCATCACTCGCGAGCGGTACGGCATCGAGAACGCGAAGCAGCGCCGATTCCGCTACGGCGTGCAGGTCAACTCCCTCGGGCTGACGGAGGCCCAGCCGGAGAACAACATCCAGCGCATCGTGCTGGAGATGCTGGCTGTCACCCTCTCCAAGGACGCACGCGCCCGCGCCGTCCAACTGCCCGCCTGGAACGAGGCCTTGGGCCTGCCGCGGCCCTGGGACCAGCAGTGGTCGCTGCGTATCCAGCAGGTCCTGGCGGTGGAGAGCGACCTGCTCGAGTACGAGGACATCTTCGCCGGATCGCACGTGATCGAGGCGAAGGTGAACGAACTCGTCGAGGCCTCCTTCGCCGAGATCGAGCACATCGAGAAGCTCGGCGGGGCCATGGCGGCCGTCGAATCGGGCTATCTGAAGTCGGAGTTGGTCTCCTCGCACGCCGAGCGCCGCGGCCGCATCGAGTCCGGCGAGGAGAAGATCGTCGGGGTCAACTGCTACGAGTCGACCGAACCGAACCCGCTCACCGCCGACCTGGATACGGCCATCCACACCGTCGACCCGGCGACCGAGGCACAGGTCGCGGAGGCGATCGGGCGCTGGCGTGCCACTCGCGACGAGTCCCCGGAGGCCGCCGCGCCACGCGCCCTCCAGCGACTCAGGGACGCCGCCGCCACGGACGCCAACCTCATGGAGGCAACGCTGGAATGCGCCCGGGCGGGCGTGACCACCGGCGAGTGGGCCGGCGCCCTGCGCGAGGTCTTCGGCGAGTTCCGCGCGCCCACCGGCGTCAGCAGCGCCCCCGTGGCGGTGCCCGCCGAGGAAGGCTCCACGCTCGCCGACGTACGCCGCCGCGTGGAGCTGACCGCCGGGGAACTCGGCGTCGGCAAGCTCCGGCTGCTCGTGGGCAAACCCGGCCTGGACGGGCACAGCAACGGAGCCGAGCAGATCGCCGTACGGGCCCGCGACGCGGGCTTCGAGGTGATCTACCAGGGCATCCGGCTCACGCCCGAGCAGATCTCCTCGGCCGCGGTCGCCGAGGACGTGCACTGCGTCGGCCTGTCCATCCTCTCCGGCTCGCACGCGGAGCTGGTTCCGGACGTACTGGAGAGGTTGCGGCGTTCGGGCGCGGACGACGTCCCCGTCATCGTCGGCGGCATCATCCCGTCGGCCGACGCCGTGGCGCTGCGCGAGGCCGGAGTAGCCGCCGTCTTCACGCCGAAGGACTTCGGCATCACCGAGATCATCGGCCGTATCGTCAACGAAATCCGCACAGCGAACAAGCTCGACCCCCTGGAGGTCCCCGCATGACAGCCCCGTCGGACACCGGCCAGGCATCCCGCACGCTGCGCCCCCGGCGCTCCTGCATGGCCGTGCCCGGAAGCAACCCGCGCTTCCTGGAGAAGGCGCAGGGCCTCCCCGCCGACCAGGTCTTCCTCGACCTGGAGGACGCCTGTGCGCCGCTGGCCAAGCCGGACGCCCGGCACACCATCGTGAAGTTCCTCAACGAGGGTGACTGGACCGGCAAGACGCGCGTCGTCCGCGTCAACGACTGGACGACCCACTGGACCTACCGCGACGTGATCACCGTCGTCGAGGGCGCCGGGCAGAACCTCGACTGCATCATGCTGCCGAAGGTCCAGGACGCCCAGCAGGTCCAGGCCCTGGACATGCTCCTGACGCAGATCGAGACGACGATGGGCTTCGAGGTGGGCCGCATCGGCATCGAGGCGCAGATCGAGAACGCCAAGGGCCTGGTGAACGTCGACGAGATCGCTGCGTCCTCGCCCCGCATGGAGACGATCGTCTTCGGGCCGGCCGACTTCATGGCGTCCATCAACATGAAGTCCCTCGTCGTCGGCGAGCAGCCGCCCGGCTACCCCTCCGACGCCTACCACTACATCCTGATGCGGATTCTGATGGCCGCCCGCACGCACGACCTCCAGGCGATCGACGGCCCGTACCTGCAGATCAAGGACGTCGACGGCTTCCGCGAGGTGGCACAACGTGCCGCGGCGCTCGGCTACGACGGCAAGTGGGTGCTGCACCCCGGGCAGGTCGAGGCGGCGAACGAGATCTTCTCCCCCTCCCAGGAGGACTTCGACCACGCGGAGATGATCCTCGACGCCTACGAGTACTTCACGTCCGAGAAGGGCGGCAAGAAGGGTTCGGCGATGCTCGGCGACGAGATGATCGACGAGGCGAGCCGCAAGATGGCCCTGGTCATCGCGGGCAAGGGCCGCGCCGCCGGGATGTCCCGCACGACGTCCTTCGAAGCACCGGAGGCCTGATCAGGATGCAGTTCGGCCGCACATACGAAGAGTTCGCCGTCGGGGACGTCTACAAGCACTGGCCCGGCAAGACGGTGACCGAGTACGACGACCACCTGTTCTGTCTGCTCACGATGAACCACCACCCGCTCCACATGGACAGCAACTACGCGGAGCGGACGACCGACTTCGGCAAGAACGTGGTGGTGGGCAACTACGTCTACTCGCTGCTGCTGGGCATGTCCGTACCGGACGTCTCGGGTAAGGCCATCGCCAACCTGGAGATCGAGTCGCTCAAGCACGTGGCGCCGACCTTCCACGGCGACACGATCTACGGTGAGACCACCGTCCTCGACAAGATCCCGTCGAAGTCCAAGAGCGACCGCGGGATCGTGCACGTCGAGACCAAGGGCTACAACCAGGACGGCACGCTCGTCTGCATCTTCCGCCGCAAGGTGATGGTGCCCACGGAGGCCTACATCAAGGAGCGCGGAGGCGAGCAGCCGGGCCGCCCCGAGCTGCGCGAGTCCGCCTCCGGCAAGTCCGCCTCCGGCACGGACAAAGCAAAGGGAGGGAAGTGAGATGGGACGCCTCGCACAGACGGAAGGCCTCACGGAGATCCAGCAGGAGATCCTCTCCACCGTCCGCAGCTTTGTCGACAAGGAGATCCTCCCGGTCGCGACGGAGCTCGAGCACCGCGACGAGTACCCGACCGAGATCGTCGAAGGCCTCAAGGAACTGGGCCTGTTCGGCCTGATGATCCCCGAGGAGTACGGCGGCCTCGGCGAGTCCCTGCTCACGTACGCCCTGTGCGTGGAGGAGATCGCCCGCGGCTGGATGAGCGTCTCGGGCATCATCAACACCCACTTCATCGTGGCGTACATGCTCAAGCAGCACGGCACCCAGGAGCAGAAGGACCACTTCCTGCCGAAGATGGCCGCGGGCGAGGTGCGCGGCGCCTTCTCCATGTCGGAGCCGGGCCTGGGTTCGGACGTCTCGGCCATCTCCTCCAAGGGCGTCCGCGAGGGCGGTGACGACGGAGACTTCGTCCTCAACGGCCAGAAGATGTGGCTGACCAACGGCGGTTCCTCGACGCTGGTCGCGGTGCTCTGCCGTACGGACGAGGGTCATCCCGAGGGGACGGCACCGCACAAGTCGATGACGACGTTCCTGGTGGAGAAGGAGCCGGGCTTCGGCGAGGTGCGGCCCGGGCTCACCATCCCCGGCAAGATCGACAAGATGGGCTACAAGGGCGTCGACACGACGGAGCTCATCATGCAGGACCTGCGGGTGCCCGCGAACCGGGTACTCGGCGGCGAGACCGGCCGCGGCTTCTACCAGATGATGGACGGCGTCGAAGTCGGCCGCGTCAATGTCGCCGCGCGTGGCTGCGGTGTCGCGCAGCGCGCTTTCGAGCTGGGCATCGACTACGCACAGCAACGGCACACTTTCGGAAAGCCGATCGCGCAGCATCAGGCAATCCAGTTCAAGCTGGCCGAAATGGGCACGAAGGTGGAGGCCGCGCACGCATTGATGGTCGGCGCGGCCCGCAAGAAAGACGCCGGTCAGCGCAACGACCTCGAGGCGGGAATGGCCAAATACCTCGCCTCCGAGTACTGCAAGGAGGTCGTGGAGGACGCGTTTCGCATCCACGGCGGGTACGGTTTCTCCAAGGAGTACGAGATCGAGCGCCTCTACCGCGAGGCGCCGATGCTCTTGATCGGTGAAGGAACCGCCGAGATCCAGAAAATGATCGTAGGCCGCCGCCTGTTGGAGGAGTATCGCTTCCAGGGGTGATGTCCCTTTTCGGGGTGTTTTCCTGCCAGCCGGGACGACATCCCGATCCGGGATTGCGGGTACGGACTGTCGTAGTGGCTTGGCCAGTTGCCATCCGTAACCGATAACATCCCGAAAAGCCGCCGTCCCCCAATCGTTGCCGCGGCTCCCTCCGCTACGAAGGTCATACATGCCCCACAGCCCATCCTCCGCACCACGCGGACGAGTCCGCATCGCGCGCGGAGCGTCGCCGTGGCTCCTGCCGACCGTGGCCACTGCGGCCGTCGGCCTCCTCCGGGCCCGCCGCTCGAAGAAGGCGGCCGCGCTCGCCGTACCGGCGACAGCTCTCGCCGCGGGCATGCTCTGGTTCTTCCGCGACCCCGAGCGTGAGATCGCACAGGGCCGCGTCATCTCTCCGGCCGACGGAGTGGTGCAGAGCATCATGCCGTGGCACGACGGACGTACCCGCGTCGCGATCTTCATGAGCCCGCTGAACGTCCACGTGAACCGCGCTCCGCTCGCGGGCACCGTGTCCTCCTTGGAGCACATCCCCGGCGGCTACGTCCCCGCGTTCAACAAGGAGAGCGAGAACAACGAGCGGGTCGTCTGGCACTTCGACACCGAGATCGGCGATGTGGAGATGATCCAGATCGCCGGCGCGGTGGCGCGCCGGATCGTCCCGTACGTGCCGCAGGGCTGCAAGGTCGAGCAGGGTGACCGCGTGGGGCTGATCCGGTTCGGCTCCCGCGTCGACGTCTACCTCCCCGAAGGGGTCGAGGCCGGCGTCGAGGTCGGACAGGCCACCACAGCGGGGGTGACTCGCCTTGACCGTGATTGATCCCGATACGCAGGCTGCCGCCTGGGTCGCCGAGGCCGAGGCGGACGATGACGACGAGATGCCGCTCTCCACGCGGCTGTCGATAGCCGACACCCTGACGCTGGGCAACGCCACGTGCGGATTCATGGCGGTGTACTTCACCACCACCGGCGTCCTCATCCCGCATCTGACGGGCAGCGAGGACGGCGGTATGGCCCGGCACAGTGCCGCGACCGCCGTGATGCTGATGCTGCTGGCGTCGGTCTTCGACCTCTTCGACGGACTGGTGGCCCGGAAGCTGCGCAGCTCGGCCATGGGCGCGGAGCTGGACAACCTCTCCGACCTGATCAGCTTCGGCCTTGCGCCCGCCTTCTTCGTGGCCACGTGGGGCATGGTCGCCAACGACGCCAATCAGCATGTGTCGGTGGTTGCCGCCGTCGTGGTGCTGCTGGCGGTGGTGCTGCGGCTTGCGAGGTTCTCGTGCGTGCCCATGCGTGACGGCATGTTCCAGGGCATGCCCGGGCCGTTCGGAGCGCTGACGGTCGTCTCGATCGTGCTGCTGGAGCTGCCGTTCGTGCCGACGCTGCTGGCCATCATGGGCGTCGCGTGGCTGATGGTGAGCCGCGTCGAGTACCCGAAGCCCACCGGACGGCTGGCTGTGGCGATGCTCGGCTGGATCGTCGCGAGCATGGGGCTGCTGGCGGCCTGGGCGTTCGACGCCCCCGGCGGCGAGCTGCTGCTGCAGACCGGCTGCGCGCTGCAGGTCGTGCTCGGCGCCGTCATCCCGCTCTTCGCGACGGCCCGCCGTGTGCACACCTTCCGCGACAACCGCCGCGACGCTAGGACCGCCGCACAGGGCTAGCGAGCCCACTTCGGCGGCGCGACGGCGCGGCCAGGGGACGGAACGACGCTGGGGCCCGGGTTTCGACCCGGGCCCCACTGTCGTCGGTTCAGCGGTCTGCAGGGGCCCGCTCTCCTGTGCCGTACAGTCGGCAGCGAGAGTTCCTCGCACGTCTGCTCTCACGCGGGCGCCGCTCTCGACGAATGACAACGCCGGCCGCCAACGGCCGGGGACAGGTCTGCGCATTGTCCGCGATGACCGATCACGCCCGGGGCGGACACAGCTTCCCCCGACGACGCCCACGGACACGGCAGCGACGCCCCATCCATCGCCGGAAGCCATCCGCTTCAACTGTTGCCGGCGACTTCTGATCACTCCGAGGTGGACCCTTCCTCGCCCCGCCTCGGTCGGGCGCGGGGCCGACGACGAAGCGTCTCCTCGACACCCGGGGCAGGGCAGAAAAGCGCCCCCACGACGAACAGGAACGCTGATGGCACACGAGCACTCCCTTCCCGGGCCAGGCCTCGCCGAGGTCCGCATCACCGCGGCCTCCCCCGAGGTCGCCCGGCGGGTGGCGCAGACACTGCGCGCACGGTTCGCGAGCACGGAACAACGCAGCTACCCCGCCGGCGACACCGGAACAGGCACCCGTCTGTACCTCACAGTGGATGCCGACGCACTGCCCCAGGGTCCGTCCCTGCTGCCGCCCGGACACGTGGTGCCAGGAACTGGGCAGAAATGGGCGTAGCCGGGAGGTTCACGGACCCGCACCGGGCAGGCGGCCTCCCGGTGCGCCTCGCTCTGTTGCCTGCGCGCACGGAACCACTGTGGTGTGACGGCACTTGGTGGCCCCGCTCACACGACCTCGGCCGGGAGCTTCCCACTCTCATCTCCGCACTGGAGGAACGCTGGCCTGGCATCACCGGAGTCACGGTCAGCCGTTCCATGTGGCGAATCCGCCCCGAGGCCCTGGCACTTGACGAGCACCGCAGCGTACGGATCGACCGGTGCGACGTCACCCCGGACCCGCACACGATACGTCTGCGCTCCGACGCGAGCCGCTGCGACCTGCTGGTCACACCCCCGGGCGCGGAGTGGGCGCGCCGGAACGCGAGGCCGTGGCACGCCCGTTGAGCCTCGCGGCGGAGTAGGCTGGCGACATCGAGGGCTTTCCGTGCACCGCTTGCTCATACGGGTGCCGTTCTTGGTGATGGAAGACACCGGGCTGTTTCACCGGCCCGAGTCAGGTACGCGTCATGCACGTGACCTCAGACCGCACTCAGCTGATCCACGAGCCTTACTCCGCACCGCCGGTCCGCCTCGCCCTCAAACCGCAGGGCGCCCCTGCGGGCCTTCTGGACGGAGCCTGGTGGCCGCACTCCCGTAATCTCCTGCGTGAACTCCCCGTCCTCACGAACGTGTTGGACCGCCTGTGGGGACGTGTCACGCGGATCTCCGTGAACCCCACTCACTGGCCGGTCGTCCCGCGCAAGGTGCCGGTCACCGGCCATCTGGTCAAGGTCGGCTGGTTCAAGGCGGAGCAGGACCCGCACAAGGTCGTGCTGCTGTCCTACCGCGTCGGCCGCATGGACCTGCTGGTGATACCACCTGCGACGAGCGCGGCGACCGCCGCCCGTCTCATGGCCGCCGCGACTCACACTGGCCTCCGCCTCACCGCGAGTGAACTCGTCGCAGCAGACAACGCGGGTCAAGCCCTCGTGGAGGGACAGCGCACGCAGGAAGAGGCGTGGGAATCCGAGGGCGGCTCCGCTCCCGTGACCGCGTCCGCTCCACGCGTTCCGCCCGTGCCGGACCGCTCCGGCGGGAGGTGATGGTGATGGACACGCTGGTCACCGTCGGCATCATCCTCGCGATCAGCGTCCTGGGCTCACTCGTCATCCGCCGGCTCCACCAGAGACAGGCGGTCCGGCTCGCGAGCATGCAGCACGGAGGTTTCCGGCCTGGTGAGGAGGACCGCGGATGGCGCGGTCGCAGCCACCAACGGGCCCAGTCGCTGCGCGGACGTGTTCGCCGCGACCACCGTGACGGCGGTCGCGGGCGCCATCCCTCACGGCGACGCGGCAACCGCCGCCGATGACCGAGGCTCCCGTTCGCGTCCGGCGGCAGGCCGCTGCCGACGGACGCGAACGGGACCTCATGACTTCCGCTCCGAGGAGCGTCTGATGAGCGCACAACCGCATCCGTCCGTCCCCCTTGAGAATTCCCGGCGCCCCGACAGCGCCGCCTACGAACCGGCGCGCAGCACGAGCACCGTTCCGCGACCCGGAAGCGACTTCGCACAGTTGTCGAAACAGATCGTGGCCGCTGGGCTGATGCGTCGTCGAACTGGCTACTACACGCTGCGGATCACGCTCGTGATCGTGCTGTACGCCGTGGGCTGGGCCGTGTTCCTGCTGCTCGGCGAGAGCTGGTGGAGCCTGGCTGTGGCCGGGTACCTGGCGCTCGTGTTCGGCCAAGTGGCACTCGTGGCCCACGACGTGGCACACCGCCAGGTCTTCCGGCGGCGCAGGGCGAGTGAGCGCGTCGGGCGGCTCGCCGGAAACCTGGGCATCGGCATGGGCTACGGCTGGTGGCAGGACAAGCACACCCGACACCACGCCCATCCCAACCATGAGGAACTGGACCCCGACGTCACGCCCGACCTGTTGGTGTGGAGCCAGGCTCAGGCACGGTCAGCACGGGGCCTGACGCGGCTGATCGCGCGCACTCAGGCACTCCTGTTCTTCCCGCTGCTCGCTCTGGAGGGCTTCAATCTGCACGTCTCCGGGGTGAGAGCGCTGAGGAACCGGGCGGTGAAGAAGCGCGGCGTGGAGGGGAGCTTGCTGTTCGCCCACTTCGGGCTGTATCTGGCAGCGCTGTTCCTGGTGCTTCCGCCGGTCCTCGCCCTGGCCTTCCTCGCAGTCCACCAGTGTCTGTTCGGCATCTACCTCGGTTCCATCTTCGCCCCAAACCACAAGGGAATGCCGATGGTGCGGGGTGAGGAGCGCCCGGATTTCCTGCGGCGTCAGGTGCTCACGTCGCGGAACGTGTGCGGTGGATGGTTCACGGACATCGCGCTGGGCGGACTGAACCACCAGATCGAGCACCATCTCTTCCCCAGCATGCCGAGCCCGCAGCTCCGCAAGGCGCAGCCCATCGTCCGGCAGTACTGCGAGGAGATGGGTGTGGACTACCTCGAGACCGGGCTCATCGCCTCATACCGGCAGGCGCTCAGGAGCCTGCACCACGCCGGAGCGCCCCTCCGGGCGGACCACTCCCGGTGACACCGGGCGGCGCGACGGCTGCCTCCGGCGCGGCCGGCCCCGCGAGCCCGGCCGGCGGGGTCAGGCGGCAACGAGAGGGCCCGTGCGCTCAGAGGCAATCCTCGGCGAGACGTTCCGCCAGCTGTTCCAGGAGGGGGCCTGCCTGCGAGATGCAGCGGGCCGTGTCCTTCTCCAAGTCCGTGAGGGCGTAGACGCGCTCGATGCCGGCGCCCTTGAGGGCCTTGTTGTCGAGGGACAGCCGTCCGCACACCGCGAGGACGGGCTTGCCCGCCTTGCGCGCCGCGGCGGCGACGCCCGCGGGGGCCTTGCCGTGCAGGGTCTGCTCGTCGAGCGAACCCTCCCCCGTGATCACCAGGTCGGCGTTCTCGAGGGCGTGGGCGAAGCCCAGCACCTCCAGGAGCACGTCGATGCCGGGACGGAACGTCGCGTTCAGGCCGACGAGCGCGCCGTAGCCGATGCCGCCGGCCGCGCCCGCGCCGGGTGCCTCCGCGGTCTCCGCCGCTCTCGGCCCGACCGAGTCGCCCATCACCTGCACGAAGTGCGTCAGCGCCGCGTCGAGGACCTTCACGTCCTCCTCGCCCGCGCCCTTCTGCGGGCCGTAGACCGCGGCGGCGCCCTTCGGGCCGGTGAGCGGGTTGTCGACATCGCTGGCGAGCACGACCTGGATGTCCTTGAGGCGTTCGTCGAGGCCCGAGAGGTCGGCGGAGACCATCTCCACCAGCGGGCCGCCGCCGTGCGGCACGGGGTCGCCGTCCTCGTCGAGGAACCGGGCCCCGAGTGCCTCGAGCATGCCGGCACCGCCGTCCGTCGTCGCGGACCCGCCCACGCCGAGGACGATGGTGCGGGCGCCCGCCTCGACGGCGGCCAGAAGCAGTTCGCCGGTGCCGCGCGTCGTCGCCGTGAGCGGTGCGAAGACGCCTGGCGGCATCAGTTCGAGCCCGGACGCCTCAGCCATCTCGACCACGGCCGTCCCCTCGCGCAGCGCGAAGGCCGCGGTGACGGGGGCGCCGAGCGGTCCGGTGACCTCCGCCTCGTGGCGCTCGAAGCCGCCGGCGACCGCTGCCGCCACCGTCCCGTCGCCGCCGTCGGCCACGGGGAGCGATTCCACGATCGCGCCGGGCCGCGCCCGCCTGATCCCTGCTGTGATCCGCTCGGCGACCTCGACGGCCGTCAGCGATCCCTTGAACTTGTCCGCGGCGATCAGTACGCGCGCCGTCGTCGTCATGGTTCTGCCCCTGGGTCTGTTTACGTTCGAACAGGCAGTCGCGCCGGTGCGACCTTATCCGTCACGGGCCCCCTGCCACCATGGGCTATGCAACGACTGCCCTTCTGGGGTTCCCCTGCCGAAGGTCCCGGATTCCCCGGTCCGAGGGTCCGGACACGGAGATCCGCCGGGGCGCGGCCGCCCGTCGGGCCTCAGGAACGCCGCCGCAGCTCCCGCCAGACGGCACGAGCCGCATGATGTCCGGACATTCCGTGCACCCCCGGGCCGGGCGGCGTGGAGGAGGAACACAGGAAGACGGCGGGGTGAGCGGTGCTGTAGGGAACGGACGTCAGTTTCGGACGGATCAGAAGCTGGAGCCCGTCGGCCGCACCCGCGCAGAAGTCGCCGCCGACGTAGTTGGCGTTGCGGGCGGCCAGTTGGGGCGGCCCGGCCGTAGCACGCGCCAGCACCAGGTCGCGGAACCCCGGTGCGAAGCGCTCCAGTTGGGCCTCGACTGCCTCGGTGGCGTCGCCTTCCCAGCCGTTCGGGACGTGCCCGTACGCCCAGAAGACGTGCTTGCCCTTCGGCGCCCGGGACTCGTCGACGAGGCTCGGCTGGGCGGTGATCAGGAAAGGCCGCTCCGGCGCGTGGCCCGAGACCGCTGCCTTGAGGGCCGTGCCGATCGCGCCCGCCGTCGGGCCGACGTGGACGGTGCCCGCGCGGCGTGCCGCCTCGGACGTCCACGGCACCGGTCCGTCCAGCGCATAGTCGATCTTGAAGACGCCGGCGCCGTAGCGGAAGCCGTCGTAGGCGTTGCCGAGCCCGGCGATGCGGGCGAGCGCACGCGGCGAGGTGTCGAAGATATAGGCGCGGGCCGGGGGCAGTTCGTCGAGGCGCTTCACCTCCGTGCCCGTGTGGATCTGCCCGCCCTGCGCGCGTAGATACGCGGCGAGAGCGTCCGAGATGGCCTGTGAGCCGCCGCGCGGAAGTGGCCAGCCGGCCTTGTGGGCGGCCAGGGCGAAGGTCAGCGCCGCTCCGCTCATGGCTGGGGTGGACAGCGGGGCGATGACGTGACCGCCGAGGCCGGCCATGAGCGCGCGGGCCTTCTCGTCGCGGAAGCGGAGGTTGAGCAGGTTCACCGGCTGCAGCGCCGTCAGCCCGAACCGGGCGAGCAGCAGCGGAGCGTAGGGGAAGCGGCCGTTGAACCAGGAACCCATGCCGAGGAAGTCGGCAGCGAGGGTCTCCCACTTGGCGAGGAACGGCTCGACCATACGCCGGTAGGTGCCCGCGTCACGCGGACCGAGCGAGACGGCTGTCTCGCTGACGGAACGGGAGAGGACGGCTGCCGTGCCGTCAGGGAAGGGGTTGGCCATGCACAGTTCGGGGTGCAGCCACTCCAGCCCGTACTTCTCCAACGGCATGCTGTTGAACGCGGGAGAGACCGCTGCCGTGGGATGCACCGCGGAGCACGGGTCGTGCCGGAATCCCGGCAAGGTGAGCTCCTCCGTGCGGGCTCCGCCGCCCACGGTCTCCTTCGCCTCGAAGAGTTCGACGGAGAAGCCGCGTCGGGCCAGTTCGACCGCCGCGGTCAGCCCGTTGGGACCTGCTCCGACGACGACCGCGTCACGGATCGATGGCACTGTCGGCTCTCCCCTCGCCTATGAGGTCGCGCGCCGCACCGGTCAGCGTCCGGCGCGCAGCAGCCCCACCATACGCCGGGCCGTACCGGCGTCCCGCGCCGCGGTGAACGGCAGCGCGTTGCCTCCGGCGAGACGGAACGGCTCGCCCGCGACGGTGCGGCTCTCGCCGCCCGCCTCCGCCACGAGGAGCAGCCCCGCGGCGTGGTCCCACGCGGCCTCCCAGCTGAAGGCGACGGCGTCGACGCGGCCGCGCGCCACCGACAGATACTCCAGCCCGGCGGAGCCGCAGGGGCGGGGTTCCACACCCTCGGTGCGCAGCCCGAGCAGCGACCGCTTCTGCTCGTCGGTGGTGAAGTCCGGGTGGGAGGTGGCCACTTCGAGGACCTTGTCCTCCTCGGGGGACCCGGCACACAGCACCTCTCCGTTGAGGAGCGCGCCGCCGCGGTGCCGAGCGATCGCCATCTCGTCCGGAACGGGGGCGTAGGTCCAGGAGGCGAGGAGCTCGCCGTAGCGGGCGAGGGCGACCAGTGTGCAGAAGCCCTCGTAGCCGCGTACGAACTGGCGTGTGCCGTCGATCGGGTCCACGATCCACACGGGTGCGTCGCCGTGCAGGGCCTCATACGTGGCGGGCTTGGCGTGCACCGCCTCCTCCCCGACCACGACGGAGCCGGGCAGCAGGGCCATCAGCTCCCTGGACAGCTGCTCCTCCGCGCGCTGATCGGCGACGGTCACGAGATCGTGGGGGCCGCTCTTCTGCAGCACTTCGTCATCGGAGAGCTGACGCCAACGCGGCGTCACCTCCTCCGCGACAGCCCTGCGAACGGCGCCCTCGACTGCTGCCACCAGCTCATCGTCGATCATCCGCCCATGAAAGCACGGGGCGCCCGCGGTGCGCCCTCCCCCTGCCTCCGGGGTTCCCGCCGGCGTCAACGCCCCACCGCGTAGCCCTGCATGCCGCGCGGGTTGGCACCGGCGCTGAGCACCCCGGTCTCCGGGTCGCGCGCGACGGCGCACAGCCGGCCCTCCGACCAGGCAGGACCGATCTCGACGTCGTGACCGCGCCGGCGCAGCCCGTCGGTGACCGCCTGCGACGCGCGGGCCTCGACGGTGACGTTGCCGGGCCGCATCGCGCGCGGATAGAAGGAGCCGGGGAAGCTCTCCGTGTGCCAGTTGGGGGCATCGATCGCGCCCTGAAGGTCGAGCCCGCCGCGTACATGCGGGCGCAGCGCGGCGGCGAGGAAGAAGTGCAGCTGCCACTGGTCCTGCTGGTCGCCGCCGGGCGTACCGAACGCGAGCACCGGATGACCGTCGCGCAGCGCCAGCGACGGGGTGAGGGTGGTGCGGGGACGGCGGCCCGGTGTCAGGGAGTTGGGCAGGCCGGGCTCCAGCCAGGTCATCTGGAGCCGTGTGCCGAGCGGGAAGCCGAGTTCGGGGACGACGGGGTTGGAGTGGAGCCAGCCGCCGCTGGGGGTGGCGCTGATCATGTTGCCCCAGCGGTCGACGACATCGATGTGACAGGTGTCGCCGCGGGTGGCCCCGTCGCGAGCGACGGTGGGCTCTCCGGCGCCGGCCGAGACGGCAAGGGGGTCGAAGCCGACCTGGCCGCTCGCGACGGCGGTGGCGTGCGCGGACAGGCGGGGTTCGCGGCCGCCGGGGCTGCCGGGACGCAGTTCGCGGGAGGCGCTCTCGCCGATGAGGGCGCGCCGCGCGGAGTTGTACCCGTCGGAGAGCAGCGCCTCGACGGGAACGGCGGAGGCGCCGTCGGCGTCCCCGTACCACGCCTCACGGTCGGCCATGGCGAGCTTGGTGCCCTCGATCAGACGGTGGACGAAGGCCCCGTCCCCCGAGGCGGATCCGGTCGACGCGTCGTCGAACTGCACGTCCGCGGCGGTCACTTCATCAGGCAGGAGCGCGAGCTGCTGAAGCAGGGCGGGGCCTTGGGACCATGGGCCCGCCTTGCAGACCGTCCAGCCGTTCCAGTCGTAGGTGACCGGGTCCTCGTACGTGGCCTCCCAGGTCGTGAGGTCGTCTCCGGTGAGGGTGCCGGTGTGGCGCTCCCCCGAGGTGTCCATGGTGGGCCGGGCGGAGGCTGCGAGGAGGGCGTCGGCGACGAAGCCCTCGCGCCATATTCGCCGTGCGGCTTCGATGACCTGTTCGCGGCCCGGTCCGGCCCCGGCGGCCTCGGACAGCAGCCGTTGCCAGGTCGCGGCCAGCGCCGGGTTCTTCAGCAGCGATCCGGGGGCGGGCGCTCGTCCGCCGGCGAGGTAGAGGGCCGCGGAGGTGGTCCATTCCGTCTCGAAGAGTTCACGTACGGTCTCCACCGTCTCGCCGACGCGTTCGACCGCGGGGTGGCCGCGCTCGGCGTAACCGATGGCGTAGCCGAGGATCCGCTCCAGGGACTGGGTGCCGTGGTCGCGCAGCAGCGTCATCCACGCGTCGAAGGCGCCCGGGACGGCGGCGGCCAGGGGGCCGGTGCCGGGGACGAGTTCGAGGCCGAGTGAGGTGTAGTGCTCCACGGTCGCGCCGCGCGGTGCGACTCCCTGCCCGCACAGCACCTGTACGGGGCCGGCGGCGGGGGCGACGAGGATGGGCACCTCGCCGGCGGGTCCGTTCAGGTGCGGTTCGACGACCTGCAGCACGAAGCCCGCGGCGACGGCGGCGTCGTAGGCGTTGCCGCCGTCCTCCAGTACGGCCATCGCGGTCTGCGAGGCGAGCCAGTGGGTGGAGGAGGCCATGCCGAAGGTGCCTTGGAGGGTGGGGCGGGTCGTGAACACGGGTGGTGCGGCTCCCTGCTTCGTGGGCTGTGGTGTGCTGTCGGGTTCTTGTGCCGTCGGGTTCCCCTTGTGCTTGCGGTGACTCTGCCGCCTTGTTCAGGTGCGGGAGTGTGCCGTCGCGGCCGCGTCCGGTGCGGTTCCGTCGTCCGCCACGAGGTGACAGGCGACCATGCGGCCGCCGTTCCCGCCGGGCAGTGCGCGGTGCTCGGGCGCCTGCGTACGGCACTGTTCGACCGCGAGGGGACAGCGGGTGTGGAAGCGGCAGTGGTCCACAGTCTGCGCCGCGCCCCCGGCCTTGGGGAAGACGGGGCCGGTCAGGTCGCCCTGCAGGACGATCCGCTGCCGTGCGCGCTGGACAGGCGGGTCGGGTACGGGCACGGCGGAGAGCAGTGCCTGCGTGTACGGGTGCTTGGGTGCGGCGAACAGGTCGGCGGCCGGGGCCACCTCGATGATCTCGCCGAGGTACATGACGGCGATGCGGTCGGCCAGGAACTCCACGGCGGCCAGGTCGTGCGTGATGAAGAGGCAGCCGAAGCCGCGGTCGCGCTGAAGGTCCGCGAGCAGGTTGAGCACGGACGCCTGCACGGAGACGTCGAGGGCCGAGGTCGGCTCGTCCGCGACGAGCAGCATCGGGTCGACGGCGAGCGCACGGGCGATGGAGACGCGCTGGCGCTGCCCGCCGGACAGCTCGTGCGGGCGGCGCTCGGCCGTGCCGGCCGGCAGCCCGACCTGGACCAGCAGCTTCTCCACACGCTCTCGCAGCTCGGCGCCGCTCGCCATCCGGTGCAGGGTGAGCGGTTCGCCGACGATGCGGGAGACGCGCATCCGCGGGTCCAGGGACGCTGAGGGGTCCTGGTAGACGATGTTGAAGTCCTTGCGCAGGGGGCGCAGTTTGCGTGGTGACAGCCGCGTGATGTCGGTGCCGCCGATGCGGACCGTGCCGGCGGTGGGTGTGTCGAGCCGCACGACACAGCGTCCGACGGTCGACTTGCCGGAGCCGGACTCACCGACGAGGCCCACGACTTCGCCGCGTCCCACGGTCAGGGACACCCCGTCGACGGCACGTACGGTGCCCCTTCCCCGGGGGGTGGTGAAGTGCCGTACCAGGCCGTCCACTTCGAGGGCGGGTGCGTCCGCCGCCGCGCCGGTGGTCCCTTCTGCGGGCTTGTTCACGGTGCTCCCTCCCCTGCGAAGCCGACGAGTTCGTCGGTGCCGGTCAGCGGGTGCCGGCAGGCGACCTTGTGCCCGCGCCCGACGTGGTCGCCGTCGGTCTCCTCGGGCCTGGAGAGCACGGGCCGCGACGCGGTGCACACCTCGTCGGCGCGCGGGCAGCGCGGCGCGAAGGTGCACTCGTCCGGCTGGACGGAGAGTCCGGGGACGATGCCGGGGATCTCGCGCAGCCGCGCCCGCTCGCCCGTGGGGGCCGCAGCCGTCGCACCGGGGCGTGGCACGGCGCCGAGCAGGCCGCGGGTGTACGGGTGGCGGGGCTGCGCGAACAGGTCGTCGACGCGGGCGTGTTCGACGGCGCGCCCGGCGTACATCACGAGCACGCGGTCGGCGGTGTGTGCGACGACACCGAGGTCGTGGGTGATCAGCACGACGGCGGTGCCCAGCCGTTCCCGCAGCGAGGTCAGCACGTCGAGAATGCCTGCCTGCACTGTGACGTCCAGCGCCGTGGTGGGTTCGTCCGCGATGAGAACCGCCGGATCGCAGGCGACAGCGATGGCGATCATCACGCGCTGGCGCATGCCGCCGGAGAGCTGGTGCGGATACTCGTGTATGCGCCGCTCCGGCGCGGGGATGCCCACCAGCTCCAGCAGTTCCACGGAGCGCCTCTTCGCCTGCCGCCTGTCCATGCCCTTGTGGCGGCGGAGCACCTCGCCGATCTGGCGTCCCACGCTCAGCACCGGGTTGAGGGACGTCATCGGCTCCTGGAAGATCATGGACAGCTCGGTGCCGCGCACACCTCGCAGCAACTTCTCCTCGGCGCCCGCCAGTTCGCGTCCGCGGAGCGTCACGGAGCCGCTGACGTGCGCCGTTCCGGGCAGCAGTCCCATCACGGCCAGCGACGTGACGGACTTGCCGCAGCCCGACTCGCCCACCACGGCGAGCACTTCGCCCGGCTCGACGTCGAATCCGACGCCGTCGACGGCGTGTACGTCGCCCTCCTCGCCGCGGAAGGTGACAGCGAGGTCGCTGACGCGCAGCACGGGGTCCTTGCGGCTGGAAACGGAGTCACCGGATGCGGCGCCGGCGGAGGCCGCGGGGTTCGGTTCGTTCACCGGGTCACCCCCCTGGGGTCGAGCACGTCGCGCAGCCCGTCACCGAAGAGGTTGAAGGCCAGCGTCGCGGCGACGATGGCCAGTCCCGGGAAGACCGCCATCCAGGGCGCAGCCGCGATGTAGGGCTGTGCGGTGGAGAGCATCACGCCGAGCGAGGGGTCGGGCGGCTGCACGCCGAGGCCGAGGAAACTGAGCAGCGCCTCGCCGATGATGGCGGTGGGTACGCCGACCGTGGCCTGTACGAGCAGCGCCGAGGCGGCGTTGGGAAGGATGTGCCGGGCCAGGACGGTGCCGTCACCGCCGCCGCCGGCGATGGTGGCCCCTATGTAGTCGAGGTGCTTGAGCCGCAGGGTCTCGGCGCGCATCACGCGTACGACCTGCGGGACGAGTGAGATGCCGATGGCGATCGTCGCGTTCAGCAGCGAGGGGCCCAGCACGGCGGCGAGCCCGACGGCCAGCACCAGGAAGGGGAAGGCGAGCAACGTGTCGGTGAGGCGCGAGACGAGGGAGTCGGCGAACCGCCCGTAGTACCCGGCGATCAGGCCGAACGGCACGCCCACGACGAACGCCAGCGCCACCGCCAGCACCCCTACCTGCATGGAGGCCCGGGCGCCGTAAATCACGCGGGAGAGCTGGTCCCGGCCGAGGTCGTCGGTTCCGAGCCAGTGGTCGAGTCCCGGTGCGGCCAGGGCAGAGCCGAAGTCGGCGCGTGCCGGGTCGTACGGGGCTATGAGCGGCGCGGCGAGAGCGACGAGCACGAAGACCGCCGCGATGACCCCGCCTGTGAACGCGAGCTTGTTGCGGCCCAGTTGACGCAGCACACGCTTCGACCGTGCCGGTGCGGCCGGGGGTTCGGGGGCCCCGGCGCGCGTCCCGTCCGACCCGGCGCCTTCCGCGGCTTCGGTGACCGTGCTCACTGTGCACCTCCCAGCCTGATGCGCGGGTCGATGACGGAGTAGAGGAGGTCTACGGCGAGATTGACGAGGATGTAACCGGTCGCGGTGAAGAGCACGACGCCCTGCACCATCGCGTAGTCGCGGGTGAACACCGCATCGATCATCAGCTTGCCGAAGCCGGGCAGAACGAAGATCTGCTCCGTGACGACCGCGCCGGAGATGAGGTGCCCGAGCTGGAGTCCCAGCACGGTGACGACGGTGACCAGCGAGTTGCGCAGCGCGTGCCCGCCGACGACCTGGTGCGGAGCGAGGCCCTTGGCGCGCGCGGTGCGCACGTAGTCGGCCGACAGCGACTCCAGCATCGCCGCTCTCGTCTGCCGCATCACGATGGCCGCGAGGCCGCTGCCGAGGACTATGACGGGCAGCACCATGCGCCGCAGGTTCTCCAGCGGGTCGGTGCCGAAGGGCACGAAGCCCGACGCCGCGAACACCGGTACGGCGATGGCGAATCCCAGGATCAGGACGATGCCGAGCCAGAAGTTCGGAACCGAAAGCCCCAGCAGGGCCACGGTATTGGCCAGCCACTCGGCGGGCCTGCCGCGCTGCACGGCGGCGACCACTCCGGCGCCGATGCCGACGACGACGGCCAGGAGCAGGGAGAGCAGGGCGAGTTCGAGGGTGACGGGCAAGGCGTCGAAGATGCCGTCGACGACGGGCAGGCCGGTGCGCGCCGAGGTGCCGAGGTCGCCGGTGACGGCGTTCTCGACGTACCGCCCGTACTGCACGGCGATGTTCTGGTCGAGTCCGTACTGGCGGCGGATCGCGTCCAGCGCCTTCGGGTTGGTCTCCTCGCCGGCGAGTGCGCGCGCCGTGTCGCCGGGCATGGCGCGCACGCCGAGGAAGACGACGATGCTGACGAGGACCAGCGTCAGTCCCGACTGGCCCAGCCGGCGCAGCACATACCGGGTCATCGGCCCGCCTCCGTACCAGAACCTTGGGCGTAGCCTGCGTTCTCGACGCGTATCAGGCCGTCGCCGTAGACGCGCAGGCCCCCTACGTCCTTTGTGGCCACGACGTAGTTGCGCTGCCGGTAGAGATAGATCAGCGCGTGCTGGTCGTTGATGGCCCGGGTGACGTCGCGGTAGATGTCGCGGCGTTCGCCGGGGTCCGCGGTGCGGCGTCCGTCCTCGATGAGGGAGTCGACGCTCTTGTCGGAGAGTCCGGAGCGGTTCTCCGAGCCGAGGGTTGCGGCGAAGGCGTCGATGTTGCCCGCCGGGTCGAGCCGGCCGGACCAGCCGACGGACACGGCCTCGAAGTCGCCCTTGTCGGCGTGTTCGAGGAGCGTGGTGAACTCCGTGGGCCGCAGCTTCACCTGGAACCCGGCGTCCTTGGCCATCGCCTGGACGACCTGCCCGAGCCGCATGTCCTCCACGGTGTTGGAGATCGTCAGTTCGACGGGGACCCGCCCCTTCGCACCCGTTTCGCGCAGGAGCCGGCGCGCCTTCCCGAGGTCCCGGCCCGGGCACTTCGTCTTCGTGCCCAGTTCGCTGGAGGGGGCGACCGGGCCGCAGGCGGTGTCGTACATGCCCTGGAAGACGATCTTGTTGATGAGGCTGCGGTCGAGGGAGAGCTCGAACGCGTGGCGTATGCGCTTGTCGCGGGCCAACGAGCTGTTCTTCCTGCCCGGCTTCTTGCCCAGGCCGCGGGTGTTGCCGATGTTGACGGTCAGGCCCTGGTAGCCGAGCGTCGGGGAGTTGAAGAGCTGCAGCTTGTCGTCGGTCAGCGCGCTCTGCACCTCCAGCGGGGCGGTCTGGTCGCTGATCTGCGAGTCGCCGGAACGGAGGTTGGCCAGCCGCACGTTGCCGTCGATGATCGTGCGGTAGACGACCCTCTTCAGATGCACACGGGAGGCGGCGTAGTAGTTGGGGTCCTTCTCCAGCACGATCCGGTCGCCCGTCACGCGCTGCTTGAAGCGGAAGGGCCCGACGCAGGAGGGATGCGTGGCGAAGTCCTTGCCGTACTTCTTCAGGGCACGCGGGGACATCACCATGCCGGAGCGGTCGGCGAGCGCACCCAGCAGCGGCTCGTAGGGCTCCTTCAGACGCAGCTCGACCTTGTCGTCGCCGACCGCCTCGATGCTTTGGACGGGTTCGAGTTCGCTGGAACGGGCCGACTCCGGCAGGTCACGGTGCCGCTTCAGTGACGTCTCGACGGCCTTCGCGTCCATCTGCGTCCCGTCGCTGAAGCGGGCGCCGCGGCGCACCTCGATGACGACCTTCCGGCCGCCGTCGCTCACCTTCGGCATTCCGGCGGCCAGTTGGGGCTTGATGCGGTTCTTCGCGTCCGTGTCGTAGAGCTTCTGGCACATCGCGGCGAAGACGCTGCGGCCGACGAGAGTGCTGCCGAGGCTCGGATCGAGCTTGTCCGGGTCGGACTTGAACGCGACGGTGAGGGTGCCCCCGTCCCGTACCGGTCTGTCGTCACCCATCCGCACGCCGCCGACCTCGGTCGCGGAAGTCGTCAGGGAAGCGCAGCCCGTCACGGTGAGTGCCAGGGCGGCCGTCAGGGCCACGGCGCGCGAGGGAGCTGATACGCGAAGCCGCATGCTGCCCCACCTCACAAGCGGACCGACAGGATCCGGGCGACTGTATGCCGTATACAGCGACCCTGACTAGCCCACTGCCCAAACTCTCCCGAGTACCGGACGGGGTCAGCTGGAACGCATACAGTATACAATCACTCCACGGCTGCGGGAAACCGTTCCGCGGCTCATCTCCGGCATGCCCACCGGGCGCCCGACACGGAAGTCGGACCGAGAGGGAGTGAATCGCGCATGACGAACTACGGCGACGACGCGACGATCAAAGACATCCTCACCAACGCCGGGGACGTATGGGCCGTGGTCGGTCTGTCCAACACCCCTGAACGAGCCGCTTATCGCGTGGCGGAGAAGCTGCAGCGCTTCGGAAAGAAGGTGGTGCCCGTGCACCCCCGGGCCGAGACGGTGCATGGCGAACAGGGCTATGCCACCCTCGCGGGGGTCCCCTTCCCGGTGGACGTGGTCGACGTGTTCGTCAACTCCGCCCGCGCCGGCGGCGTCGCCGACCAGGCGGTGACGCTCGGCGCCAAGGCGGTCTGGTTCCAGCTGGGAGTCGTGGACGAGGCCGCCTACGTCAGGACTCGCAAGGCCGGACTGCAGATGGTGATGGACCGCTCCCCGGGACGGGAGATCCCACGCCTCGAACTGGACTGAGTTGAGGTGCGCGTCGGCCCGCAACCGCGAGAAGGGCGTCACCCGCGCAGATCGCGAAGGACTTCGGCGTCCATGAGATGACACCGCCGAGGTGGATGCGCCAGGCCGCTTCCGAGGACGGCGCGGGACCAGTCGAGCAGGTCGGCGGCGTCGAGCCGGCGCACGATCTCCTCGTGCAACCGGCCCCACACCAGCCCGCGGCCCCAGGGCGTGTCCGGAAAGTAGCGTCGTCCTCCCCTGGGCCTTCGGCCCGGGACCCAGCAGGGCGGGGAGTTTGCGGAACGCCCCAGTGGTCGGGCAACTGCCGGGACCGCCCTCACCGTTCGGCCAGGAGTTGTGACGTTGGTCCTGGGCGGGGGGGGCGGGGCGGGCCGGCCGTGTTGTTACTGCTTGATGGTGATGCCCTTGGGATTGAGGTGCGAGATGTTGCCGCTCTCGGTCCCGTCGGACGGGTCGATCACGCAGTCGATGAGTGTCGAGGTGCCCGACGCCAGCGCCTCGCGCAGGAGCGTGGCCACCTCATCCGGTGTCGTCGCCTGGTAACCCTTGCCGCCGAACGCCTTGATCATGACGTCGTGATTGGCCGTGAGGGCGGTCGGTGCCGGGTCGGACGAAGGGGATGCCTCGTTGCCGCGGTAGACGCCGCTGTTGTTGAGCACGACGGTGACGACGGGGAGCTTGTAGCGGCAGATGGTCTCCAACTCCATACCGCTGAATCCGAAGGCGCTGTCGCCCTCGATGGCCACGATCGGGGCGCCGGTCTCGACGGCGGCGGCCACGGCGTACCCCATGCCGATGCCCATGACGCCCCAGGTGCCGCTGTCCAGCCGTCGCCGCGGTGCCTGCATGCCGATCGTGTTGCGGGCGAGGTCGAGTGCGTTGGCGCCCTCGTTGACGACGTAGGCCTGGGGGTACTCCTGCAGGACGTCGCGGACCGCCTGCAGTGCACCGAGGAACTTCATCGGGTGTGCGCTCGCGGCGGCCTTGAGGCGTCCGGCCATCTTTTCGACGTTCTGCGCCGCCCGGGCGTCGAGTTCCTCGCGCCACTGCGCCGGCACTGTGATCCCGCCCGCCTTGTTCCGCTCGGTCAGGGCCTCCATCACGGATCCCACGTCACCCACCAGCGGAGCCGCGATGGGCTGGTTGCTGTCCATCTCGGAAGCGGCGATGTCGACCTGGATGAACTTGGCCTCCGGATTCCACTGCGGCGCGTCGCCATGCCCCAGGAGCCAGTTGAGCCGCGCGCCGACGAGCATCACGACGTCGGCCTTGCGGAGCGCCAGCGAGCGGGCGGTGGCCGCCGACGAGGCGTGGTCGTCGGGGAGGAGGCCCTTCGCCATCGACATGGGGAGGTAGGGGATTCCCGTGGTTTCGATGAATTCCCGGATCTGCTCGTCCGCCTGTGCGTACGCCGCGCCCTTGCCGAGCACGACCAGTGGCCGCTCTGCGTTGGCGAGGAGGTCCATAGCACGGTCGACTGCCTCCTGGTCGGGCAGCTGGCGCGGCGCCGGGTCGACGACCGGCCACAGTGATGCGGCGCCCTTCTCCGCGTCCATGACTTCGCCCAGCACCTGGGCCGGGATATCGAGGTAGACCCCACCCGGGCGCCCGGAAACGGCGGTGCGGATGGCGCGGGCCAGACCGCGGCCGATGTCCTCCGCGCGGTGGACCCGGTAGGCCGCCTTGGCGAAGGGCTTGGCCGCGGCCAGCTGGTCCATTTCCTCGTAGTCGCCGCGCTGCAGGTCGACGAGGTGCCGTTCGCTGGATCCGGAGATCTGGACCATCGGGAAGCAGTTCGTGGTGGCGTTGGCCAGCCCCACCAGCCCGTTGAGAAAGCCCGGCGCGGACACCGTCAGACAAATGCCCGGCTTCTTCGTCAGGAATCCGGCGGCCGCCGCGGCGTGTGCGGCGTTGCTCTCGTGGCGGAAGCCTATGTAGCGGATGCCCGCTCCCTGGGCGACACGCGCCAGGTCGGTGATCGGGATGCCGACGACACCGTAGATGGTCTCCACGCCGTTGAGTTTCAGCGCATCGACGACCAGATGAATCCCGTCGGTGACATCGGGGTGGTCCCCCCCTGCCTCTGTGCCCGGTACGGAAGCGGCGGTCATGGTGAGGACCCTCCCTGGATGGTGCCATCGAGATCACGGAATACTGCATACAGTATCCTCGCCTCAGGTGGCTGACAAGGATTGTGCTGAGCGCTCGAGATGCGGTTCTGCGCCACCGCGCAGCACTGACACCGTCGTCAACGACGAGGCCGAAGGCGGCGGCCGATCCGCGGCAGTGTGACTACCCTTGGCCCGCATGGCTGCTTCCCCTGACTCCCCCGGGCCCGCACCGGACGGTCCGCACGCCGCCGGCTCCTTGCGCGGCCCTCTCGTCGCGATCCTCAGCGGTGCGGGGATCTCCACGGACTCCGGCATCCCCGACTACCGCGGCCCGCAAGGGCTTTGGCGCAAGGACCCGGAGGCGGAGAAGCTCGTCACCTACGACTACTACATGAACGATCCGAACATCCGTCGCAAGTCGTGGCAGATGCGCCGCAACAGCCCCACCTGGGATGCCCGTCCCAACCCGGCGCACGAGGCGGTGGCGCAACTGGAGAAGTCCGGCAAGCCCGTCCGTGTCATCACGCAGAACGTGGACGGACTGCACCAGCTCGCCGGGGTGCCGGACCGCAAGGTGCTGGAGCTGCACGGCAGTTCACGCACCGTGATGTGCACGCGGTGCGAGGCCGGCAGCACGATGGCTCAGGCCCTGGAGCGGGTCGAGGCGGGCGAGGACGACCCGGACTGCCTGGAGTGCGGCGGCATCCTGAAGTCGGGCACCATCATGTTCGGGCAGGCACTCGACCCTGAGGTGCTGGGGCAGGCGGTGGGCGTCGCCAAGGCGTGCGACGTCTTCGTGGCGGTCGGCACCTCGCTCCAGGTGCAGCCCGCGGCGTCGCTCGCGGAGATCGCCGTCGACCACGGCGCCCGCCTGATCATCGTCAACGCCGAGCCCACTCCGTACGACGAACTGGCGGACGAACTCGTACGCGAACCGATCGGCGAGTCACTGCCGGCGCTGCTGGAGGGGCTGCACGAGGCGTGACCGCAACGGCCGCCCGCCGGGCCGGCCCCGCACCTGCGGCACCGGCGCGACGGCAGGGCGCCGGTGCCGCAGCGCACCGTCCGATATCCGCCGGAGATCTTCCGGGACCCGCACGAGACTCCCGGTATGTCTTCGATCCAGAGCACAGACACTGCAGCGACCGGCGTCGCAGCCCGGCAGTCGCTTCCCCTGTACGGCAAGGCGGCCCTCGTGACGGGCGGCAGCCGCGGCATCGGTGCCGCGATCGCACTGCGACTGGCGGCCGACGGCGCCGACGTCACCCTGACCTACGACCGGAGCGCGGCCGCGGCGGAGGAGGTCGCCGCCCTCATCGAGAAGTCGGGTGGCCGCGCCCTGGCCGTACGCGCGGACTGCGCCGACCCGGCGGCGATCCGTCACTCGGTCGAAGCGTGCGTAACGGAGTTCGGACGCCTGGACATCCTGGTCAACAACGCGGGCACGGGGGCCACCGGGCCCGTCGGCTCGATGCAACTCGCCGACATCGACCGGGTGTTGGCGGTGAACGTCCGCGGCCCCTATCTGGCGTCGCAGGCCGCGGAACCGCACCTCGCCGAGGGCGGGCGCATCGTGAACATCGGGAGCTGCGTCGGCGAGCGCGTCGTGTTCCCCGGCATGTCGCTGTACGCCACGAGCAAGGCGGCCCTGAGCGGGCTCACGAGGGCACTCGCCCGTGAACTGGGGCCGCGCGGAGTCACCGTGAATCTCGTGGCGCCGGGGCCCGTCGACACCGACATGAACCCCGCGGACGGACAAGGAGCCGACGCCCAGGCGGCCTTCACCGCCCGCGGGAGGTACGGAGAGGCCGACGACATCGCCACGACGGTCGCCCATCTCGTGGGCGAGGGCGGACGCAACATCACCGGTGCGTCGATGGCGGTGGACGGCGGGTTCAACGCCTGACCCCCGGTCCGGCCGCTGCGAGGGCATCCCCGCCTGGCGGGCGAAGTCCCGTCCCTCCTACGATGCTGGTCATCACGGGGAGGGGTGGATACGTGGCACAGCGTGTGGGGCGTGTGGAACTGGGCGTCGGCTGGATCATCCGGAACCTGGATGTCGTCATCGCCGTCGGACTGGGCCTGACGATCGGTTTCCTCGACGTCTTCGGGGAAGTGATCAGCGACGACGTCTCCTCCGGTGCAACTCTCCTTGTACTCGGCGCGCTTGCCGTGGGGTCGATGACCGAGCGCGTCCGCCGCCGGTCCGACATCCAGGAGGTGTCCTCCGACACACGCCGTGCGCTGGAGGATCTGGCGATGGTGCGCTCCCTGTCGGGCAGCGAGGTGGGGGAAGCGCTCAGCAAGGCCCGCGAGCAGACCAACCGCTGGTACTTCAAAGGCGGTACGGGCACCTATCTGCGGGCGGTGACGCTGCCGCGCTGTGTGGAGACGGCGACCCGTCAGCGCACTCCGCTCAGCATCAAGATCGACATCATCAACCCCGGCAGCGAGAAGACGTGTTCGGACTACGCGCGCTTCCGGCAGACCTTCGCGCGGCAGCGGAACGTGGACGCCGCCAACGCATGGACGGCGACGCGCACCCGCAAGGAGTCGTACGCGACCGTGCTGGCCGCCTGCTGGTACCGGCAGCGCCTGGACACGCTGGAGATCAGCGTGCATCTCTCGGCGGGAGTGCCGACGCTCCGCTTCGACCTGTCCGAATCCTGCCTTGTCATCACGCAGGACGACCCCAACCGCGTCAACCTCCTCGTCGCACGCGACCAGCCGCTCTACGACTACTACGTCACTGAGCTGCACCAGAGCAGGGAGCAGGCCGAGCGGCTCGACCTGCACGCGCTGCCGCCGCTGAGCGACGAGCCGACCGTCGACGAAGTGCGAGCGGTTTTCGACCATTTGAGCCTTCCGCTCCCCACCGTCTTCACCGACACCGACGTCGGCGAGATCATCGACAAGGCACTTCACGCGGACGACCCGTACCGGAGGTGAACCCGTCGGGCGCCATGGACTACGACGAGCTCGAACACGCGCTGCGGAACGGATCCGCGGCACATGTACCGCGCGAGGCGGTGGCGGGCGTCCTGGGTGACATCGCGTCCGGGCAGCGGGAGTTGAGAGCGGTACGGCATCCACTGGGCTTTCTGTGCCTGCCCGTGGTGCGCGACGGTGAGCGGGGCGTGTGCGTCCACCTCTTCGGCGGCGGGTCCTCTGCCGGGGAGGCCTTGGCCGCCGGAATGCACGCCCACAGCTGGGAGTTGCTCAGCCACGTGCTCTACGGCCACGTCTCCAACGTCCCGGTACGCATCACGGAACCGGCCTCTGCCGCGGCGCCCGGCCCGGCCACCGGCCCCTCCCCCGGCGCGACTCACCGCGTCTTCGAGGTGCACAGCGCCCCCGACGGCACGGACGAACTGCGGCCCACCGAACGCCTCGTGCGCAGCGAGCCGGGCCCCGAGCACACCAGCACGGGCGGGGAGACGTACACGCTGGCGGCCGGTGAGTTCCACTCGACCGTTGTCAGGAACGGCGAGCCCGCGGCCACGCTCGTGCTGGGGAGGACGCTTCCTGGGCGCAGGGATCTCTTTCTCGGGCCCCTGCACGGACCCGGCCACAGCACTGTACGGCGGCTGTGCGGGGCAGAAGACACCCGAAGGACCGTGCGGGCGGCGCTGAGGAGGGTCCATGCAGGGCACCGGGAGTGACGCGGACGGTGACACACCCAAGAGCATGTGGGCGGGCACCGACACCGGCGCGTACGCCTACGAGCAAAAGGTGGCGGTCGAAGCCGCCGAGGAGGCGGGGGCGTTACTCAGCGCCCGCTTCGCGGAGGCCCACACCGTCGGCAGCAAGGGCGACGGCGGCGACGTCGTCACGGATCTGGACCTGGCGGCCGAGGAGATCATACTCGCCCGGCTGCGTACGCACTTCCCGCACGAGCGGATCGTCTCGGAGGAGGCCGGGCTGATCGAGGCCGACGGCAGCCGGACGTGGCTGGTGGATCCGCTCGACGGCAGCAACAACGTGGCGATCGGGCTCACCGCCTACGCCGTCGGGATCGCCCTGTGCGTGGACGGCTCACCCGTCGTCGGCGTGGTGCACGAGCCGGTGACGGGGCGGACGTGGCGCGCGGCGCTCGGGCAGGGCGCCTGGTGCGGCACCACCCGACTGGGCGGTCCGCGCGCAGAGTTGGCGCGGTGCGGGCCCGTCCTGGCGTGGACGCAGGGGCATTCGGTGAGCAGGAGCGACGTGCGCGCGCAGGCCCTGCGGGGAGCTCTGGAGCTGCACTCGCGGCGCGTACTGCAGCTGTGGGCACCGCTGTTGGGATGGAGCATGCTGGCGAGCGGCACCATCGACGGATACGTGGGCTACCGGGCGGAGGCCGTCGACTTCCCGGGCGGTGCGCTGCTGGCCGCCGAGGCCGGCGTGGAGTTCCGCTCCCTCTCCGGCAGCCCCTTCCGGGTGGGCTTCGACGGACCGGACTCGGGGCGGAGCTTCGTCGCGGGCCGCGGTGAGACGCTGGCGCATCTGGTGGATCTGGCGGCAGCGGCCTCCGGCGGCGCGCCGGCGGCGGAGTGACCAGGCCGCTTCTCAGATCAGGGCGAGAACGGCGGTGGCCGAGAGCGTCGCCGTCACGGCGAGCACCAGCCCGGTGGCCATGAAGCGGCGCAGGGGGATCCGGGTGCCGTGCCAGCGGCACCGCTCGAACCACAGCAGCGTCGCCAGTGACGCCCAAGGTGTCACCAGGGGACCGACGTTGGTGCCGATGAGCAGGGCAAGCAGCTGGTGCTCGTTCGCAACCGGGACGGCCGCCTCCCCCGCGAGGTAGACGGGGAGGTTGTTGAGGACGTTGGAGAGGCCGGCGCCCACGCCCGCCGAGCGGAGCATGCCCAGCAGGCCGCCGTCCGCGCCGATCGTCGCGGTGAGCAGATCGTGCAGCCCGTGTGCGTTGACGGTCTCCACGACGAGGAACATCCCAGGGACCATCATCAGCAGCCGCCACGGGATGAGCGTCAGCCGCAGGTCCGCTCTGCGCCTGACCGCGAATGCCACGACGACCACCACAGCCGCCGTCAGCGAGGCGGACCACAGCGGCACATCGGCCACGAGGATCGCCACCAGGAACCCGGCGCACGCGAGCGCGCACACACGGAAGAGCACGGGGTCCGCGGGCCGCAGCGGCTGCGGAGGTATGTAGCTCTCGGCGTTCCGTCGGCCGAGGCGCCAGTAGAAGCCCCACAGACAGGCCATGGTCACCAGGATCGAGGCGAGCTGCGGCAGCCCCATGGTGGTGGCCATCTCGACGGGCGAGAGCGCCACGCGGTCGGCGGCGAGCAGGTTGGTGAGGTTGGAGACCGGCAGCAGCAGGCTCGCCGTATTCGACAGCCAGACCGTCGTCATCGCCAGCGGCACGGCCGCGATGCCGACCCGCGTGGACAGCGCGAGCATCACGGGCGTGAGCAGCACGGCAGTGGTGTCCAGGTTGAGCGTGATCGTGGTGACGGACGCGAAGAGCACGCACAGGCAGAACAGCAGCGGATAGCTGCCCCTGCCGGTGCGGGCGACCCATGAGGCGACGGCGTCGAACACCTCGGCCCTGCCGGTCAGTTCGGCCAGGACGATCACCGTGGCGAGGAAGACCAGAAGCGGCCCGATGCGGGTCATCGCCTCCCCGGCCGGGCCGGTCGGCAGCAGCCCGGTGGCGACCAGAAGGATCCCGCAGACGAGGAGTCCGCCGGCGAACCAGTCCAGGGGATGCACTCTCTTCACGATGCGCACGGCACACAGAATCGCACACGCGACGTGAGGAGAATGTCGCTGCCCGTCGAACCCGAGGTGCCCGACATGCCTCTCAGCTCCTACGATGCTTCCATGACGGGCAACGGGGAACTGGTGGGCCACACGCGGGACTTGGACTTCTTCATCAGCTACTCCCCGGCGGACGAGCAATGGGCCTCGTGGATCGCCTGGACGCTGGAGGAAGCCGGCTACCGCACGGTGATCCAGGCCTGGGACTTCGTCCCGGGCACGAATTTCATCGACTTCATGGACCGCGGAGTAAGCGAGTCCGTCGCCGTGATCGCCGTCCTCTCCAGCCATTACGGGCGTTCGACGTACGGGCGCATGGAGTGGCAGGCGGCGCTGCGTGCCGAGCCGGAGGCGCCCGAGCGCAAGCTGCTGACCGTGCGCGTCGAGGACATCCCCATCGAGGGCCTCCTCGCGACGATCACGTACGTCGACCTGGTGGGCGTCAGCGACACGCAGACCGCCCGCGACATGCTGCTCACGCGCGTCGGACAGGCCGTCGAGGGGCACGCACGCCCGGGGCTGCGGCCCGGCTACCCGGGCAGCGCCACCGGGGAGGTTCCCGGGCCGCGCGTGCCGCACGACTCCGCCGGCCCGCACGACGACGGCCAGCGCCCGCTCGGTCGCACGGGCTGGTCCGGACGCCGACGGCCCGCCAGGGCCCCGCAGTACCCGTCCGCACCGGGTGGCGGGACCGCGTCGCGGCAGGACGCCTTGTCGGTGCTGCACGTGGCCGGGCCCAACTTCGGGCGCGGCCGTGAACCCGACGTGCTGCTGCGGGAGATGTGGAGCGACCTGGTGGAGCTGAAGGACGCCGGTGCGCCCGCGCCCGATCTCCTCGTCGTCTCGGGTGACCTGACCGCGTCCGGAAGCCCCCGCGAATGCGACCAGGCCCTCAACTTCCTGACAGGGCTGCGTTCCCAGCTGGACCTGCCGCCGCAGCGGATGGTGATCGTGCCGGGGACCCAGGACGTCAGCCAGGCGGCGTGCCTCGGCTACTTCCACACCTGCGAGGCCGACGAGGTGCCGCCGCAGCCGCCGTACTGGCCCAAGTGGCGCCACTACACACGGCTCTTCCGCGGCCTCTACCAGGGCATGGACACGGTCTTCGAGAGCGACCAGCCATGGACGCTGTTCCCCGTGCCCGAACTGCACACCGTCGTCGCCGGGTTCAACTCCTCCATCGCCTTCAGCCACCGCGAGGACGACCAGTACGGCTTCCTGGGACGCGACCAGGCCACCTGGTTCTCCGAGGCGCTGCGCACGTACGAGGAGGAGGGCTGGCTGCGCATCGGCGTGGTGCGGCATCCGCTGAACGAGGGGCGGCAGCGGCCCGGTGACGCTCCGGGCGGCCCGGGCCCCCTGCGGGACGCCGACACCTTCGCCCGGCTGACCGCCCGCCGCCTGCACTTCGTGCTCCACGGTCCCACCGGCGGTCCCCGCACCACCTCCTCCGAACCGTCCCACACCCGACTGGTCACGCCCGCGGGCGAGTTGCCCGTGTTCGGTTCCGCGGCACCGGCCCGCTGCGAACTGCTGCGCGTCGGCGCCGACGGCGTCACGCGCTGGACGGACGAAGCCGGCAGCGAGCCCTCGGACTTTCCCCTCGAATGGCGCGCCGCCCACCGGATCTTCGCCGTCGCCGACGAGTCCGCGGCGCCCCTGCCCGTCCCGGTCCCCGCAGCACCGGCGGCCGAGGACGACAGGGACAGCCGCCCCCTCGAAGAACCCGCCGACTCGCTCGCCGAGCGCGTACGTGAGGTGTGCCGGGCCCGCCACGAGAGTGTGCGCCTGCGTGACGTCCCCCGCCGCGATCCGCACGACATGGCCCAGATCATGGCCACTTGGCACGAGGAAGGGGTGGTGCGGCAGCAGCGCATCGCCGTCCATCCGGCCACTCCGGCGGAAGAGGAGATCGACCGCTTCATCGCGCAGGCCCACGCGACCGACACCGGCTCCGAGGCGGAGATCGTCCACGAAGGTCCCGCGCCGGACCGGTCTCTGCGTGAACGGGCCGGCCGGCGTGGCATCCGCGTCCGCAGCTTCCTCGAGTTCCAGGGGCTGCTCGATCTGCGCACGTACGTCGCCGCGCAGACGGCGAGTCTCAGCGCCGACGACCGCTATGCGCCGGGCCTCTACCTCCCCGGGCGCTACCGCGACGCGGAACGGCCGGACGGCGAGGAACGCGACGGCCTCGTCGAGAACATGCTCGACCTGCTGGCTGCGGACCACGGCCGCTTCGTCCTGCTCCTCGGTGACTTCGGGCACGGAAAGACCTTCGCCCTGCGGGAGTTGGCCCGCCGCATTCCCGAACAGCTGCCCCATCTCACGCCGTTGCTGATCCCGCTCAACACCCTCGACCGAGCGCACAGCCTCGAAGGTCTCGTCGCGGCACACCTGGCCGGCAGCGGCGTCGACACCATCGACCTGCGGGCGCTGCGATACATGCTCGGACAAGGCCGCGTCGTGCTGCTCTTCGACGGCTTCGACGAACTGGTCAACCGCGTCAGCTACGACCGGGCCGCCGACCACCTCCAGGTCCTGCTCGACGCGTCCGTCGACAACGCCAAGATCGTGGTCAGCAGCCGCACCCAGCACTTCAAGTCGCAGGCGCAGGTGCTCACCGCGCTCGGCGAGCGCGTCGGGATGCTCCCCCGGCGCCGCGTGCTCTCCCTCGAAGGCTTCGTCCCGGCGCAGATCCGCAGTTATCTCGTCAACCGCTACGGCGACGAGGCACTTGCCGACGAGCGCTTCCGCCTGCTGCAGAACATTCCCGACCTGCTGGAGCTGAGCCGCAATCCGCGGCTGCTCAGCTTCGTCGCCGACCTGGGGACCGAGCAGCTTCGCGCGGTGGCGGGGGCGGGCCGCGCGCTGAGCCCCGCGGGCCTGTACGAGGACGTCTTCGCCGCCTGGCTCGCCTTCGAGGAACGCCGCGGCCAGGGCGGTCCCGGCGCCGCTCCCGGGCTGAGCATCGACCACCTGTGGGCCGCGGTCACCGCCCTCGCACAGCGGCTGTGGGAGAGCGGCCGCAGCGCGCTGCGCCTGGACGAACTGACCGAGACCGTCGCGGAGACGCTCAGCGGGCTGGTGGGCAGCGGTTCGATGTCCACCCAGGAGAGCGCGCAGGCCGTCGGCGCGGGGAGTCTCCTCGTGCGCACGGAGGAAGGGCTCTTCCACTTCATCCACGGTTCCGTCGTGGAATGGCTCATCGCCCGCGAGGCTGCGTCCCAACTGGCGCTCGGCGACGACACGTTGCTCGCCGCGCGTCCCCTCACCCAGCTCGCCGTGGAGTTCTTCTGCGACCTGGCGGACCACTCGCTGTGCACCGAGTGGGTCCAGGACGTGCTCAACTCCCCCGGGCCCCGCACGAGCGAGGCCGCCCGCGCCAACGCGGTGCGTGTCATCGACCGTCTGCGGGTGCCGGCCGACGCCGACCTGCGGGGCGCCCGTCTCGTCGGGGAGGACCTCTCCGCACGTGACTTCTCCGGCGTCGACCTGACCGGTGCCGACCTGACCGACGCCCGGCTGCTGGGCACCAATCTCTCCGGTGCGGTGCTGCGCGGTGCCCGTCTCGTCGGCGCCCGGCTCGACGAGGCGGACCTCAGCGGCGCCGACCTCACCGGCGCGGACCTGCGCCGGGCGCGGCTGACCAGGACCGATCTGCGCGGCACCCGGCTGACGGACAGCCGCTGGAACAGGGCCGCGCTGATCGACCCGGTCACCGACGAACAGTCCGTAACGGCACCGGAGTTGGCCACTGCCGCCATCGCCCCGGGCATGCCGGTCGAGGCGGGGCTGCGTCCCTCGGGCGTAGGCGTCCCCTACGGCTTCGACATGCGCACGAGCCGGCTGCCCGAGCCCGTCTCCTACAGTCCGGAGGGTGAACTGCTCGCCGTCGGCAGCGAGGACGGCGGCGTGCTGGTGTGCGCTGCGGACACCGGCCGGGCGGTGCGTACGCTGCACGGCCACGAAGGACGGGTGTACGCCGTCAAGTTCCGCGCGAACGTGCTCGCCACGGGCGCGGCCGACGGGGAGGTGCGGCTGTGGGACCCCGTCTCGGGCAGCTGCCGGCACCGGATCGAGGTCCACCCAGGCGGCGTCTGGCCCGTCTCGCTCGACCTCGACGGACGGCTGCTGGCCACCGGTGACGCCGAGGGGCTGGTGACGCTGTGGGACGTGGCCACCGGTGAGCCTCTGCACCGGCTGCCCGGCCACACCGTGCCCGTGTACACAGCCGTCTTCAGCCCCGACGGCGCCACACTCGTCACGGGTGACGCGGGCGCGGCCCTGCGGGTCTGGGACACCCGCACGGGGCGGTGCGCCGCTGAACTGGACGGTCATCAAGGGGCCGTCTACCGAGCCAGGTTCAGCCCCGACGGGACACTGCTGGCCACCGCCGACCGCGGCGCGGAAGGCCGCGGCACCGTACGGGTCTGGAACATGGCGGCCTCCGGAGAAGGGCCGCGAGAGGGCGCGCCCCGGCTGCTGCACGAGTTCACCGGCCACTCGGGCCACGTCTACACGCTCGACTTCCACCCGGCGGGCGGCCTGCTCGTCAGCGGAGACACCGACGGCCAAGTACGCCTGTGGGATCCCCGCGTGGGGGCGCCGGCCGGCACGCTGGAGCGCGGCACCGGTGCCGTCTACCAGGTGCTGTTCGGGGACGAGGGCCGGCTCCTGGCCGCGTGCGACAGCGACGGCGCAGTGCGGCTGTGGCGGGTGAACGCCCGTGGAACGGGCGGGCGTTCGGTGGCTCTGCTGCCGCAGCAGCCCATCGAACACCGCGGCTCCGCCTGGGCGTGTGCCTTCCGCCCGCAGGACCGTCAGCTGCTCACGGTCGGCAACGACGGCGGTGCACAGATCTGGGACGCCGGTACGGGTCAGGGCAAGCGGATCCTGCGCGGCCACGGGCGTCGCGTCAACACGCTCGCCTTCAGCTCCGACGGCGCCCTGCTCGCCACCGGCGGCAACGACGGACTCGTGCGAATGTGGGACGCCCGCACGGGACGCCGCACCACCGAACTCTCCGGCCGCGGCGACCGGTTGGTCTCCGCTGTCTTCAGCCCCGCCGGTCCGTTGCTCGGCACGGCGAGCAACGACGGCGACGTCTATCTGTGGAACGCCACGAACGGCGAATACCTGCGGGAGATCGACGTCGAGACCGACCACACGTGGGCGGAGGCCTTCAGCGGCGACGGTGAACTCCTGGCCACCGCCAACGACGACGACACCGTCCAGCTGTGGTGGCGGGCCACCGGTGCGCATCTGACGACGCTGACGCTGCACCGCGGTCGGGTGCGCTCCATCGCGTTCCGCGAGGACGGCGAACTCCTCGCCACCGGATGCGACGACAGCCACGTCAGGCTGTGGGAGCCCTCGACCGGACGCCTCGTCGCCGACCTCGAAGGGCACGCCGACCGCGTGTACGCCGTCACCTTCTGCTGCGGCAACAGCGCACTGGTGAGCGCCTCTTGGGACGGCACGGCCGTCGTGTGGGAGGACGGCGAGCAGCGGCACGTGCTGCGCGGGCACCGCGGACGGCTGTGGACGGCGGCGGCGCACCCGCGGCGCCCGCTGCTGGCGACCGCCGGGGACGACCGCGCCATCTGCCTGTGGGACGCGGACAGCGGCGAGATGACCGCTCGGCTGACGGGCCACACCGGCCGCGTGCACACCCTCGCCTTCAGCCCGGACGGTACGCAGCTGGCCAGCGGCGGCGAGGACGGCACGGTCCGCCTGTGGAGCCTCCCCGACGGGACGGAGCCCGAAGAGACCCCCGAACTGCGGGCCACGCTGATCGGTGTGCCCGGCGGCTGGGCGGCGCTGACGCCGAGCGGCGGATACAAGTACGAGGGGGATGTGGCGGGCGAGTTCTGGCACGTCGTCGGCATGACACGTTTCACCCCGGGAGAGCTCGACGCCTACCTCCCTGGAGTCCACCGCCTCTCCCTCGACGCGGAGTTGTGACGGGGCGCGCCCATCCGGCGGCGCGTCCCTGCGGCCCTTGTCCTTCAGCGCTCGTGCGGAGTGCGGGGGCGGCGCACCAGTCGGGAGTCATGGCGCCGCGTAGCGGGCGGCCAGTACGGCAACGGCCTCCGCGACGGCCTGCCGCAACTCGGGCGGACCGAGCACCTCGGCGTCCGAACCGAGCCTGAGCAGGTCACCGACGGCGACGGCCTGCGTCTCCACGGGTATCTCCACGTGCACCCAGCCCTCCGCGTCCGGCGGGCCCGCGCTCTCGACGGCTCGCGCGCCCACCGCACCGAACTGCATGGGCAGCAGCCGCTGTGCCCAGGGCGAGATCCGCAGGCGGGCCGTGCCCTTGTGCAGTGCCGACTCCAGACGCCGGGACGACTCCTCCCAATAGGCGGCCAGGTCGAATCCCGCCGGTCGTTCGAAGACCTCATCCGCCGTGTCCAGGGCCAGGAGCCGCGATATCCGGTAGGTGCGCACGCCTCCGTCGGCCCGGGCCACGAGATACCAGATGCCGCCCTTGAGGACGATGCCCAGCGGGTGCAGCTCCCGGCGCACCTCGCCGTTCCACTTCCGGTAGTGCGCACGCAGCACCCTCTGTTCCCACACCGCCTGCGCTACCGGTGCCAGATACGGGACGGGGTCGGCGTCGCGGAACCATGCCGGCGCGTCCAGATGGAAGCGGTCCTCCACGCGCCTGGCCCGTTCGGCCAGTTCGGCGGGGAGAGCGGCCTGAAGCTTCAGCCGGGCGGTCGCCAGCACCGCGCCGAGGCCCAGGTCGCGCGCCGGCCCCGGTGCTCCGGGGAAGAAGAGGGAGCCGGCCTCCGCGTCCGTGAGCCCGGTCAGCCGCGTGCGGTACCCGTCCATCAGGCGGTAGCCGCCGCAGGGCCCGCGGTCGGCACGGACCGGCACGCCCGACGCGCTGAGCGCCTCGACGTCCCGGTAAACCGTACGTACCGACACCTCCAGCTCCGCCGCTAGTTCGGGGGCGGTCATCCGCCCACGGTTCTGGAGCAGCAGGAGCAGGGAGAGAAGCCGGTCGGCACGCATGGAGCCATTGTCCTTCCGTACCTGACAGAAGGTGTCAGGTACGGCGACGAGGCTGATCTCTGAGACCGCGGCGCGATCCGATGCCGCCGACCGAGAGGACACCCATGCCCGAGCGGACCACCGGCCGTTTCACCTTCGCCAACTGGGAGGAGAGCGCGGTCGGCACGAGCGGAACGAACCCGAGACTGGCCCGTGCTTCCGTCACCAACACCTTCTCCGGAGGTGTCGAGGCCGCGGACACCACGTGTGAGTACGCCGTCGCCTACATCTCGGAGACCGCCGGTACGTTCACCGGCATGGAACTGCTCGCGGGCCACCTCGACGGCCGGAAGGGCACCTTCGTCCTGGAGGAACGCGGCTGGTTCGACGCGGACGGCACCGTGCACTGCACCTTCGAGGTGGTGTCCGGTTCAGGTACCGAAGACCTCACAGGGCTGCGCGGAACCGGCAACTACACGGCCAGGCAAGGCGAAACGTCCTACCCGTACACCTTCGACTACGACCTGGACGGGTCTCGGCTATAGGCCGGTGCTTCCCAAGCTGATGCCGATACCTCAAGTCCCTGTTCTGAGAGGCGGCATCGGTGCTCAGGAGTGCTGCCGGAGGAACCGTACGATCGCCTGGTTCACGCTCTCTGGTTCCTGCTCTGCCGGGTAGTGGCCGGACTGCTCGAGAACGAGCCGGGTGACGTCAGTTGCGAGGGTGGCCATTCCCTCGGCGACGGCTTCACCCATTGCCCGGCGGCCTCCGATCGCCAGAACAGGCGTGGACACGGGACGGGTGGCGAGTGCCTGAACGTCGTCGATGTCTTCGGACCGGGTGCGGTAGTAGGAAAGAGCGGCGTCCAGGATGCCAGGAGTGCTGTAGGCCTCGACGTAGGCCTGTTGGGTGTCCGCATGGAGGCCGCTCGGTCCGGCACTCTGTTCCAGGAACGTGCCGTAATACGCCGCCTCCCGGCCCGGCACGAGCTTCTCCGCGAGGCCGGGTTGCCGATTGAAAGGGCCGTGCCAGGTCGGATAGAAGTCGCGGCCGGCCACTGGGATCTCCACGTCGACACCGGGAAGGATCTCTTCCTCGATCACGAGCGCACTGACCGACTCGGGTGCGGAGGCTGCGATGAAGTATCCGACCGTCGCGCCCCAGTCGTGACCGACGACGGCGCAGCGGGTGACACCCTCCTGTGCCAGCCGTGCCCGGACCCGGTCGGCAAGTGCCGCTTTGCGGTAGTCGGTCACCGCGGCGGCCGGAACGGCCCCAAGTCCCGGAAGCGTGACCGGGACCGCGGTGATGCCGGCGGCTTCGAGCGCCGGAATCAGGAATCGCCAGTGACCGGTCGTGACCGGCCAGCCATGCAGCAGCACCGCCATCGGGGTTCCGTTCTGGTTCATCACCCCATGATGCCCGGCCTCCGGGTGTGCGCGGTCTCCGCCTGACGAGGGCGGCGACAGGCGCATCAGGCCCTGGCCCGGCGGGCGACGGGCGCGCCGGCTGCCCTGTTGCCCGCCCCTGCCGAACAACTCCCTCCACATCGCGGAGGGGTGGGCCACACCCGTTGCGGAGCCCGAGGACTCCCCTGCGTACCGGCAAGGCGCTACTCGGGAGGCTCCGCGATCAGAGCGGTGGCCACGCGGCAGAAACCGAGCCCGCTGTAGATGCGGGCGACGTCGTCGTCGCCCGCAGACAGGAAGACAGTCTTGACACCACTTGACCGTGCATCGGCCACCAACGCCGCGATTACGGCGCGCGCGAGGCCACGTCGGCGCGCGGTGGGCAGGGTACTCACGCCGACGATCTCACTGACTGCCCCCACCGGCTGGTGCTGGCCGGAGCAAAGCGCCGTTCCGTTTTCCACCGCGGCCGCAACACACGTCAGGCCGGAGAGGATGCGTGAGGCCGTGTGCTCCACCGAGCGGTCATGGATGCGGTCACGTACCGCTTCCCCCAGTTCGGCCACCCCGGCCACGCCGAGAAGGGTTCCGGGCTCGGCGAAGGCCAGGTGAGGGACGGCCACGGCGCTCGGCAGGGCCGGATCGTCCGGTCCCACGGTCCGCACCACTGTGCCGTCGGCAGACTCCGGCATGAGCGGGTCCGGAACGTCGGGGCCGAGCACCATCAAGGGGTGCTCGTGCACCACCAGCCCTGCCTCCTCCGCTGCGGCCCGCAACTTCGGCGTCGTCTCGGCGACCCACTCGAAACTCTCCGGTGTGCCCAACTCCCGCTGCCGGGCGCGTGCTCGGCTCACTTGGGCAGCAATGACGGCTCCGGACGACCCCAGGGCCGGGCGTGCATAGAGGGGCCAGCCCTGGCCCTCCCGGATGAACAGGCTCAGCGGACCATGTCCTCGACCCGTGCGCCGGGGCGAGGAACCGCGTCGTAATACTGCTCAAGCCGGTCCAGTACCTCACGACGATCATCAAGATCCACAGAAGTCACGCCAAGCATCCAAACACCAGGCCGCGAACCGCGGCCACCGCATTACACCCGCTGCGGCGGGGGCAACCACAGCGGCGAGCAGAGACCCGGACACAGCTGAGTGCCAGGTTCACGGGGTCTCCCCCGACGGGGGGCGCTCGCCAGTCACCCCCCGACTGCCGCCTTCGGCGGGCTCACCCGCATCAGCAGCACGTACAGCAGCAGCGAACTCGTGACGCCGACCAACCAGCCGTAGTCAGCGAGGGGTTGGAGGAAGGGGATCAGACCGTCGGCCGGGAAGGGGCCCTTCCCCTTGGCCGAGTAGGAGCCGCCGACGGACAGCAGCCCGCCCACCGCGAACGCAACGACTGCCCGCCAGTTCCAGCCGGCGCTGTACCAGTACGCGCCGCCCTCGCGGTAGAGGTCGGCCAGGTGCAGGCGGGTGCGGCGCACGATCCAGTAGTCGGCGATGAGGATGCCTGCGACGGTGCCGAGCAGGCCGCCGACCGTGCCGAGCCAGGTGTAGATGTACAGCTCGGGCGTCTCCGTGAGCTTCCACGGCATGATCACCACTCCGATGAGGCCCGTGATGAGCGCGCCCGTACGGAAGTTGATGAACCTCGGCGCGAGGTTCGCCAGGTCGTACGCAGGTGACACGACGTTCGCCGCGATGTTCACGGAGATCGTGGCGATGAGCACGGTCACCAGGGCGAAGAGCAGTCCGAAGACGTTGTCGGTCTTCCCTGCGAGTTCCACCGGGTCCCACACCGAGGCCCCGTACAGCACCTGCGAGCCGGAGGTGACGAACACCGACATCAGGGCGAAAAGGGTCATCGTCGTGGGCAGGCCCAGGGACTGGCCCCACACCTGCGCCCGCTGGCCGGCGCCGAAGCGCGTGAAGTCGGGGATGTTGAGCGACAGGGTCGACCAGAAGGCGATCATGCCCATCAGCGCGGGGAAGAAGACCGGCCAGAACTCGGAGCCCCAGCCCAGCTTCGACGGCTCGTCCAGCAGCGGCCCGAAGCCCCCCGCCTTGACGGCAATCCACACCAGGAGCACCGCCGCACCGACGAGGACGAACGGCGCCGCCCAGTTCTCGAAGCGGCGGAGCGTCTCCATCCCCCGGTAGATGATGGCGAGTTCGAGCGCCCAGAACAGCAGGAAGCACAGCCACAGCGTCCAGGGCTCACCGCCGATCTTCGCGGCTTCCGTCCAGCCGCCGAAGATCTTGCCGAGCAGCACGAAGATGCCCTGGCCGCCGATCCACGTCTGGATGCCGAACCAGCAGCACGCCACAGCCGCACGGATCATCGCGGGAAGGTTCGCCCCGCGCACTCCGAAGGAGGCACGTGCGAAGACGGGGAAGGGAATGCCGTACTTGGGGCCCGCGTGGCCCGTCAGCAGCATCGGCAGCAGCACGATCACATTGGCCAGGGCGATGGTGAGGACGGCCTGCTTCCAGTCCATGCCGAAGGCGATGAGACCCGAAGCGAGCATCCACGAGGGGATGTTGTGGGCCATGCCGACCCACACGGCGACGAAGTTGTACGTGGTCCAGTGCCGCTTGGTCATAGGCACCGGATGAAGGTCGGCGTTGGCGAACCGGCTGCCTTCCGGTATCGCGCCCTCGGCGAGCTCCACCCGGCCGTCGGGATGGGTGAGTTCTTCGGTGCTGCCGTGACCGGGCACGTCCTGCGGGCCCGGTGCGGCGGTTGGAACGGTCCCGGTCATGGCACACACCTCTTCTGCTCGGTGCTGGGATGTTGTTCGGTTGTGGGTACGAGATCGTCGGTACGGGGCCGGGCGTTACGGGCGAGCGGTGCCCGCGTTGCCCGGCCGGCGGCCGCTCACTTGTTCAGTGCGGGGATGATGTCCCGTCCGTAGGCGTCGATGACCGACTCCGTGGCGTCGTGCATGGCGTACACGGCGAACTGGTCGACTCCGAGGTCCCGCAGGGTGCGCAGCTTCTCGATGTGCGCCTCGGCAGGGCCCAGCAGGCAGAAACGGTCGACGACCTCGTCGGGGACGAACTCGGTGTCGGGGTTCCCGGCGCGACCGTGGTGCGTGTAGTCGTAGCCCTGACGTGCCTTGATGTAGTCGGTCAGCGCCGACGGCACCAGGTCGGAGTCCTCGCCGTAGCGTGCGACGAGGTCGGCGACGTGGTTGCCGACCATGCCGCCGAACCAGCGGCACTGCTCCCGGGCGTGCTGGATGTCGTCACCGACGTACGCGGGCGCGGCCACGCAGACGGTGACGTCGTCCGGGTCACGGCCGGCCTGTGCGGCCGCGACGCGCACCGCCTTCACCATCGACTCCGTCAGATAGGGGTCGGCGAGCTGGAGGATGAAGCCGTCCGCCTCGCGGCCCGCCATGGCCAGGGCCTTGGGCCCGTACGCCGCCATCCACACGGGCAGCTTCCCGTCACGCACCCACGGCAGCTTGAGCGGCGTGCCGTCGACGACCGCCTCACGTCCCTCCGCGAGGTCGCGGATCACGGACATCGCCTCGCTGACCCGCGCGAGGGTGTTGGGCTTGCGCCCGGCCACGCGCATCGCCGAGTCGCCCCTGCCCAGGCCGCACACGGTGCGGTTGCCGTACATCTCGTTCATGGTGGCGAAGGTCGAGGCCGTGACCTCCCATGAGCGGGTGCCGGGGTTGGTGACCATGGGGCCCACGATCAGCCGCTCGGTGTTCTCCAGCACGCGGCTGTGGATGACGAACGGCTCCTGCCACAGCACCGCCGAGTCGAAGGTCCACCCGTAGCGGAAGCCCTGCCGCTCGGCACGCCGCATGAGGCCGACCGTCCGCGAGCCGGGCGGGTCCGTCTGCAGTACGAGTCCGAAGTCCATGCCTGTCCGTTCCTTTCAACCGCTGGTTTCAGTCGAGGAGTTGGCACAGACCGCGGGGGGTGTACTGCCCGTGCCCCGCGCGTCCTGTGTAGGTGCGCCTGTCGATGACGGTCTCGCCGCGTGAGAGCACCGTCTCGACCTGACCGGTGATCTGCTTGCCCTCGTACGCCGAGTAGTCGACGTTCATGTGGTGGGTGTCGACGGAGAGCGTCTGCTGAGCCTGCGGGTCGTAGATGACGATGTCGGCGTCCGAACCGGGCTGCAAGGTCCCCTTCTTGGGATACAGCCCGAACATGCGGGCCGGTGTGGCGCAGGCGAGTTCGATCCAGCGGCGTCGCGAGATGTGGCCGTCGAGCACGGCCTGATGCAGCAGATCCATGCGGTGTTCGACGCCCGGCATCCCGTTGGGGATCTTGGAGAAGTCGCCGCGGCCGAGCTCCTTCTGGCCGACGAAGCAGAACGGGCAGTGGTCGGTGGAGACCACCTGGAGGTCGTTGGTGCGCAGTCCCTGCCACAGCGCGGCCTGGTGCTCGCGCGGCCGCAGCGGCGTCGAGCAGACGTACTTGGCGCCGCCGAAGTCCGGCTCGGCGAGGTTGTCCGTGGAGAGGAACAGGTACTGCGGGCAGGTCTCCCCGAAGACCGGCAGGCCCTTGTCGCGTGCCGTCGCCAGCTCGGCAACGGCCTCCTCCGCGGAGACGTGCACGACGTACAGCGGTGAACCGGCCACCCGCGCAAGCTGGATGGCCCGGTGCGTCGCCTCCGCCTCGAGCAGCGCCTTGCGCACCTCGCCGTGGTAGCGCGGGTCGGTGCGGCCGGCGGCCAGTGCCTGTTCGACGAGGACGTCGATGGCGATGCCGTTCTCCGCGTGCATCATCGTCAGGCCGCCGTTGGAGGCGGTGCGCTGCATGGCGCGCAGGATCTGCCCGTCGTCGCTGTAGAAGACGCCCGGGTAGGCCATGAACATCTTGAAGGAGGTGATGCCCTCCTCCACCAGCATGTCCATCTCCTTCAGCGTCCCCTGATTGACGTCGGAGAGGATCATGTGGAACCCGTAGTCGATGGAGCACTGGGCGTCGGCCTTGGCGTGCCAGCGGTCGAGCCCCTCACGGAGGGCGTGGCCCTTCGTCTGGATGGCGAAGTCGACGATGGTGGTCGTGCCGCCCCAGGCGGCGGCCCTGGTTCCGCTCTCGAAGTCGTCGGCGGAGAAGGTGCCGCCGAAAGGCATGTCCATGTGGGTGTGCGGGTCGACGCCGCCCGGGATGACGTACTTGCCGGTGGCGTCGATCGTGTGCTCTGCGTTCCAGCCCTCGGCGACGCTGCTTCCGGTGGCCGCGGTGGCGACGATCCGCCCGTCCTCGACGAGTACGTCCGCGTGCGTCTCGTCGGACGCGGTGATGACGAGTCCCCCGCGAACGACCGTACGTGAGTGCGTCATTGCGTTCTCTTCCCTCCCAGCTCGTTGTTGGCCGTACGCAAGGCGTGCTCCAGGATTTCGGCGCCTTCTTCCGCCTCGGCGACGGTGAGGCTCAGCGGTGGCGCGATGCGCAGCACGCTGCTCGTGGAGTGGCCGCCCCCCTTGCCGACGAGCAGACCCCGCTCGCGCGCGGCCTCCAGCACCAGCGAGGCTGCCTTCGGCGACGGGATGTCGGTGTCCGGCTCGACCAGTTCCACCCCGGCCATCAGGCCCCGGCCGCGGACCTCGCGTACGACGCCCAGGCCGGCGGACGCGGCACGCAGCCGCTCCAGGAGCAGGCCGCCGACGCGGCGGGCGTTGCCCTGAAGGTCGTGCTCCAGCAGGTAGTTGAGGTTGGCGTTGCCGGCAGCCATGGTGACGGGGCTGCCGCCGAAGGTGGAGATGGAGTTGGCCGCAAGGCAGTTCATGATGTCGGCCGGTGCGACGACGCCGCCGATGGACATGCCGTTGCCGATGCCCTTGGCGAAGGTGAGCATGTCGGGCGGGCCGGCCTGACCGTGCGCCTGCCAGCCCCAGAAGTGCTCGCCGGTACGTCCCCAGCCGGTCTGCACCTCGTCGCTGATCCACAAGATGCCGCGCTCGTTCAGGACTTGGCGGAACGCGGCGAGCAGACCGTCGGGTGGAGAGGTGAACCCGCCTACGCCCTGCACCGGTTCGGCGATGAGTGCTGAGACGTCACCACCGGTCTGGCCGAGCATGTCCTCCAGGTCCGCGGTGCAGGCCTCGATGAACTCCGCGTCGTCCAGGGCCGCGTAGGGACCGCGGGTTCGGACGCCTCCGTGCACGTAGAGCGTCTGCAGCGGCGAGAGGCTCGTGGGCGACCAGGCACGGTTGCCCGTGATGCCGATCGCCGAGAAGGAACGGCCGTGGTAGCTGTTGCGCAGCGCCAGGATCTGATTGGAGCGGCGGTAGGTGGTGGCCAGCAGCAGCGCCGTGTCGTTGGCCTCGGTGCCCGAGGTGGTGAAGAACACGCGGGCGTCGGGGATTCCGGACAGTGCGGCGATGCGCTCGGCCAGCTCCACCATCGGCCGGTCGAGATACAGGCTGGAGGTGTGCAGGATGCGCCCGGCCTGCTCGCTGACGGCCTTGGTGACCTCCGGCAGCGCGTGCGCCGTCATCGTGGTGAGGATGCCGCCGAAGAAGTCGAGGTAGCGCTTGCCCTCGCCGTCCCAGACGTAGCGTCCCTCGCCGTGGGTGATCTCGATCGGCTCGTCGTAGTAGAGCGCGAGCCAGTCGGGCAGTACGGCGCGGTGACGCTGCAGGAGCGCCGCCGACGAGCCCGCGGTGTTCTGAGCGCTCATCAGGGCTGCACCAGCCCGTCGTAGGCGTCGGGGCGGCGGTCCCGGTAGAAGGCCCACTGCTGGCGAACCTCTTCGATCAGGCCGAAGTCGAGGTCGCGCACGATGAGTTCCTCTTCCTTGTCACTCGCGACGTCACCGACGAACTGGCCGCGGGGGTCGACGAAGTAGCTCGTGCCGTAGAAGTCGTTGTCGCCGTACTCCTCCTGGCCGACGCGGTTGATGGCGGCGATGAAGTACTCGTTGGCGACGGCGGCGGCGGGCTGTTCCAGCTGCCACAGGTAGGAGGACAGGCCGCGGTGCGTGGCCGACGGGTTGTAGACGAGCTGCGCCCCCGCGAGGCCGAGCGCGCGCCATCCCTCCGGGAAGTGGCGGTCGTAGCAGATGTAGACGCCGACCTTGCCCACGGCGGTGTCGAAGACGGGCCAGCCCACGTTCCCCGGCTTGAAGTAGAACTTCTCCCAGAATCCCTTGACCTGGGGGATGTGGTGCTTGCGGTACTTGCCGAGGAAGGTGCCGTCGGCGTCGATGACGGCCGCGGTGTTGAAGTAGAAGCCGGACTGCTCCTTCTCGAAGACCGGGACGACGACGACCATGCCCGTCTCGCGTGCCAGCTCCTGCATCCGCCGCACGGTCGGGCCGTCCGGCACGGGCTCGGCCCACTTGTAGTGCTCGGCGTCCTGCACCTGGCAGAAGTACGGGGCGTTGAAGACCTCTTGGAATCCGATGACCTTGGCGCCCTGCCGGGCCGCCTCGCGTGCGTGCTGCTCATGCTTCTCGATCATCGATTCGGTGTCGCCTGTCCAAGTCGCCTGCACGAGGGCGGCGCGCACAACATCGGGCATGAGCAGCTCCTTTGCCGGGAGGTCAAGGCCATTCGACACGCGTAGATCCACGTGAGAATGTGACCGTAGGTCGGGTCACGCACGGTGGCAAGGGCATCTGCGCCACGTCGCCCGAACGATCTGGCATTCCGCGGACGTGCCCGCGGGCGGCCCGCACCGGCGCACACACTCGTCCACCAGGCAGAACCGCCGGCGGCGGTGGCGCACCCCGATCCCCGGCCGGCCCGTCACGGCGCTCCCGGCACGCCGGGAACTCCCGCGGTCCGAAGAGCGTCGCCGACCCTGCGGCACTGCTCCTCGGACAGCGCCCGTGCCGCGTCGAGGACGAGGCCGACCAGCACCCCGGGCGCGGCAAGGGCCACCTGGGCGGCTCCCGCGGGCGTACGGGCACGGATCACGGCGGCCAGCAGCTCGGCGGCCTCGTCCCGGCGGCCTGCCCGGTCCAGGGCCAGGGCGGCCTCCGCGATCTGCTGCGGCGGCCGGTGCACCCCCTGACGCAGCATCCGCGCGCTGTCCTCGACGCGGCCCAAGGAGGACAGCGCGTCGGCTGCGGCGGCGAAGGCGTCCACGGGCAGGGCCGCCGCCTCCCACAGCAGGATCCCCGCGTCCGAGGCCATGCCGCGTCGGCGCAACTCCTCGACCAGCGCGGCGAATCGGAGGGGTTTCCGGCTCGCGGCGTCGCACAGCAGCGCGTGCGCCTCACCTCCGCTTCCCACGTCCCGCAGGCGCACGAGCCGCGCGGCGGCATCCTCCGCGGCCGCCCGCGCCTCGGCGACCTCCCCCGGGGCGGGTACTGCCGCAGCCGCGCGCCGCACCGCCCCTGCGAACCGTGCACCACGCGGGACCGGTTCATCGGCCGCGGCGACGCCCGCATCTTCAGCTGCGCGGGGAGCGAGGTCGGGCGAGGGAGCGCCGGGCGGCAGGATCGCGACGGGCCCGGAGGCGTCCGCTTCTTCGGCGGGGGCCCCGGCGAAACGCGAACCGCCCGTGCGCAGCCGTCTGTTGGGGCGCGCCAGGGCGTCCGGAGGGGCAGCCGGTTCGCTGTGCCCCGGGACGTGCGCCGGCTCGCCCCGCTCATCCCCCGTGGAGTCGTCCAGCGCGGCGTGGCGGGCGCGCAGTTCCGCGCGCCGCGCCTCGGCCCGTGCGAGATGGTCCCGCGCCCATGCCAGTTCCGCGCCGCCGTCCGGCTCAAGTGCGCGCACGCGCGCTGCCGCCTCGGCCAACTCCCCCTCCACCAGGGCGAGTCGGCTCCGGAGCACGGGACCGCCGCCGGCCCGGACGTCGTACGCGGCGGTCGCGGCGGAGTGCAGCCGGCGCAGGCGCTCCTGCGTCCGCATTGCGGCACCGGGCCCGTGCAGGTGAGCGAAGTCCTCGATCAGCGAGGCCACGACATCCCACGGCGGAACCTCACGAGCCGACAGGCAGTCCCGCAGACCCTCTGGGTCATGAGCGCCGAAAACCGCGTACCAGCCGTCATCGGGATCCAACTTCCCGACCAGCGCGGCCAGTTCGGCAGCGAAGCTACGAACCGGGTCCAGGGTCGGCCGGGCGGTCGCGGAAGCGGGCACATCTGACATGCCCCGCATTGCACACCCGCCGTGTTACAGCGAGTGTGACCGGGATGCTACGGGCGGTTTTCGTCCCGCTCCCTGCGACCGTCCGGTCCTGCCGGCTTCTCCTGGCGCCTACTTCGAGGGGCGCACCACCATGGCCGAGCCGCCGCCGCGCCGCTCCTTCTCCGCCGCGGCGAGCCACCGTCCGTCAGGCAGCGGCTGCACAGCGGTCGCCGCGCCCAGCTCCTCGATCTTGGTGAAGGCATGGCCGAGATCCTCGAGCTCGGGCCGCAGATCGCTGTTGTACAGCTTCGGCTCGATCTCGGTCTTCGCCGCGTTGCGCTGGCTGGCGCGTGGCGCGTTGAGGGCCTTGTCCAGCGGCATGCCACGGTCCACGTGGTTGATCATGCTCTGCAGCACCGTGGTGATGATCGTGGCGCCGCCGGGCGATCCGAGTGCGAAGGCGGGCTTGCCGTCGTCGAGCACGATCGTCGGCGACATGGACGAGCGCGGACGCTTGCCCGGACCGGGCAGGTTCGGGTCGTGCACGTCCGGGTCGGCTGGCGCGAACGAGAAGTCCGTCAGCTCGTTGTTGAGCAGGAAGCCCCGCCCGGGGACGGTGATGCCGCTGCCGCCGGTCTGCTCGATCGTCAGGGTGTAGGAGACCACGTTGCCCCACTTGTCCGCCGTCGTCAGGTGCGTCGTGCTCTCACCCTCGTACGTCGTCGGGGCGGCCTTGTCGCCGGAGCCGCAGTCCGAGGGATCACGCGGATCTCCCGGCGCCACGGGGCTCTTGAGCACCTTGTCGTCCTTGATGAGGCAGGCACGCGAGTCGGCGAAGCGCTGCGAGAGGAGTTCCTTCGTGGGCACGTCCTCCGCCGACGGGTCGCCGACCCAGCGTCCGCGGTCCGCGAAGGCGACGCGGCTGGCCTCGATGTAGCGGTGCAGCAGCTTCTTCTCGCTGAGCTTGCTCAGGTCGCCGCGCTCCAGGATGTTCAGGGCCTCGCCGACCGTGGTGCCGCCGGAGGACGAGGGAGCCATGCCGAAGACGTCCAGACCGCGGTACCGGGTGTGCGAGGGCGCCTGCTTCCTGACCCCGTACGCCTTCAGGTCGTCGCGCGTCAGGTCGCCCGTGCGCACCTTGTCCCCGCTGTCGGGGTCGACCGGGGGCTTGCGCACGGTCTTGACGATGTCGTCGGCGATCGCCCCGTCGTAGAGCTGCCCTGTGCCCTTACGCGCTATGGCGTCGTACGTACGGGCCAGATCCTGGTTGCGCATCGTGCTGCCCGTCTCCGGCAGCTTGCCCCCGGGCATGAACAGGTCGACGGTGTCGGGGAACTTGCGGAAGCGCTCCTCGTTGTCGGCCGTCTGCTGGCGGAAGGTCTTGTCGACGGTGAAGCCGTCGCGCGCCAGCCTCTCGGCGGGGGCGAGGACCTTCCCCATCGACTTGGTGCCCCACCTGCCGAGGGCCTTCTCCCAAGTGGCGGGCGTGCCGGGAGTGCCCACGCTCAGGCCGCTGGTGACGGCCTCGTCGAACGGAATGGGCTTGCCGTCCTCCTGGAAGAGCTTCGCGTCGGCGCTCTTCGGGGCGGTCTCGCGGCCGTCGAGGGTGCGTATCTTCCCGTCCGCCGCGTTGTAGGAGACGAAGTACCCGCCTCCGCCGAGTCCCGCCGAGTAGGGCTCGGTGACGCCGAGTGCGGCCGCCGTCGCGACGGCGGCGTCGACGGCGTTGCCGCCCTGCTTGAGTACCTTGATCCCCGCGGCGGACGCGTCGGCGTCCACGCTGGAGACGGCACCTCCGTAGCCGACCGCTACGGGCTTCTTGGCCGGCTCGTGCCCGCCGTCCTGGCCGCTTCCGGTGAGGGCGGGCGCGGCTGCCGCGCCCACCGTGGCGACGGCCGCGGTGGCGGTGATCACGGCGAAGAGTCTGACGGAACGGCGGTTGGTCATGCGCCGCATTGGGGCCTCCTGACGGGACGGGTCAGCGAAGACTAGCCCGCCGCCGAAGACGCGTCAGTACCGGTGCTGCTCCGATCCCGCCGACTCCCCTGCACCCCGCTCGCCTGCGCATGTACGCTGCCGCCCCATGACGGTGAACCTGCCTGCTCTCGTGCTGGGTGTCGTCGCGGTGGCCCTGGCCGTCGCGCTGGGCTGGTTCGCGCGCAACTTCCTGTGGCAACGCGGACTGAGCCGCAAGCAGCGGTTCTTCGGACTGCCGCACCACTCCGAATGCCTGATGGTCGTCAACCGCGACGCGGCCACCGCCGAGTGGTCGGTCGCCCGCAACGACGTCTTCGCCCTGCTGGAGTTGTCGGCTGTCGTCAAGGAGTGCGGAGCGAACGCGGACGTCATATCCCACGACATGGCACAGCAGGGCTTCGGGGAACGCACGGAGTTCTGCATCGGCGGACCTGTCTCGAACCGGCGCATGGCGGCCCATTTGCAGTCCCTGCTGCCGGGCGTCCACATCGACACCGAGACCGGCAGCAGCCCGGACCGGGGCGCGTTCACCATCGGCGGCGAGCGTCATCTGCTTGAGCCCGGCGTGCGCGAGCACGTGCTGCTCGCCCGCCTCACCGCCGGGCAGAGCGACACCGCCCGCCCCGTCTTCCTCCTCTGCGGACAGCGTTCCGTCACCCACCAGGCCGCCGCCCGCTATCTGGTCCGGAACCAGGACCAGCTGACGCGCAAGTACGGGGCCAACGGGAACTTCTGCGTGCTGCTGAGGGTCGTCAACTCCCAGGCGTACGGGGCGGACGTGGTCGAGCTCGTCGCCGACGTCACCCGCGCCGCGACCGCGCCGCCGGTCTCCGCCGCCGATCCGGAATCCGGCGGACGTCGCGGCAGCCACCGGGCGAAGAGCTGAACCACGGGCAGCGCCACGGCCGCGGCCCGCACGCCCCCACACATGGATTCGGGCAGGTACCTCGTCCCCGGCTCGCGGTCGGGCTCACCCCTCGGAGAACTCCGCGTACAGCTGCGACAGCTCCGGCGTGCCCGTCTCCGCCCACGAGGCCCCTTCTTCCAGGACGTCCAGCTCCCGGCCCGAACCCAGTCGCACCACCGGCTGACCGTCCTGTCGCAGCCGCCACTCGGCGTCCGCGACCGTGCGTACGAGAACCGTCCCCAGGTACAGGCCCGCGTCGCTGCCGAGCCAGGGTGTGATCTCCGGGTCCTCGCGCCAGCGCGGAAGGAGCTGGTCGAGGGCGGCCAACGACTCGGCCGTGTCGTCGAGTTCGACTCCCGCATCCCCCGCGTGGTGCCGCAGCAGTTCGCATTCCGAGAGGAGTTGCGCGGCGCCCTCCGGGTCGCTGGACACCGCGTCCGCGATCGAGGCGTTCTGCGCGGCGCCGTGCCGCTTACGCCAGTTGTCCAGGAAGGGGATGTTCATGCGCTTCAGGGTGTCATCCCCACATGGGCGAGCACCACAGGCACGCTGTGCATCGACAGGCGTGCGGAAAAAACGGTGGGTGTCCCGACTGGACACCTTGACGCCGCTTTGCCGTCTCTCTACCTTCACCGGGCCTCGGTCGAATCGGGGCGCGCGGAAAGGGTGTTGGTGCCGGACGAAGAGAGAGGACCGTCGGCGTGCGCGGACGTCTGTGGAGTGTTCCCCTCGTGATCCTGCTGACCCTCGCGGGTGCCCCCGCGGTAGCGGTCGCGGAAGACCGCACGACAACGACCAGCGAAGAGCCGCTCCCTCTGGAGCGGCTCTTCGACAACCGGGCGGTGAGCGACGACGCACGTCCGGGTGAGGCCGACTTCGACGGGGCGGGCAACTCCCTCTCCGCGCAAGACCTCAGGGCCGCCGGCTGGGAGCCCGGCCGCCTGCTCGGACTCGACTCCGCCTCCCTGCGCTGGCCCCACACGCAGCCGGGACGGCCCGACAACGTACGCGCCGACGGGCAGCAGGTCCGGGTCAGCGGATCCGGAAACGCGGTGTCGCTGCTGGTCGCGGGCACCTCCCGCAGCGGCGGCCCCGGCGCCGGCGTCACCGGCACGGGCACCGTCCGCTACTGGGACGGCTCCTCGTCCACGTACACGCTGACCGCTCCCGACTGGCGCGGCGGTCCCCTCGCGACGAAGGCCGTCGCCCTGCCGCACGTCAACACCCGCTCCGGCACGCCCCTGACGGAGAAGGCCAAGCTGTACGCGGTGACGGTTCCGGTCCACGAGGGCCGCTCCATCCGCTCGGTGACCCTTCCGCGCGACGCCGGCCCGGAGAGCGATCTGCACGTCTTCGCGGCGTCGGTACGGCGGCAGGAGCCGACGTGGACGGAGAGCTGGACCACGAGCACCGCCGGCTACACCACCGTCGGTCCCTGGACGAACCAGACGCTCCGTCTCGTCGTGCACACCTCCGCCGGCGGCTCGCGCACACGGATCCGGCTGGCGAACACCTTCGCCTCGGCGCCGGTCGAGATCGGGCGGGCCTCCGTCGTCGCGCAAAGCGAGGGTGCCACCGGCAGGGGACGGCCGGTGAAGCTTCAATTCGGCGGCCGTGACGGTGTGGTGATGCCCGCGGGCGCGCACGCGGTGAGCGATCCCGTCGGCTTCCAGGTGCCTGCTGACAGCAATCTGCTGGTGAGCATCCATCTGCCGGGGCCTGTGGCGGCCGCGCCGGTGCACAGCGCGACCAGCCAGCGCAGCTACGTCAGCCCCAGTGGCAGCGGCGACCGCACGGGAGACCAGGAAGGAGCCGCCTTCACCGGTTCGTTGGAGGTGTGGCCCTTCCTGACGGGCGTCGATGTGCGGGGCGGCCCGGGATCGGTCGTCGCGTTCGGTGACTCCATCACCGACGGGGTGCGCTCCACGACGGACACCAACAGGCGCTGGCCGGACGTGCTGGCGCGGCGGCTGCGCGCGCAGCAGGAGGTGCCGAAGTACGGAGTGCTCAACCAGGGGATCTCCGCGAACCGCGTCGTCTCCGACCGCTACCCCGGCGACGGAGTCAGCGACGACACCGGCGGCGTCAGCGCCCTGCACCGGCTGGAGCGTGACGTGCTGGCGCACACCAACGCACACACCGTCGTCGTCTTCGAAGGCATCAACGACGTGCGGTGGGGCGCCTCGGCGGACGAGGTCATCGCGGGTCTCAAAGAGGTCGCCCGGCGCGCGCACGAGCGCGGGCTGCGCGTCGTCGGGGCCACGCTGACGCCCTGTGAGGGCTACAAGGACTGCTTCCCGGAGGTCGAGGCCAAGCGCAGCGCCGTCAACGCCTTCGTCCGCGACAACAAGGGAACCTTCGACGCGGTCCTCGACTTCGACGCGGTCGTACGGGACCCGGCGCGCCCTCAGCGGATGCTGCCCGCGTACGACAGCGGGGACCATCTGCACCCGGGCGACGCGGGATACCAGGCGATGGGCGAGTCGGTGGACCTGAACAAGCTCGTGCCGTAGCCGCACACCGCCGCAAACGCGGCCGGGAAGGGGCGTCACGCGGAACGGCCGCGGGCGCCCCTCTCCCGTCCGGTCAGTGGTCCAAGTCGACGGGGGCGTGGTCGCAAGCACCCCTGCCCTTGCGTGCCTCCCCGTCGACGGTCGCCCTGCGCCCGCTGCGTGACCCGGGGCCGCTGGTCTCGACGAGGACGACGACGGTGACGAATGACCGACGAGGCCCTGTGGTGGTGGAGCGGACCCACGCAACACGAGTCCTCACGGGCGGACGGTGAGGCCGTCCAGGGTGAGGTCGAGCAGGCGCTCTGCTTGCTGTCGGTGTTCTGCACCCGCCGAAGTGAGGGCGATGCCTTCCAGGGCAGCGCCGATGTCGGCGGGCTGGATGTCAGTACGGATCTCTCCGGCGGCCGTGCAAGCATCCATGAGCGAGGTGATGGCGGCCTGGATCATCTCCCGGCTATGACCAAAAGGATTGCTTCCCGTCGCAGCGATGGCGCGAAGGGCGTCGATCATGCCGTGCTTGGCAGTGACGTAATCCAGGAACAGGCGTGTCCACGCGCGCAGGGCCTCTGCCGGCGACTCCTGTGTGAGCAGAGCCGGGGCGGCATTGCACAGGTGGGCCACCTCGTTGCGGTAGACCGCCTCGATCAGGGCCTCCCGGGTGGGGAAGTTGCGGTACAGAGTCCCACTGCCCACGCCCGCCTCCTTGGCGATGCGTTCCAGGTGCGCGTCCAGTCCCTCCGTCGTGAAGACGCGTACAGCAGCTGTAAGGATCTTCTCCCGGTTTCGCCGTGCGTCGGCCCGCAACGGCCGAGGCGTTCCGTCGGTCATCAGTGCTCGCCATCCCTTCTCGCAGCCCCTCGACTTGCTAAACGGAGACACCCCCACTTAGGATTCAATTTAACCGGGGACGCCTCCGGTTTCACTGTAGGTCACCTCTGACCTGCGCGCACGCCGGGAAAGGAAGCCGATCATGTCGGGTATCCAGGGCAAGGTCATCGCGATCACAGGTGCCAGCAGCGGCATCGGTGAGGCGACCGCGACCTACCTCGCCGAAAAGGGCGCGCAACTCGTGCTCGGAGCGCGGCGCGAGGAGCGACTGAACTCCGTCGTCAGCAGCATCACGGCGAGGGGCGGCACCGCCGCCGGCGTCATCGTCGACGTCGCCCGCCGCGAAGACCTCCAGCGTCTGACGGACATGGCTCTCAACCAGTACGGCCGACTCGACGTCCTCGTCTCCAATGCGGGCACGATGGCCGTCTCGCCGTTCGATGACCTGCGACAGGACGACTGGGACGCCATGGTCTCCACCCACATCACCGGCCTGCTCAACGGCATCGGGGCGGCCCTGCCTGTCTTCCGCAGGCAGGGCTTCGGCCAATTCGTCAACGTCGGCTCCACTGCGGCCTATGTCGTCAAAACCCCCCAGGCGGTCTACGCGGCCACCAAGACGGCGGTAAAGGTGCTTACCGAGGGCCTGCGCCAGGAATCGGGACCCGAGCTGCGCGTCACCCTCGTCTCGCCCGGCTTCACCAATACCGAAGGCGTCGGCAAGGGGGCCAGCCCCGAGGCCGCTGCCTCCATGACCCAGCAGCGCGACGAGATCGCCATGCCGCCCTCGGCGATCGCCTCCGCCATCGGCTACGCCATCGAACAGCCCGACGGCGTCGACGTCAGTGAGATCGTCATCCGCCCCACCGTGCAAGCCTGATCGCAGCGAGCAGTGCCGCTCGAAACCGCGTCCACCCTGTCGGCAAACGATGACGCCAGGGCGAACGCGTGCAGGCCACTGACAACGCATCGACCTGTGCCGCATCCTCGGCCCGGGCCGAGGATGCGCCTCACCACCGCCCAGAAGCGCGGCGCACTGCGCAGGGCCCCCCGGCAGCCGGGGCGAGGACCGCGGCCACGGCCGGGACCGGACAGGGGCACCGCACGGAGCTTTCGGCGGCAGCCACCCGCCGGGACAGTCAGTCGTCCAGGTCGACGACCACGGGGGCGTGGTCGGAGGCGCCCTTGCCCTTGCGTGCCTCCCGGTCGACGTAGGCGTCCTTGACGGCCGCCGCGAAGGGGGCGTTGCCGTAGACGAGGTCGATGCGCATGCCCCGGTTCTTCGGGAAGCACAGCTGCCGGTAGTCCCAGTACGTGTACGGGTGGTCGTACTTGAGGGGACGCGGCATCACATCGGACAGGCCCTCCTGGCGCAGCGCCTTCAGGGCGGCGCGCTCCGGCTCGGTGACGTGCGTGGAGCCCTCGAAGACGGACCGGTCGTAGACGTCCTCGTCGGTCGGGGCGATGTTGTAGTCGCCGAGTATCGCGAAGGGGAGGTCGCCGGACACCTCGTGCCGGGCGGTCCGGCGGAGCGCCTCGAGCCACTGCAGCTTGTAGTCGTAGTGCGGGTGGCCGACCTCGCGTCCGTTGGGCACGTACACCGACCACACGCGCACACCGCCGCACGTCGCCGCCGCGGCGCGTGACTCCTGCCCGCCGTCGTATGCCGGCCCCTCGGGCAGGCCGATGACGGTGTCGGCCAGGCCGACGCGGGAGAGCACCGCGACCCCGTTCCACCGTCCGTCGCCGTTGACCAGCGACTCGTAACCCAGCGCCTTGACCTCGGCGGCGGGGAAGGCCTCGGCGGAGCACTTCAGCTCCTGGAGGCAGATCACATCGGTGCCGGAGGACTCCAACCACTCCAGCAGCCGCGGCAGTCGGGCACCGACGGAATTGACGTTCCAGGTCGCGATACGCATGCCGTGAAATCTACCGCGCGACACCGACACACTCGCCGGGGGCCAGTCGGCCGTGCTCCACGCCTCCCAGGTCGCCGATCAGCCGGTCGTAGACGGGCCGTGCCTGATCCGCGAGGAGCCCGTCGTGCACGTCGAATGCGCGGCGCGGCGCCACTTCGCGCAGATAGTCGATGACCTCGGAGACCTTGCTCCACGGCGCGTGCACCGGCAGCAGCAGCGTGTCCACGGGGCGGCCCGGCACGGTCAGGGCGTCGCCGGGGTGGAAGAGGGAACCGTCCACGACGTAGCCGCAGTTGGCGATCCGCGGAATGTCGGGGTGGATGACGGCGTGCAGCTGCCCGTGGACCTCGACCTCGAAGCCGGCGGCATCGACGGTGTCGCCTTCCCCGACCGTGTGCACGCGGCCGGGGAAGGTGGTGGAGATCTTCTCCGACACGCTGCGCGGCGCCCAGATCTTCGCGGCCGGGTTGGCCTCCATTGCGGCACGCAGCCTGCCCTCGTCGAAGTGGTCCGGGTGCTCGTGCGTGACCAGCACCGCATCGGCTCCGACGGCGGCGTCGCCCTCGCTGAAGCCTCCGGGATCGATGACGAGCGTGCGTCCGTCCTTCGAGACCCGTACGCAGGCGTGGCCCTTCTTGATCAGCTCCATGGGGGCCATTGTGCCTGCTGTGCGCGGAGGTTCGGCCGACGTGCGGATCTCCGCGCGACGCGGGCGCTACTCCTCGGGCGTGGTCTCCTCCCGGATCACGTCCTGGGCGACGGCGAACGCGGAGTTCGCGGCCGGAACGCCCGTGTAGACGGCGGTCTGGAGGAGCACCTCCTTGATCTCCTCCGGGGTGAGCCCGTTGCGCAGGGCCGCGCGGATGTGGAAGTTCAGTTCGTCGAAGTGGCCGCGGGCGACGAGCGCGGTGAGGGTGATCACGCTGCGCGTCCGCCGGTCGATGCCCGGCCGGGTCCACACCTCGCCCCAGGCGTAGCGCGTGACGAAGTCCTGGAAGTCCTGGGTGAAGTCGTCCGCGTTCTCCTGCGCCCGGTCGACATGCGCGTCTCCGAGGACCTCACGGCGGACCTTCATCCCCGCGTCGTAGCTGTCGCCGCGCGCCGCGACCAGATCCGCGGACTCCAGCTCCGCGACGGCGCCGGTGGGCCTGACCGGCGCGGGAGTGATCACGGGAGCGGGCGCGGGCGGGCCCGCGGGCGACTCCTGCCAGCTGGTGGTGAAGTGCCTGATGATCAACTCGGTGACGGCCCCCGGCTGTTCGACGGGCGTCAGGTGCGACGCTCCGGGCACTATCGCGAGTCTCGCGTCCGGTATGCCGGCGACGAGCGCACGGGCGTCGGCGGGCGGTGTCGCCTCGTCCTCGGCACCCGCGACGACCAGCGTCGGAACGCCGATGCTGCCCAGGTCGCTGCGTACGTCGAAGGCGGCGAGCACCTCGCAGGCCGAGATGTAGCAGCCGGGGTCGGTCGTGCGGACCATCTGCACGGCCCACTCCACGATGGCGGGCTGCGCCTCGATGAACGTCTCGGTGAACCACCGCTCGGGCGTGGAGCGGGCGATGGGGTCGAGCCCGTTGGTGCGGACGACGACGCCGCGCTGCCTCCAGGCGTCGGCGGTGCCGAAGCGGGACGAGGTGGAGATCAGGGCGAGCGAGGAGAGCCTCTCACGGGCCAGCAGCCCGAGCTGTATGCCGACGGCACCGCCTATGGAGCACCCGGCGAAGCCGAAGCGCTGGATGCCGAGGGAGTCGAGCGTGGCCAGAACGCGCTCGGCGAGCGACGTCGCCGAGTCCGCGGGGTAGGCGGGGGCTCCGCCGTGACCGGGCAGGTCGAATCGGAGAACGCGCCAGTTGCGGGTCAGTTCCGGTATCTGCCGGTCCCACATGTGCCACGTCGTTCCGAGGGCCGGACCGAGCACGAGCACGGGGGCGTCGTCGGGGCCGTCCAGGCGGTGTTGCAACATCCGGTCACTCTGCTTCTCGCTCACGCGGCCACGCTACCCAGCACTCCGTGGGGCGCGACCACGGGGGCATTGCTCTGTACATCAGAACTTCACGGTGGACACGACATACACACGCGGCATGCTCTCGTACGTGCGGTCGACGGTGATCGCCACGTCCGGACGGCTGCCGCCCTGCCGGAACGTGGTGCCCGCGTAGTCGTGTCCCTCCTTCTCCAGATCCCAGCCGATCCTCTCGGCATGCCTGTCGCCGATGGTGACGTGTCCGGACCTCAGCGCGGAAGAGCTGGTACCGACGTCCTCGAGAAAATCGTCGAGCTTCTTCTCCGGGAGCCGGAACTGCACGTAGAGCGTGCTGGTCTGCCAGGAGTTCGTCTCGTAGTAGGCGTAGTGGGTGGACTTGGAAGGCAGAGGCACGTCGTAGACGTTGCGCTGCACCTTGCTCGGCCAGCCGTAGGTGAGGTTGGTGGCAGCCGCGATGCGCTCCTTCTTCTCGCCGCTGTCGCGGCTCGTGAACGCCGACTTGACCAGGTATCCCCCCGGTACCGCGATCAGCAGTACCACTATCAGCAGGGTGAGGAGCCGGTGGCGGGGACGGTGCGGCGGCCTCTGCGACGGGCGCACGTTCGGGGGCGTGGTGGTCGTCACTGGCCCACCGCCCGGCGCAGATTGTCGGCGGCGCGTTCGTAGCGTTCGTATCTCTCGAGCCGGCGCCGGTTGGCGCGCCTGAATCGGCGGGCCACGAGACGGGCGAGATCGGCGGCGCCGACCATGCCCGCTTCGGGCCCGAGCTGTGCCTTGGCGATGGTGGCCTCCGGCCGGTATCCGCGACCCGTCAGATGACGCTTGAACGCCTCACGTGCCGGGTCGATGAGCAGCTCGTCGGCGGCGCTCACGCCGCCGCCGATCACGAAGCCGCCGGGGTCGAGTGCCGCGGCGAGGTTCGCGATGCCGACGCCCAGCCAGTGCCCGATGTCCTGGAGCAGCTCGGTGCACATGGCGTCGCCGTCGCGGGCAAGTTCGGTGATGAGCGGGCCGGTGATCTCCGAGACGTGGCCGCCGACGCGCTCGATGATCCCGTACGCGACGGGGGACTCGGCGAGGGCCAGCTCGCGGGCCTCGCGCACCAGGGCGTTGCCGGAGCTGTACTGCTCCCAGCACCCGCGGTTGCCGCAGGGGCAGCGATGACCTCCGGGCACGACCTGCATGTGCCCGAACTCGCCCGCCACACCGTACTTTCCGCGCTTGACCTGGCCGTTCTCCAGGATGGCGCCGCCGATGCCCGTACCGAGCGTGATCATGACGAGGTGGTCCTCGCCGCGTCCGGCGCCGAAGCGCCACTCGCCCCAGGCGGCGGTGTTGGCGTCGTTGTCGACCATGACGGGGACGGCGAGACGTGCGGTCAGCGCGTCCTTGAGGGGCTCGTCGCGCCAGGCGAGATGCGGCGCGAACAGGACGCGGGAGCGGTCGGCGTCCACCCAGCCTGCCGCGCCGATGCCGACGGCGTGCACGTCGTGGCGGTCGGAGAGATCCAGGACCAGCTCGGCGATGGTGTCCTCGACGACCTTGGGACTCTTGGACTTCTCGGGAGTCTCGGCCCGCACCTGCTCCAGGATCTGCCCGTCGGCGTCGACGACGCCCGCCATCACCTTCGTGCCGCCGATGTCGATGCCGACCGTGGGGACCCGGGGCGCGGACAGCGGCGAGCGCCGCTCGCGGGTGCTGACCGTCCGCAGGACGCTGGCGCTCGGCGCGGACCGGCGGTAGAGACGGTCCCGGTCCGCGCGCTCTCGGTACATGCTCACTGCGCGGCCTTTCCTCTGTGCGCGGCTGCTGGCTCTGGGCCACGGGTCGGTCGGTCGGTGGGCCGGGCGGGACGGTGAGCCCGTACCCCGGCCCACAGGCCGATTCTGCCTTACCGCGCGAGGTCGCGAAGCCACACGCCTCTGACCAGCCAGGACGCGGAGGCCTCCGACGCGTGCCGGTGGTCCCGGCCGCTGACGGTGCCCCGCGCCGCCGCTCTCACTTCAGATTCGCGCTCTCACGTCAGATGCTGCGGGACCGGCGCGCGCTCCAGCTCGTGGCTGAGCTGTTCCAGCTCGCTGCCGCCGGACATCTGCCGTGTCAGCTCCTCCAGCTGCAGACCGTCCTTGTGGTGGCTGCCGGCCATGGCACCCCGCTTGAGCAGTACGAAGCGGTCCCCCACCAGATACGCGTGGTGGGGATTGTGCGTGATCAGCACCACGCCCAGGCCCGCGTCGCGGGCCGCGGCGACGTACTTCAGCACGACGCCGGACTGCTTGACGCCCAGGGCCGCCGTCGGCTCGTCCAGCACCAGGACCTTCGCGCCGAAGTACACGGCGCGGGCGATCGCCACGCACTGCCGCTCGCCGCCGGAGAGGGTGCCGATGGGCTGGTCGACGTCGCGCAGGTCGATGCCCATCCGCAGCAGTTCGCTGTGCGTGGTGCGCTGCATGTGCTCCACGTCGAGCCGGGCGAAGGGGCCCCGGCCCTTGGTCGGTTCCGAGCCGAGGAAGAAGTTGCGCCAGACCGGCATCAGCGGGACGACGGCGAGATCCTGGTAGACGGTCGCGATGCCCCGGTCCAGGGCCTCGCGGGGCGAGGAGAGCCGGGTCTCCTCACCGTTGATGCGGAAGGTGCCCGCGTCGTGCTGGTGCAGCCCCGCGACGATCTTGATGAGCGTCGACTTGCCGGCGCCGTTGTCTCCGAGCACGCACGTGATCTCGCCCGCGTGGACCTGCAGGGAGACCTCCTCCAGCGCGCGAATGTTGCCGTAGAACTTGCTGACCTCCGCCAGCTCCACGAGCGGGGTCGTCGACTGCACGGCGTCCCGGGGTGCGCTGTCGCGGTCCATGTCCGTCCCGGCGTCCTTCCCCGTGTCCGTGATCTTGTCCGTGATTTGGTCCGCGGTCTTGTCCGCGTCGCTCTCCGTGCCCTTGTCCGTGGTCATCGGCTCGCCTCCGCACGCTTGCGTATCCACGCGTTCAGCAGGACGGCGACCAGCAGCATCGCCCCGAGGAAGAACTTGAACCAGTCGGGCTCCCACTGCGCGTACACGATGCCCTTGCTCGTCATGCCGAAGATGAACGCGCCCACGGCGGCACCGACCGCCGAGCCGTAGCCGCCGGTCAGCAGGCAGCCGCCGATGACGGCCGCGGCGATGTAGATCAGCTCGTTTCCGACGCCTTCGCCGGACTGGACGACGTCGTAGTTGAACAGCAGATGCTGGCCCGATATCCAGGCACCCAGCGCCACCCCGAGATACAGACCGATCTTGGTGCGGGCAACGGGGACACCCACGGCGCGTGCGGTGTGCTCCCCGCCGCCGACCGCGAAGATCCAGTTCCCGGCCTTCGTACGCAGCAGCAGCCATGTCGCCAGGGCCACCAGGGCCAGCCACCACACGACGGTGACCTGGATGTCGGCGGCCCCGATGGTCAGTTCGGACGCGAAGAGCGCCTTGGCCGAGGCGAAGCCCTCCATGTCGGAGATCGTCTTGGTGGAGACGGTGCCGCTGATCAGCTTGGTCAGGCCGAGGTTGAGCCCTGTCAGCATCAGGAACGTGCCGAGCGTGATGATGAAGCTCGGCAGCTTCGTGCGGACGAGCATGTAGCCGTTGAAGAGGCCGATGCCGAGCGTGACCAGCAGCGAGACACCGACGCCGACCCAGACGTTGGCCGTCATCTGGTAGCTGAACATCGAGGAGACCAGCGAGGAGCTGGTGACCATCACGCCGGTCGACAGGTCGAACTCACCGCCGATCATCAGCAGCGCCACCGGCACCGCCATGATCCCCAGCGTGGAGGAGGCGTAGAGCACGGTGGAGAGGCTGGAGGCGCGCAGGAAGCTGTCGGCGACCACCGAGAAGACGATGAAGACGGCGATCGCGCCGACGACGGCGCCGAGTTCGGGCCGCCCCAGCATGCGCTGGAGCAACGGCCGGTGGACCAGGCGCTCGTCGGCCTTCCCGGGCGGTGCGGAGTCTCGGGGGCTCTTGTCCGCCGGTGCTTCCGTGGCCGTGCCGCCTTCGGCCGCCTCGGGGGCGTCGGGTGGTGTGGGTGTGGATGCAGCCGTCATCGCGTTCCCCGCTTCGTGTACTTCTGCACGGTGGATGCGTCCTTCTTCGTGAGGATCTGCGGGCCGGTCAGCACAGGCTTGCCGCCGCCCAGCATGTTGGCGTTGTAGCGCTCCAGCCAGAGCAGGTCGACCGCCTCGTAACCCTGCAGGTACGGCTGCTGGTCCACGGCGAATCCGATCGACCCGTCCTTGAGTTCCCTGGCCGCCTGGTCGTTGAGGTCGAAGGTGACGGTCTCCGCCGTGCTGCCCGCGCCCTCGGCGGCCTTGACCGCAGTGGGGGCGAAGGGAGCGCCGAGTGTCACAACGGTGTCGATCTTGCGGTCCGACTGGAGTTCTGCCTCCAGGGAGGACTCGACGGCGGGCATGTTCGTACCGTCGGCGTGCAGGTTGCGCACCTTGCCGTCGAAGGTCTTGCGCACGCCGCGGCAGCGTTCCTCGTGGCCGACGTTGCCCTGCTCGTGCAGGAGGCAGACGGCCTTCTTGCGGCCGCGCTCGTTCAGCTCCCGCCCTACGGCCTCGCCTGCGAGGACCTCGTCCTGGCCGATGTGGGCGAGCGCGCCGTACTCCTCGGACTTGTCCTGGCCGGAGTTGACGGTGACGACGGGTATGCCGGCCTTGACGGCCTTCTTGATGGCGCCCTTCATCGCGTCCGGCTTGGCGAGGGAGACGATCAGGCCGTCCACGTCGTTGTCGACTGCGGCCTTCACGAGCTGCGCCTGGCGGCCCGCCTCCTTGTCGTGCGAGTAGTGGAACTCGATGTTGTCCTTGGCGGCCGCCTGCTCGGCGCCGCTCTGGACGATGTCCCAGAAGGTGTCACCCTCGCCGGAGTGACTCACCATGGCGATCTTCCAGCGGGGGGTACCGACCGCGGCGTCCCCCGAGACCGCCGCGTTGCGCTCCTCCTCCGCCCGCTTTCCGCCGGTGCTGCTGCACCCCGCGAGTCCGGCGGACGCGAGCCCTACGGTCACGAGGACGGCCGCTGCCGTCGCGGTCCGGGTCGCGCGCGCTGCCGCGCGGTTCCGGCGGAACCTTTCCAGCCTGGACACGTACTGCTGACCTCTCGGTACGGGTGTTTCTGTTCGTCGCGGCGCCCGCGGCGGCACCCCGTACCGGCGCGGACGTCCGCGCCAGTATCGGGGGCCTGCCCGCGGGGGAAGTTCACCGGGTTCCGCGCTTGGTGTACTTCTCCAGCCGCGGCACGTCCTTGTCCGTGACGACCTGCGGTCCGGTCAGGACGGGCTTGCCGCCGCCGAGCTCGTTGGCGTTGTAGGCGTGCAGCCACAGCGCGTCCACTGCCTCGTAGCCCTGGAGATAGGGCTGCTGGTCGACGGCGAAGCCGAAGCTCTTGTCCTTCAGCCCCTTCACGACCTGCGCGTTGAGGTCGAAGGTGTCGATCTCCGCCTTGCTGCCCGCCTTCTCCTTGGCCTTGGCCGAGGTGGCGGCGAACGGGGCGCCGAGCGTGAGCACGGTGTCGATGTCGCTGTCCGACTGGAGCTTGGCCTCGACGGAGGACTGCACGTCCGGCATGTTCGTGCCGTCCACGTTGAGCGTGCTCATCTCCCCGTCGAAGGTCTTCTTCGCACCGTCGCACCGCTCCTCGAGCGAGACGTTGCCCTGCTCGTGGATGACGCAGATCGCCTTCTTGCGGTCGCGCTTGTTCAGTTCGTCGCCGACGGCCTCGCCCGCGATCGCCTCGTCCTGGCCGATGTGCGAGAGCGCACCGAGCTCGGAGGAGTACTGACCGCCGGAGTTGATGGTGATGACCGGGATCCCGGCCTTGACCGCCTTCTTCACCACGCCCTTCATCGCGTCGGGCTTCGCGAGCGTGACGATCAGGCCGTCCACCTTCTTGTCGATGGCCGACTTCACCAGCTGCGCCTGGCGGCCCGCCTCCTCGTCGTGCGAGTAGTCGAACTGGACGTTGTCCTTGCGGGCCGCGTCCTTGGCGCCGCTCTGCACGATGTCCCAGAAGGTGTCGCCGTCCCCGGAGTGGGAGACCATCGCGATCGTCATGCGCGGGGTGTCGACACCCTTGCCGCCGCCCGCGCCGTTGCTCTGCTCCTCGCCACTCTTGCCGCCGGAGCTGCTGCAGCCGGCCGCGAGGAGGGCCGCGCTCGTCAGGACTGCAGCCACCGTTGTCGCTCTACGTGCTCTACGCCGAAGGACCATGAGCGGAGTTCTAGCCGTGCCCGGAGCGGGCCGTCAATACTTTGTCCGAACATTCTCCATGAGAGTTTGTCCGAACAAACTCTGGCGTCGCTGTCACGCATCCGACCCCGCCTGCAAAGGCGTGCGGGCCGGCCTCCCCGGAAGGGCTCGCGGCTCAGGACCGCACGAGCAACTGGAAGTCGAACGCGTAGCGCGAGGCCCGGTACAGGTGCGAGGCGTACTCGACGGGACGACCCGTGTCGTCGAAGGTCGTCCGCTCCATCGTCAGCAGCGGTGCACCCACGTCCTCCCCCAGCAGCTTCGCCTCCTCCGCCGTGGCGGCCCGGGCGCCGACGGACTGGCGTGCGCTGTGCAGCGTGACGCCGAGGCCCCTCATCAGCCGGTAGAGGCCCGTGGTTTCCAGCTCCTCGCCGCTCTCCCCCTGCAGCAGGTCGCCGGGCAGGTGGTTGCGGAGGAACGCCATGGGCTCGCCATGTGTCAGCCGGAGCCGCTCCACGCGGCGCACCTGGGCACCCTGGGCGACGGCCAGCGCGGCGGCGACCTCGGCCGTCGCCTCCTCCTTCTCGTACCGCAGCAGCTGCGTGGCCGGGCGCTGGCCGGCCGCCTCCAGATCGTCGTAGAGGCTGCTCAGCTCCAGCGGACGCCGGACCTGGCTGTGCACGACCTGGGTGCCGATTCCTCGGCGGCGCACCAACAGGCCCTTGTCGACGAGCGACTGGATGGCCTGGCGCACCGTGGGACGGGACAGACCCAGCCGCCCCGCGAGCTCGATCTCGTTGCCGAGCAGGCTGCCGGGGGAGAGTTTGCCGCGCTCGATGGCGGACTCGAGCTGTTGGGCGAGCTGGAAGTACAGCGGGACGGGACTGCTGCGGTCCACGCTGAACTCGAGGTCCACCGGATCATTCTTTGCCACGGGGGGAGCGTAGTGCGCGGGGCGGTCCACCGGAAGGCGTAAGTTCGGTTGTCCGGACAAAGCAGAACGTAGCGAACTCGTCCCCCCTCGTGGTTCGTCCAATTGTCCTGACAAAGTATTGACAGCTCTCGAACCGGCAGGCGAACGTACCCACATGCGCATCGGACTCATCGGCACCGGCCGGATCGGCACCTTCCACGCCCGCACTCTCAGCGGCGAACCCGAGGTGAGCGAGCTGCTCGTCACCGACGTCGACGCCCCGCGCGCCGCCGAGGTGGCCGAGGGCCTCGGAGCGGCAGTCGCCCCCTCCCCCGACGACCTCCTCTCCCACGACCTCGACGCCGTCGTGATCGCCTCGGCGACCTCGTCGCACGCGAGCCTCATCCAGGCGGCGGCCGAGCGCGGACTGCCCGTCTTCTGCGAGAAACCGATAGCGCTCGACCTGCCCGGCACGATGGACGCCCTGCGCACGGTCGAGGATGCCGGGACCCTGCTGCAGATCGGCTTCATGCGGCGCTTCGACGCGGGGTACGTGGCGGCACGCGCCGCCGTGCGCTCCGGCTCCCTGGGCAGGCTGCACACCGTACGGGCGGCCACCTCCGACCCGGCGCCGCCGCCCGCCGCCTACATCCCGCTCTCCGGCGGGCTCTACCGCGACTGCCTCGTCCACGACTTCGACGCGCTGCGCTGGGTGACGGGCCGCGAGGTGCTCTCCGTGTACGCGGCCGGCTCGGACGCGGGCCCGGAGATGTTCCGCGAGGCAGGCGACGTCGACACGGCCGCAGCGCTGCTCACGCTGGACGACGGCCTGCTGTGCACGGCCACGGCCACCCGCGTCAACGGCGCCGGCTACGACGTGCGCATGGAACTCGCGGGCGAGAAGGACCAGATCGCGGTCGGCCTCGACGCCCGTACGCCGCTGACGTCCGTCGAGCCCACGGCGAGCCCCTCGCAGGGCACTCCCTGGCCGGGCTTCCTGGAGCGGTTCGCCCCGGCGTACGAGTCCGAACTCTCCGCGTTCGTACGGGCGGTGCGGGGCGAAGCGCCCAACCCCTGCGACGGATATGAGGCGTTGGCCGCGCTCCGCATCGCCGAGGCGTGCGAGCTCTCGCGCCGCGAGGCCCGCCCGGTGGCGGTGGCGGAGCTGTCCTGACGACGTGCCGGCGGGGCGTCTCTCCGGGCGCCCCCGCGGGCGGGCGGCGGTCGGCCGGCACCGCCCGGGAATCCCTTCGCGGCACGGGCGCCGTGCGCTGCAGCGTCCGGGCATGGTCACCCTCTCCGACGACGAACTCATCGCCGCCGCAACAGATGTGCTCGACGGGACGCCCTGAGCGCCGCCGGTGCCCGCGTGTTGGGCGGCACCCCCTCAGCGATGGCTCAGCACGTTGACCACGCACCCGTTCGGATCCAGGACGAAGAAGCGGCGCACACCCCACTCCTCGTCCTGCAACGGGTGCACGATCTGCGCGCCGCTGTCGACGACGGCCGCGTAGACAGCGTCCACGTCGTCCACCTCGACGCTCATGTCGGGCTGGACGGGCGCGGTCTCGTCGCTGCTCATGAAGATGACCTGCGCGGTGGGGTTGGACGGTGAGGCGAGTGTCATGACCCAGCCCATGTTCATCACCTCCTCGAGGCCGAGCAGCCCGTAGAAGTCGCGGCTGTCCTCCATGGCCTCGCTGCGGATGTCGGGTACGACGCGGCGGACGGACATCGAAGCTCCCTGGGTCGGCCGGCCCGGAGGGCCGGGGACGGATGTCCGGACCCTAGCCGCCGGGCGGAACCGCTGCCGCCCCGGCACCCTGCGACACTGTCACGGCATCCACGCGCCCTTCTCACGCCGCCTGCCGCGCCCCGGGCACGGCGAAGGCTCATCACCCGGCAGTGACGGCGGCGTGCCGGTCACCGCCTCGACCGACCCGGACGCACTCGCAGCGGAAGGCAGCCGGCATGACCGAAGAGACCCCCGAGCCCGCGATCGTCCTCGACCTGGCCCCGTCCCTGGAACAGAGCCTCTTCGACGCGGAGTCACTCGCACGGCTGGAAGCCCTGGGCACCGTCACGCGCACCACACCGGGCATCGACGGTGACGCGGAGCGGCGGCTGCAGGCCGATGTCCTGGTCACCGGCTGGGGATCGGCGCCTCTGCCGGCCCGCCGCGGGGGCGGGTGGCGGCTGCGGTTCATCGCACACAGCGCGGGCACCGTGCGGCATCTGGTGCCCAAGTCCCTGCTCTCGGACGGGATCCGGCTCACCCATGCCTCGGCCGCCATGGCCCGCTCCGTCGCCGAGACCGCTCTGTGGTTCACGATCGGCCAGTTGCGCTCGATGCACATCGTCGAGAAGGCGATGCGGCAGCGGCACGACTGGGAGCCGGCGCGGTCGCCCGGTCTCGGACGCACCGTCGAAGGCACCCGCATCGGCGTCATCGGCGCGAGCAGGGTCGGGCGGGTCTACATCGAACTGGTCCGCGCCCTGGGTGCCACCGTCGTCGTCCACGACCCGTATCTCTCGGACGAGGAGGCCCGCCAACTGGGCGTCCTCGCCACGCCGTTGGAGACGCTGCTGCGCACCTGCTTCGTCGTCGCACTGCACGCTCCCGTGACCGACGAGACGCGCGGCATGCTCGGTGCGGAGCGGCTGGCGATGATGCCGGACGGGGGCATCCTGGTGAACACGGCACGCTCCGCGCTCTGCGACACCGCCGCGCTGACGGCGGAGCTGCGGCAGGGGCGGCTGAGTGCCTCGCTCGACGTCTTCGACGACGAACCTCTGCCCGCGGACAGCGAGTTGTGGGACCTGCCGAACGTCGTCCTCACCCCGCACATCGCCGGGGCCACGCACCAGGGGTACAGGCTCCAGGGCAGGACCGTCGTCGACGAGACGGAGGCGTATCTCCAGGGCCGTCCGCTCGCGCACGAGATCCACGCGTCGGCGTACGACCGCCTCGCCTGAGCGGCGGCCACGGGGACCCGAGCACCCAGGTCAGGGTGTGGCGGGCGGCTCCACGACGCGTGCCAGGAGCTGGAAGATCTTCGCCGTGTGCGGGTACGGATGGCGGTTGGTCATCGCCAGTTCCAGGGCTTCCAGCGTGGCGAAGAAGTCCGGGTCGTGCTTGCGGGAGTCGTCGACGATGTGATCGTTGACGTTGCGGATCCCGCAGTGCTCGATGGCGGTACAGCCCGAATCGGCCAGCAGCGGCGTGATCTCCTCCGCCGTGTGGAGGGTCAGTTCGGTCGCGAACGTCTCGCCGTGCGTCGTGCGCCGGTCCAGCGCGTCGAGCGCGGCGGCCGGATCCAGCGAGCGCACCGCGAGGCCGAGCGGCGTGGCGTGCCGGTTGAGCGCCATGACGGACAGGACGCCGCCGTCGCGTACGAGCGAGGCCGCGGTACGGACCGCCGGCGCCGGATCGTCCAGGTACTGAAGGAGGTTGTGGCACAGCACCACGTCGTACCGGCTGCCGGTCACCGACCCGGGCAGCTCGAAGACGTCGGCCTCCACGGTGACGAGCCGCTCGCCGGTGCCGTCCCGCTCAGCCCTTTCGCGTGCCGCGGCGAGCATGCCAGGGGAGAAGTCGGCGATGGTCACGTGGTGTCCGCGCCGCAGCAGCGGCAGCGCGTCACCGCCGTCGGCCCCGGCGAGGTCCAGCACTCGCAGCGGCACCGGGCCGAGCTCCTCAAGCCGTCGCTGCAGATTGAACTCGGCGAGCCTGTACCGCAACCGGCCCCAGGGGCTCTCCTGCCACACGCGCCACGAGTCGAGGGCCGCGTCGAACGGTCCGGGCACCAACGTGACGTCTCCTCGGGCTGGAACGGACGGCTGCCGGGTGAACGGATCGCCGCCCGCGAGAGTGCCGGGCGGAGGCGGGAGCGCGAGGCGGGACGTGGGCTCGGCTGGGCGCCGAAGGTGCCGCCAGGAGCGGTCGCGTGCTCAGGTCGGCCGCGCCGCACTGCCCTGAACTCGCCCCGGACTCAGGGCTGTTGGACGGCGGCCTCCGTCGGCTGCAGCAGCTTGACCATGAACGTGCAGGCGTCGGCGACTCGGTGGATGAGACCCGCGCTGTCCTCGTACGAACCGCAGTCGAGATAGGGCGTCGAGTCGCGGTAGCCGAGCCGCTTGTAGAGGTCCTGCGTGCGCGGGTTGTTCTTCTCCACGCCGACGCCGACCTTCACGCGGCCCCGCGCGAGCACGAGCCCCTCGGCTGCCTGGATGAGGGCGGTGCCGACGCCCTGGGTGCGCAGCGTCTCCGGCCAGAGGCCGAGGCCGCTGATCTCGGAGCAGTCGGGGTGGACGGCCCTGACCTCCGGTGCCTGACAGCCCTCCCAGACGACGTCGCAGCTGCCGACGGGCAGTCCGTCGCGCCATGCGACGAGAAGCGTGGTGTCGCCCTCGCGGTGGCGGAGGAATCGGGAGGCGTGGTCGCAGGCAGCACCGGGCGAGGGCATGTGCTCTTGGAGCAATGCCACGTCTGCTTCCCGGCACTCTCTGATTTGCATTGCCGACAGACTAGATTCTTCTTGTGCCGTTGAGGTGGCGGTTCCGAAGGCATGTGAGGCGGAACATGCGCTTCCCCCCTCGGGCCGGTCTCAGGACCGCCGATCGAACGGTGCGTCAACCCGGGAGACGGAACCCGTAACGGCGCCGATGCGGGGAGCGGGTCAGCGGCCGCGTCTGCGGGACGGGGCGGGCACGGCCTCCTCGAGCTTCTGCAGCAGAGTGTTGACGCGCTTGGCGACCGCTTCCCTGTCCCCCTGCGTGAGAGCCGAGCCCATGCCGCACGCGGCGGCGCCCGCGGCGATCCACTCGGGAGCGCTCTTGACGGTGACGCCCCCGGTCGGCAGCAGCGGCGCCTGCGGCAGCGCCGCCCGCACGTCCTTGAGCCAGGACGGATCGTGGGCGGACGCGGGGAAGAGCTTGAGCGCGTCGGCACCGAGCTCCATAGCCCGCACCATCTCCGTGGGCGTGGCGACACCGGGGAAGACGGGAATGCCGTAGCGGTGGCCGGTGCGGATGACCTCGGCGTCCAGGGCGGGCGAGACGAGGAAGAGCGCGCCGGCATCGATCGCGGCGCGGGCGGAGGCCGCGTCGAGGACGGTGCCGGCGCCGATGATGCACTCCGACCCTGCCTCGCGGCGCAGCGTGGCCACGGCGTCCAGGGCGTAAGGCGTGGTCAGCGAGATCTCCAGGCTGTTGATGCCCGCACCGATGAGGGTGTCCGCCGTGGAGGTGACTCCTTCGTAGCCGTCACTGCGGATGATCGCGAAGACGCGCTGCTCAAGAGCGGTTCGGGTGATCTCCCATCGGTACACGGCAGTCGCCGCCTCTCTTCTCGTCCGGCCGGGCGGTCGGCGGGGCGGGCGTCGCGGTCCGTTCCTCCGCCGCGCCCCGCCTCTCGCGGTGCGCTCGGTCTGGTCGTGCTCGCACTCTCGGTCTGCGATAAGGGGTCTTGTTGCCGCAACGGGGCGCCGTACCCGCGGTCAGCGATGCACGGAATCGGAGCCCTTCAGGAACCTCGCAAGGGCGCGGTCCCGGACGTGGGCCGTCGGCAGCCCGTCGGTGTCCCCCGGCGCCTGCACCACCAGGGCGGCGACGCATGCCGCTTCGGCCAGAGCCTCTTCGGCGCTCCGGCCGCGCAGCCAGGCCGAGAGCCAGCCGGCCGCGAACGCGTCGCCCGCGCCCACCGGGTCGCACACCGGAACGTCGAAGGGTTCCTGTGTGCACTCCCCGTCCCGCCCTAGGGCGGCCGCCGAGTGGTCGCGGCGCTTGACGACGACGGTGCGGGCACGCCCCATCGTCAGCAGGGCCTTCGATGTCTCCTCGGCTCCCCCGCCCAGCAGCAGCTCCAGTTCGTCCTCCCCCGCCAGCACGAGGTCGGCCTCGCGCAGCAGCGGACCCACCGTGCGGATCCACTCGTGCTCGGTCCCCAGCTTGCGGCGCACGTTCGGGTCGAAGGAGACCGCGGCGCCGGCCTGGCGGGCGCGCTCGACCAGCGCCCAAGTGGCCTGCGCCGCCGACTCCGAAAGCATGGGTGTGATGCCCGAGACGTGCACCACCCGGGCTCCTTCCAGCGTCTCCAGGCGGATCTGGTCCGGCGAGAGCAGCGATCCGGCGGAGCCGGCGCGGTAGTACTGCACGTCGATCACGCGCTGCGCGTGGCTGTCGCGCAGCAGCAGACCGGTCGGCGCCGCGGGATCCATCTCGGCGCCGGAGACGTCGACCCCGTCCGCGCGCAGCTCGCGCAGCACGGCCTCACCGGCAGGATCGTCGCCGACGCGGCCGATCCAGCGGGCCCAGTGGCCGAGGCGGGCGAGACCCTGGGCGACGTTCGACTCGGCGCCCGCGACGGAACGGCGGAAGGAGGCCGCGCGGTCCAGTGGCATGCCGGGCTCGGCGAGCATAAGCAGCATCGCCTCACCGCAGGTAATGGCCTCCGGTCCGTTTACCACCGGTTTCTCCCCACATCTGCCACCAAGGCATCACTCTCTGTGGAAACGTTACCCGTTCACACGGACAATGCCACCCCCGGAGGGGGACTTCCTCCCCCGTCGAGGAAGCGGCGCAGCGGCAGCGTTGCCGCGCCGACGGTCACGGCGTCCGGGCCGAGCCTGCACAGTTCGACGGCCGTACGGGCCGCCGGGTACCGGAGAGCGTACGCGCCCGTCGCCTCCCGCACAGCAGGAAGAAGCTGTGGCCCCAGCAACAGTCCGGCCCACCCTCCGATCACTATCCGTTCAGGATTGAACAGGTTGACGAGATCGGCGATGCCGGCGCCGAGGTACTCGGCCGTCTCCGCCAACAGGTCCGCGGCGATGCGGGCATCGGCTCCCTCACCTTGTCCCGTGGCCAGGAGTGCGGCGAGGGCGGACTCCTCGTCGTCGGTACCGGGTTCGCCGCCCGCCTCGCACCAGCGCTCGATCACCGCACTGGCACCCACGTACGCCTCCAGACAGCCGCGCGCCCCGCAGCGGCAGCGGCGGCCGCCGACGGTGAGCACGGTGTGGCCCCATTCCCCGGCGCCGCTGGAGGCGCCGCCGTAGGGTTCGCCGCCGGTGACCACGCACGCTCCGACGCCGGAGCCGATGAGCGCTATCACGGCGTCGCGTGCTCCGCGTCCCGCCCCGAACCACATCTCTGCCTGGCCGAGGGTCTTCGCGCCGTTGTCGATGTGGAGCGGCGCCCGCTGCCCTCCGGCGAGGGCTCCCCCCTCGGGGAGCCCGGCGGATTCGCGCAGCATGGCCTCCAGCGGGACGGCGTCCCATCCGATCGTCTGGCCGTGCACGACCGCTCCGCGGTCCTCGCGCCGCTCGACTATGCCGGGCACGCCGATGCCCACGCCCAGCAACGGCCCCGTGGACGCACCGACTTGGGCGAGCACTGCGGCGAGGCCCTTCTCGATGAGCTGGACGACGAGCGCCGCGTCGTGCCTGCCGTCGTCCAACGGTTGTTCGCTGCGGGCCACTTCGGTGAGCTTCAGGTCGAACAGCTCGACCCGTACCCGCGTCTCGCCGACGTCGACGCCGACGAGACAGGCGCTCCGGGACGCGACGCGCAGTAGCGTACGCGGGCGGCCGCCGTCGGAGCCGACCGATCCGGCCTCCTCCAGGACGCCCTCGGCGAGGAGTTCGGTGACGACATTGCTTATCGACCCGGAGCTGAGGCCCGTGGCGGGACCCAACTCCTGTCTGCTGAGCGGACCTTCGAAATACAGCCGGCGAAGCACGGACGCGCGGTTGCTACGCCGCAGGTCGCGTACTGTTCGCCCGTCGTATCCGCCCATCAGCTGCCCTCCTCTGTCAACATACCTCTGTCAGAACTCTTGACGCCCCCTTCTCTCACTACTTAACTCACGGCGTGAAATTAATGGTTCGGACCATTCAGGGTCCGAACGCAGGCGCCTCGGGGAGGGGCATTCGTCCATGCGCAGAAGCCGGGCACGCAACGCAGTCACCGTCACACTTGCCGCCGCAATGACGGCCGTCACCGCCGCGTGCGGCGGCGGCAGTTCGACCGACGGCGAGGGCAGCAACGACAATCCGAAGGAGCTCACGTACTGGGCCAGCAACCAGGGCACCAGCCTCGCCCATGACAAGCGTGTGCTCACCCCGGAGTTGAAGCGCTTCGAGAAGCAGACCGGGATCAAGGTCAAGCTCGAAGTCATCCCGTGGGACAGCCTCTTGGACCGCATCCTCGCTGCCACGTCCTCCGGCCAGGGCCCCGACGTGCTGAACATCGGCAACACCTGGTCCGCCTCGCTCCAGGCGACGGGTGCGCTGCTGCCCTGGGACAAGAAGAACCTGGCAAAGGTCGGCGGAGCCGACCGCTTCACTCCCGCCGCGCTGGCCGCCGCCGGGGCACCCCAGAAGGACCCCGCCGCGCTGCCGCTCTACTCCCTCGCGTACGGGCTCTACTACAACAAGAAGATGTTCAAGGACGCGGGCATCGACGGACCGCCCGCCACCTGGGACGAGTTGGTCAAGGACGGCAAGAAGCTCACCGGTGACGGCAAGTACGGGATAGCCGTCGAGGGCGGCGACCCGGTGGAGAACTCCCACCACGCCTTCATCCTCGGCAAGCAGCACGGCGCCGACTTCTTCGACCCCTCCGGCAAGGCGACGTTCGACTCGCCCGGCGCCGTCAAGGCCATCAAGCAGTACGTGGACCTCGTCGCCTCCGAGAAGATCGCGTCGTCCGGCAACGCGGAGTACTCCAAGGACGAGTCGGTACGCGACTTCGCCAAGGGCAAGGCAGGCATGCTGATGTGGCAGGCGGCCGCGAACGGCCTGAAGGCCAACGGCATGAAGCCCGACGAGTACGGCGTCGCACCGATACCCGTGCAGACACCCGGCTCGGGCGAGAAGGGCACGCGGTCGATGGTCGCGGGCATCAACCTGGCGGTCTTCAAGAACTCCGACAACATCGACGGCGCGGTGAAGTTCGCGAAGTTCATGACGTCCGACAAGGAGCAGCGCCTCCTCAACGAGACGTACGGATCGATCCCGCCGGTCAAGTCGGCGCAGACCGGCAAGGCCTTCGAGACGCCCGACCTGAAGGTGCTGCGCGATGTGCTGACGACCTCCTCCGCGCCGCTGCCGCAGGTGAAGGACGAGTCGAAGTTCGAGACGCTCGTCGGCAACGCCACCAAGGAGCTCTTCGCCGACGCGGCCGCCGGACGCGAGGTCACTTCCGAGTCGGTGAAGAAGGAACTGTCCGCGGCGCAGCAGCAGATGCGGAATTGACTCCTCCCCCTCGTATCAGGGGGATTCCTGGCTCACTTCGCCTGACACCTAGCAGGTAGCAGGTCTTACAAGATCAGCACCAGCCGGGTTGAGACCAGCCCGGACCAGCATCACGCGGGCGGAGTTCTTATCGCGAGGCGATACGGCCCCGCACGCGGTACAGGTATACGTCCGTTCGGAAAGAGGTAGTGCGTGCTTGGTTCTCGCGCCGCAGTGCGCGCAGTCCATGGTGGTGTGCGCGGAGTGGACCAGGAGGATGATGCGCCCGTGCTTGCAGGCCATCTCGATCAGGGCCTGTTTGGTGGCGCCGATCGCGGCGTCTGCCGCCTTGCGGGCCATGGTCGACTTCGCCAGGAACTTCGGGCGAAAGTTCCCGACTGCGAGCGCGTCGTGGTCGCGCACAACCTTCTTGGCCCACTTGCGGCCGGTATCGGCTCGCTGAGCCGCAATCTTCCGGTGCAGCTTGGCGGTCTGCCGCTTCGCCTCGCGGTAGCCCTTCGAGGCGGCCTGCCCCTTCGCCGGTCGGCGCCGGGCCATCATCCGCTGGTGCCTGGCGAGCTTCTGCGCCGCGGTCTTGCCGTGATGCGCGTGGGGGAGATCGTGGGCGTCGGATGTGGTGGTGGCGGTCTCCTTGACACCCCAGTCGACCCCGATCACACGACCAGTCTCCGGCAGGGGCTCGGTAACAGAGGGGACGACGAACGACGCCCACCAATGCCCGACCGCATCCCGGTACACGCGCACCGACGAGGGTTCCTTGGGCAGCTCCCGCGACCACACCGGCCGCACCACGATCCCGCCGGCGAGATACAGACGGCCGTCCTTGAGGCGGAAGCCCGTCCTGACATAGTTCAGGGTCGGCGCAGCCTCGCGCTTCTTCTTGTACTTCGGCATCCCGGCCCGCTGCCGCACCGGCAGCCGGTCCTTGATGTCCTTCAGCGCCTTGGCCCGCGACTTGCCGAAGTCCCGGATGATCTGCTGCTGGGGCACCGCAGCGCCATCGCGGAGCCACGGCATGACACGCCTGGCCTCCGTGTGCATCTGGCTCAACTGGGCCGGACCGCACGTCAGCTTCTCGCCCGTGGTTTTGGAGCAGGCGTGGACCTGCTTGGACTTCGCGACGCACTCGTTCCAGATCCAGCGGCACCGGTCCCACTCGGCCTCCAGCTCACGCCGGGACGTCGCCGACAGACGAAGCCGGTAAGTGTACCGGGCGTGCCCGGTATCCTCCGTCTTCGCTTCCGCAGACATGCACACCAACCTATGGGGGAGGACTGACAGTTGAGCCCAAATGATCTTTGTGGTGTTCCCTCACCTGCGGGGAAGGTGGACGCCGGATCGCCCCGGCAGCGATCCGGCCCCAGCCCTGCACCACAGGAGCAAGCGCACAGATGACGACTCTCAGCCCCCCACCGGGCACGGCCGGCACGACGGCACCTGAGGCGGCCCCGGCCGGCAACGGGCCCTCACTCCCCCGGCGCAGGCGCATCCTCCCCGACCGCCTGCGCCGGGCCGGACTGCCGTACCTCCTGCTGCTGCCGGCCCTCGTCCTGGAGATCCTCATCCACCTGGCGCCGATGGTCGTCGGCGTGGTGATGAGCTTCAAGGAACTGACGCAGCAGTACATCCGCGACTGGGGCGCGGCGCCGTGGATAGGTGCGGACAACTTCCGCATCGCCGTGGACGTCAACGCCCCTGTCGGGGAAGCCCTGTTGCACTCGTTCCTCGTCACCTGCGCCTTCACGGTGCTGGCGGTCTCGTTCGCGTGGCTGCTGGGGGTGACGGCGGCGATCCTGATGCAGGAGTCCTTCCGCGGACGCGGTGTGCTGCGAGCGCTGTTCCTGACGCCCTACGCGCTGCCCGTCTACACCGCCGTCATCACCTGGTCCTTCCTGCTCCAGCGCGACGGCGGCATGGTCAACCACGTCATCCACGACCAGTTGGGGCTCACCGACTCCGAACCGTTCTGGCTGATCGGCGACAACAGCTTCGTCGCGCTGGTCGTCGTCGCCGTGTGGCGCACCTGGCCGTTCGCTTTCCTCATCCTGATGGCCGCGCTGCAGAACATCCCGAAGGAGCTGTACGAGGCAGCGCAGGTCGACGGCGCCGGGATATGGCAGCAGATCCGCCGGATCACGCTGCCCTCGCTGCGCCCCGTCAACCAGGTGCTGGTGCTGGTGCTGTTCCTGTGGACGTTCAACGACTTCAACGTCCCGTACATCCTGTTCGGCAAGTCGGCACCGGAGGCGGCGGACCTGGTCTCGATCCACATCTACCAATCGTCCTTCGTCACCTGGGACTTCGGCTCCGGCTCGGCCATGTCCGTACTGCTGCTGCTCTTCCTGCTCGTGGTGACGGGCTGCTATCTGCTGGCGACCGGCGCGGGGAGGAAGCGCGATGTCTGAGGTCACGGCCACCGCCCCTGGCGGGACCGCGAAGGGCACGACGCACGGCTCCCGCACGGTCTCCCCCTCGGCGCCGCCACGCTCCTTCGTCTGGACGCGGCGCATCGTCCTGACGCTGCTCACGATCTTCGCGGCGACGCCGCTGCTGGTCATGGTGAGCAGTTCGCTCAAGCCGCTTCAGGACGTCTCGGACCGCTTCCGGTGGATTCCGAGCTCGTTGACGATCAGTCCGTACGTCGACATCTGGAGCACGGTGCCGCTCGCGGACTACTTCCTCAACTCGCTGATCGTGGCGGGCGCGGCGACCGGGTGCTCGGTGCTCATCGCCACGTTCGCGGCCTACGCCGTCAGCCGCTACCGCTTCCGCGGCAAGCGCCTGTTCACGGTCACGATCCTCTCGACGCAGATGTTCCCCGGCATCCTCTTCCTGCTGCCGCTCTTCCTCATCTTCGTCAACCTCGGCAACGCCACGGGCATAGCGCTCTACGGCTCGCGCGGGGCGCTCATCGTCACCTACCTCACCTTCACCCTCCCCTTCTCCATCTGGATGCTGATCGGGTACTTCGACTCCATACCCCGCGACCTGGACGAGGCGGCCCTCACCGACGGCTGCGGGCCGCTCGGGGCGCTGATGCGCGTGGTGGTGCCGGCCGCGGTGCCCGGCATCGTCGCCGTCGCCGTCTACTCGTTCATGACGGCGTGGGGCGAGGTCCTCTTCGCGTCCGTCATGACCAACGAGACCACCCGCACCCTCGCCATCGGGCTCCAGGGCTACGCCACGCAGACGCAGGTGTACTGGAACCAGGTCATGGCCGCCTCGCTCGTCGCGAGCGTGCCCATCGTCGCCGGGTTCCTGCTGCTGCAGCGCTATCTCGTCGCCGGTCTCACAGCGGGCGCCGTGAAGTGAGCGTCAAGTGAGCCTGTGAGCCCGTCCTTCGGGTCGTGACGGTGCGGCGCATCGCCGCCCTGCCGTCACGGCTCCGCACGCCCTCCTGACATCAGTCACCCGTCACCCGTCACCCGTCACCCGTCACAAGCCTGTCCGGGCCCAACTCGCCCCGTACGAAAGGAAGCCCGTGTCCGAAGCGACCGAAGCCTCCCACGCCCCGGCGACGTCACCGTTCGCGCTGCCCGCCGATTTCCTCTGGGGCGTGGCCACGGCCTCGTACCAGATCGAGGGTGCCGCCGCGGAGGACGGCCGCGAGCCGTCCATCTGGGACACCTTCTCCCGCGTCCCCGGTGCCGTGGCGAACGGCGACACCGGCGATGTGGCCTGCGACCACTACCACCGGTGGCGCGAGGACATCGCCCTGATGAAGCAACTGGGCGTGGACGCCTACCGGTTCTCCGTTGCCTGGCCGCGCGTCGTGCCCGGCGGCTGCGGGAGGACCAACGAGGCCGGGCTGGCCTTCTACGACCGGCTGACCGACGCACTGCTGGAGGAGGGCATCACGCCCTTCCCGACGCTCTACCACTGGGACCTGCCGCAGGCGCTCCAGGACCGCGGCGGCTGGCCGGTGCGCGAGACCGCCGAGCACTTCGCCTCGTACGCCTCGAAGGTCGCGGAGCGGCTCGGTGACCGCGTCAAGAACTGGGCGACGCTCAACGAGCCGCTGTGCTCCGCGTGGATCGGCCACCTGGAAGGAGCGATGGCACCCGGGCTGACCGACATCGAAGCTGCGGTGCGCGCCTCGTACCACCTGCACCTGGGTCACGGCCTGGCCGTGCAGGCGATCCGCGCGGCGGTGCCGGACGCGCAGGCCGGCATCGTCAACAACCTCACCCACTGCGAGCCGGCGTCCGACAAGGAGGCCGACGTCGCCGCCGCGGTGCGCGCCGACGGGCACACCAACCGCTGGTGGTTGGACCCGCTGCACGGCCGCGGCTACCCGCAGGACATGCTGGAGCTGTACGGGGTCGAACTGCCGGAGCAGCCGGGCGACTTGAAGACCATCGCCGAGCCGCTGGACTGGCTGGGCCTGAACTACTACTTCCGCAACCTCGTCGCCGACGACCCCGGAGGTGCCCTCCCCCGCGCCCGCCAGGTCGTACCGGCCGGGGCACGCCGCACCCACATGGACTGGGAGGTGCACCCGTCCGGCCTGACGAAGACGCTCCTGCGGATGACCGACGACTACGGTGCCCGCCGCCTGTACGTCACCGAGAACGGCTCCGCGTACCCGGACGTGGTGGGCCCGGACGGTCAGGTCGACGACCCGGAGCGCGTCCGCTACCTCGATGAGCACCTGGCGGCCTGCGTCGACGCCGTCGACGAAGGTGTGCCGCTGGTGGGCTACTTCGCGTGGTCGCTGATGGACAACTTTGAGTGGGCCTACGGATACGACAAGCGCTTCGGGCTCGTCCACGTGGACTACCCGACCCAGCGGCGGACGATCAAGAGCAGCGGCCACCACTACGCGGACATCATCCGCAAGCACAGGCGCCGCGCCCGCCGGGCGGCGTAGGCCGTCCCGCCTCAACTCCCGGCCCTCGCCTCCAGGAACGCCAGCCCTTCCCGCCCCCGCACCCGAAGGAGCCGCACCGTGACACAACGACGCAGACTCGCCGCTTCGGCGACCGCTTTCGCACTGCTCGCCGGCACCCACGTCCTCGCCGGCGGGGCCGCCCACGCGGACGGCGACGGACCACCCGGCGCCCGGGCGGCAGCGGCCGATTCCGCCCAGGTCTGGGTGACCACCGCCGACGGGAACAAGCGCCTGGAGCGCGGCGAGGACGTCTCCTTCGACGATGAGCGGCAGGACATCGACATCGCCGTCGACGCGACCGAGCGCGCACAGAAGTTCACGGGTGCCGGTGCGTCCGTCACGGAGGCGTCCGCGCGGCTGATGAGCGGACTGCCGGACAGCGAGCGCGAGAAACTGATGAAGTCCCTGTTCTCCACGGACGGCGACGGAATCGGCCTGGACTATCTGCGCCAGCCCTTCGGCGGCTCCGACTTCGTCGCCGAACTTCCCTACTACAGCTACGAGGACGATCAGGGCTCCTTCTCCGTCGGGCGCGACACGAAGGAGATCCTTCCCCTGCTGCGCCAGGCCCTCGGCATCAACCCGGACATCCGCGTCATGGGCACGCCCTGGTCGGCGCCCGCCTGGATGAAGGACAGCGGGAAGCTGGAGGGCGGCAGCCTGAAGCCGGAGAACCACGAGGCGTACGCGGACTATCTCGTGAAGGCGGTCCGTGCGTACGCCGAGGAGGGCGTGCCAGTCCACGATCTGACGGCCCAGAACGAGCCGCTGTTCGAGACGACCTACCCGTCCATGGGGATGCCGGCCGCCGAACAGGCAGACTTCCTGCGGGTGTTGGACGCCAAGCTGACCGCGGCCGGACTCGACACGGAGCTCTTCGCCTACGACCACAACTGGGACAAGCCCGAGTACCCGCTCGAAGTCCTGGAGAAGACGGGGGACATCGACCGCGTCCAGGGGGCGGCCTTCCACTGCTACGGCGGTGAGCCCGAGGCGCAGCAGCAGGTGCGCGACGCGGGCAGCCGGGTCTTCTTCACCGAGTGCTCGGGCACCGACAGCGACGATCCGGGCCGTACGTTCGCCGACAGTCTGAAGTGGCAGACGGAGAACCTGGTCGTGCGCAGCATGCGGGCGGGCGCGGAGACCGTCGTGCTGTGGAACATGGCTCTCGACAAGAGCGGCGGTCCGCACTTCGGCAACTGCGGGACCAGGTGCAACGGCGTCGTCGAGATCGACGGCGGCAACGTCGCGAGGAACGCCGAGTACTACACGCTCGGCCACGTCTCCAAATTCGTGGAACGCGGCGCGCACCGCATCGGGTCGACCACTCAGCAGCCGGGCGGAGTCGAGGACGTGGTCTTCGAGAACCCGGACGGTTCCCGGGCGGCCGTCGTCCTCAACTCCGCCGATTCCGCACGGAAGTTCTCCGTCACGGAGTCCGGTCACTCGCTGGCGTACGAGCTTCCGGCAGGTGCCGTCGCGACCTTCACCTGGCCCGCGGCACCCGCCGGATGACCGGACGGGCGGCGCTGACGGGCGTCAGCAGCTGAAGTCGACCTTGTCGAACGACTCGTAGTGGTCCTCGGTGAAGTAGTCCTCCTGCTTCTCCTCACCGGTCACGATGCGCTTGGCTCCGCGGTCGTCGGAGCCGGGCGTCTCAACGGTGTACTCGTGGTAGTAGCCGTCGTCCTGGTCCGGGAGGATGCCCTCGCGGTTCTGGAAGACGGTCCCGTCCTGCGGATACGGGTAGGGGCCGCCCTTGTCGATGAGGTCGAGCGTCTCGTGGGCCTCCTTCGGCAGCTTCGTCTCGCAGATATTTCCGACGTCCGCGGGTGCGACGGCCGCCGGAGCGGAGGCCTTCGGGGCGTCCGCGGTCGCCTGCGCGATCGCGGCGGGACCGCCGACGAGGAGAGTGAGGGACAGGGCACTGAGGGCGCTGACGCGCGCGATTCGTGGGGGGAATCTCATACATCCACTCTGACGCGCGTAGATGACATGTCAACGCCAAGTGAAGGATTTTTGGCGGGAGTTCACCTCCCGGCAGCCGCCTTCCGGTGACGTTCGCCGAGGTCACGGGCGCCCTGCGCGGTGAGTGATCCGTGCAGACGGAGACGCGCGATTCCGCCGTCGGGGAAGATGTCGAGCCGCACATGGGTCACCGGCGGGGCGTCCTGGAGCAGGAAGCGGTGCGCGGTGTCCGGCTGAAGCCGGGTGCGCGGCAGCAGCTCGCGCCACCCGCCGTCCTCACCGTCCCTGCCCGAAAGGGCCGCCCACCCGGCAGCGTTGCCCTTGAGGCAACCGGTGTCGATCTCGACGGCACGGACGGCGGCCTGCGCGGTCAGCGCGTAGCGGATCCAGTCGTTGCCGTTGTCGCGGCGGCGGCGGGTCTCCCAGCCGTCGTCCATCTGCCGTGAACGGCCCGGCAGGATCGTGTTGTTGGGCGGCGAGTAGAACCGGTCCGAGGCGTCCTGAACACGGCCGCCGTTCTCCAGAGCCACCAGGTCGAACGTGCCCAGGGCCGCCAACCACTCGGGATCGGGAGCGACTTCGCCGTACACGCGCAGCCGCGCGATGCCGCCGTCGGGGTGCTGGTTGAGGCGCAGATGTGTGAAGCGGCGGCCGTCCTCGACGGCGAAGCCGTTGGCGGCGTGCCCCCCGATGACGGTCTCCTGGACGAGGACCGTCCACTCGGTGCCGTCGGCGAGCAGGTCCTCCGGCGAGGGCGCACCGGGCACGCAGGCGGCCTCGACGGACACGGCGCGCGGGTAGTTGCCGCGGAAGTGGGCGGTGTCGACGACGATCCCGTGCACGATGCCGGGCGCTCCGAGCCGCACGAGCGCCCAGTCGTGGTCGTCCGCGGTCGGGTGCGGGACGTCGGCGCCGGCTCCGCGGCGGCGGCGGGTCTCCCAGCCGTCCATGATCTTGCCCTTGTGGCCGAAGCGTTCGGGGTCGAACTCGGCGCGGCCCGGCACGAGGAGGTTCTCGCGCTCCGCGAAGAACTCGTCGTTGGCCGCGGCGACTCCGGCGCCCAGCCGGCGGTCGGCCAGATCCGCGAGGTGGGCGAAGGGGAACTCGGCGGTGCGGTAGTCGGCGTAGGGATCGCCACCCCCGTACGGGTTCGCGTCGCCGGTGAAGCGCGGGAGCACGGAGTCGGGGCCCGTGGCCGTCGCGGAGTCGGGGGCGGGGGCGGGGGCGGTTTGCCGCGTGTCTGTCATGCGGTGGGCCTCTCGGTCCTCTCGGTCTCGGTCCTGCCGGCGTACTCGGTCCGCTCGATCAGCCGTCCGCTCTGCCGGAGAGGGCGGCCGTCCTCGGCGATCCGCTGCCCACGCAGCCATGTTGTGCGGACGACGCCGTGCAGGGTGCTGCCGGCGTAGGCGGTGACGGGGTTGCGGTGGTGCAGCCGCGCGGGGTCGACGGTGAAGCTCTCCTCGGCCGCGAGAACGGCGAAGTCCGCGTCGTGGCCGGGCGCGACGGCGCCCTTGCGTCCGTCCAGCCCGGCGAGCCGGGCGGGTCCCGAGGACATCCAGCGCACGACGTCGTCGAGTGTGTGGCCCCTTCTGCGCGCCGCCGTCCACACCGCCGGCAGGCCGAGCTGCAGCGAGGAGATGCCGCCCCACGCCGTACCGAAGTCGCCGTCCTTGAGCTCGGCGGTGCAGGGCGAGTGGTCGGAGACCACGCAGTCGATGTCGCCGTCGGCCAGGCCCTGCCAGAGCGCGTCCTGGTTGGCCCGCTCGCGGATGGGCGGACAGCACTTGAACTCCGTCGCGCCGTCCGGGACTTCCTCGGCGGAGAGGGTGAGGAAGTGGGGGCAGGTCTCGACGGTGATCGCCACGCCCTCCCGGCGGGCCCGTGCGATGGCCGGCAGTGCGTCCCCGGAGGACAGGTGCAGGACGTGGACGCGTGCGTCCAGCTTCCGGGCCAGGTCGATGAGCCGCGCGATCGCGTCGTTCTCCGCGGCACGCGGCCGGGAGGCGAGGAAGTCGGCGTAGGCAGGGCCGCCCTTCTGCGGTGCCGCGGCCAGGTGCGAGGGGTCCTCGGCGTGCACGATGAGCAGGCCGCCCAGGCCCGCGATCTCGGTGAGCGCCGACTCAAGGGCGGCGGGGCCGAGTTCGGGGAACTCCTCGACGCCGGAGGGCGAGAGGAAGCACTTGAATCCGAAGACACCCGCCTCGTGGAGCGGGCGCAGGTCCGCCACGTTGCCTGGGATCGCACCGCCCCAGAAGCCGGTGTCGACGTGGGCCTGCGGGCGGGCGGTCTGCTGCTTCGTACGGAGGTGGGCGACGGTGGTGGTCGGCGGCAGGGAGTTGAGCGGCATGTCGAGGAGGGTGGTGATGCCGCCCGCCGCCGCGGCGCGGGTGGCGGTGGAGAATCCCTCCCACTCGGTTCGGCCCGGGTCGTTGACGTGCACGTGGGTGTCGACGAGTCCGGGGAGCACCGCGTCGTCGCCCGCGTCCACCAGCTCTGCCCCGTCCGGCACCCGCGCGTCGTACGGACCGACCTCCGTGATCCTGCCGTCCGTGACACTCACCGACGCCGCCCGCGTACCCTCGGGTGTGACGACGCGCGTCGAGCGCAGGACGAGTTGGACGCCGGGCACCTGACCACCCCTTCTCTTCAACATTCTGTTGATGTCAGATCCTCTTGGCAGATCCTTGCCGCGTCAAGACGCCGACCATGGCGGATTCCGCAAAATGGAAGTAGTATTCCGCGATGCAGAATTAAGCGCTGTGATCGGCCCACAGATCCGCAGGTTCAGCGGTCGCGGGGCCCGGTGATCCCGTGCCGGTAGCATGCGCCCCACCCGCAGGAAAGGAACGCGACGTGCCGTCGTCCGACCGGCGAAACCCCGCCACCGCAGCCACCTCTGCCTCCACGGGGCAGTCGGGCGGCGTCCAATCACTCGAGCGCGCCTTCGATCTCCTGGAGCGGATGGCCGACGCCGGCGGCGAGGTCGGACTGAGCGAGCTCTCCGGCACCAGCGGGCTGCCCCTGCCCACCATCCACCGGCTGATGCGCACCCTTGTGGCCTGCGGCTACGTGCGCCAGCACCCCAACCGCCGCTATGCGCTCGGCCCCCGCCTCATCCGCCTCGGCGAGAGTTCCTCCCGGCTGCTGGGCACATGGGCACGCCCACACCTCGCGCGGCTGGTCGAGGAGACGGGCGAGACCGCCAACATGGCGCTGCTCGACGGCGACGAGGTGGTCTACGTGGCGCAGGTGCCCTCCCGGCACTCGATGCGGATGTTCACCGAGGTCGGACGGCGCGTGCTGCCGCACTCCACGGGCGTGGGCAAGGCGCTGCTGGCCGGAAGCTCGCCGGAAGAGGTGCGCGCGGTGCTCGCCCGTACCGGCATGCCCGCGGCGACCGAGCGGACCATCACCACACCGGAGGGCTTCCTCGCGGCACTGGAACACGTCCGCGAGGTGGGCTACGCGATGGACGACAACGAGCAGGAGCTGGGCGTGCGTTGCATCGCCGTCTCGGTGCCCGACTCACCGACGGCGGCGGCGATTTCGATCTCCGGACCGGCGGGCAGGGTCACGGAGGCAGCGACCGACAAGTTCGTACCGCTCATGCACGAGGTGGCCGAACAGCTCTCCAAAGCCCTCGCGAGCAACGGCGGCACGGGAGCCTGAGGAGACCCGCCGGCGGCACGATTCGCCGGCACCCTGCCGTCCTTGACCCTGGGACCGTGGCGCGGTGTCTGCGCACGGCCTCAGAGAACGTGACAGACGAGGCGCGGTGCGGGACTTCCGCCTCCAGCGGCCTGGAGGCCGAACGTGGTCTCACCGCCCGCGGGGATCCGTGAGTTGCCGTCGCCGTTGCGCACGGTCACAACCCCGCCCGACTCACGGAAGCCGGCGTTCCAGCCTTTGACGAGCCGCTGACCGGCAGGCCAGGTCCAGGTGATCCGCCACGCGCGGACCGGCTGCCTCTCGGTGTTGACGACCCGCACCATCGCGTTGAAATCCTCCCCCTGACTGTCCACGTGCCAGGTGGCCCGGCAGCCGCAGTTCGCCGTCGGGCCGCCGCCTCCTCCGGGCGCCGGCATGCTCGCTGCCGGCGGGGACGGGCTCTGCCCCGGGCGGTCTTCGTCTCCCCCGCCGCTCTGGCCGTCCTCGTCGCTCCGGCCCTGGTCGCCGTCCTCGTCGTCCTCGCTGCCGGACGGGGAGCCACCTGATCCGACGACCGACGGCGGCAGAGGCAGCCTCGCGTCGGGAACGGACCGCTCGGCCGCGCCGTCGTCCCGGGCGAACGGCCATGCACCCGTCTGATGAAGGACCACCGCCATCAACAGCAGCACCACCGCGACCGCGCCGCCGCCCGCCGTCACGGCCCGCACCGCCCTGAGGCCGCGCACCGGGCCATGCGTCAGCCGCCGCATGAGCTTGCGCCCGGGACCGCCCTGGCGGCCGCCGCCGGAAAGCGGACCCCACACCTCGTCGCCCGGCTCCGCCGGGGCATCGGAAGCGGTATCAGCCGGTAGGGGCGACTCCACCGTGTGGGCGGAGAGTTCGGCGTACGGCCGCACGAGCGAGGGCGGACGCCGAGTGCCGAAGGGAAGGTCCTCCCCGTCCGTCCGGCCGGGGACGATGCGGGGGTATTCGTAATCGTCCATGCTCACAGGGCCCCTCTGACGACGATCGGTACGGGTCGTACGGGCGCCCGCCTGGCCGGGGCTGGGCCCCGGCCAGGCGTTCCCAGGCAGTTGTCCAGGAAAGCGGGCGCGGTGTCCGGGTCGTGGCCCGGCAGGCTGCTGTTCCGTCAGCCGCAGCGGCGGCCGGAGTTGATGCAGTCGACCGCTTCCTTCATGAGGCCGTCCTGCATGACGTTGATGAAGTCGCCGTGGTCCGTGACCGGCTTGTGCTTCTCCTCCGGGAACGTGTCCACGGCGAAGTCCGGCGCATCGGGCGCCTCATAGGTCAGGCGCTGGATCAGCTGCGGCACGGCCTTGAAGCCTGCGGGGCAGGATCCGTCGGCCCCGGCGAACGCCACGTGGGAGCGGTGGTCGGCGCTGTCGGTGTTCTTGCCGTCCCAGCAGCTCTGGAAGGAGGACGTACGGACGACCCTGCTGCCGCCAGGGCAGACCGGGTACTTGTCCTTCAGCTGGACCTTGTCCTCGAAGCCCGTGCAGGACCAGGAGGCGTTGGCGTTCGCGCCACCGTTCGTCGACGCCTTCGCGTCACCGGTGATGATCCGCAGGAAGCGTGGCATGGCGACGACGTCACCCCTGGGGCTTCCGCGGAACGTGATGTCGACGGATGCCGGTTCGATGATCGCGCCGTCATTGCCCTCGGCGCCGCCGCCCGGCTTGTCGGCGTCCTCGCCCTTCTTCGTACGGTCGCGGAGCACGGGCCAGTAGTAGGTGGACTGGTCGCCGTTGGTGCAGGTGGTGTCCTGGGCGGCGAGCGATCCGTCGGTGGAGTCGCCGTCGACCTGCTTGTTGCCGACGTAGTCATGGGTGTGGTGCGCGCCGTTGGCCACGCCGGGGGCCACGATCACGTTGTCGGAGTTGTGCTGGTCGCCGGAGTTGGTGCCGCAGGAGGAGGTGAAGGAGCCGGTGGAGGCGTCAGGGCCCGTCTGCGGCTGCTCGACGTTGCCGGGGACCTTGGTGATGTCGACGAAGTCGCCCCTGACCGGGCCGCCTTCCTCGGCACCGCCGCCTGTCCGGTTGCCGTGACCGTACGGATGTCCGCCTGCTGCGGCGTCTTCGCCGGTGGCCTTGTCCGCAGCCGCGAGCGCGCAGGGGGCGAGCACGCCGAGACCTTCGGGACGGTCGGCAGAGCGGCCGACGGCGGTGGATATGCGTTCCAGAGTGGCGGTTCGCTTGGCCTTCAGGGGGCGGAGGACGGCGTTCTCGGCGAAGTCCCGGCCTCCCTCGCCGGACGAGGAGGCGAGTCGGCTGTTCGCTTCTTCGACCTGGGTCTTCAGCAGGTCCAGATTGCGGTCCACCTCGTCCTTGGCCTGTGCCGGCACGCCTTCGAGCCGGTCCTCGACGGAGGGGCAGCTGACCGTCCGGACGGCATGCGCTCCGCTCTGGCCGGCGTTGGCACTGACGCTGACGGCTGCGACTCCCCCGCCTCCGATCAGCAGCGCGACAGCTGCGACGATGCCGTGGCGCCGGGCCCGACTGCGTTTGTGAGCACGCACGTTGGTTCCTCACTTTCGCGTGATGGGTCTCCGATGAGCCGGATGACGTTCCTCCGGTTGCTCTCACCGGTCCAACACGCTCGCCTCAACGACGTGCGGTGAGCCACCGGTTGGGCCCTGGCGTCATGGGCATGTAAGGACTCGGACAAAACCCTGACGTCCGACCGCGGCCGTTCCGCTGCGCTCGGCACCGGCCCCTGCCCCGTCGGCGTGCGAGCAGGTCAGGGAGCCGCCTTGCATGTCGAACGGCGGGGACCCGGGCGGGTCGGATCGGATGGCGAAGCCGAGGTGTCCGGCCGGACGACCGCCCGGACTGGTCGCGTTCTGAGCCCCGGCACGTGTTGCCACGATGGCCGGAAGCCGCGAGCTCTCGCCGCGAGGGGGTGTCACGGTCCGTGGACGGTCTCCTCGACCAGGTCGAGACCGAGATCGAAGCGCACGCCGTCGGGATTCCTCAGCCCTTCGTCCGAGTACCAGGACCTGTCGGCCTCCGGGTGGGGCCCCACCACTCCGACCCGGCCCTTGCCGTACGGCACGACGACGGCAGCCGAGGTCCCGTTGTCGTAGGTGGCGAGCACGGACGCGTCGGCACCGTCGTCCAGGTTGAAGACCGGCCCGTCCTGGAAGTACATGTGACGCCGCTCGTCCTTCCATCTCACCGCCACGACCGTGTCCCGCCCGTCGTGGACCGAGGCGCCGGGGGAGGCGATGTACTCGTCGGTGTCGCCGGGCAGCAGGCCGAAACCCGGGTCCCTCCCGGCCAGATAGCCACCCATGCAGAATCCGAGGTAGCGGCCGCCGTCCCGCGTCCAGTCCCGGATCGGCCCTGCGGCACCCTTCAGCTCCTCCCAGGCCCCGTCGAGGTCGTCGCCGCCGCCGGGCTGGGCGTACACGTCGGCGTCCGCCAGACCGGTGGCGGTCAGGGGCACGTCCTCCTCGGGGCCGACGTACCTGACGGTGAACGGGCGCGAGGCCCTCTTCAGGAGAGCAGCCACGGCCTCCGGGCATCCCTCACTGGCCGCAGGTCCGCGGTAGACCAATGCCAGGAGCGGCTCGGCTTGCGGCCGGGCGCCGGTCCGTGAGCAGGCGCCGGCGGTCAGCAAGGTCGCAGCCACCGCAGGGAACGCACGGGTGAGCAGCCGCCGCCGGTCGATGGAGGGCACGGGGGGCATCACGATCAGAGCCTAGATCTGGCTGGCGAGCCATGCATGACTGCCGGGCCGCATGGCCGCGGGGCTCGATCACACGGAAGATGCGGAGGATGCGGTGGATGGCTGCCGGCAGCGCACACCGGGTCGCTCACCGAGGATCAGAGACGGGTCGTTGCCGAGCGGGCAGAAGCCGTCACGGGAGTCGGCCGCCCGGCGTCACCGCCAAGCGACGATCACGCTCCTGCATCGACCGCTCCGTACCGGAACCGCCTTGGGACGGACGCTAGTTGACGCCCTGGAAGCCCAGCGGTTCGCCGAAGAGCTCGATCGCGTTCCGCAGCGCCAAGAGCGCATCCGCGAGAGCGCTCACCGAACCGATGGCGGCCACGATCTGCAGCAGGGAGCTGCGCAGGACCTCGGTTGTGGGAACACCCTCGGCGACCTGATCGGCGAGGGCGGCGAGTTCGCCCTCGGCCGCGTACCTGTCGTACAACTGGGCGGGATAAGCGTCCAGTTCGGCCCGGAGACGGGCCACGGCAGCACCCAGCCCGGCGACGCGGGGATCGTCCCCGCTGTCGGCCACAGGTATCGCACGCTGCCCCACAGCATCGCTTCGCGCCACAGTTCGCCCCCACACAGATGATGCCGCGCGCCCATCCCCCACAGGACCGAACGCGGCCGGCTCGCCCAAGTAAACGCCACTCTCTGCACATCGCGCCACACGGAGCGCGAAATTCGGGGCGTGCAACGTCAAGTTCGCAACGCCTTGCGCGACTCGTACACAATCGTGCGTTATGGAGGTGCACAGCTGTCGCACACGCGCCTCTGCGGCGAGACTGCGGCATCGGGACGGAGGAGACGGACGGGCGGGGGGACCGGCTCAAGGACGGGCACGGCAAGAGGAGAGATCCGGATGACGGGCGAGCGGTACGAGGAGGAAGACCGGCCGGCCCCCGTGGTCGCCGGGCTGCTGCTCGCGGCGGGCGGCGGACGGCGCCTGGGCGGGCGGCCCAAGGCGCTGCTGCCCCTGCGCGGACGGCCGTTGATCGAGCACGCGGTGCGGACCCTGCGTGCCGGTGGCTGCGACCGCGTGCACGTGGTGCTGGGCGCGGCCGCAGGGCAGGTACGGGCACGGGCGGAACTCTCCGGCTGCACGGTGCTCGACAACCCGTACTGGGAGTCGGGGATGGGCTCCTCTCTGCGGGTCGGCCTGGACTCGCTCACCGGTACGGGCACGGACGCGGCCGTCCTTCTGCTCGTCGACCAGCCGTGGATCGGCCCGGGTGCGGTCACCCGCGTGCGCTCGGCCTGCCGCTCCCCCGCCACGCTGGCAGCCGCGTCCTACGGCGGGCGCCGTGGACATCCCGTGCTGTTCGGATCGGAGCACTGGACGGGGATCGCGAAGAGCGCGGAGGGGGACCAGGGGGCGCGTGCCTATCTCTCCACGCGTGCGGACGAGATCGAGCTGGTCGAGTGCGGCGACATCGCCGACCCCACGGACATCGACACCCCTCTGGATCTGGAGCGCCTGAAGCGGATCGGCTCGTGAGCGGGGCGGCGCGCGGGGCGCCGCCGGATGCGCCGACCGAGAACTCGGGCCGCGGCACGAATTCCGGTCGGCGGGTGAGGGCACGAGGCGGATGCCGGGGCTTCGGTATGCGCTCGGGTTTCGCCGCGCACGACCGCGGAACCCAGCCTCCACCCTCGCCTCCCGCCCGGGGCACTGCGGCCCCTTCGGGATGGCACCCAGGGCCACCGGGCGGAACAGGGGAGAGGGTGAGAGGTGTCTCTCGACGTCAACAGACCCTTGATTGTTCCACCATAAGGAAACTAGTCTCCACTGTTCAGAAGCGTTTGCGTTTCTCTCCCCGAGGAACCGGACCGCTTCCACGAGCGCCGCTCGGCCCGCGGCACTCCGTGCCGGACGCACGCAATCGGCGGCCGTGACCGCACGCCGCCCTAAGGAGTGACCCACCATGCCCGCAGGAGCGCCCTCAGCCGTCGAGATCGTCGATGCGACTCCCGTGGAGCGCCAGGAGGAGGTGCTGACCGAAGCGGCGCTCGACTTCCTCGCCGCCCTGCACCGCCGGTTCACACCGAGCCGCGACGAGCTGATGACCCAGCGCGCGGAGCGGCGTGCGGAGATCGCCCGCACCTCTACCCTCGACTTCCTGCCCAACACCGCGCACATCCGTGACGGCGACTGGCAGGTGGCCGACTGCCCCGAGGCGCTTCAGGACCGCCGCGTCGAGATCACCGGTCCCACCGACCGCAAGATGACCATCAACGCGTGCAACTCCGGAGCCAAGGTGTGGCTCGCGGACTTCGAGGACGCCTCCGCCCCCACGTGGGAGAACGTCGTCGGCGGACAGCTCAACCTGATCTCCGCCTACGAGCGCACCATCGACTTCACCGACGAGAATTCGGGCAAGTCCTACAAGCTCGGCCCGGCCGAGAGCATGCCCGCCGTCGTCATGCGTCCGCGCGGATGGCACCTCAACGAGCGCCATCTCCGGGTGGACGGCGAGCAAGTCCCCGGCGCCCTCGTCGACTTCGGCCTCTACTTCTTCCACAACGCGCAGCGCCTGATCGACATGGGCAAGGGCCCGTACTTCTACCTGCCCAAGCTGGAGTCGCACCTCGAGGCCAGGCTGTGGAACGAGATCTTCGTCTTCGCCCAGGACTTCTGCGGTATCCCGCAGGGCACCGTCCGGGCCACCGTGCTGATCGAGACGATCACCGCGGCGTACGAGATGGACGAGATCCTCTACGAACTGCGCGACCACGCCTCAGGTTTGAACGCCGGCCGCTGGGACTACCTCTTCTCCATCGTCAAGAACTTCCGTGACGCCGGCTCCAAGTTCGTCCTGCCGGACCGCAACTCGGTGACGATGACGGCCCCGTTCATGCGCGCCTACACCGAACTGCTCGTGCGCACCTGCCACAAGCGCGGTGCCCACGCCATAGGAGGCATGGCCGCCCAGATCCCCAACCGGCGCGACCCCGAGGCCAACGAGAAGGCCTTCGCCAAGGTCCGGGCCGACAAGGACCGCGAGGCAGCGGACGGCTTCGACGGTTCCTGGGTCGCGCACCCCGACCTGGTCAGCGTCGCGCAGGAGTCCTTCGACGCGGTCCTCGGCGACCGTCCCAACCAGAAGGACAGGCTGCGCGAGGACGTGGAGGTCAACGCCGCCGAACTGCTCGCCGTCGACTCCACCGACGCGAAGCCGACGTACGCGGGCCTGCGCAACGCGGTCCAGGTCGGCACGCGTTACATCGAGTCCTGGCTGCGCGGCGGGGGCGCCGTCGCCATCTTCGGCCTCATGGAGGACGCCGCCACCGCGGAGATCTCGCGCTCGCAGATCTGGCAGTGGGTCAACGCCGGCGTGGTGCTCCCCGACACCCCGGAGGGCGAACAGCGCGTCACGCCCGAGCTGGTGCGCCGCGTCGCGGACGAGGACCTCGCGCAGCTGCGCGAGGAGTCAGGAGCCGCCGACTTCGAGGCGGGCGAGTGGCAGCGGGCCCACGACCTGCTGCTGCGGGTCGCGCTCGACGAGAAGTACGAGGCGTTCCTGACGCTGCCCGCGTACGAGCTGCTCGGCTGATTCCGCTCCGCCGAGTGCCGGGGCAGGAGACGAAGGGCTAGACTGCGCCTCCGGCGCCGCCTGTGCGCCCGACCTCCTGACCCGGCACTCACGCTGCGGGGCAGCGCGGAGGCGAAGGTGATCTCCTTGTCATCGCGGGCGTGTTCCTTTGTCTGCCTTGTCGGCCTGTCCTTTCGTGGCGACGGTGGTGGGCCCGCGTGAGGGGCTCGCATCGTGTGCCCTGAGAGGATCGACGATGACGGAGCAGCGAGCGCTCAAGAAGCTGGTACGGCAACGGATGGCCCGTACCGGAGAGTCGTACACGACGGCCCGGCGGCACGTACTGGCCCAGGCGGCCCGTGCCGAGGCCCCTGCCCAGCCGAGCGGCCTGGTCTACGGGGAGTTCGGGACGGACCAGCACCACGAGGCGTCCCTCGTCCGGCACGCGCTCGGCGGTGTCCACGACGAGGCGCTGGTCGCGGGTCTGGCCGGCGGCATCGGGTTCATGTACTTCGTCTTCGAGTACAAGGACATTCCGCCGATGATGACGATCGTCGCGCAGCACCACCCCGAGCCCTGGGTGCCTGCGGCCCTGGACCGGCTCGGCGTCCCCTGGAAGGAACAGCACAGCACCAAGCCCCGCTGGGAGCGGGTCCGTGCGGCACTGGACGAGGGCCGTCCCGTCTTCTGCACCGTGGACAAGTCACGGCTGCCCTGGCACGGGATGGTGCCCGGCTTCGGGAACGACCCGTACACCGTCGTGATCGCCGGGTATGACGGCGACACCCTGTACGTCGACGACGAGTCGGTCATGCCGCACGCCATCGGCACCGAGGAGTTCGGCGAGGCGTGGTCCTCGCACAAGAAGGGGCGGCACCAGATGATCGTGCCGTCCGGCCCGCCTTCGGGTGAGCCCGAGGTGGCCGGGGCGATCGCGACCACCTGTGCGCATCTGACCGGGCCCGTGCTCGGCAACAGCTTCGACGTCAACTTCGGCTTCTCCGGCATGGACAAGCTGGCCTCCCAACTGCGGGACGCCAGGACGAAGTCGGGGTGGGAGCGGCGCTTCGGCGCTGCGATCCCCTTCTTCCACGGTGTGCGCAGGCTCTACGAGTGCCTGGAGCTCGAGTACACCTCCCCCGGGGCCACCCGCCCCCTGTACGCGCGCTTCCTGGAACTGGCCGGCCATCAGGAAGCGGCCGGGCTCTTCGGCGAGTCGGGGCGCGGCTGGGAGCGGCTGGCGGCGCTGGCCCTCGAGACCGTCTCGCAGCTCGGTGACTACACCGAGATCTGCGAGGAGCGGATGCAGCTGATCATGTCGCAGGGAAGGGCCGCGGCCACGGAGATCCGCGCCCTCGAAGAGCGGGCGGAGGCCCTCGCCGCGGAGTACGACGCACCGGACGGGAGCACGCGGCGGCAGCTGTTCGACGAGATGGCGGACGCCGTCGAGTCGTGCGCGGGCCTCGAACGCACCGCGGTCGAACTCCTCATGAAGAAGTAGCGGCCCAACGGGCGTCGCGTTCCCGGCCGTCGCCCTCGTCCCCGGACGGCGGGCGGCGGCCGACGGCCGGACAAGCGCGACAGATCGGTCCGGCAGGCATCCCGCCGAGAACGGCCGCGTCACGTTAGGGCATCGACATCGAGTGCCTCCAGGCTCTGCGCAACCGGCCGTCTCCCCCGCCCCGTCCGTCTCCCCCAAGGGTGCTGACCGCACCGGACCGCGAGCGGACAAGCTGGGGGACGCATGCGTAGCCGTACTGCTGGGGCACTCACCGTCGGGGGCGTCGTTGCGGTGCTGACGGGCGTCGGCTGGGGAGTGTTCGCCATCACGAACGCCGGATCCACCTCCGCGCAGGGCACTCCGACGAAGGCCGCGATACGCGCCGAGGGCGACGAGCAAGCGACCATCGAACTGCCGGACGGCAACCAGGTGGAGATCCGCTACGTCGACAACAAGGGTCTGGGCGAGCGGCACTACGACCCCGGGACCAAGAAGTGGTCTGCGACGAAGCTGATCCACAAGTCGGACAAAGACGCCTGCCAGAGCATCGAACTCGCGGCCACCGAGGGCACGGTCGCCGTGATCGCGGACTTCGGCCAGTTCTGCCACGACGGCGAGCCGCCGGAGGAGTCGATCGCCGCCGTGGGAACGGGCGCGTTCACCGAATGGGGCGTGAACCGGCAGGACGGCTTCGACGGCTGGGACAAGGCGAACGTCGGAGCAGGAGGTGAGCGCGCCGCCTTCCTGTTCTACACAGAGGAGAAGATCAAGACTCTGCAGTGGTCGGAGAAGGGCGGGTTCTCCGGCCCGACCGAGAAGGCCCGGCCTGCCCGAAAGCTCGACGAGAGGTTCTTCGGCAGCTGGAAGTCCGAGGACGGCTCACAGCGACTGGCCGTCCAGAGGAGCGGCAACGGGGGCGTGGCGACGTTCTTCTCCCGTTCCGGCGACCGGTGTGTGACCCGCGCCGGTCTCCACCCCAACCGCAGGAACGTCGGCGAATTCACCGCCGTCTCCCGCGAGTCGGGAGAGCGATCCGAGGAGTGCCCCATGTACGGGGAGTTCGAGTTCATGAAACTCGGCAAGGCCGGCACCCGGCTGAGTTTCCAGGTCTCGAAACTCACCTTCACCAGGACGAAGCCCGACCAGGCCGAACGCGAACTGCCGGATCCTCCCGAGCCGGTCAACAGCGTGGACAAGGACTGGCTGGGCAGCTGGGAGCTCGAGGACGGCAGCCAGCGAGTCACCATCAAGGAACCCCGGCCGAGGGAGCCGGTCGCGGTCTTCACCAATCTGAAGGGCGAACACTGCGTGGCCCGGGCCGAGTTGTACACATTCCGGGTGGACACGCTGTCCAACGTGGCCTCCCGTCCCCCGAAGGTCATCGAGGGCGAGCCGGGCGCCAACTGCCCCCCGAAGAGCGTCCAGTTCACCTTGTCCGCCGACGGCAAGTCCTTCACCCAGAAGGCGGAGAACGAGCCCCGGCTGACCTACGTACGCCCGGACGCGTCGGACGGATGAGAGTCACCCGCTGACCGGATGTCATGACGTGAGGGCGAGCGGACCCCCATACTCCGACCCCGTTCAACTCGCCGTCACGCGCCGGATCTCGGCTCGCAGCGCCCGAGCGAGCCACTCGTGATCCGCGTCGCGTGACGGCCCCGCCGGATGTCCCCTGACGACCCGGAGGAGGTGCCGGTACCGCTCGGCTCCCGCCTCCAGCCCGGCCTCCAGGCTCTCCAGGACGGCGCCACGGTCCGCGTCCCGGAAGAGTCGCTCCAGAACGGCCGATGCCTCGGCACCGTCCGGCTCCACGCCCGACTCCCGGGCCTCCCTGACGGCTTCCACCACGTGCAGGGTGAACCATATGGAGCCGCCGGGACTCCCCTTCGGGTTCAGCTCCAGCATCCGGCGCATGAGGGAGCGGAATTCCCCGTCCTGCAGGAGTTCGGCCAGCTGGAGCCAGGCGTCGACCTGCTCGGTGGTGGGGTCGTCGGGAAGTTCGACGGGACGTCTCCGCAGACCCTCACGCATGTCCGCGGTGCCTTCCAGACCGTCGGACACCTCCTTCATGAAGTCCTCGATGATGTTCCTTCTTTCGGCGACCGAGAGTCGCGCGAGTCTGTTCATCAGCGCTGTCTCCTCGGCTGTGGATCCCCGTTCCGCGACCGTCGCCAGGACGGCCCGGCCCACCTTCAGGGCCCGTATCCGGGCATCGAGAGCGGCGACATGGGTGGCGGCGACCTCGGCGACCGTCGCCTCGCTGCGCACCACGCGGCTCACCTCGTCCAGACTCAGCCCCAACTCCCGCAGCGTCCGGATGAGTTCGAGGCGCGCGACGGCTTCGGCACCGTAGAGCCGGTAGCCGCCCTCGGAGCGCCGCAGCGGTGTCAGCACGCCCACGTCCGACCAGTAGCGGATCGTGCGCACGGAGACATCCGTGCGGTCGGCGAGCCGGCCGATGGTCAGGAACTCGGTGTGTTCGTCGCTCATACCGGGAGTCTGGACCTTCCAGCGGCTGGAGACTCAAGCCCTTTCCGTGCGGCCACGGCGGGAGGGGGCACTCGGTGCGGGCGGCAGCCCGATCTCCGCCCACACGGTCTTGCCGGGCGCGGGCGCGTTGTCCGTGACTCCCCAGCGGGCGGCAAGCGCCGAGACGAGCAGCAGCCCCCGCCCCGACTCCGACTCGGGTACGGGCTCGGCCACCCGGTCCGGCGCGGTCGGCCGGCGCTCGCTCCTCGTGTCTGTGACCTCCACCCGGACGTGGTCGCCGCCGAACCGCAGCACCAGACCGAAGTCCCGTCCCGCCACGCGGCCGTGGAGGACGGCGTTGGCGGCGAGTTCCCCGACCACGGCCGCGATGTCGTCCGACGACCCGCAGCCGTAGGGGACTCCCCACACGTCCAGTTGGTGCAGGGTCAGGTGCCGGGCGAGCCTGGCACCGCGCCGGGTGGCGCTGAATCGCTGGGCGAACACACTTACGGTGACGGCGTCGGGGGCCGGGGTTCGGGCTGGCATGCGCCCAACCTGCCGCCTCAACAAGCGAGTTGACCAGCACCGTCACCCGTACGCAGTGATGCGTACGACTTGCCTCCGTGGACGGTGCGAGTCACCGAACGTAACCATGGCGTTCCCAGCCGGAGACGGCTCGGGCAGCACCGGAGGTGGCCGGAGATGGCGGGGAGCGATGCGACGGGGAACGGCGGCGAACCGGATGGCTCCGACAGCCTCAAGGCGTTCGGCGCGGTTCTCAAGGCCTTCCGCAAGCGCGCACAGCTCACGCAGGACGAACTGGCGGCGCGCGTACGGTACTCGGCGCAGACCATCGCCTCGGTCGCGCAGGGGCGGAGGATGCCGCCCGCCGATCTCGTCGAGCGTGCGGAGGCAGTGCTGGACGCCTTCGGGGCGCTCAGAGCGGCCGCCCGGCATGCCGTGCGCAGGCCCGGCCTCGCGTCGTGGTTCCGCGAATGGGCCGGTCTCGAAGAGGAGGCGGTGAGCCTGTGCACGTACGAATGCCGTGTGATCCCGGGCCTGTTGCAGACGGAGGCGTATGCGCGGGCGGTCACGGTGAGCGTGCCGCCGCCCAAGAGTGAACATCAGGTCGCAGCCCAGGTTTCGGCACGGCTCGATCGGCAACACCTGCTGCACGACAGGCCGAACACGGCGTACAGCTTCATCATCGAACAGGCGCTGATCGAGCGCCGGGTAGGTGGCGTCGACGTCACGCGGGAGCTCATCGATCACCTGGTCACGTGCGCACAACTCGCGAACGTGGAGCTACAAGTGATGCCCATCTGTCAGCCTTGGCATGCTGGCGCCGACGGGCCCATGCAACTGCTGGAGACCCCCCGACATCAGTGGCTGGGCTACTCCGAAGCACAGCGCAGCGGCATGCTGATCACCGAGCCTGGAGAGGTCAGTGTCCTCTCGCAGAGGTATGCAAAACTTCGCTCACAGGCCGAGACCCCAGACGACTCCATGGGCTTGTTGAAGCGAATGCGAGGCACGCTATGAGCGAGTTGACCTGGTTCAAGAGCAGCTACAGCGGATCGGACGGCGACAGCTGTCTGGAGGTCGCCCTGACCTGGTTCAAGAGCAGCTACAGCGGCTCAGAAGGTGACAGCTGCGTTGAGGTCGCCAAGCGTCCGGAATCCGTCCTCGTCCGGGACTCCAAGGACAGCGCGGGCCCTCAGCTGTCCCTCTCCCCCGCCGCCTGGAACGCGTTTGTGTCGTACGCGGGCGTCCACGTCTGACACGTCCCCCGTCGTTGAGGCGTCGCAGAGGCGTGCCTGCCCGAACCTCGCCATACGCTGCCCCGTACGGAGCCGTCAGGTGACGCGAATGGCGATGCCCGGGTAGTCGTGGAGGAGGCCCGCGCTGTCGTAGGCGAGGTGGCAGCCGAAGTCGAAGGCGGGGGCGGAGTATTCGTAGCGCTGCCGCCCTGCCTTGTCGCGGACGAGCTCGTAGGTCTGGTCGAGCCGTTCGACGGTGAGGTCCGCGGCGCGCACGTACACGGCGGGGGTTTCGGCACGGACCCCCTCCACGAGGCGCAGCCGCCGCACAGGGAGCGCGTTCGTCATCGCGGAGGATTCGAGGTCGATGTCGCGGCATCCGTCGAGCTCGGGCGAGACCACGCCGTCGACCTGCCAGTGGCCCTCGCCGTTGGTGATGATCGACCTCGTGCGGTGACCTTCGGCCGATCGGCCGGAGATGTGCGCGGAGCGGGTGACCCAGGCGTCATCGAGCTCGATCGCGTAGTCGACGATCCAGGAGCGGCCGTCCTCAACGGCGGTCGTGCAGCCGTGGATACGCCAGCCGTCGTCGGCGGTCTCGAAGTAGACGACCTCGAAGCCCGCTCGGGCCTTGATGTGCTGCCACGCGGCGGCCTTCGGCGGGTCACGGAAGTCCATGCCGGCGCCCTCCTCCTGGATCGGGGGCACCATCCTGACCCGCGCCCACGGGCACGCGGAGGCGGCTCGCCGGTCGCGGGGACGGAGTGGGGTGCGGGCACCCGAGGCACCGGGGTCCGGGGTTCGCTCCGGCGGGAAGGCCCTGATCCAGGTGGAGGACCGGGCAGCGCCCGGCGCGCGTCAGACGGCCCGGCCGTCGATCCCGGCCCGCTTCGCCTGGGCGCGGCGCTCCTCCCCCGCCTCGTCCCGCCACTGCTTGAAGTCGTCCCAGTCGACCGGCTGCATGCACATCAGCTCACCCGTCCCCGGGACGAGCAGCACACCGCCGAAGACCTCGTCCCCGGCGAACCAGCCCCCGTCAGCGATCCGGTCGGGCCACCGGGGATGGCCCATCGGCTCCCGGGCGATCATGTCCGGCGACTCCAGGCCCTGGTAGCCCAGGACCACCACGCGCTTTCCATGCTTCAACAGCTCCAACCCGTAGATCGGAGCGCGGAATTCGAAGGGGTAGACGTGCAGGATGCGGGCGCACTGCCGCACCCAGCGGAGCTGGTCCAGCCAGAAGACGGTCGCCAGCGCGATGCCGAGAAGACCCACAATCAGGAGTGGCATGAGGTAGGTGGCCCTGGTCACCAGCGGCACGGCCATGAGCACGACGCTGGAGACCACGAGGGCGGCGTAGCGCTTGAGCAGGGCCGCGTAGAGGAAGTTCACCGGGCCCCGCTGATCGCTGCCGTCGGTGGGAAAGGGGGCCGGGGCGCCTCTCGACGGCCTGCGCAGCAGGTACAGCACCGCGATGACCTCGAGGACGACGAGCCCGAGAAGTCCGGGTATCGCGAGGAGCACGAGGTCGTCGCTGGCCACGAAGAGCGTGACTCCGTAGGAGGCGGCGGCCCCCAGAGCCCAGAGCACCTCACGTCTGAGCGGGACGGCACGCTCGGGAAGGCCCGCGGGGACCAGTGAGCGTTCCGCGGGAGAGGGTGCGCCGGCCTCCGGCGGCACGGCGGCCGCCTGGTCCTCGTGACGTCCAAGTGAGGCCCCTGGCATGACATCTTCCTGTTGATGGTCCGCAGTCACCGAAACACCGTTCCTCACTGCCTCAGCCGCGGAGCCGGGGTGCCGGCTCCATGTCTCCCCCGGGATGTCGGTCGACGCGGGGTCGTTCGGTGAGACGTCACCGTACTCGCCCGCGGCGGGCCGTACGCGGCGGATGAGCCATCAGCAAAAGACCTCGTCAGGACGACTCCGGGGATTTCCGGCACGGTGGGAGGATCGGCCGAATCCGACCCGATCCATCCAGAAGCCCAGCAACTTCTCGTCGCCCTCACGACCTCGACGCCGCCGGCGGTGCCCCCTCTCGCGGGTGGCGCCGGGCGGGGGTGTCGCCGGCGAGGTCCACGAGCCGTTCCGCCGTCGGCCCGGAGCAGCGCACGCCGCACGGGATGGACGTCTCCCCCTACGTGGCCCCGGAGCCACATCGCGCCCTGCCGGGCCCCTATCGCTCGATCCGCTTACTGACGTGCTCCTTGTCCTCCAGCGGTAGTGCGTCCGCAGCCAGCAACTTCGGCAGCAGCCTCGGTTCACGTGTCAGCGCACGGAAGACGAGGGACACGGTCACGTCGTGATCGGGCCGGTGCCGGATTTCGACAGGGTCGCCTGCCCGGATCTCACCAGCCTCGATCACGCGCAGATACGCGCCGGGACGTGCCGCCAGTGTGAACTGTCTGATCCACCCGTCCCGTTGAAGCCAGCCCTGAAAGGTCCCGCATGGGATCCGCGGGCAGGAAACTTCGAGGACGACAGTCGCGCCGATGCCCCAACGCTCTCCGATCAGGGCGGCGTTGACGTCCAGACCGAGGGTGGTGAGGTTCTCTCCGAACACGCCGTTGGGGAGGGCCCTGCCCAACTCCGTCTCCCAGACGTCGAGATCCTCCCGGGTGTAGGCGTACACGGCCTGGTCGTATCCGCCGTGGTGCTTGACGTCGTAGGCCCTGTCGCCGGCCAGGCCGACTGCTCCGTCGCCCTTGGGGCCGGGGGCGGTGACCGCCACGGGACCGTCAACGGGCCGCTTGTCGATCCCCGTCGCGGCCAGCCGCTTCCAGGGATTGGGGCGGGGATGACCGATGTTGACGGAGTGCAGTTCCATGCGGACGACGCTACGGCCCGTCGCAGGCCCGGCGCGATCGGATTCGGACCACTCCGCGGCAGCCGTCGCCGCCGAACTGCTGCTCGGCGCCGTAGTCGTCCTCGAACCGCCTCCCGCAGGAGCGGACGGCCGAGCTCGGCCCAACGCCGCCCGCGCCAACAGGCTTGCTGCTCAGCCAGGTTGCAAAAGCCTTACTATCCTCACTTACGGGTGATTGTAGAGTTTTACGTGAAGCTCTCGTGGTAATCCTCTGAAGGGAGAGTAGGACCAATTTGGCGTGATATGTCCCGCTCGGGACTCGCCCGTCGGTCCGTTGCAAGACAAGCAGGGGTGGGGTGCAGGCGCCGATCGTCATCGGCGGCTCGTGGCAACGTTCAGGATGCTCGGGGGGACCTTGAAGTTGGTCATCTCGCTGTCGCCATCGGTGCGACAGCCTCAGCACAGTGCGAGCGAAAACGCTCCGATATCCACGGACCCAAGAGGGTTCGTACGCCCTTCTCAGTCGGGGGGCAAGGCGTCCGCCGCAGTCGCGGACGTGTCAGAAGCAGGTGGGGGCACGGGCGGCGCGAGCGCCGTCCCTACGGCATGGACAGATCGCGGCACCAGGCGCCTGTCACTCCCCACGTCGGCCACAAGTCGGTCGACCGGCAGAGCAACGCCCCGCGACCGCGCATCCCTGCTCGAGGAAACCTGCGATGCGCAGTCCGGGGATTTGAAGATTCCTCCTGATCAATCAGGACATCGGTGGAACGGCCGTGGATTCCGCCGACGGCGGCACCGCTCATGCGGGCCTCTTGCGAGGGCCCGCCTCTTCGTCATCAACAGCCCAGCGAAAGGCCGCCGCCCATGAAGCGAACGATTACGTTGATCATCGCGCTGGTCGTCGCCATGTTGCCGATGACACCGGCGCACGCCGCGGTCAAGAAGGCCAAGGCGCCGCTCAGTTGCGAGTACCGGACGTTCACCTCCAGTCCGGGCCCGCGCTTCAACGACCCGGAGGACCCGGACGCCCAGATGGAAGTCATGGGCCCGATCATCGACTCGATCAACAGCGCCAGTTGCGGGCAGACCATTCGCGTCGCCATGTATTCGATCAGCAGCGCACAGCCGGGCCCGGAATTCGCCGACGCCCTGATCGCCGCGCACCAGCGCGGCGTCATCGTCAAGGCGCTGATGGACGTCCACAGCGACAATGCGGTCTGGCAGTCGATGGTCACCGAGTTGGGCAACGACCCGCGGGCCTCCAGCTTCGCCGCCATGTGCCCGGGCGGCTGTCTGACCCACTACGCCGGCTCCTCCCTGCACGCGAAGTTCTACATGTTCAGCGGCGGACTCGATGCGAACAGGTCGGTGACCGTCAGCAGCGCCAACCCCACCTCCGCCCAGGCCGGCACCGCGTGGAACAGCAGCGCCACCGTCAAGGGCAACGTCGCCCTGTACAACTCCTACGTCAGCTACTTCACCGCCATGGCCAAGGGGGCGCTCAACGGCCCGGGCCCGCTGGCACCCGACTACTACAGCTCCACCAAGGGCACAGCCGCCAGGAAGCTGTCCCCGCCCTCCTACCAGTGGCCCAAGGCGCGCTCCAGGAGCGACACCTGGGTCGACTTCCTGAACAACATCAAGGCCCCGGCCACGATCAACATCGCCATGTTCCAGTGGACCGCGCACGGGAAGCCGGGCCAGCGGAACTATCTGGAACTGCCGAAGAAGCTGGTGAGCCTGGCAAAGACCGGCGTCAAGATCAACATTCTGATCACCGCGGGAATGGTCGATGACAGCGTGCAGGACTACCTGAAGAACCGGGCGAACATCAACGTGCACGACACCACCCGCGAAACCGACGCGAACGGCTACGCCAAGCATTACACGCACGACAAGTACATGATGGTCAGCGGGAATTACGCAGGTACGGCCAACTCCAAGCTTGTGTTCGTCGGTTCCTCGAACTGGACGAGCAACGGCGTCTGGCACAACGACGAGTCGGACCTGAAGCTGACCGGCAGCTCCAGCTACAACACCTTCATGGCGGACTGGCAGAACCAGTACGACCGCTGCTGCGGGACGGCGGGGCGGCAGTCGATCGCCGAGGAGCGCGGCGAGAGCACGGCGCGAGAGATTCCGATCGATCCGGGTCAGGCCCGGGAGTAGGCACTTCCGGTCCCGGGCAGTGGGGCTCCTGGTGGACGGGTCACGGCCAAGTCCGCCTGTCCGCCAGGAGCTTCCGAGTGCGGCCGGCCGCCGGGCTCTGCGTGGACGCCTCCATCTGAACTGCTCCACATCGGTTGCAAGTTGGCTCAGTTGGTGCGGGGCAGCCGGTGGAGCTGCACCTGTGACAGGCCCTCCTCCGTCACCTCGGCGGTCATGTATGTGCAGTACGGCTCGCGCCTGCGGTCCGTCGGCGAGCCCGGGTTGAGCAGGCGCAGACGCCCGGAGGCGGTGCTGTCCCAGGGGATGTGGCTGTGGCCGAAAACCAGTACGTCCGCTTCGGGGAAGCGCTCGGCGCAGCGGGGCTCGCGTCCTCGCGCCTCCCCCGTCTCGTGCACGACCGCGAAGCGCACCCCTGCCAGTTCGACGTCCGCAACCTCGGGCAGGCGCGCGCGCAGGTTGGTGCCGTCGTTGTTGCCGTACACGCCGACGAGCCGCCGGGCGCGCGACTCGAACAGGTCGAGGGTGTCGGTGTCGACCCAGTCCCCCGCGTGGAAGACGACGTCGGCAGCGTCCAGTTCGTCGAGCAGCGGGCCCGGGAGTCGCTTGGCGCGCTTGGGCAGATGGGTGTCCGTGGTCAGCAGCAGTCGCACGCTCGCGACGATAGCGCTCCTCCTCCGGCGGGCTCGGAAGCGACCGTGCGGACCCACTCGGCAAGGGCCGGGCACCTGACAGGTCGTCCCCAACCGGCACGCGGAACCAGGCGCTTGAGGGCAACGTCGCAGTGCACATGAGTCATGCATGGGGGAACGCCCGCACCGCGCTGCGGGCCGGCGCGGGTGCCGCGTTGGCCGGAGCCCTGCTCACCGGCTGCGGGAGCGGCTACACCGGCGGGACGGACTGGAACGCGCCTCGCCGCTACAGCTACACGCTCGAGTCACACAACATGGTCATGAACGAGAGCTTCCGGATCCATGTCACGGACGGCAAGGTCGTACGGGCCCGGCTCCTCGGTGGAGGCAAGAGGCCACCCGGCAAGCTCAGTGACTGGGTCTTCTCCGTCGAGGAGTTGCTGAAGAGGGTCGAGCGTGCGCGGAAAGCGGAAGCGCACAGGGCCGAGGTCACGTACGACGGCAGGCGCCGTCCCGCAGGCGTGAAACTCGACCAGCACGAGAAGACCGCCGACGACGAGGCCTCGTACAAGATGCGCGACTACCGGTACGAGTGACGGCAGGGCCACTCGCGAAGTCTCCGCCCGCGCCCCCGCACCCCACGCGCCGCCTCGTCATGGCGTGCGGCAACGGATGAGGTGCGGGGCCCTGTTCGTGAAGGCAGGGGGCTTGTGCGGCGTGCGGCCCGACCCGACGGACGCGGACCGCAGCAACGGGACGGTCACCGCGCGGGCTGCTCCGCCGTCACCTCGCCGGCGCGCGGCTCCGGCACCGGGGCCTCGCCGCCATCGCCGCGCCGCTGTCGGCCCAGGTGGTTGAAGAGCAGGTTCAGGACGACCGCGGTGACGCAGCCCGTCGAGATGCCGGAGTCCAGGATGATCCGTGCGCTGCCCGGGAGGACGTCGTAGAAGTCCGGGGCGGCGACGGGGACGACACCGACTGCCAGTGACACCGCGACGATCACGATGTTGCTGTCGTCGCCCAGATCGGCCCTGGCGAGGGTGCGGATGCCGCTGGCGGCGACGGAGCCGAAGAGGACGACGCCCGCCCCGCCGAGCACCGGCTGCGGCACGGTCGCGATCAGGGCAGCGGCCACCGGGCAGAGCCCCATCAGGATGAGCATGCCGCCGCCCGCGGCGACCACGAAGCGGCTACGGATCTTCGTCATCGCGACGAGGCCGATGTTCTGCGCGAACGCGGTGGCCAGGAATCCGTTGAAGAAGGGGCTGATGAAGGAGCCGAGCGTGTCGGCGCGGAGCCCGGCGGCGATGGTCTTCTCGTCCGCGGGCCGGTCCACGATCTCTCCGAGAGCGAGCATGTCGGCGGTGGACTCCGTCATCGAGACGAGCATGACGATGCACATCGAGACGACGGCGGCGACGGCGAACTGCGGCGCACCGAAGTGGAAGGGCGTGGGGAAACCGACGATGCCCGCGCCACTCAGCGCACCGAAGTCCGTGATGCCGACGGGAACGGCGATCAGCGTGCCCACGACCAGCCCGAGCAGCACCGCGATCTGCTTGACGAAGCCGCGGGTGAAGCGGCTCAGCAGCAGGACGACGAGGAGGGTGACACCGGCCATGGCGATGTTCTTCGTCGCACCGTAGCCGGGTGCCTCCGGGTCGCCGCCCTGCGCCCAGTTGAAGGCGACGGGCATCAGCGAGACGCCGATGAGCGTGATGACGCTGCCCGTGACCACGGGCGGGAAGAAGCGCACCAGCTTGCTGAAGTAGGGAGCCAGTACGAAGCCGAGGGCGGCTGCCACCATGCAGGCGCCGAATATGACGGGCAGCGCGTCCTCGTGCCCCTCCGACTTGTCGATGGCCAGCATCGGCGCGACGGAGGCGAAGGTGACGCCGTTGACGAAGGGCAGCCGTGCGCCTATCCGCCACACGCCCAAGGTCTGCAGCAGCGTGGCGATGCCCGCCAGGAACAGGCTCGCGCCGGTGAGGAAGGTCAGTTCGGTGACGGACAGCCCGACCGCCGTGCCGATGATCAGAGGCGGGGCCACCACACCCGCGTACATGGCCGCCACGTGCTGGAGACCGGTGGTGATGAGCTTCAGGGGCGGAAGCGTCTGGTCGACGGGGTGCTTGCCCTGCGTGGCGGGTCCCGGTGGCCCACCGGGTTCCGGCGGGGTCGCCGCGCCGGGTGCCGGTGCGGTATCGCGGGCGGCTTCCGGGTCCTGTGCGGGCTGCCGGTCGCTGCCGCCCCCCGGCTTCTCGTCGTGTGCGGGCGTATCGGTCACGGCGGGGTCCTCCTATCGGTCTTCACAGCTCACCTGCGTTCACGGTGGTTCTGTGCGCTGCCTCCCCGGCTGTCGCCGGGCGGTGCCCCCAGCCGGTTGTGCCGGACCGTCCCGGGGGCGTGAGGGGTTGGGCCACGCCCCCGGGAAGGGCTTGTATGTGGGTCTGGACCGGCCGGGAGCCGTCCCTCCCGGCCGGTGTCTTTGGGTTGTCGCGGCTCGGGGCCTCAGCCCTCGTCCGCGGCGATGCGGGCGAGCCGCCGGGCTTCGTCCCGCGCCTCGCGTGCGATCAAGTCCTCGTCGGCGTTGGTGAGATGGCCGTCCTCGACGACCGTACGGCCGTCCACGAGCGACAGCGTGACCGGTGCTGCGGCGCCGAGTACGAGCGCGGCGACCGGGTCGGCGATCGAGGAGTGCCCGATGCCGTCGATGCGCCACAGCACCAGGTCGGCGAGCTTGCCGGGCTCCAGGGAGCCGATCTCGTCCGCCCTGCCGAGGACTTCGGCCCCGCCGTACGTTCCCAGGCGCAGCGCCTCACGGGCCGTGAGGGCCTTCTCCTTGTGCGCGCCGAGCCGGTTGACGAGCAGGGCGTTGCGCAACTCGGTGTGCAGCTCGCCGGATTCGTTGGACGCGGTGCCGTCGACGCCGAGGCCCACCGGGATGCCGGCGGCGAGCATGTCCGGCACCCGTGCGATCCCTGCGGCCAGGCGGGCGTTGGAGGAGGGGCAGTGGGCCACGCCCGTGCGGGTGCGGGCGAAGGCGGCGATGTCGGAGTCGCTCATGTGGACGCAGTGCGCCATCCACACGTCGTCACCGAGCCAGCCCACCGATTCCAGGTAGTCGGTGGGGCCCATGCCGAACCGCTCGTGGCAGAACTTCTCCTCCTCCACCGTCTCCGAGCCGTGCGTGTGCAGACGTACGCCCTTGCGGCGGGCCAGTTCGCCTGCCTGGCGCAGCAGTTCGGTCGTCACGGAGAAGGGCGAGCAGGGTGCGACGCCGATGCGCAGCATCGAATCGAAGGACGGATCGTGGTGGGTGTCGATGGCCTCTTCGGTGGCGGCCAGGGCGTCGTCGGTGGTCTCGACGGCGAAGTCCGGGGGCAGTCCCCCGTCGGAGGCGCCCAGATCCATCGAGCCGCGGGTGGGGTTGAAGCGGACGCCGATGTCGCGGGCGGCACCGATCTCGGCGCCGAGGAGGTCGCCGGAGCCGCGCGGGAAGACGTAGTGGTGGTCCATCGCCGTGGTCACGCCGCCGCGCACCATCATGCCGAGGGATCCCCGCGCGGCGGCGCGCACCATGTCCTCGTCGATGCGTGCCCATACGGGATAGAGGGCGACGAGCCAGTCGAAGAGGTTGGCGTTCTGGGCGAGTCCGCGGGTGAGCCACTGGTAGAAGTGGTGGTGGGTGTTGACCAGACCCGGCGTGGCGAGGTGCCCGGTGCCGTCCACGCGGCGCACGACGTTGCCGAGGCCCGCGGGTGCGCTGCCTTCGCCGACGGACTCGATCCGGTTGCCGGCGACGACGACGTGGCCGCTGGCATGCTCGGTGCCGTGCGCGTCGACGGTGGCGACTGCGCAGTTCTCGATGACGGTGCGCGCTGTGCGGTCTGCCGGATCAGTCATGGTGTCAGGAGTCCTTGATGCCGGTGGGACAGGAACAGGTACAGGGACAGCGAAAGCAGCTGCGCCGGACGGAAGTCGGGGGCGGGCGCCTGATCGCGGGAGCCCGCCGGATCCGGTCCGCCGCTTCTCACAGATTGGTCAGGTCGAGGGGTATCCGCGCCTCGGCGCCCTCGCGCAGCACCGTCGCCTCGATGAGCCCGTACGGGCGGTCGGCGGCGATGTAGACGGCGCCGTCGGCGGCTTCGTTCTTGATGCCGAACGGCTCCAGGTCGGCCTTGAAGTGGTGCTTGTTGGGCATGGAGAAGCGGATCTCCTCCAACTCGGGCCTTCCCTCCAGGACTTGGGATCCCATCCGGTAGAGGGTCTGCTGGAGGGACAGCGAGTAGGTCTCCGCGAAGGCACGCAGCATGAGCGCCTTCGCGCCTTCGTAGGAGCTCTGCCAGTCGGGAGCCGACGCATCGTCCTCACCGTTCCAGCTGTGACGCCACACGGCGCTCACCTCGGTGGCGAGGATGCGGTCGTAGTCCTCCTTCAAGGTCGTGTACTTGTCCTTGATGTAGCCCCAGAACTCCGAGTCGGTGGAGTTGAGGACCGTGAGTCCCTTGAGCCCGCTGAGGATCTCGACGGTGGAGCCGTCGTAGGTGACCTGCGCCGTGCGGGTCTCCTGCCCGCGCCGGACGAAGGAGTGGGGTGCCTCGCCTTCGGAGGTGGCGATGCGCTCCCACGCGTACTCCTCCACGCGGATGCGTGCGGTGCGGATCGGCTCGGTGGCGTCCACGAAGTGACGGGCGAGCGCGAGGCCGAACTGCTCGGCGGATTCGATGCCTTGTTCCTTGGCGAAGGCGAAGACGGTGTTCTTGGTGGTGTCGGTCGGCAGGACGTTCGCGTTGGAGCCGGAGTAGTGGACCTCGTCGAGGTCACCGCTGAGGGAGACCGAGACGTTGAGGTCCCTGATGTGGTGGGTCGCGCCGTCCCTGGTGATCTTGACGACGCGGTTCTCCGCCTTGCCGTACTGGTTCTGGCCGAGAATCGTGGTCGGCACCGTCATTCGCTGTCAGCTCCCTCGGTATACGGAATAGCCGAACGGGTTGAGCAGCAGCGGCACGTGATAGTGCTCGCCGGGCGCGACCGCGAAGACGACCGTCACCTCGGGGAAGAAGCTCCCCTGCTCCCCCGCCCCGTGGTCCTCGTGCGTCCTGTTCGCCTTCAGATACGGCTCAACCCCGAAGGTGAACCGGGCGTGTGCGGTTCCCTCCGGCAGTGCCGGAAGGTCCTTGCAGCGTCCGTCCGCGTCCGTCGTCGAGGCGGAGTGCGCGGACCATGGCGCGGTGCTGTCGGTGCGCACGGACAGCACCACGCCGACGCCCGCTGCGGGACGGCCGACGCTGGTGTCGAGGATGTGCGTGGACACCGATGCCGTCGCGCTGCCCGGGTTGCCGCTCATGCTCGCTCGCCTCCCATATCTGCCGGACGTGCCGTCTCTGCCAGCGAGGTCAGCCGGATCCGGTTGATCTTCGTCAGTTCGGTGCGGACGATCTCACGTTCCTCTTCGGGTGAGTTGCCGATGCGGCTGCGTGCGGCGTCCCTCATCTGCTCGCCGCTCAGGCCGGTCGCGCAGATCAGGAAGACGTGGCCGAACTGCTCCTGGTAGGCCAGGTTCAGCTCCAGCATTTCCTCCTTCAGCCGCTCGGAGGCCCCGGCCATGCCGCGCTGCTCGCGCGCCGAGGACGGGTCGCCGGCCCGTGGACGTCCGATGGGCGGATGCCCGGCCATGGCCTCGGCGAGGTCCTCGGCGGTGAGCTCCGCCATGGCCGCGTCGTTCGCGGCGAGCAGTTCCGCCGGGGTGGCGTACGGGCGGCCGCCGAGCACCGCACCCGCCCACGCCCGGGCGGCGCAGACCTCGTGGAGCGCGGTGCGGGCATCGCTGTCCACGGCGGAGTTGAGCCAGGTCAGACCCGGCGCCGAAGGGGAAGGGGAAGGCGTCACGTATGCCTCCGGAGACTGTTCGGACTGGGAACAGCTAAACCCCGGAGGAGAGCAACGTCAACAGTTTGTTGAAATTCAGGTGCGCGGTGAATGACTCCCCGTGCGTGCGACGGGGATCCGGCTGCCGGGCGTACAGGCCCTGCGCGGCAGCCGGAACTCCGGCCGCGCGGAAGGGATTTCGCCGGTCTCGGCCTCCGCCGCGCGTGGCGGGCTGCGCCGCCGCCACTCTGCCACTGCACAATTACATGCGATTCGCATACAGTGCACTCATGGAGTCCGTACTGGAAGCAGCCGTCGACCGTTGGCACGCGACGGTGAACGACGGCGACCCGAGTGCGGCCGCGGACGCGGTCACCGATCCGGTCGTCGTGCTGGGCCCGAAGGGCGCCGGCGCGATCACGTCCGCCGAGTTCGCGGACTGGGTGCAGCGGACCGGGACCAAGCTGGCCCCGCAGACCTGGCATCCCGTCAGCAAGCGGCTGATGGTGGTCGAAGAGGACGCCACCTGGCCCGGGAGCCACATCCCGACCAGGGTGGCCACGCTCTTCCGGGTCACCGGCGAGCGGGTGTCCGCCTCGCTGCGGTTGCCCGACCTCGACTCGGCACTCGACTTGGCATACATCTGCCGCGAGATGGCAGCCACGGAGTGAGCGGGACCGCCAACGCCGGACCCGGCGCCGCTCGCGGCCCGGGCCAGGTGCTCTTCGAGTTCGTCCGCCACTGGTCGCGCCGCCCACACGCGAGCGAACCCCAGGGGGCGGAGCAGGGACGTCTCGTGCTCGTCACGGAGGCCGTCCACTCCCTGGCGCGACGGGAGCCCGCGACCGTCAACGCGGTGGCGCACGAGATCGGCATCGACCAGAGCGGCGCATCCCGCCTGGTCAAGAGCGCGGTCGCGGCAGGATACCTGCGGATGCGTGCGCCGCAAGCCGACGGCCGGCGCCGTGAGCTGTCGGTCACCCCGGCGGGCCTTGCCATGCTCGACGAGGCACACGAATGGCAGGAAGCCGTCTTCGCCCGGCTCACCGAAGGCTGGAGCGAGCGGCAGCGCACCGACTTCCGGCAAGCGATGCTGAGCCTGCTCGAACGTTCACAGGCGCCCGCCCCATGAGGGAAAATCCCGTTCTTCCACGCCTCGTGCACGTGTGTCGAGAATGCCCACCCTGGGCATGCTCGGCGTGGGGTGGCGAGCGCCACGACGTCTCCCCTTCGACGACCGGTCGGCGGAGGAGAACGGCTGAATGGCGAGTATCCACTACAGGTTCGCCGAACAGATCGCGCGGATGGCAGATGAGATGAACGCCGAATCCCGCGCTGAACAGCGAGCGAACGGGGCCCGCAGGGGCAGGGAAAGCGCCGAGTCGGCGGCGGAACTGGCCCAGGATGCCGCCATTTCCGAGCTGAACCGAAGGCTTGCCTGCGGTCTGATCACAAAGGCTGAGCACGAGCGTCGATTGGCTGCGCTCCAGGGCGACGAAGACTGAAGCCGACGGTCGCCACCTCGGGACATCACACGTCTTCCAGGCTGAACCAGGCCGGACCGGAATCACCGCCGCCCGGAATCCCGAGCGTCAGATGCCCTGCAGGCTTGTCCCGAGTTGCGGCTCCGGCAAGATCCCGGACCGTTCCCGCAGATGGAACGGGACGGCGTGACCGACGCCCTGAGCCGCCCGCAGCGGGGCGTGCGGCTCAGGCCCCCGCGGACCCTTGCTCGCCGCCCTCGCGGGTCTCGCGGTTGAGGTAGTTGTAGACGGTGAAGCGGCTGACACCGAGCGCACCCGCCACGGTCTCGACGCCGTGCCGCACGGAGAAGGCGCCCCGGCTCTCCAGCACGCGCACGACCGACTGCTTCGTCCTGCGGTCCAGTTCGGCGAGCGGCATCCCGTGGCGGCGTTCCAGCTCGGCGAGGATGTGGTCGAGCGAGTCGGACAGGTGGGGCAGCCGCACGGCGACGACATCCCGTCCCTCCCAGGCGAGGACCACGTCGTCGCCCTGCGCCTCCTCCGGCGCGACCATCTCGCCGCCCATGGCGTCGACCAGCGGTTTGACCGCGTCCGCGAAGCGGCGCCCCTCGGGTGCGTCGGCAGCGGTCATGCCCCGCCCCCGGCGGCGCCCGGCTCCGTGTCCGCGAGGACGTTGAGCTGGAGCGAGATGCGGGTCGCACCGGCGCCGAGCGAGTCACGCAGCAGGGCCTGGACGGCGTCGAGCACGTCCTCGGCGCGACCCTCCACCGTGTTGCCGAACGGGCCCACGTCGACGGAGTCGAGCGGCGCGCTCTGCACGACCTCGCGGGCCACCAGCGCATGCCGCGGCGCCTCGTCCAGATCGAAGGGTTCAGTCGTGAACTCAACTCGCAATCGCACGTCGTCAACCTACGCGAACGCCGCGGGAAGCGGCCATCGGAAGGGCTGACGGACGGCGGCGCAGAGCGCTCCCCGTGATCTCAGCCTGCGGCAGACCCCTTGACAGCGTCCGGGATCCGAGAGCAGTCTTCCATAAAGCAGAAATCAACTTTCACGATACGAAATTCTATCCACACCGACCGGAGGAAGGCGATCGCCGTGGCGTCCCAATCCGAGCTCGCCGGCATCGGCGGCACCGAACACCGCTACACCGTCAACCTGTCGATCCTCTTCACCGAGCTTCCGCTGCTCGAACGCCCGGCCGCTGCCGCGGCCGCGGGCTTCACCGCGGTGGAGCTGTGGTGGCCGTGGGTGGACGCTCCCGTACCGGAACGGGCCGAACTGGACTCGCTGCGGCGGGCGTTGACCGACGCCGGCACCCGGCTGACTGGCCTGAACTTCTACGCGGGCCGGCTGCCCGGACCGGACCGCGGAGCGCTGTCCGTGCCGGGTGAGGAGTCCGAGAAGTTCCGCCGGAACATCGACGTCGCCGTGGACTTCGCACAGTCGACCGGCTGCACCGCGCTCAACGCCCTCTACGGCAACCGCGTATCGGGGGCCGCGCCGGACGAGCAGGACCAACTGGCCCTGGAGAACCTGGCGTCGGCGGCACGCGCGGCCGACGGCATCGGCGCGGTGCTGCTCATCGAGGCCCTCAACGCCATCGAGTCGCCGCACTGTCCGATCGTCAGCGCCCCCAAGGCCGTCTCCGTCGTGGACAAGGTCAACGAGGCGACGGGGCTGGACAACACGAGGTTCCTGATGGACCTCTACCACCTGGCGATGAACGGCGAGGACCTGCACAAGGTCATTGACGACCACGCAGCCCGCACCGGACACGTCCAGATCGCCGACAGTCCGGGACGCGGTGCTCCCGGCACCGGCGAACTCGACTTCCCCGACCTGCTGGAACGCCTCGCCAAGGCGGGTTACGAGGGCCGGATCGGCCTGGAGTACAAGCCCGGCGACCTGCCGAGCGACGAGAGCTTCGAATGGCTGCCGCGTCCGCTGCGCCGCGCCTGAGCGCTCGGTGCGAGCCGCCTTTTCGGCCCGCACCGGCGCCACGGTCCGAACTCCGGCCCGGGCCCCGGCACTCGGCCGGACGCGCTCCCGGGCGGGTGACGAGCTCCCCGCCAAGTACGCCCGTAGGCAACAGACTTCGAAAGGCATGAGCCCATGAGCCACACCCCGGACAACACGAAGATCGGATTCATCGGTCTCGGCATCATGGGCACGCCCATGGTGCGCAACCTCGTCTCCGCCGGCTACGCCGTGACCGCCTTCGACCTCGACCCCGCTCGCGTCGACCAGGCCGTCGAGAACGGCGGCAGCGCCGCGTCCTCCATCGCGGACGCCGTCCGCGGAGCCGACGTCGTCATCACCATGGTCCCGGCGTCGCCGCAGGTCGAGCAGGTCGTGCTGAACGAGGGCGGGGTGCTGGAGAACATCCGCTCGGGCGGCCTGCTCATCGACATGTCCTCCATCACCCCGCAGACGTCGGTGGACGTGGCGAAGGCAGCTGCCGCCAAGGGCGTCGACGTGCTCGACGCTCCCGTCTCCGGCGGCGAGGCCGGAGCCGTTGAGGGCGTGCTGTCCATCATGGTCGGCGGCGAGCAGGAGACCTTCGACGCGGCACTGCCCGTTCTCGAGGCGCTCGGAAAGACGATCGTGCTGTGCGGCCCGCACGGCTCGGGGCAGACGGTGAAGGCGGCCAACCAGCTGATCGTCGCCGTCAACATCGAGGCGGTCGCCGAGGCCGTGGTCTTCCTGGAGAAGTCCGGCGTCGACCTCCCGGCGGCGCTGGACGTACTGGCCGGCGGACTCGCCGGCTCCACCGTGCTGAACCGCAAGAAGGAGAGCATCCTCGCGGGCGACTTCCGGCCCGGCTTCAAGATCGACCTGCACCACAAGGACATGGGAATCGTCACCGACGCGGCTCGCAACGTCGGCGCGACCGTCCCCGCGGGTGCGCTGCTGGCCCAACTCGTCGCGGCGCTGCGGCAGCAGGGCGACGGCGGACTCGACCACTCCGCGCTGGTGCGCGGCGTGCGACGCCTCTCCGGCGAGAAGGTGGAGGACTGACGCATGGCCCCGAAGCGAATGCCCGCGATGAACGCAGCCGTCTCGATCATGGTCGACGAGGGGGTGGACATCGCCTTCGGCTGCCCCGGTGCCGCGATCCTCCCGCTGTACAAGGCGATGGAGGAGGACGGCCGCATCGATCACCTGACGGTCCGCCACGAGGAGGGCGCGACCCACATGGCGGACGGGTGGGCCCGTACGAACGGCAAGGTCGGCGTTGCCATCGCCACCTCGGGGCCGGGGGCGACCAACCTCGTCACCGGCCTCTACACCGCGCAGGCCGACTCCATCCCGATGGTGTGCCTCACCGGCCAGGCCGTCTCACCGAAGCTGCACCAGGAGGCGTTCCAGGCCGTCGACATCGTGGAGATCGCCAAGCCCGTCACCAAGTGGGCCGTGCAGATCAAGGAGCCGGCGCAGATCCCCTGGGCCTTCCGCGAGGCGTTCCGCATCGCCCGTACGGGCCGTCCCGGCCCTGTACTCATCGATCTGCCGCTGGACCTGGCCAAGCGGGAGATCACCTACGACGCCGAGATCGACTCGCGGCTTCCTGTGCCCGCCGTCGAACCTCATCTGCCGCGTGTGGAGCGGGCACTGGACATGCTGCTGGCCGCCGAGCGGCCGCTGATCCTGGCGGGCGGCGGCGTGATCCTCGCCGACGCGGGTTCGGAACTGCGGGAGCTGGTCGAGGAGTTGAGGGTTCCCTTCCAGGTCACCCTGATGGGCAAGGGCGTCATCGAGGACGACCACGAACTGAACCTCGGCACGACCGGCATCCAGACCTCGCAGCGCTACGCCAACGCCTCGTTCCTGGAGTCCGACTTCGTGCTCGCCGTCGGCGCGCGCTTCGGCGACCGGCACACCGGCGCGAACATCGACATCTACCGCGGTGAGCGCACCTTCGTGCACGTCGACATCGAACCGGGCCAGATCGGCAGGGTCTTCGAACCGGACCTCGGCATCGTCTCCGACGCCGGTCTCTTCCTGACGGCGCTGCTGGCCGAGGCCCGCAAGCGTAAGGCGCAGGCGGACGTCGGGAGTTGGGTCGAGCGCTGCCAGGAGCTGAAGCGGACGCTGGTGCGCCGGGAGGACTTCGACTCCACGCCGGTGAAGGCCCCCCGCGCGTACAAGGAGATCAACGAGGCCTTCGACGAGGACACCTACTTCGTCACCGCGATCGGGCTCTACCAGATCTGGGGCGGCCAGCATCAGAAGGCATACCTGCCGAGGCACTACCAGGTCTGCGGACAGGCGGGCCCGCTGGGCTGGGAGGTTCCGGCGGCGATCGGCGTGAAGAAGGCACTGGAGGGGATGGGCAAGCCGGAAGCCGAAGTCGTGGGCATCGTCGGCGACTACGGGTTCCAGTACCTGGTGGAGGAGCTGGCGGTCGCCGCCCAGTACAACGTGCCGTACGTGCTGATCATGCTCAACAACGAGTACCTGGGCCTGATCCGGCAGGCCGAGATCGGCTACGGCATGAACTACCAGGTCGACATCCACTACGACGAGTTCGGCACGGACAACGTCAAGCTCATGGAGGCCTACGGCTGTTCGGGACAACGCGTGTGGGAGCCGGCGGACATCGCCGGAGCGATCCAGTGGGCACGCAAGGAGGCGGTGGCCACCTCGCGTCCCGTACTCGTGGAGATCATGATCGAACGCGAGGCGAACACGCCGCACGGGCCGGACATCGACGCGGTGCGGGAGTTCGAGGAGGCGTAACGGCCACGGGGACAGGTCCCGTTCGGCCGGGCGCGGCGGCGGCCATCAACGTCGCGCCCGGCCCGGCGGATCTGCCCGCAGACCCCGGGCGGCGGTGGCGCCGGCAACTGTCATGTCGCGCCCTCCGGCTCCACCGCCGACCGGCCGAACCGGCTCCTTCCGCGTGCAGCGGGTCCCACAGCCCGCCGCACGCGGAAGGCCGCCGGCCCCGTTCGCACCGATTTCTGTTCCGTTCCTCTTCGGAAACCCCGCCCTTTCAGGGACGATATGAGCAGGGCCGCAAGGCCCGTCGTCCCTGATCCCGCCGACCGTTCCCGTTCCGCTGATGCCGCTGGAGCCGAAGAGATGGCAGAAAGCGTGCCCGTGCGCTGCCCCGAGTGCCGCCGCGAGCACACCTACACGCCGCCGGTCTACCCCTGCGACTGCGGCGCTCCCGTCACGCTCCCACTGCTGCGCGACGGCACACCAGCACAGGTGAGGCACCGCACCTGGGCGGGGTCCTGGGTGGAGGTCCGCTGCCCGGCGTGCGGCACGTCCAGGGAGTGGCCGCAGCCCGAACTCGGCTGCCGGTGCGGCACGTTGCTGCGGATGCCCGTCGTGCCGCCGCAGCCCGGGCCCGCCTCCGGGGAACTGTCCGGCACCGCCGACGGCCCGGACCCGGCGAGTGCCGCGAACCTCGACCGTCCGCCGGACGCCGCCGAACTCCCCGGCGCCGAAAGCGCCGACACCGCAGCGGCACCACCTACGCCCGCGGGCACACCGACAGGAAGCGCGGGCCCCTTCACCGCTCCCGCACCGCTCAAGGCGCACGGCACGCAGGAGCAGCCACTGCACGCGGCGCGCCCCGCCTTCCGTCCCGTCACGATCCGCACCGCCCAGGACGCCCGCACGGCAGCCGCCGAATATCTGCGCTGGCTCGGATTCCCCGGGGTGCGGGTGACGGAGAAGCGTCCGGCGTCCGGGGTGGATGTACGCGGCGCGGGCATCATCGCGCACGTCGACCCCACGACCGCCCCGACGACCCTGCGCGAGGTCGAGACGCTCTGGCTGAACGGGCTCAACGAAGAGGTGGGGACGGCCTGTTTCTCCCTCGCGGGCTACTCGCGTGAGGCCCGCACCCGCGCGGACGCGCTGTCCGTGCCGCTGTTCGTCCTCGATCTGACAGGCATGCCGCAGGCCGTGAACGACCCGGCCGACGACCTGGTCCGCTCGGTCTGCTGACACGGGACGCCCGGGCCCTCCCGGCGGACGCCCCGCCCGCTCAGCGGCAGCAGCCCGATCACCGCTCCTCGCGGAACTCCTCCCCCGGCTCCTGGGCCGCGTGCGCCCGCAGCTCGACGCGGCGGATCTTCCCGGAGATCGTCTTCGGCAGCTCGGCGAACTCGACGACGCGGACCCGCTTGTACGGCGCGAGCGTCTCCCGCGAGTGCGCGAAGATCACCCTCGCCGTCTCCGGCCCGGGCTCCCAGCCCTCCGCGAGAACCACGTACGCCTTGGGCACGGCCAGCCTCAGCTCGTCCGGCGAAGGCACCACCGCGGCCTCGGCCACCGCCTCGTGCTCCAGCAGCGCGCTCTCGAGCTCGAATGGCGAGATCTTGTAGTCGCTCGCCTTGAACACGTCGTCGGAGCGCCCGATGTAGGTGATGTAGCCGTCCTCGTCGCGCGCACCGATGTCGCCGGTGCGGTAGTAGCCGCCGGCCATCGCCTCCTCGGTGCGCTCGTCGTCGCCGCGGTAACCCGTCATCAACCCGACGGGACGGGCGGACAGGTCGAGGCAGATCTCGCCCTCGTCGGCGTCCGCCTCTCCCGTCACCGGGTCGAGCAGCGTCACCTCGAACCCCGGCATGGCCCGTCCCATGGACCCCGGCTTGAGCTGCTGTCCCGGGGAGTTGGCGACCTGCACGGCCGTCTCGGTCTGGCCGAAGCCGTCGCGGATCGTCCTGTCCCAGGCGCGCCGCACATGCTCGATGACCTCGGGGTTGAGCGGCTCGCCCGCGGCAACGACCTCGCGCGGCACGGCCTTCAGCTTGCTCAGGTCGGCCTGGATGAGCATGCGCCACACGGTGGGCGGCGCGCAGAAGCTGGTGACGCCGGCCTTCTCGATCTCGGCGAGGAGCCGGTCCGCGTCGAAGCGCGTGTAGTTGTAGATGAAGATCGTCGCCTCTGCGTTCCAGGGGGCGAAGACGTTCGACCACGCGTGCTTGGCCCACCCGGGCGAGGAGATGTTGAGGTGCACGTCCCCCGGCTCCAGCCCGATCCAGTACATCGTCGCCAAGTGACCGACGGGATAGGAGACATGGGTGTGCTCGACCAGCTTGGGCCGGGCCGTCGTGCCGGAGGTGAAGTAGAGCAGCAGCGTGTCCTGGGCACGGGTGGGACCGCCGGGCTCGAAGTCCGGGGAGGCGCCGTAGACGTCCTCATAGGCGAGCCAGCCCTCCTGCAGGCTCCCGCCGCCGACGGCGACACGGGTGTAGTCGCCTTCCACGGTCGCGAACTTGGCCGCGTCCTCGGCCCGTACGACGACGTGACGGGCCTCGCCGCGCTCGATCCGGTCGGTGAGGTCGGCCGGGCCGAGCAGCGGGGTCGCCGGGATGACAACGGCGCGCAGCTTCATACAGGCCAGCAGCGTCTCCCACAGTTCGACCTGGTTGCCGAGCATCACGATGACGCGATGACCGGGCTCGACGCCCTGTGCACGGAGCCAGTTGGCGGCCTGCGCCGAACGTGAGCGCATCTCCGCGAAGGAGTAGCGGGCCGCGGTGCCGTCCTCCTCGACGATGTGCAGTGCGGTGCGGTCATTCCCCTCGGCGACGGCGTCGAACCAGTCGAGCGCCCAGTTGAAGTACTCGGGCCTGGGCCAAGAGAAGGCGCTTCGCGCGGTGTCGTAATCGGTCCGGTGCCGCAGCAGGGTGTCCCGGGCGGCGCGGAAGGCGTCGGTGGGGCTGGTGGGCTCGGTCGCCGTCATCGTCAACTCCTCGGATGCCGCTCTGTGCTGCCGGTGCGACCGCGGGGCCCGGATTCCCTCCGAAGGTCCCTCCGGGGGCTGCTTCCACGGTCCGCCGCTGGTCACACTGCGGATCATCCTGAGTCACCGAGCGCCCCGGCACCACCCCCGGGCAGCAGTTCGTCCGTGCGCCGTGGATGCTGGAGAGATGTCACCGGCCTCCCCGGACGCGACGAGTGCGAGCACCACCCGGCGCCTGCTGGTGCTGGCCATCTGCTGCATGAGCCTGCTGATCGTCAGCCTGGACAACACGGCGCTCAACGTCGCGCTGCCCTCGCTCCAGCGGGACCTGAACGCATCCGTCTCCGGGCTGCAGTGGACGCTCGACTCCTACACCCTCGTCATCGCCTCCCTGCTGATGCTCTCCGGCTCGACGGCGGACAGAGTGGGGCGGCGCCGCGTCTTCCAGACCGGGCTCGTGCTCTTCACGGGCGGTTCGCTGCTGTGCGCCCTCGCGCCCGGACTCGGCTGGCTCGTCGCGTTCCGCGCGCTCCAGGCGGTCGGCGGTTCGATGCTCAACCCCGTCGCGATGTCGATCATCACGAACACCTTCGTCGAACCGCGGGAGCGTGCGCGGGCCATCGGCGTGTGGGGCGGCGTCGTCGGCATCTCCATGGCGGCCGGGCCGCTGATGGGCGGCGCGCTCGTCGCGTCGGTGAGCTGGCGTGCCATCTTCTGGCTGAACATCCCCATCGGGCTCGCGGCGCTGCTGCTGACCGCGCTGTTCGTACCGGAGTCGCGCGCACCGCAGCCGCGACGGCTGGACCCGGGCGGTCAGCTGCTGGTGATGACCGCGCTCGGCACGCTCACCTTCGCCATCATCGAGGGCCGCGACGCCGGCTGGACCTCCCCGCTGATCCTCGGCTGCTTCGGTGCCAGCGCGTGCGCGGCCGCGGCGCTGCCGCTGTACGAGCGGCGCCGTGCCGAACCGCTCGTCGAATTCCGCTTCTTCCGCAGCGTCCCCTTCTCCGGCGCCACGCTCACGGCGGTCACATCCTTCGCCGCGCTGACCGGATTCCTCTTTCTCAGCACCCTGCATCTGCAGAACGACCGCGGCCTCTCGGCGTTCGAGGCAGGGCTTCATCTGCTGCCGATGGCCGCGATGACCGCCGTCTTCGCCCCGCTGTCCGGGCATCTGGTCGCCGTACGCGGCGCACGGCTGCCGCTGCTGCTCGCGGGTGTGTTCATGACGGCGAGCGGCGTGTTGTTCGCGCTCTTCGACGCCGAGCGGACGGACATGCTGCTCTTCACCGCGTACGTCCTGTTCGGCATCGGCTTCGGCCTGGTCAACGCCCCCATCACCAACGCCGCGGTCTCCGGGATGCCCCTTTCACGCTCCGGGGTGGCTGCGAGCATCGCCTCGACGAGCCGTCAGGTCGGCTCGGCGCTGGGCGTCGCCGTCATCGGAGCAGCGGTCGCCGCCGGTTCGGATGTGACGGCTTGGTGGATCTTCACCGGATGCGGCGCGGCCGTGCTGCTGCTGGCGTTCCTCACCACCGGTCCCCGGGCGCGGGCCAGCGCGGACCGTGTCGCCTCCTGCCTGCCGCCCGAGCCTGCGGATCCCTCACCGGCATCCCGCGGCTGACGGGGCTTCGACGACCGGCCGGCCCGCGGTGCCTGGGCGAGAGGCCGTATCCCCACGGCCGGAAGGACGGGGTACGACGCGGTCACGCGCCGACGGCTACTGCGCGACCGGGGGCTCCTCCTGGACGGGGCGGACGATCACCGGGTGGCTGACCGCGCCCTCCGGGACCGGGCAGCTGTGCACCCGGGCCGCGATCTGCGTCGCCCGGTCGAAGCTCTCGCACTCCAGCAGCCAGTACCCGACCAGTACTTCCTGTTCCACGCCGTACCCGTCACGGGACACCACGGGGCGGCCGTCCTTCTCGCCCGTGACGACCCCGGCCTTCGACGGTGCGGTGAGGCCCTGGCCCTCGATGAGTTCGCCGGAGGCGGCGAGATCCTCGTTCAGCTTCTGCATGAAACCGAACATGGCCTTGAGGTCGTCCTTGGTCCAGGCGGGTGCTTCCGCCGAGGCGTTGCCGTCCATCGCGTCGTACTCGGACTGCGTCCCCTGGAGCATGATCATGAACTTCATGGCGGCCTCCTCGTCACACGCCGGTCCCCGCGCTTCGGGGACCGTCACAAATGACGACACGGGCCGGTGCCGGAATTCATCGCCCTGAAAGGGTCTCACCTGGCAAAAACGGGGCAAGGGCACCCGCCTCACCCCAGGTCCGCGTGGAGTTCTTGACGGATGCGCGACAGGACCGTCAGGACTCGTAGGGAAGTGCGCGGACGAAGAAAAGATCGGAAGGACGTGCGCACTCCTGCGCGCGGGATGGGGCACCATCAAGAACGTGTTGACGGGGGACCGGAACCATCGCATCAAGCGGGGCGGCGGCCGTGGCACGGTGACCGAGCATCACTTCCAGGCCACCGCACGGCCCGTCCGCCCCCGCTATGAGCGTGTACGGCGGGAACAGAAACCGCGCCGGACGCGCCGGCGCCCCATGGCCTGGTTCATCGGCCTGGTGCTGGCGGTACTGAGTGTGCCCCTCACCTTCCGCGGCATGAACGACGACGGGCCCACACCCATCGCTCAACTCCTCGCCTTCCTGCCCTGGTTCCTCGTGCCGGGGTGGCTGGCACTGCTGTACACGGTGCTGGCACGCCGGGGCCTTCTCGCCGTCTGGGCGATCACTGTCCTCGCCGCCACCGTGGGATACACCCTGCCCCAGGGTCCGGACGCGCCCGCCGGCGTCTCCGAGCGGACCGGAAAGGCACGCTTCCGGGTCCTGACCGCCAACCTGCGCTACGGCAGCGCGACCGAGGCACTGGTGCAGACCCTGCGCCGGGAACGCCCCCAGATCGTCGCCGTCCAGGAGTGCGACACCCGGTGCGTGGAAGCGCTGCGCAGCGCGAGGATGTACGAGACATACCCGCACCGGAACATCATCGAGAGCGGCGGCGCGAGCGGTTCGGCGCTGCTGAGCGCGTTCCCCTTGGACAAGAAGTCCTCGCTGCCGGGGCGTATGGCCATGCCGAGCGCCGTCGCCGACATCGCCGGCACGAGTGTGAAGGTGCAGGTCGCCCATCCGATGCCGCCCAGCCCGGAGTCCCTGGGCAGCTGGCGCAAGGAGCTCAAGACGCTCCGGGCGTACGGCGCTTCGCGAGGCAGCACGCCGACGATCGTCGCGGGCGACTTCAACTCCTCCCAGGACCACGCCGCCTTCCGCTCCCTGCTGCGGACCGGGTTGAACGACTCCGCCCGCCTCACCGGCCAGTCCCGCACGCCGACATGGCCCAACAACACGCCGCTGCGCCCCATGGGCGCCCAGATCGATCACGTTCTGGTCAGCGACCCGCTGACGGCGGTCGACGCGCAGTTCCTCGAACTGGACGGCTCGGACCACCTGGCCGTGCTGGCGGATCTGAAGCTGTTCTGAACGCTCGAGGCCGAACACCTGGGCCGCTGATACCCGGAGCACATCGGCGCCGGACCAGCACACCGATCCCCCTGTGACGAGTCACGCCTGACCCTCACCAGCCTTCCCGTCCGCCGCAACAGGACGGGGAAATAGTCTATTTGGACTGATAGAGTTCGACCATGCCTCGCCGTGCTCTCGACAACCCGATCGTGCTGGCAGTGCTGGGTCTTCTGCTGGAACAGTCCTCGCACCCGTACCAGATGCTCTCCGAACTGCGGCAGCGAAGTGAGAGCCACACAGCGGTGATCACGCGGGGCACGCTCTACAACACCGTTGCCGCCCTGGTCGAAGCGGGCTGGGTGAGCGTGCAGGGCCAGCAGCGCTCCGGAAAACGCCCCGAGAGGACCGTCTACGCACTCACACAAGCAGGGCACGTCGAACTGGTGCGACGGCTGGACTCCCGGGTTCGCAACCCCGAACGGGAGTTCTCGCAGTTCCTGGGCGCAATCACATACCTGGGCGCGCTCGGGCCGAGCGGTGCGGTCGACGCTCTGACCGAGCGGGCCGGGCGACTTCGGCAACGTACCGCCGCGGACGAGGGGCGTCTCACGGACGCGTTGGCGACCGGAGTGCCACGACTCCACGTGATCGAAGCCGAGTACGCGCTGTGCGTCGCTCGCGCCGAGATGGCGTGGATCGACTCGGTCATCGGGGAAATCCGCGCGCGCACGCTCATTTGGCCCGACTCCGCGGCGGCATCGCCGTTGCCGGATTCGGCAGAGAGGAAGCACACGCATGACACCGACGGCGCGTGAGGGGCTGCTCTTCGGCATCTACCCGGGCGGAGTCGCCGGTGACGACACCGGTGGCCTGGCGAGCGGACCGCCCGACGATCCCACTCGCATCGCCAGCGCGCTCAACCAGCTTCAGGGAGTGGCGGGGCGCCCGTTTCTGGTGCGCGCATACGTCGGGTTCGACGACTCCACCAGCCTCGGTGGGCCGCACGCGACCGCAACCCCCTCCGCCGCAGCCCGGTACGCCGTTCGCGGTCGCCGACTGGACCTGGTCGCCCAATTCCAGTCGGCCGACGGGGACGTGGAAGGCTACTGCGGCTTCCTGCGCGAACTGGTCTCGCAGTACGGCCCGTTGACCGACACATTGCAGATCACCGAGGAGCCAAACATCACCTCGAACCCCAACTTGGACGGCCACCACCCCAGGGTGCGTGACGCGATCGTCCACGGGGTGCGCGCCGCCAAGACGCGAGCACGTGAACTCGGGTATAAGCACCTGCGGGTCGGCTTCAACACGACTCCCCTCTTCGGGGAGGGCATTTCCTTCCTCACCGACCTGACACGCCACGGGGGCCCGGAGTTCGTCGGCGATCTGGACTACGTCGGGCTCGACTTCTTCCCCGACGTCTTCCGACCCGTGGCCGCTCCCGACCTGGCGGCCGCGGTGGAGGGGCTGCTTCGCCACCATCGTGGTGTGGTGCTGGCACCTGCTGGCCTGGGGCATCTGCCGCTGCACATCACCGAGCACGGCTGGCCGACCGGGCCGGACCGGCCCACGCACAAGCAGGCCGACGTAGTCGAGACCGTGGTGAACGTCATCGCGGCCCACGCCGAGCAGGTCGGACTCAGCGGCTACACACATTTCGCGCTGCGCGACGCCGACAGCGCGAACCCGGGGCTGTTCCACCAGTTCGGACTCACCACCGACGACTACTCCCCCAAGCCGGCATTCGAGACGTTGCGGCAGCTCATCGACAGGTTCAGCAACTGACCAGTGCGCGGGCCTGGTTGGTGCCACCTGCAGCTCAAGCTGTTCTGAGCTCGCCGGCCCTCTCAGCGCACGCCCGCAGCCCCACCCATCTCCGTTAATCAAGTTTGACTAATTGGTACACAGGAGGGACTCTTGCCGAAGCGAGTAGTCAAATTGGATCAATAACGAGGAGGCTCCGTGCCGGAATCGACGACCCGCACAGCGACGGACCAGGACAACCGTGACCTGGAGGCATGGTTCGCGCGTTATGACGGCCACGCCGCGAAGGCGGACGTCGAGGCGATGGCTTCGATGGCTCTGTTCCCCCTCAACCTCGTCACGGACGACGCCGCTCCCGGGTCCGGCGTGACCCGGCAGTGGAGCCGTGAGGAGTTCGTGCGCACCATGTCCGCGGTGATGGGTGACGGCGGTGGCGAGGAGGTCCACTTCGAGTCCCGGCGCACACCGCACTTCCTCTCCCGGAGCATCGCCGTGGTGTTCACCGAGTCGACCATGACGGTGGGTTCGGAGAGCACGTCGATGAGCTACTCGGACATCCTGGTCAAGCGGGACGGCGAGTGGTACTTCCAGACCATGGTCCAGGGCGGCTGGGCGGCCGCACTCACCCGCGGGGAGGCCTGACTCCGGTCCCCGCCCCACGCCCCTGAGCGCCCACGCCTCCGTGGTGACTGGCGACCGCCGACGGGACGGCCTATGCCACCTCGCCGAGCCCACGCGCCCCGCGGCCAACCGTTCCGGGCTCGCGGTGGATCGGGGTGTGCGCCCCCGTGAGCGGAACGCCGGTGCCGCCGTGCCGTACGGCGACGATCTCGGCCGCGATGGACAGTGCCGTCTCCTCGGGGGTGCGGGCACCGAGGTCGAGGCCGATCGGCGAGTGCAGCCGGGCGAGTTCGGCATCGCTCATACCCGCCTCGCGCAGCTGCTCCAGCCGCGCGAGGTGGGTGCGGCGCGAACCCATGGCGCCCACGTACGCGATGGGCAGCCGCAACGCCCGTTCCAGCAGCGGCACATCGAACTTCACGTCGTGCGTGAGGACGCACACGACCGTGCGGGCGTCCAGTTCCTGCGAGTCGAGATAGCGGTGCGGCCACTCCACGACGACCTCGTCGGCGTCGGGGAAGCGGGCCTCGGTGGCGAACACGGGACGCGCGTCGCAGACGGTGACCCGGTAGCCGAGGAAGGCGCCCGTGCGGGCGAGCGCGCTCGCGAAGTCGATGGCGCCGAAGACGAGCATCCGCGGCCGCGGCGCGCTCGACTCGACAAGCAGCGTCACCGACGGGCCGCACAGCGGGTCGCCGTCGCCGGCGGCGCCGCGCCCGCCGGCACCGGGCGGGCCGCCCTCCGTACCGGTTTCGACGGTGGCGGTGCGTCCCGCGTCCAGCAGGGCGCGGGTCTGAGCGGCGGCTCCGTCGTCGAGGGCGGCGGAGCCGCCGAGGGTGCCGGAGGCCTGACCGTCGGCCGGTACGAACATGGCACCGCCCAGCAGATCCTCCGGTCCCTCGACGACCCGGGTGAGGGCAACGGCGCGGCCACCGGCGGCAGCCGCGACCGCGCCCGCGTACATCGCATACGCGTCCGTGCCCGTACGGACCGGCGTGACGAGGATGTCGATGACACCGCCGCAGGTCAGCCCGACCGCGAAGGCGTCCTCGTCGCTGTAGCCGAACTGCTGGAGGACACTGCGCCCGGATTCCATCGCCTCCTGGCACAGTTCGTAGACCGCGCCCTCGACGCAGCCCCCCGAGACGCTGCCCACCGCCTCGCCGCCGGCGTCCACGGCGAGCGCGGCGCCCGGCTGGCGGGGCGCGCTGCCGCTCACAGCGACGACGGTCGCGACGGCGAAGTCGCGCTCCTCCTCGCACCAACGGTGCAGTTCGGCGGCGATGTCCAGCATCGATGACTCCTCACTCGCATGCGCTGGGCTGCGGCCTGCGAGCTTACGCCCGGCGGCGGTGCGCGGCCCGGTCCGTCCCTCTGCCGGTGCGGTCCCACGTGACCGTCCGCCTCACCTCACGCCGAGCCACCCTTCGAGCGGGTTGAGCGCGAAGTAGAGGAGGAAGACGGCGGCCAGTCCCCACATCAACGGTCCCACGTCGCGCCACTTGCCCTGTGCGGCCTTGATCACGACGTAGGAGATGCTGCCGGCGGCGATGCCCGCGGTGATGGAGTACGTGAACGGCATCAGCACCGTGGTCAGGAAGACGGGGACCGTGGTGGCGAGGTCGTTCCAGTCGATGTGCCGGGCGTTGGTCATCATCATCGCGCCGATGACGACGAGCGCCGCGGCGGCGACCTGCGTCGGGATGATCCGGGCCAGCGGCGTGAAGAACAGGCAGAGGGTGAAGCCGAGTCCCGTGACGACGCTGGCCAGGCCCGTGCGGGCGCCGTCGCCGACGCCTGCCGTCGACTCCACGAAGACGGTCTGCCCGGACGCACCCGTGAGTCCGCCGGCGACTCCGCCCGCGCCGTCGATGGCCAGGGCCTTGTTCAGACCCGGCATGCGGCCGTCGCTGCCGGCGAGTCCGGCTTGCTGGCCGATGCCGATGATCGTGCCGATGGCGTCGAAGAAGCCCGCGAGGACGAGCGTGAAGACGATGACTCCGACCGTGACGGCGCCGACGTCGGTGATGCCGTCGAAGGAGACCTTGCCGAACAGGCCGAAGTCCGGGGTGCTCACGACGCTTCCGGAGAGCTCCGGCGCGTTCCGTCCACCCCAGTCCTTCTTGTCGAGCCCGGCGAATTGGTGCACGAGCCCCGCCACGACCGTGCCGCCGACGATGCCGGTGAGGATCGCCCCGGGCACCCGCCGCACCTGGAGCACGAAGACGAGCAGCACGGTGACGGCGAAGCAGAGCACGGGCCAGCCCGTGAGCATGTCGTGGGTGCCCAGTTGGAGCGGTTTGGCGCCGGCGACTCCGCCGGGCCCGGGCATGCTCGTCACGAATCCCGCCTGGACGAGACCGATGAGGGTGACGAAGAGTCCGATGCCCATCGTGATGGCGTGCTTCATCGCGAGCGGAATGGCGTCCATGATCAGCCGTCGCAGCCCGGTGACGACGAGCAGGATGATCACCGCGCCGTAGATGACGCACATCCCGAAGGCGTTGGGCCACGTCATCTCGGGCGCGACCTGGTAGGCGAGCACCGCGGAGACGCTCAGTCCCGCGGCGAGGGCCAGCGGCACATTGCCGAGCACGCCCATCACCAGGGTGGTGGCCGCGGCGGCGAAGGCGGTCGCCGTGGTGACCTGCCCGGCGTCGAGGGTGGCGTTCCCCGCGTCGGGGACGGAGAGGATGACCGGGTTGAGCAGGACGATGTAGGCCATCGCCATGAACGTCGTGGCGCCGCCGCGCACTTCGCGCGCGAGCGTGGAGTGGCGCTCGGATATCCGGAAGTACCGGTCGAGCCAGGAGCGTCCCCTGGCGGCCTGTGGTTCGGGAGCGGTGGAACCCGCGTGTCCCGTGGGATCGGGATGTGCGGTCTTGGACTGGGTCATGGTGTGCGTTCTCCCAAGTTTCGCTGGGGCACCCCGAAGTGCCGTGGCACTGCGGGGATTTGGGATGCACGACCCGGGGGACGGCCCGAGACGGTACGGGGGTGCCTGCGGCCGGTGCGGGGGTCCCGCACCGGCCGGGGCGCTAGATCGCTTGCGTTTCTGTCAGATGTTCGGGACGGACCGGGACCCGGTTCAGGGCGAGACCGGTCGCGTCGCGGATGGCGGCGACGACTGCCGGGGTGGAGGAGAGCGTCGGCGCCTCGCCGACACCGCGCAGCCCGTACGGGGCGTGCGCGTCGGCGAGTTCGAGGACATCCACGGGGATGGTGGGGGTGTCCAGGATCGTGGGGATCAGATAGTCGGTGAAGGAGGGGTTGCGTACCTTCCCGTCGGGGTCGACGAGGATCTCCTCCATGACGGCCAGGCCCAGGCCCTGCGTTGTGCCTCCCTGGATCTGGCCGACGGTCGAGAGCGGGTTGATGGCCTTGCCGACGTCCTGCGCGCAGGCGAGTTCGACGACCTTGACCAGGCCCAGTTCGGTGTCGACCTCGACGACGGCGCGGTGCGCGGCGAAGGAGTACTGGACGTGGCCGAAGCCCTGCCCGGTCTTCAGGTCGAACGGCTCGGTCGGCCGGTGCCTGAACTCCAGCTCCTCCTCGACGACTTCGTCACCGAGGACGTCGGCGAGCGCCGCGAGGACCTCGCCCGCTTCGGTGACGATCTTGCCACCCTCCAGCAGGAGTTCACCGCCGGACGCCCACGCGGGGTGCCCGTCGGCGAACTTCTCCCTGCCGAGCCGGAGAACCCGCTCACGCACGGCCTCGCACGCCTGCTTCACGGCGCCGCCCGTCATATAGGTCTGACGCGACGCGGACGTCGAACCGGCGGAGCCGACCTGTGTGTCGGCGGGCAGGATGCTCACACCCGAGACACCCAGTTCGGTGCGGGCGATCTGGGCGTGGACGGTGACGCCGCCCTGCCCGACCTCGGCCATCGCGGTGTGCACCACGGCGACTGGCTCTCCGCCCATCACTTCGAGGCGGACACGGGCCGTCGAGTAGTCGTCGAAGCCCTCGGAGAAGCCGACGTTCTTGATGCCGACGGCGTATCCCACTCCGCGCACCACGCCTTCGCCGTGCGTGGTGTTGGACAGGCCGCCCGGCAGCGCCCGTACGTCCACACCGGTGCCGCTGCCGGCCGTGCCGGAGGTCTCCCACTGGCGCTCGGGCGGCATCGGCATCGCCTTGACGCGGCGGAGGATCTCCGCGACCGGGGCCGGGGAATCGACCTGCTGTCCCGTCGGCAGCAGCGAGCCCTGCGACATCGCGTTCCGCTGCCGCAACTCGACCGGGTCCATGCCGAGTTCGGCGGCGAGGCGGTCCATCTGCGCCTCGTAGGCGAAGCAGGCCTGCACGGCGCCGAAGCCGCGCATGGCGCCGCACGGCGGGTTGTTGGTGTAGAGGGCGAGCGCCTCGACGTCGACGTTGTCCACGTCGTACGGGCCGACGCCCAGTGACGCGGCGTTGCCGACGACGGCGGGCGAGGAGGAGGCGTACGCGCCGCCGTCCAGCAGGATGCGGCACTTCACATACAGCAACGTGCCGTCGCTGTCGGCGCCGTGCTCGTAGGTGAGCTTGGCTGGGTGGCGGTGCACATGCCCGAAGAAGGACTCGTACCGGTTGTAGACGATCTTCACGGGCTTGCCGGTGGCCATCGCCAGCAGACACGCGTGCGCCTGCATCGACAGGTCCTCGCGTGCGCCGAACGCGCCGCCCACTCCGGAGAGCGTCAACCGCACCTTGTCCTGCGCGAGTCCGAGGACGGGGGCGAGCTGGTCGCGGTCGACGTGCAGCCACTGCGTGGCGATGTACAGGTCGACGCCGCCGTCCTCCGCGGGCACCGCGAGCCCGGACTCGGGACCGAGGAACGCCTGGTCCTGCATGCCGACTTCGTAGTCGCCGCGCACGACGACGTCGGCCTTCGCCTTCGCCGCCGCCACGTCGCCACGCACGATGGGCTGCCTGTGGACGATGTTGGGGTGCGACACGTGCGACGCGTGATGGTCGTCGCGTCCGGGATGCAGCACGGGCGCGCCCGGGGCGGTCGCGCTCTCCTCGTCGTGCACGGGCGGCAGTTCGGCGTAGTCGACGCGGATCTTCGCCGCGGCGCGGCGGGCGGTCTCCGGATGGTCGGCGGCGACGATGGCCACGGCCTCGCCGTGGTAGCGCACGCGGTCCTTCGCCAGCACCGGCTGATCCTGGATCTCCAGCCCGAAGTGCGTCTTGGCGGGCAGGTCGTCGTGCGTCATCACGCTGTACACGCCGGGAAGCTTGAGCGCCTCCGACACGTCGACGGAACGGATCTCGGCGTGCGAGTACGGGCTGCGCAGCGTGCAGCCCCACAGCATGTCCTCGTGCCACAGGTCGGAGGCGTAGGCGAACTCGCCGGTGACCTTCAGCGTCCCGTCGGGCCGCAGCGTGGACTCGCCGATGCCGCCCTTGGTGGCGGTGCCCTGGTTGAGGGCGGTGGGGACGCGGGTCGGGTTCGCGCCGGCCATCGTCAGACCACCTCTCCCTGTGCGGGGCCCGCTCCGGGGCCCGGTGAGGATCCTTCCGCGTGGTCCGTACGGGCAGCGGCCAGGCGCACGGCGTCGAGGATTGTCTCGTAGCCGGTGCAGCGGCACAGGTTCCCCGAGAGGGCCTCGCGGATGTCCGCGTCTGAGGGCCGCGCGTTGTGCTCGATGAGTTCGTCGGCGGCGACGAGCAGACCCGGGGTGCAGAAGCCGCACTGGACGGCGCCCGCGTCGATGAACGCCTGCTGTACGGGCGAGAGGCGCACGTCGGCGTCCACCGAGGGCATGGCCTGCCAGCGCTGCTCATCGGCAGCAGAGGTGGATACGGACGCGGCCGCGGAGGGGGCCTCAGTGCGCTGCCGTGCGAAGTCGGCGAGCCCTTCGACGGTCACGACGTCCCTGCCCTCGACCTGCCCGGCGGCCACCAGGCAGGCGCACACGGACTCGCCGTCCAGTCGCACCGTGCAGGAACCGCATTCGCCCTGCTCGCAGGCGTTCTTGGAGCCCGGCAGACCCATGCGTTCGCGCAGGACGTAGAGCAGCGACTCGCCCTCCCACACGTCGTCGGCCTCGTGCCGCCGTCCGTTGACGGTGAATGTCACGCGCATCGGGCGCCTCCTTCGTCGGTGCCGGCGCCGCCGCCCACGGCGCTGCCCCGGTAGCTTTCCCAGACCCAGCCGAGCGTCCGGCGGGCCATCACGCCGACGGCGTGCCGGCGGTATGCGGCGCTGCCGCGCACGTCGTCGATGGGGTTGCACGCCGCGGAGCACAGTGCGGCGAACCGCTGCGTCACCGACGGCGGGATGGCCCTGCCGTTGTCCCAGAGCCCTTCCTCCTCAAGGGCGGCGTTCAGGAAGTCCTCGGCCGCAGACGCACGGAAGGGCGTGGGCGCCGCGGAGCCGACAGCGGCACGCACCGCGCGCCGCTCGGGGTGGAGGGCGACGGAGAAGCCGCACACGGCGATGACCATGGCGTTGCGGGTGCCGATCTTGGAGAACTGCTGCGGTCCGCCCGCCTTCTTGATGTGCACCCGCTTGATCAGTTCGTCGTCGGCGAGCACGTTGCGCTTGACGCCGGTGAAGAAGTCCTCGACGGGGATGCGCCGGGAGCCGCGTACGGACTCGGCCTCGACCTCCGCACCCGCGGTGAGCAGCGGGGGATGCGAGTCGCCTGCGGGAGACGCGGCGCCGAGGTTGCCGCCGACGCTGCCCCGGTTGCGGATCTGCGGGGAGCCGACCGTGTGTGCGGCGAGCGCGAGACCCGGCAGTTCACGCCGGAGGTTCTCGATGATCCGCGTGTAGGGGACACACGCGCCGAGAGACACGTTCTCCTCCCCCGTCTCCCATTCGTGCAGCTCGGTGACGCGGTTCAGGTCCAGCAGCTGTGCGGGACGGCGCTGGTCGAAGTTGATCTCGACCATGACGTCGGTGCCGCCCGCGATGGGCACGGCGGTGGGGTGCTCGGCCTTCGCGGCGAGCGCCTCCTCCCACCTGGCGGGACGCAGGAAGTCCATGGGGCTCTTCTCTATTCGCTGTTCGCTTGGGGTCGCTGACGTACGCGGGAGTCTCGGACGTGCCCGGCTCGTCGGCGTACGCGCCGTGCGGGCGATACCGGTTCAGTACACCGATGCCTGGCCCGCGGCGGGGAGTCACGGAAACCATGAAGCTCCTGCCCCTCCGCGTCCGCCGTCTTGTAGATTCGTACGAACACCGTGGAGCACGCTGCTCGCGGCATCACACGGAGCACAGCACGGGACCGCACCGGAACCCCGCTCCGCCCGCGCAGCTACGCTCCCCCTTCCGCTCCCGGAGCCTCGGCAGGACCGGCCGGAGCCAGGGCGGAGCCAGAACGACATCCACAGAACGGGGCGAACGATCATGCGCCTGAGCGCACTTCTGGAGACGGGCTCCCTCGGTCTGCGCCTCCTCACCGGGGAGGACGAGCTGGACCGGACGGTGCGCGGCGTCATGACCACCGACCTGCGCGACCCCGGCCGCTACCTGTCGGGGGACGAGCTGGTCCTCACCGGCATCGCCTGGTACCGGGCGCCGGAGGATGCCGCACCCTTCGTCCGCATCCTCGTGGGCGCCGGCGTCGCGGGGCTGGCGGCGGGCGAGGCCGAGCTGGGCCTCGTCCCGGAGCCGCTGGTGGCGGCCTGTGCCGAGCACGGGCTGCCCCTGTTCGCCGTGACGGAGGACGTCGCCTTCGCGACCGTGACCGAGCATGTACTGCGGCAGGTCTCCACGGAACGGGCGGGCGACCTGGCCGCCGTGGTGGACCGGCACCGGCGGATGATGTCCTCCGGCCCCACGGGGGGCGGCCCCGACGTCGTACTCGACCTCCTCGGCTCGGACCTGGACCTGCGGGCGTGGGTGCTGTCCGTCACGGGCCGCACGGTGGCGGGCCCGGGCGGCAGCACCGGTGAGGGCTCCGGAGGAGCCGGTGGCGGCCCGCGGCGGCGACCCCTGACACCGCGGGTGCGCTCCCGCCTGGCGGCCGCGCACCTGACCGCACGCGGGAGGCGTCCCGGCCTCCGCCCGCACCGGGTCACCGCGGACGGCACCACATACTCGCTCTTCCCCGTCCAGGGCACCGGCCCGCCACCCGGCCCGGGGGGCGAAGCCGCACCGCAGGATGCCCCCGGCCTGTCGGACTGGTTCCTCGCCGTGGACGACGACGCGGGCGACTGGCCCGACGAACGCCTCGACCTTCTGCACGGCGTGACACAGCTGATCGCCGTCGAACGCGACCGCCGCGACGCCGCCCGCGCGGTCCGCCGCCGGCTGGCCACCGAAGTGCTGGAGCTCCTCCACGCGGGGGCACCGCCCGCCGAGATCGCCGCACGCCTGCGCGTCGCCGCCCCGGTGCTGCTGCCCGGCCTGGGCAGCGCCCCCCACTGGCAGGTCGTCGTCGCGCGGCTGGAGGGCCCGCGTCACGGAGACAGCCGCGAATGCCGGTCGCTCCTGGAGGAGATCCTCCTCGACCCCCGTACGACCGGCGAGGAGACGGCCGACCGCACCGCGGTCGCGCACACCGGCAGCGAGGCCGTCGCCCTCGTGCCGCTGCCGGCCCTCGCACACGACAGCGGCACGGCGAACGACGGGGACGCGACACCGGAACCGGGAACGACCGAGGCCACGGCCGACCCGGACGCTCTCCGTTCCGCCGGACAGGGCCTCGACGCGGAAACCCTGCTCGCCGCGGTCCGCGAGCCGCTGGAACGGGGGCTGGCCGACGGCGAGCGGCTCACGTTCGGCGTGAGCGCGACCGTGCACTCCGCCGACGGGCTGCACGGCGCGCTCGAAGAGGCACGCCACGCGCGGCGGGTCGCCGCCGCACGCGAGGGACGGGTGTGCGCGGCCGGGCATCAGGAGCTGGCCTCGCACGTGCTGCTCCTCCCCTTCGTCCCGGACGACGTCCGCCGCGCCTTCACCGCACGTCTCCTGGCGCCGCTGCACGACTACGACCGCCGCCACCGAGCCGAACTGCTCCCCACCCTCGCCGCGTTCCTCAAGGCCGACGGCTCCTGGACGCGCTGTGCCGACCAGCTGCACCTGCACGTCAACACCCTCCGGTACCGCATGGGCCGAATAGAACAGCTCACCGGCCGCGACCTGTCCCGCCTGGAGGACAGGCTCGACTTCTTCCTTGCGCTGCGCCTGAGTTGAGCGCAGGGGCGAACCCCACGGCTTTACACGGACGGGGCGGCCGTAACTCCCGAATTGTGCGTATCGTTGTACTGCGCGGCTGCGCGATCCGGCGCGGCGGGGAGGAGCGTCACCGTGACCGTCATGACCGACAGGATCGAGATGACAGAGCCCGACGAGCTCACCTTGGACGAGCTGTTCGAGCGGCTGGAGCGGATGCCCGTCCCCGAGGGCTACAAGGTCGAGATCGTCGAGGGGTCCGTGCACATGTCGCCGCAGCGTCGCACCCACTGGAAGATCATCCGAAGGGTGTTGCGGCAACTGGAGAACCATCTCGGCGAGACAGCCGAGATCGACTCCGATGTACGGATCGACTTCCCCGGCCATCTCAACGGGTTCGCCCCCGACCTGGTCAAGATCGCCGACGACGCCACCCCCGACGCACGCGGTCTCTTCGCCCCGCAGGACATCGAGTTCGTCATGGAGGTCGTCTCCCGCTCGACCGCCGCCAACGACTACGGCCCCAAGCTGGCGACGTACGCCTCGTCGAGCGTCCCCGCGTACCTGATCGTCGACCCGTACGTCGGCCGCTGCCGTCTCTTCACGCACCCGAAGGACGGAGGCTACGGCCGGGATCTCACCGTGGACTTCGGCGAACAGGTCGACCTGTCGGACACTCCCGTCGGCCTGACGCTCTCGACGGAGAACTTTCCCCGCGACTGACGGAGGGGCGGTCACTAGGCTCGGTGCCATGTCCGCCTACGTGATCTCCGAAGTCACCGTTTTAGACGAGGAGAAGGCCGGAACCTACCGCGAACTGGCCACCGCCTCCATCGAGTTGCACGGCGGGAGGTATCTCTCCCGCGGGCAGCGCCCCGAAGTGGTCGAGGGCGCCTGGCCGCAGGAGTCCCTTCTGATCGTCGTGGAGTTCCCCGACATGGATTCGGCGCGACGCTGGTACGACTCCCCCGAGTACGCCGAGGCTCTCGCGCTGCGTGCCACGGCCCTGGACCGCCGTCTGCTCTTCGTCGACGGCGTCGCGTAGACCTCCGCCGACCGCCCCGCGGGCAGTCAGTGGTCGGCGTCGCTGCCGATGTACAGCCCGGCGACGGCCCGCCCCGCCTTCTCGGACCGCGTCATGCGCCGCAGCCGGGCGGCGGCCGTCCCCGCCCTGAACGGGTCGCCGGAGGACGGGCCGTGGACGATCTCCGAGACCCACTTGTTGAAGTCCTGGTACTGCCACACCCGCCTCAGGCAGGCGTCGGAGTATCCCTCGAGGCCACTCTCGTCGCCCTCCCGGTAGTACGCGCGGAAGGCGTCGGACAGCAGCAGCGCATCGTTCAGCGCGAGATTCATGCCCTTCGCCGCGACGGGCGCCACGAGGTGAGCCGCGTCGCCCGCGAGATGCAATCGGCCGTAAGTCATCGGTTCCACGACGTAGTTGTGCATGTCGAGCACGCGGCGCTCGACCACTTCGCCCTCGTTCAGCGGCCCCGCGTCGCGTGCGCCGAGCCGCGTGCGCAGTTCGCTCCAGACGCGCTCGTGCGGCCAGTTGTCCGGTGAATCCCCCGGCGGGCACTCCAGGTAGTAGCGGGTGACCTGCGGCCCGCGGGCCATGTGCGCCGCGAAGCCCTGCGGATGGAGTCCGAAGACGACCCTCTCCGCGGACGGCGGCGCCTCGGCCAGCAGCGCCAGCCAGCCCACTCCCAGATCGTGCCGGAAGATCTCGATGCCGCCCTCGGGGATCGCGGCACGCGAGGACCCCCGGGCGCCGTCGCAGCCCGCGACGAAGTCGCAGGAGACGGTGCGCTGTTGCCCTGTTTCCGGATCGGTGTAGGAGACGGAGGGACGGTCCGTGCGGATGCCGTGCACCGCGACGTTCCTGGCGCCGAACCGCACGTCGCCGCCCGTCTCGTCGGCGAAGGCGCGCACCAGGTCCGTCACCAGCAACTGCTGTGGGTAGACGATGTGGCGCTGGCCGGAGAGCGCGCCGTAGCGGAAGACGTGACGCGTCCCGTCCAGCCGGAACTCGCAGTCGCCCTGCGCCTCCGCCCCGAGCAGACCGGGGCCGGCGAGACCTCGCCGTTCGAGAGCCCGTACTGCCCACTCCTCCAGGAAACCCGCGCGGGGCAGCGCTTCGATGAACTCCCGGCTCTCGGCCTCCAGCAGCACGCAGCCGACGCCCTCCGAGTGGAGCAGATTCGCGAGAGTGAGACCCGCGGGGCCGGCCCCGACGATGACGACGGAGGTCGTCTCGTCGCCCGGCGTCGAAGTGCGTGCGGAGGCACCCGCCTCCTGCTGCTCCGGAACCACGCGAACCTCCCGAACGAAGCGTCAACCACCGGGCAGGCGCCCAAGATTAGAACAGCGTGATCTTGGTGTACAGCGGCACGGGGACACAGGTGGCTGGGGTCGGGTGGGCTGCGGAACGGCCTGTCCACGGCTGTGGCACATACGCGACCGGATCTACGACAGCAGTCGCCAGGCCGCGGCCGCGGCCATCACGACAGTGAGCACGGTCAGTACGAGCATGCCGACTGCCACAGCCCTGCCACTGCCACTGCCACTGCCACAGTTGCCGTCCCGGCTGTCACCGTGCACACCGCCGTCGCCTGGCGGCCGGTGCTCACCGTCCACGGGCCTCCCTTCGGGATAGGCGTTCGGTTCCGTGATCCGTCCGTCCCAGAGTGTCCGCGCGCGGCCCGGTACGTACAGGCGACTCTGGGCCAACCGGGCGAAGTACGTGCGATACCGCCACGGGAGCGCGATCATCGGGCATGGACGTCTCCCTCGCCACGAGCACGGGGCCCAGCCGGTCAACGGTGGGCGCAAGAAGCGGATCTGGCCGGAATCGGCGCCACGTACGGATGTGGGGGCCGGCGCTCCGGGCGCGCTACCGCGGACGCATAGAATCCTGAGGCGCTCATGAGGGCGTCCGACCGGAGCGGTGTACCGAGGGGTGATGGATGCCGGGGAAACCCGCCGGGGAACCCGACGGTTCAGCAGGGGAGTTCGCAGAGTCCCGGGGCGCTCCCGCCGGAGACCGTGACGGCGAACTGGCCACCATCGGGACGACCGTCCGTTCGACGCGGCGCGTCCTGGGCATGACCGTCGAAGCGCTCGCGTCCCGCGCGGGCGTGAGTACGGGCGCGCTGAGCCAGCTCGAACGCGGTCAGGGCAATCCCTCCCTCCAGACGCTGCAGCGTCTGGCCGCCGCACTCAGCATTCCACTGGTGCAGCTGCTCCAGGGAGCACCCGAGCCCGAGCACCACGTCGTCCGCGCCGGTCTCGGCCCCCGGCTGCCCGCGCCGAGCGATGACACACGCGACTCGCAGGTGCTGCGCGAGTTGCTGACCCCGTCGAGCGGACGTCTGCAAGTGATCCGGAGCGAGGTGCCTCCGGGGTTCAGCAATGAGGGACGTTCCTATCGCCACTTGGGCCAAGAGTGCGTCGTCGTGCTGTCAGGCCGGCTCAAGGTGAGCATCGGTCAGGAGATCGTCGAACTGTCGCAGGGCGACACGATCACCTACGACTGCACGGCCGCCCACTGGTGGGCCAACCCCGGGACGGAGACCACCGTGGTGCTCGGAGCGGTCATCCCCCTGGCCTTCTGAACGCCCCGTCACGGGCGGGGCGTTCAGCAGCGGCACGCCGAACTGGCCGTACGGCAGGCCGGGTTCGGGCTATCGCGGTGAACCACGCGGCGGGCGGCACCGCCTTCAGCGGCCATGCCGAGACGGGTCCGCCGCGCCTGTGAAGACATCGTGCAGCGCGAGCAGGCGGCGCAACTCGCCGACGGGGTCTTCGTGATCGTCCACCCGCAGGTCGACACGGGCCGCGCTTCGGAGGTTGCCGTCGTCGGCCGGGCCGACGACGCGCAGTGCGGCGCTCTGCCTGCCGCGACGGTCCCCACCAGCTTCCTCGCCGCTGGCGAGGGCCGCGATCAGGCGATGGGAGAGCGTGCCGACCGAGGCCAGGAACGTGTCCCGCAGCGCGCTGAGAACTGGCCTTCCACTCAGACAGTTCCCGGCGGCGACGCATCCGGGACCGAGGAGATGTCCAGCGGCGTTCGTGCAGTCGGTGCCGGTCCACGCAGCGGCTTCACCCGTCGGACCGAGCACCGCGAGCTGTCGCAGTGAACGTCCCGGGTCGGAGGAGATCAGGCGCTCGACCGTCTGAGCCGCGTCGAATCCGGCACGCAGCTGCGTGATCCCACGCTCGGCGAACGTCGTGTTGGTGTGGGCCTGTGTCACGAGGGCGCCCGCGTCCGCGGCCACGGCGGGTACGGAGGCGCCCACGGCGAGGGACTTCGACGCGGTGACGACGCCGAAGCTCCCGTCACCGTCCCGTACCACCAGGGAATAGGTCACACGTCTTCCTCTCTGATCGGCCGGGCCGCTGCCCGTGTCATCTCCGGGTAACGGGTTCCGGGCACTGTCTTGACCTCACTCGCCGAGGTTCGTAACGTGCCCGCCGTGCTTCGCAATAATGATGCACCTTCATCTTAATGATGGCGGGTGTCGACGACCAGTCACCCGAAACGGGGGAGGTAGGGCGTGAGACGGCTGAGCCGATGGGCAGGCGCGGCACTCGTGTTGGCCTTACTCGGTGCCTGCTCGCCCGGCACCGGAGTGGACCGCGGACTCAGCAAGGACGGCTCCGGCATCGTGGCCGCGATCGCCGGCGAGCCGGATCAATTCGACCCGCACCGCACATCGGCGTACTTCTCCTTCGAGGTTCTGGAGAACACCTTCGACACACTGGTCGAGCCGGACCGGAACCTCGCCATGAAACCGGCGCTGGCCGAGCGCTGGAAGGTCAGCGAGGACCGGCTCACCTGGACGTTCACCCTCCGCGAGGGCGTCACCTGGCACGACGGCTCCACGTTCGGCGCTGACGACGTCGTCTATTCGTACAGGCGCATCATCGACGAGAAGTTGGGCAACGCCTGGCGCTTCGACGGCGTCAAGGACATCTCGGCGCCGGACGATTCGACCGTCGTGCTCAAGCTCGACAAGCCCCTGTACAACCTGCTCTCCAGGATCGGCGGCCACAAAGGGCTTGCCATCGTCAACAAGAAGAACGTCGAGAGCGGGAAGATCAAGACCCACCCGGTCGGCACCGGGCCCTTCTCCTTCGACGACTACAACCCCGGCGAGTCGGTCAGGCTGAAGGCCAACCCGCACTGGTGGGGCGGTGCTCCGAAGATCCCAACGCTGACGTTCCGGTTCATATCCGAGCCCACGACAGCCGTCGCGGACCTGGAGGCCGGTGAGATCAACTGGACCGACAACATCCCGCCGCAGCAGGTCGAGAGGGTCTCGCAGAACCAGGACCTCAAGCTCGACACGGCCGTGGGCAACGACTACTGGTATCTGGCGGCCAACCAGGACCGCCGTCCGTTCGACGATCCGAGAGTCCGACGGGCCATCGCCTACGGCATCGACCGCAAGGCCATCGTCCAGGCCACGCAGTACGGCAACGCGACGGTGAACCAGCTGGCCATACCGAAGACCAACCCCTGGTACACCGCGTACTCGCCCTACTCGCACGACCCGCGCCGCGCGGCCAAGTTGCTCGCCGCGGCGGGCGTGCACGACCTGACGATCGACATGCTGGTGACCAAGGAGTACCCGGAGACCATCATCACGGCCCAGGTGATCGCGTCCCAGCTCGAGAAGACCGGGATCACCGTCAAGCCCCGCGAGGTCGACTTCGCCACATGGCTGGACAAGCAGGGCAAGGGCGAATACGACATGCTGATGCTCGGCTGGCTCGGCAATCTGGACGCCGAGGACTTCTACTACGCGCAGCACCACTCCAAGGGGAACTTCAACTTCCAGCAGTACGCGAACCCCGAGGTCGACCGGTTGCTGGAGGCGGGCCAGAAGGAGTCCGGGAGGAAGGCCCGCAAGGACCGTTACGCGGAAGCAGCCCGGCAGATCGCCGACGACGCGAGCTACATCTATCTCTACAACCCCGACATCGTGCAGGTGTGGGCACCGCAGTTGGAGGGATACAAGGTCCGCAGCGACGGTGCCACCCGTTTCCGTGACGTGAGGCCGGCCGACTGATGCTGCGCTTCACCCTGGCCCGTGCCGGGCACGCCGCGGTCGTACTGCTGGGCGTGACGGTCGTCGTCTTCGCCCTGATGCATCTCGTGCCGGGAGACCCGGTGCGGGTGGCGCTGGGCACGCAGTACACGCCGGAGTCCTACCAGGCGCTGCGTTCCGCGTCGGGGCTCGACCGGCCGCTGGTCAGCCAGTACTTCCACTACGTGGGCAGCGCTGTCACCGGTGATCTGGGCGTGAGCTTCCGTACTGGGGAACCGGTCACGCTCGTACTGCTCGAACGCCTTCCGGCGACGCTGTCCCTGGCCTTCGCGGCGATGGTCATCGCCGTGGGAATCGCCTTTCCCCTCGGCGTCTACGCGGCGACGCACCAGGGCAGGATCAGCGACACGATCGTGCGCGTCGTAAGCCAATTCGGCGTCTCCGTACCGGACTTCTGGCTGGGCATCCTGCTCATCCTGCTCTTCTCCAGCACGCTGGGGTGGCTGCCGCCGTCCGGTTACGTGCCGTTGACCCAGGACCCCCTCGGCTGGCTCTCCAGGGTGATCATGCCCGCGACGGCAGTGGGCCTGGTCTCCGGAGCGATCATCACCCGCTTCGTCCGCAGCGCCGTCCTTGAATCCCTCGGCTCCGAACACGCGCGCACCGCCCGCGCCAAGGGCCTGCGGCGCCGCATCGTGAGGAGCCGGCATGTGGTCCGCAACGCGATGGTCCCCGTCATCACCGTGATCGGCGTGCAGGCGGCGGTCCTCATGGGCGGGGTCATCGTCATCGAAGTGGTCTTCGCCTGGCCCGGGTTGGGGCGACTGACGTTCGACGCCGTCTCGGCACGGGACTATCCCGTGGTGCAGGGGGCGGTGCTGCTGGTCGCGGCGCTGTTCCTGCTCGTCAGCATGGCCGTCGATCTGCTGTACGCGCGAATCGACCCGAGGATATCGATCCGATGAGCGCCCGTCCGTTCTCCGCGTGGAGCCATCTGCTGCGGCGCCCCGTGTCGGCAGCCGGGCTCGGCGTCGTCGCCCTGCTCGTGACCCTCGCCTTAATGGGCCCGCAACTCGCCCCCTACGGTCCGAACGCCGTCGACGTCACCCGTGCCCTGCAACCCCCGAGCCTGGAGCACTGGTTCGGCACCGACGACCTGGGACGCGACGTCCTGAGCCGCGTCGTCCTCGCCGCCAGGGTCTCCCTGGAGGTCAGCCTGATCAGTGTGAGCATCGCGCTGGTCGTCGGAGTGGTTCTCGGTCTCGTCGCCGGCTACTTCCGCGGTTGGGCCGACACCGTGATCATGCGGCTCGTCGACGTGGTCTTCGCGTTCCCGATCATGCTTCTGGCCATCGCGATCGTCGCGGTGCTGGGGCCCGGGGTGACCACCGCGACGGTGGCGATCGGCGTGGTGTACGTGCCGGTGTTCGCCCGCGTCACGCGCGCGAGTGCGCTGGCACTGCGCGAGGAGCCGTATGTGAGGGCCGCCGCCGCCATCGGCGCCGGACCGCTGCGCATCATCCGCACCCACGTGCTGCCCAACGTCTCGGCACCGGTCATCGTCCAGACCTCGCTGAGCCTGGCGTTCGCGATCCTCTCGGAGGCGGCGCTGTCCTTCCTCGGGCTCGGCGTGCAGCCGCCGCAACCGTCCTGGGGGCGGATGCTCTTCGACGGCAAGGGCTTCACCGACGCCTGGTGGATGAGCGTCTTCCCGGGGCTCGCCATCTTCGTCACGGTGCTCGCGTTCAACCTCGTCGGGGACGGGCTGCGGGACGTCCTGGACCCCCGACAGCGTTCCGCCATGGAGTCCAGGAGGGGCCGATGAACACACCCGGATTCGCCGTGCGCGACCTCACGGTCGTGCTCGGCCGGGGCAAGCGCGCGGCCCGCGTCGTACGCGGGGTGTCGTGGTCCGTCGAGGCGGGGCAGACGCTGGGCGTGGTCGGCGAGTCCGGCTCGGGGAAGTCGATGACGGTGCTCGCCTCGGCGGGGCTCGTCCCACCGCCGGCGACCGTCACCGGCAGCGCCCTGCTCGGCGGCCGGGACCTGCTGACGCTGTCCCGGCGTGAACTCGAAGGCATACGGGGACGGCGGCTCGGCTTCGTCTTCCAGGACCCGATGACCTCGCTCAACCCGCTCCTCACGGTCGAACGGCAGATCACCGAGGGCATCGAGGAACACCTCGGCGCCACCCGGCGGGCCGCCCGCGACCGTGCGCGCGCCCTTCTCGAAACGGTCGGCATCCCCGACCCCGACCGCCGACTCGACGCGTACCCCCACCAGTTGTCCGGGGGAATGCGGCAGCGGGTGATGATCGCGATCGCGCTGTCCTGCGGACCGGACGTCCTCGTGGCGGACGAGCCGACCACGGCGCTCGACGTCACGACGCAGGCGCAGATCCTGGACCTCGTGCGCGAACGGCAGGAGCGCTTGGGCATGGCGGTGGTCTGGATCAGCCACGACCTCGCCGTGGTGGGCGGGCTCGCCGACGACGTCGTAGTGATGTACGGCGGACAAGTGGTCGAGCAGGCACCCGTCGAGACCCTGCACAGCACGCCCGCACACCCCTACACACGCGGCCTGCTGGGAGCACGTCCCGTCCTCGGCAGGCGACACCACCAACTCACCGCCATTCCGGGCACACCGCCCGACCCCCGTGAACTGCCGTCCGGCTGTGTCTTCTTCGACCGCTGTCCCCTCAAGGCAGATCCGCGGTGCGAGACCCAGGTCCCGGAACTCGTGGAGGTCGGGCGCGGCCACTACACGCGCACGTTCTGCCCGGAGGACCAGTGAGATACGAACCAGGTCCGGGCACGGCCCGGGACACGCGGTCCGTACCGCTGCTGGATGTGAGGAACCTGTGCGTACGGTTCCCGGGCCCGCGGGAGGGGCGTCACCGGTCGTGGGTGCACGCGGTCGAGGACGTGTCCTTCACTGTCGACCGTGGTCAGACGCTGGGTCTGGTGGGGGAATCAGGGTCCGGCAAGTCGACGGTGGGCAACGCGCTGACCCGTCTGGTGACGCCCACGTCCGGAACGGTTCGCCTCGACGGCCAGGACGTACTGGCAGCGCGAGGTGCTCCATCGCGCGAGCTGCGACGACGGATCGCGATGGTCTTCCAGAACCCGTACGCCTCACTCGATCCGAGGCGCACCGCCGGCGCGACCGTGCGGGAGCCCATGGACGTGCACCGGTTGCTTTCCGGACGCGCCGAACGCAACCGAAGAGTGGCCGAACTCCTCGATCTCGTAGGGCTCGTACAACGGACCGCCGCCCGGTACCCGCACGAACTCTCCGGCGGTCAGCGCCAGCGCGTGAGCATCGCACGAGCCCTCGCGGCAAATCCGGACCTGATCGTCCTGGACGAAGCGACCGCCTCCCTCGACGTCTCGGTCCAGGCGCAGATCATGAATCTGCTCCGGGAGTTGCAGGGCGAACTCGGACTGACCTACCTGTTCGTCTCCCATGACCTCGCCGCTGTCGAGCACATGAGCCACCGCGTCGTCGTGATGTACCTCGGCCGCCTCATGGAGACAGGCACCACGGACCACCTCTACACCCAGCCTGCGCACCCGTACACGCAGGCGCTCATGTCCGCGGTACCCGACGCGGACCCGGCCGCGGAGAAGGACCGTGAGCGGATCCTGCTCGGCGGCGACCCGCCCAGCCCGCTCGATCCACCGTCCGGCTGCGTGTTCCGCACCCGCTGTCCCTTGGCGGTCGACGCATGCGCCGGACCGGTCCCGCAGACCACCGTCTCCGACAACCACGTCGTCTGGTGCATCCGCACCGGCGACTCGCTGTCGCCGGAGCGGCTCCGCCGGTTCGTGCACTGATCGGAAGTCAGCGCCGGTCTCCGACCAGAAGGGAGCACTGCTTGAACAAGCTCGGCCCCGGGAGGAGTTCGGGGCGGCCATCTCAGCAGACCGGACCACATAGGTAGCGACGATGCACGGCTCATCGGACGCCAGAAGCGCAACAAACCCACAGAATCGGCGCCGAACGCGCGTCGGTCGAAGAAAGGAAGACGCATGGCAGGACGTCACCGTCGTCCAACAGTGGCAAAGGATCGTAGATTGCCGGGATCTGCCGCTCTGCGCAGTGGATTCGTCATCGCGGGCGCCATCGTTGCGAGTGCCGTAGCCGCCGGAACGGCATCCGCGGACGACTCCGGGCCCGGATCCAACTCGACTACGAGCTCGAACTCCGCCCCGGATTCGGGGCCTGGTCCTGACTCGAATACCAACGCTCAGGGCAGCGTCCGATCGAGCGCCCAGGCAGGCCCGGGGAACGTCGGCGGCCAGGGTCACCAGAACGCTCCCAGCGGCAATGAAGACGGCCCAAGGCCCCTCTCCAACCAGCCCGGCACCAGCTCGTCCTCCCCGCCGTCGGCACCCGCGAACGACGCACCGGCGCCCGGGCCCGGGAACGGTGGTCTGGTGGGGCCTGCGGGTGACGGTCCGCCACCGGGACCTGCGGGCCCGCCGCCTGGTCCCGGGAACGGTGGCCTGATCGGGCCTGCGGGTGACGGGCCCGCACCGGATCACGCTCCAGGTCCGCCGCCTGGGCCTGGAAACGACGGCCCGGCACCCGATCACACTCCGGGTCCGCCGCCCGGGCCCGGAAACGACGGCCCGGCACCCGACCAGGCCAACAACGCTCCGGCACCCGGCCCCGCCAACGACGCTCAAACACCGGATCACGCCCCAGGTCCGCCGCCCGGGCCCGGAAACAACGGCCCAGCACCGGCCCCCGGGCCCGCGGGTGACGGTCCCCCGGCTCCGGGACCTCTGGGACCGCCGCCGACTGCTGAGACTCCGACGCCGGGACAAGCTCCGGCACCTGCAGGACCGCCGCCTGCGAACGACGGCCCTCCGGCTCCGGCACCAGTCGAGGAACCGGAACGACACGCAGCCGACGGCCTCCCGGACACCCCGGCACCGCCACCCGCACCCGCTCCGGCACCAGTCGAGGAACCGGAACGACACGCAGCCGACGGCCTCCCGGACCAAGCACCAGCGTCCCCCGCTGCCCCAGCACCGGCACCAGCACCGGCACCAGCACCAGCACCCGCCGACGCCCCGGCTCCGGCACCGGCACCCGCCGACGCCCCGGCTCCGGCACCGGCACCAGCCGAGGCACCAGCACCGGCACCGGCACCGGCCGAGGCACCAGCACCGGCACCGGCACCGGCACCGCCCAACTTCGACCCGGCCAACCCGGCGAACTACACCCCCGGCCGGAGCGCGCCGATCTCACAGATCGTCATCCACGTCACGCAGGGCAGTTACGACAGCACGATCAACTGGTTCAAGAACCCGGAGGCAGAGGTCAGTGCCCACTATGTGGTGCGTTCCTCCGACGGCCAGGTGACTCAGATGGTCGACGACGGCGACACGGCCTGGCACGTCGGTAACGGCAACCCCACGGCGATCGGCATCGAGCACGAAGGCTACGTCGACGACCCGTCGTACTTCACCGAGGAGATGTACCGCTCCTCGGCCGCGCTGACGAGGAGCCTGACCGACAAATACGGCATCCCGAGGGACCGCGAGCACATCGTCGGCCACGCCGAGGTCCCCGGTAACGACCACACAGACCCCGGTCCGAACTGGGACTGGGACAAGTACATGGGTTACGTGAACGAATGATCGCGCAACAGGAGGCGCGTCAGCTCTGCGCCGGGTGCGTCGTGCCAGTGAGTTGGTGCGGGGACGGAACGACATGCCAGCTCACGTAAGCAACGACAATGCACAGCTCATCGGACTCCATAAGCACAACAACCCAACAACCCCCACAAAACGTCGCCAACCGCGCGTCGGTCGAGGAAGGATGTCGAATGATGGGACGTCACCGTCATCCGTCAGGGAAACTTCAACGTACTTTGGCCAGGTATGCCACCAAGCGCAGTGGATTTGTCATAGCGGGTGCCTTCGCTGCAAGTTTCGCGGCGGCGGGGACGGCATCCGCAGCCGACACCGGGCCCAACTCCAGTGCGAGCGCCCCGGATTCGAGTACGAGTGCTCAAGGGAGCGTCCGATCGAGCATGAAGGCGACCCCGGGGAACGCCGGCGGCGCGAGCGCGCAACAGACCCGCACAGGCGGGTCGACCTCGCACGACGCACCAAGGTCAAGCAACACCCGGATCACCGTCCGGGACAATGGGGACGGGACAAGGACACTGTCCAGCCAGCACGGCACCAACCGCTTCTCCTCGCCGGAACGGAAACCTGCAGACGAACCGCGATCACCGGTCGGCGATGGTCCGGCACAGTCACTCGGCGACGCCCGCTCCGCCCCGGCTGCGCCGCCTGCTGACCCCCCGGCACCCCCGCCAGCACCGGCCCCCGGTACTCCAGCTCCACCGCCTGCACCGGCATCGGGGCCGGACGGTCCGGCTCCGGCTCCGGCGGGTCCACCGCCTGCAGATCCTCCGCCGGCTCCGGGGCCAGTTGCCGAACCCGAACGTCACGCAGCCGACGGCCTCCCGGACACTCCCACTCCGGCACCACCGCCTGCACCGGCATCGGGGCCGGACGGTCCGGCTCCGGCTCCGGCGGGTCCACCGCCTGCAGATCCTCCGCCCGCTCCGGGCCCAGTTGCCGAACCCGAACGTCACGCAGCCGACGGCCTCCCGGACACTCCCACTCCGGCACCACCGCCTGCACCGGCATCGGGGCCGGACGGTCCGGCTCCGGCCCCGGCGGGCCCACCCCCTGCAGATCCTCCGCCGGCTCCGGGCCCAGTTGCCGAACCCGAACGTCACGCAGCCGACGGCCTCCCAGCTCCGGCTGCCCCGGCACCTGCGGATCCGCCCCCGGCTCCCGCTCCGGGGCCAGTTGCCGAACCCGAACGTCACGCAGCCGACGGCCTCCCGGACACTCCCGCTCCGGTTCCGGCGCCTGCGGGTCCCGGTCCGGCGCCCGCGGGTCCCCCGCCGGGGACTATTGCGCCGACCGACCTCGGCGGCCTGCTCGGGGCTCCGCCTGCGCCCGCTCCTGGGCCAGTTGCGGAACCCGAACGTCACGCTGCGGACGGCCTCCCGGCCGCTCCGGCCCCTGCCGGTCGGGCCCCGCTACCGACAGCTCCAGGAAACCTCCCCGAGCCGATATATCAGCAGGGACGGGACGTTCTTTCCCCGACGTATGAGGTGCCTGGGGTGGACGCCTACAAGCTTCCGCCGAGCCCCGATGGGGGCATCACTTCTCCGTATTCGGCCCAGGTGTACGTCCCGGGCCATGTTGCCCCACCCAGTGCGGGCACCCTGCCGGAAGCCAGTTGGGACAACGGCCTGTTGAGCGCGTGGCACCCCAACCTCACGGGTCAGAAAGTGAGCATCCCCGTGTCACTTCGGGGGGAGACCGAACTGGTCAATGGGCGCTCCGTGACCAAGCCGGGCAAACTGGAAGCCATCGACGTCTCCGTGGACCAGAGTTACCAGATTCGAGCGGTCGGGATGGAACCGGTGGAATCCCAGCAGATGCTGACGCCGGAGGGTCAACCCGTCACCCGGGTGAACTACGTGTATCAGTACGAGGTCCGCAAGGGGACCAACGTAATCGTCAACGAGATCAACTTTCCGAGCAATTCGGGTTGGAAGCGCGTTTCGACGGACGAGGTGGCCGACCTGGTCAGGAACAACGGTGTGGCGTCGGCGAACCTGCCCGGTTGGGAAGGGCGCTGAAGCGAGAAAACGCTGCTGCCCCACACGATCAGACCTGTTGAAGGTCCATATCGTGCAACGCTCAGGTGGCGTCGGGTCCCAGCAAGAGAGCAACTGGTGCCCCGCTGCTCGTTGTTGGAGCAGCGGGGCACCGTCTCAGGGTCACACGGTGAGCTGTCTTCAACCCCCAGTATGAACAGGTCGGGTGGAGGATCAGTACGGCTCGGACTCGACACCCGGAGACCTGCTTGGCGAGTTCGACCGCTTCGACCCTTATTCGGAGAAGCTGAACCAATCCGGCGAACCAATGCGATCACGGCACTAGGTTGGCGGTATGAGCCTCGACATTCCTGACCAGGTCCGCAAGACGGTCATGGCCGACGGGAACGAATCCTGGCTGGACGAACTGCCAGGCTTGGTCGACTCGCTGGCCCAGGAGTGGTCTCTGATGATCGGGTCCAGCTTCGCGGGCGGTCACGCCGCCCTGGTCGTCGAGGTGACGCTTGTGGGCGGAACTCCGGCGGTCCTCAAGATCGGCGTGCCAGGTCGGGACGTCGGGCAGGAGGCCATGGTGTTGCGCCTGGCGGAAGGAGTGGGATGCGCCAAGCTGTTGGGCGAAGACGTGGGTCGACAAGCCCTTCTGCTGGAGCGCCTTGGGGCTCCGATGTACGACATCGTCGCCGACCCCGCAAGCCGCCTCAACTTGCTGTGCGAAGTGGCCGTTCGCCTGTGGCGTCCGATCGGTCCCGACATTGACCTTCCGACCGGCGCGAAGTTGGCTGAGCAGTACGCCGATCGGCTGCCAAAACTATGGGAGCAGGCGGGGCGACCGTGTGCGCCTGCCACAGTGGCGGACGCGCTGAATTGCATGAATCGTCGTCGCCTTGCCCACGACGATCGGTCCGCGGTTCTGGTCCACGGTGATATCCACGAGATGAACGCCCTGCAGGCGAGTGACGGCAGCTACAAGCTCATCGATCCAGCCGGACTGCGGGCCGAGCCGGCGTGCGATCTCGGCACAATCGTGCGTTGCAACCCGGACCTCGGCGATGACCTCTGGCCGCGGACTGAGCAACTGGCTTCTCGTACCGGTGTGGATGCCACCGCCATCTGGGAATGGGGAACTATCCACCGAGTCGTCAGCGGCGTCTACGCCTGCAGTATTGGCTTTCAGCCCTTTGGCGATCTGCTGCTGGCCGAAGCGGACCGCCTCACGGCGTAGTCACCTGTCAGGGACTGGCCCGCTCGCCCCGCCGGCCTCTGGGCGTGGACCGGACGGTGCGCACGACCGGATCCGCCGGACACTGCCTGGCTCTCCAGCGATCCGACGAAGACCGATGACGATGTCATGGGTCACCAGCGCGCCGTAACCCTCATTCGTGCAGCGGAAGTTGGGGGTCAACGCGATGGCGTGCACCGCTGTGGTGTCGTCGACTCCCCGCTTCCGTCGGGGCTGAACGCCACTGCTCCGACAGCCTCTTTGTGGCCTTTCAAGGGTGACAGCACCTTGCCGGTTTTCACGTCCCACAGGCGCATGACGTTGTCGGTGCTGCCCGTGGCGAGGGTCTTCCCGTCGACCAGTTGTGCGGTGGCCCAGCCCTGAGCGTGGGAGCCGGAAGCGAACTGGCGCGGCGGGGGATCGACTCGAACGTGAGGCACCAGCCAGCTTCCCGCCAGCTGTGGCCTCGGCTCAGGCACCCTGTACCCCATCCAAGATCGTCTTACGCGGAACGGCTGGACCGCCGCCCCATGCGTGCTGGCTGCCCGCCCGTCCGTCGGGCCCTTACCACCAGCCGAACGCCAGCCAGGCGAGGAACGGCGCGAGGACGATCGAGACGATGCCGTAGGTGAGGAGCTGGCGGAACAGCCGGGGCCGTACCGACGGTTCGGCGGCACCGAGGATGAGTCCTCCGGTGATGCCGAGCGGGTTTATGTCGACCAGTACCGAGGCCAGCGCCAGGGCGAGCACGCCGCCGACGGGGGAGACGCCGTCAGCCACCAGTGGGGGCAACAGCGGCATGGTGGTCACGAACACGGCGATGGAGCTGGCGGCGAACGACGTGAGGCCCGCTATGTAGCAGAGAACCAGCAGGCTGAGGACCGGCGATCCCTGGACCTGAAGCAGGTCGCTGATCTGCTTGAACGCGCCGAGATCCTCCATCAGGCCCACGTACGTCAGCAGGCCGCCGATCAGCAGGACGACGCCCCATGGGATCTTCGACACGATCGCGCCGGGCTTCAGCCTGAGCACCAACTGGAGAACGACCGCTGCGGTCAGGCCGAGGTAGCCCACGTTCATCTCGAAGCCGACCGAGAGAACGACGACGGTGAGCAGGCAGAGCAGCGTGAGGGTGCGGGTTCCACGGCTTCCCGGACCTGCTTCGGAGAGTGCCGGGGCGTTTGCCTGCCCGGTGTTCTCTGCCGTGCCGTACGGACGGGGCGCGTCCTTCGTTTCCGGAGAGGTGCCCTCGGGGAGCTTGCCCCCGCCCGTACCGCCCGCGCCTGCCGGAGCGGAGACCCCGCCGCGCGGCACGGCGCCCGCCCGTGAAGCGATGAACAGGCAGCCCGCACAGACGACCAGCCCTGTCACCAGCCCGCCGAGCAGGAAGGTCACCGGGGCCGAACCGGGCAGTCCGAGACCGGACTTGGTGCTCAGCTCGCGGGCGGTGACGCCGTAGACCGCGAGCGGCGAGAGCAGTCCGCTGATGATTCCCGTGATGCCGAGTACGGCTGCCACCAGTGGCGAGATCCCGTACCGCGCGGCGAGGCCGAGGGCGATCGGGGCGACGATGGCGGTCGCGGCGGCCGGCAGGGTGCCGACCGCGGTCAGCACGGCGCCGATCACGAACGGGACCAGCGCGACCAGCATCAGCCGCCCGCCGACGAGCCGGAGCATCAGGTCGAGCAGCCAGTCGAGGGTTCCGTTGAGATGGGCGACGGCGAACAGGGCCGTCACTCCGACGATGAGGACGAAGAAGTCGGCCGGGAAGAACTTCGTCACGTCGTCCGCCGGAACACCGGCGGCGAGACCGATGAGGAACGCCGCGGACAGAGCGGCCAGTCCCAGGTCGAAACCGGATATCAGGGTCGCCGCGAAAAGGACGACCAGGACGATGATGGACAGGACAGCGACAGTCATGAGCAAGCTCTCTCCTCAGACCACTCCGCGGTGGCGCAGTTCGTCGATCTCCGGCTCGGCCAGCCCGACGAGATCCCGCAGCACGTCGGTGGTGTGCTGACCGAGAAGCGGGGCGTCGCGGCCGATCGTGCTGTCGAAGCCCGAGAAGCGGCCGGCTGGAGCCTGCATGAGACGGGGACGTCCCCCGTCCTCGTCCGGTACCTCCACCACCGACCCGCGGGCGCGGATGTGCGGGTCGGCACAGATGTCCGCCGCCGAGTTCACCGGCCCCGCGGCCACGCCGGCCTCCAGGAGCCGGGACATCAGCGGCTCCAGGTCGTGAGCCGCGACGAAGGCGGCGACGCGAGCCTCGATCTCCTCACGGTGCTCCAGCCGTGCCGTGATCGAGTCGTGCACTGCGAGGTCCGGGGCGTCCATGACATCGACGAGCCGCCGCCACATCTGCTCGGTCGACGCGGGCAGCGCCAGCCACCGGCCGTCCCGGGTCACGTAAAGGTTGTTGGGGCTGATGTGCGGATTCTCATTGCCCTGACGTTCGCGCTGCTCACCTGTCGCGCCGTACTCGACGACGAAGTCCTCCATCATCCGCAGCAGCGGCTCGTAGAGGGGGATGTCTGCGAGCTGAGGCTCGCCGGTGAGGTCCCGCTGACGCAGCGCGAGCAGGGCCGCGAACGCGGCGTAGATTCCGGTGACGCCGTCGGCCACGGGGTAGCCGGCGAATACCGGCGGCTGGTCCGGTGCGCCCGTGCGGTACGTCAGGCCGGCGAAGGCCTCCGCGACGCGGGCGAAGCCCGGACGGTCGGCGTAGGGGCCGGTGCGGCCGAACGCGCTGACGTGGATCATCACCAGGTCCGGCCGGTACGCGCGCAGGTCGTCGAAGTCGATACGGAACCGGCGCAGCGTCGCGGGGCGGAAGTTGGTCACCACGATGTCCGCGGCCCCGGCCATTCTGCCGACGAGATCCGCGGCTTCGGGACGGTGCAGGTCGACGGTGACGCTGCGCTTGGCCCGGCCGTGCATCGTCCACGCCACGGAGACGCCGTCCTCCAGCGGCGGGTAGAGCCGCGCCGGATCGCCCTCCTCGGGATGCTCGACCTTGATCACCTCGGCCCCGAATTCGCCGAGCAGCGAGGACGCGAGAGGACCGGCCAGGATCGTCGAGACGTCCAGAACGCGAACTCCGCTCAGCGGGCCACCGGACACTATGTATTCCTTTCACGGGGAGAACTGGGACCGGCCCTGCTACCAGGGCACCCGTCACAATGCCCTGCCGTCTGAGCGCCGGGAAGGCGCGACAGCAGTTCACAGGTGAAAGGCTCCAGCCTTATAGTCCGCCCCATGCGGGTGGAGAGAGCGCGGTACTTCCTGGCCGCCGTCGAGAAGGGATCGCTGCGTTCGGCCGCGGTTCGGTGCGGAGTCAGCCAGCCCACCGTCGGCCAGCAGATCGCGCTGCTCGAAGAGGAACTCGACGTCGTCCTGCTCACGCGCAGCCGGCACGGTGTGCAGCCGACACCGGCCGGACAGGCTTTGCTCGAACCGCTGAGCAGGCTGGTCGCGGCCGAGGACGCGGTACGCGACTCGGCCATGGAATCGAGCGCCGCCTACCGCGGCCGCGTCCATATCGGCGGCGTCTCCGTGACAGCGGAGACGATCATCGCTCCCGTCGTCGGCCGCCTCCGCGAGAGCCATCCCGGCCTGCGGTTCACCGTCCGCGAGGGAGCATCCACCGACATCGAAGCCGCCGTGCTCGACGGCGGACTCGACTTCGGAGTGATCACCATGCCGATGAGCCCGGCCGCGGCAGGGCTGCGCCGGGTACCGCTCGTCTCGGCCCCCGTCGGGGTCTACGCGCGCACCGACCACCCCCTCGCCGGGCGCGACCACGTCCACTGGCACGATCTCGAAAGCTGGCCCGTCGTCACCATGCGGACAGGCACCGTGATGTGGGAGACGCTGCACCGGCACGTGGCCGCCCCGGACGTCGTCGTCGAGGCCATGTCGGCCCGCACCGTCAAGGTGATGGCCGGGCAGGGCGCCGGGCTCGGCCTTCTCGCCGGGTTCGACACCTCGGCCGACATCCCCGACCTGGCCTGGCTGCCCCTGCGTGACGCCCGCCCCGTACACCTGTGCATGACCCAGCGTCAGGACGGCCAGCCGTCGCGATCGGCCCTGATCGTCCGGCAGCTCATACGGGCCAAGGCCGACGAGCTCTCGGACCCGGGACCCCGCTGAACTCAGGGGTTGGCACGAACCCAGCACGGGAGGCTGCGACTTACAGGTCAGCGCCCGGTCGGCATAGCAGTGACACAGACAAGGAGTGTGGACGATCGGCAGGCCTTGCACAGGATGCGGATCGGTGAACGAAACCATCTCCCGGACTCAGGTTCGCCTGATGCCTCGTCAATTCAGTCAATTAACCCCAAACGTACGGCACTTGACGTGCGTTGTCTCCCGTCTCCCCCGGCAGTGCGTCACGGAGGCTGCCAGTGCACAAGACCAGGACGCCGGAATGCCGCCGTGGTCAGGAGGAGTGACCCCGGAGGGAGTTATACGGCAGTCGACTCAGAGGCCAAACTCCGTGGGGGACAGTCCGAGAGCCGCGCACACCTCGCGCAGGACCTGCTCCTCCGCGGGGGCCACCCAACCGTCTGCCCCGGCCACCACGATGCCGGTCTGGATCACGGCACGGGCCTCGGTCGGCTTCTTCGCCACCTTGGCAATCTCCTGTAGCGCCTCGGCCTTGCCATGCGCGAAGTTCGCCGCGAGTTGGTCGACGTGCTTGTTGAACCGTTCCCGGAGCTGGGCCGGAGGGAAGTTCTGCAGGACGTCATTGTTCAGGATGAGGGATTCAACGTGCTGGCGCTCGGCCGGATCGACATGCCCGTCCGCGGCGGCGACCAGGGCGCACGCGGCCATGCTCGCGTCCCGAAACCCGCCACTCTTGAGTTCCGCCTTGAGCGTGGTCAGCTGGGCCTTCAGGGCGCTGACGAGCTGCGCCTTGGAACCTCCCGAGCTGGATCCTCCGCCGGGTCGCGCCTGACCCACCCCACGCCTGCCCGGCGCCTGCTGCTGGAGCCCCTTGGCCTGATCCTTGAGTCGGTCCCACATCGCCACTGCTGCCACCTCGACTTCGGAGTGCGTCGACCGCGCCCGTCACGCGGCACCCTGCCAACGTTGGCCCGCCCCGGTGAAGTTCCGCGACCGGGCGAGCGCCTGCCTGCCGTCAGACACTCGGGAGCAGCCGGGGCACCCATCATCCCGCGGACCGCTGCGCGATGACCGACAACAGGTGCCCACCGGGCACCCTCTCGCGGGGCACCCGGAAGCAGACCTCGCCGACGCCCGCGACCAGCGCTGGATCGCCGGCTGTCCGAGCTGCCTCGCGCACCTGAGAACCGCGGCCGCCGGATGCGGCTTCCTGCCTGACGTCCGCCACAGCACCGACGACTATGTCGTGACCCAGACCCTCGTCTCCACCGGACTCGGCGTCGCCCTGCTGCGCGCTCTCGCGCTCGAAGCCGCCCGTGACCCCGCGGTCACGGCGATCGGGAGATCCGCGCGCACAGCCCGCGGCGAATCGCACTCATCGGTTCAGCCGACGTTCCCCCGAGCCGCGCCACCACCGCGGTCTCAAGCGCGATCCGCACAGTCACCGAGCACCGGCTTTGACGCTTTCCCGAGCAGTGACTGGATCTCCAAGCCGGGATGCCGGCGTGCAGATACGGCGGAGAGGTCTCCACTCCGGGCCGGGGCCGCCGCGTCTCCCCCTTAGCACAACGGCCCTCACAGCGAAAGTCCCATTCCGGCAAGGCAGGCCCGGGGAGTACTCTGACGGCCCGTCGCCCCAGACCCCGGTGGCTTTCTGTCCGAAGTACGCCCGATGGCACAGGTGTTGCTGCCTCGCCCAGCCGCTGCCCGGGAGACGATCCGGGTCGTGCGTCCGTTCGGCGCCCCCTCGACAGCACCCACCCACTGTCACCGTGCGGCATGCCCGGTCATTTGCGTTCCCCGCCCGCCTCTGTCCCCTCGCACTCACGGCGCGCCGTCCCCCGGTCCTGTCGGCCGCATCGGGCGCTCGGGCGAGCAATCGGCAGCCGGGGCCGGGATCGCAGGAGGATGTGAGAGCGATGAACAACACCGTCGACGACGGCAATGGCGGCAACGGCGACGGCGGGGAGCACCCCGGAACAGCCAGCGTGACCCGCGACTTGGAAGTCTTCCTGGTGCTCTCCGCGGACTGCGCGGCACCCCTGCACGCGCGTTTCACCTACCGGACCGCCGACCCCTTCGCCGTTCAACTCGACTTTCACCTGGCCACACAGAGTTCAGTCCGCTGGATCTTCTCCCGTAAGTTGCTGACGACGGGCCTGGATCGCCCTGTGGGACGCGGCGACGTGCGCGTGTGGCCCACTCACGGAGGCACGCAGATCAATCTGAGGCTGTACTCGCCGTCCGGCGACGCAGTGCTGGAGACCGCAGCGGTCCCACTGGCCGAATGGCTCGAGCAAACTTGCCAGTTGGTCCCGTACGGGCATGAGGACCGCCTCCTCGACACGGACGCCCTGGTAAGGGATCTGCAACAGGATTCCTGGTAGCACCACAGTACGACGGCCACCCGCCCATTTCTCGGGATCAGGGTTGGGGGCGCCTGACAGCTTGGTGACCTGCCCCATCGTTTGGGCTCCAGTCGCGGTGACCAACTGACAGCCGGGATCGTTCGTTGTCGGATAGCAGTCTGCCTACGCCTCCGACAGCGGACGTGGTACTGGCCGGGGTGTCCTGCGAGCTCACCGTCCCTGGCGGTGAGCCTCACGTCTATGTCATCAAGCCGGACGGGCGGAGGCGCTAAGCCATTCCCGCGCGAGTCGTACGCGTTTCAGGAGGTACAGCGCTACGAGGCGAAGATCAGTGACGCAATCGCGGACGAAAACCTGTTCCAGCAACGTCGTCACCGGATGCGCGCCTTCTGCGTTGCTGCCTGGGCTTCCGCGAGGCGGGGGTCTTGTCGTTGCCGTTCGAGAATGCGGGCAGCCGACATACCTGGCTCAGGCCAACCGGCCGGTCACGCCCTGCGACAGACGCGGCGGCAGACGTGCGATACCACGGCGAGCGCGCGATCATCGGGGCATGACCATCACCCTCCGCCTCGCGCAGCAGCCCGAAGCCGACGAGCTTCTCAGCCGCAGTCCCCTCGCCGCCCTGACCGGGATGCTTCTGGATCAGCAAGTAGCGATGGAGTGGGCCTTCGCGGGCCCGTACACCATCGCGCAGCGCATGGGCGCGGACGATCTGGACGCGCACGTGATCGCCGCGAGCGACCCGGAGCAGTTCGCCGCGCTGCTGTCGCAGAAGCCCGCCGTGCACCGCTATCCCGGATCGATGGCCAAGCGCGTGCAGCAGCTGTGCCAGTACCTCGTCGATCATTACGACGGCGACGCGAGCGCGGTGTGGCGCGACATCCCCACCGGCGCCGAAGTGCTCAAGCGCCTCAACGCCCTGCCCGGCTACGGAAAGCAGAAGTCCCAGATCTTCCTGGCGCTGCTCGGCAAGCAGATGGGCGTGACCCCGGAGGGCTGGCGCGAGGCCGCCGGCCCGTACGGCGACGCGGACGCGCACCGCTCGGCCGCCGACATCACGGGTCCGGAGACGCTGGATCAGGTCCGGGCGTTCAAGCAGGAGGCGAAGCGGGCCGCCCGGAAGAAGGCATAGCGGGCGGCCCCGGCAATCGTGGTCGGCAATACCGGCAGATCGGAACGGTGTGTCACGACGAGGCGCACGTCATGCCCCGGGCTATGCCGCCCGTCGCCGCGGCTGGGGAACCGACTGGCGCTTCGGCGCTCCGGTGCGGCCCTGGGGTGACCCGGAGGCGCGCCGGGCCTGGCCGGGGCGGCTGCGCCGGCTGCGAGCCGAAGAGGCGCTTGGCTTGGCGGGTTCGGCCACGGGGGCGGCGATGGTGACAGCGACGCCGGAGGGCGCCCGGGCACCGGTGATGCGGCTCAGCTCGGCCTCGCCGGAGCGGACCTGGGCGATCTTCGGCGTGATGCCGGCATCAGCCATCAGGCGTGTCAGGTCGCGGCGTTGTTCGGGCAGCACCAGCGTGACGACGCTGCCCGACTCGCCGGCACGGGCGGTGCGGCCACCGCGGTGCAGGTAGTCCTTGTGGTCGCTCGGCGGGTCGACGTTCACGACGAGGTCGAGGCTGTCGATATGGATGCCGCGGGCCGCGACGTTGGTGGCCACCAGCACAGAGACCTCGCCGGACTTGAACTGGGCGAGAGTGCGGGTGCGTTGAGGCTGGGACTTGCCCCCATGCAGGGCGGCTGCCCGTACGCCGCTCTTCAGAAGGTGCTTGGTGAGCTTGTTCACGGCGTGCTTGGTGTCCAGGAACATCAGCACCCGGCCGTCGCGGGCGGCGATCTCAGTGGTGGTGGCGTACTTGTCCGCGCTGTGGACGTGCAGTACGTGGTGTTCCATCGTGGTGACCGCGCCGGCGGACGGGTCGACCGAGTGCACGACCGGGTCGTGCAGGTAACGGCGGACAAGGAGATCGACGTTGCGGTCCAAGGTGGCCGAGAACAGCATCCGCTGGCCCTCGGCACGCACCTGGTCGAGCAGTTCGGTGACCTGGGGCATGAAGCCCATGTCGGCCATCTGATCGGCCTCGTCCAGCACGGTGATGGCGACTCGGTCCAGCCGGCAGTCGCCACGCCCGAGGAGGTCCTTCAGCCGGCCAGGCGTCGCGACCACGACCTCGGCTCCCGCGCGAAGTGCGCCGGCCTGACGGCCGATCGACATGCCGCCGACGACGGTGGCCATCCGCAAGCTCATCGACCGGGCGTACGGGGTCAGCGCGTCGGTGACCTGCTGTGCGAGCTCCCGGGTGGGGACGAGGACCAGAGCCAACGGCTGGCGCGGTTCCGCTCGTTGGCCCGCGGTACGGGCCAGCAGGGCAAGGCCGAAGGCGAGGGTCTTGCCCGACCCGGTGCGTCCGCGGCCCAGGACGTCCCGCCCCGCGAGGGAGTTGGGCAAGGTGGCCCCTTGGATGGGGAACGGTACGGTCACGCCCTCGGCGCGCAGCGCTGCCAACAGGGGCGCGGGCATGTCCAGTTCATCGAACGCCGTTGCGGCGGGCAGCGGCGGGGTCATGGTTTCCGGGAGCGCGAACTCTCCCGGCCGTGCGGCAGGGCGGCGTCCGTTGCCGCCGGAACGGCCGGGGGCTCCGGAGCGCTTCGGGCCGCTCCTGCCACTCGGGGACTGAAAGCGGCGCCCGCCACCCTTGCCGGAGCCGGCGGAGCGGTTGAGGGGGTTGCGGTCGTTCGTGCGTGCTGTGCGGTTCATGCAGAACCTTCCTCGATGCGGCGCGTATCGAGGAATTCGCGGCAGCCATGTGGCGCGGGGAATCGCAAGAACGAGCCGAAAAGCAAGATGAAAAGAAGCGCGGTTGCTCGGTACCGGGCCGAGTCCCGGACTTCGAGGGGAGCGGCACCTGACGGGCCTGCGGCCCGGGTGCCGGGAAAGCGAGTCGGTGCGGGCGGCGTGCGACCGGGGCCCCAAGGGGAGTTCCGCCCGTACCGGAGAGACAGGAGGGTGTTGCCTCTCGATGTCGGCGGCGCCGTTGCCGCGCACGATGGATGGGTCTCGGAAGACCAACGAGCTGGGCCCGCACCCGAGGGTGCGGGCCCAGCTTCGAAGAACGCCTCAGTGTCAGGCAGGAGTGATGTTCTCCGCCTGCGGGCCCTTCTGGCCCTGCGTGACGTCGAAGTTCACCTTCTGGCCTTCGTGCAGCTCACGGAAGCCCTGGGCGGCGATGTTCGAGTAGTGGGCGAAGACGTCAGCGCCGCCACCATCCTGCTCGATGAAGCCGAAGCCCTTTTCCGAGTTGAACCACTTCACGGTGCCAGTAGCCATGCATTTTCTCCTTCGGGGCAGTGCCCGAGGCCCGCACCCTGCGAACCTCGCGTCGCCGCGATGATGCCCCGTCCGGGAAAGTACCGGCCTCACAAAAAAGTGCTCACCAGCTCACAGGCCGGTAAGAGCACTTGAAGTATTCGGGAACCACAACTGCAACCAAAATGAACGGTAACACGCCGAGCGACCGGGCGGGCCCGTCACTGCGGTCCCACTGGCCTGGGCAGTGATGCGCCTCACGTTGATCAGGGCGAGCGCCTGTGCCGGGCCGCCCGCCCGCTCACGGGGCGCTGCCGGACAGGCGGCCTGGCTCTCCGGGGCGCGGAGCGTGGCCGGCCCCGCGTCACCTGCGGCCATGCAGGAGCCGGCACCTGCAGCCATCGGCGCGGGAACGCCGCTGCCGGGCCCCGCCTGACTCAGGACGCGCTGCTCCATGTGTGCCAATGCCTGGCCTCTTCTGCAGCGGCTCCGGTGGCCTCACGGTTGGCAAACAGGGGTGCCGAGTAAAACTTTGTGAACTGATTCACAGTAAACCCTTGGCCGGGTCCCTTACTCCGTGCTGAGATGCGCTCACATCCGGCTCGAAGCTCAATGGCGCGCTTGGGAGGGCAACTGTGGCGGAAACCGCCATGTCACGTTCGGTACAGCTGGAGGCCGGGGACGGAGAACCGTCTCCGGTGTTCGGTGCTGGCGCGCCACCGGAAGGGCCGGGCAAGCTCTCGCCCGTGGACGGTGCGGTGTGGCGGTTGCGCTCACGCGGCTGCTGGGAGGACGCAGCCGCACTCCTGGAGCCCTACGCGGCGACGGACACGGCGGCTTCCCTGCGGCGGGCCGCGCTGCTGGTGGAGCAGTGCATGTTCACGAACGACGGCTGGGACGCCGCGGAGTCCGCGCTGCGGGCCGCGGAGGCGCTCGCGCAGGACGACGAGGAGCGCGGGGCGGCAGCGTGCGAACGGGGCCAACTCGCCTACACAGCAACGGTCCTGGGTGTACGCGACCGCTCGGACGAGGCTCGCGCCGCGCTGGGCAGGGCAGCCGCCCTGCTGCCACCGACGGCTCGCGGGCGGGCAATGCTGGACTACCGGCGCGGGCTGCTGGCCGAACACCTCAGCGACACACCGCAGTCGGCACAGGCCGCCTACCGGCGTGCGCACGCCGCGGCGGCAGCGCTCGACGACTTGCTGCTGTGCTCCTTCACCTGGCGGCATCTGGCGGGGCTCGCTCTGCGGGAGGGCGAGATCGCGGAGGCGCGGCACGGATTCACCGAATCGCTGCGACTGCGCGAGGAGTTGGGCTTCCTGGTCGGCATGGCACCGGCCCTCACGGCGCTGGCGGACGTGGAGCCGGAGCCGGAGGCGACGCGTCTGCGCGAAGAGGCCGGGCGCCTCTTCCGGCTGCTGGGCGGCGTCCCGACATGGCTGGCCGGAGAGTTCCCTCCGGCCTGATCGAGCCTGAACAGGCCGGGCGGAAAACTCGCTCGGCCTGAACCCGCCCTGATTGTAAGGCTGCTGAATCGAAGTGAACTGGTGCTGCCCTCGCGCCGCCGGTCCCGGCCGCGCGAGGCCGCTCAGGCCGTGACGTGTGCGCGCAAGAGACGTTCGACCGCGGCGAGGTCCCGGTCGCGCAGCGCGTCCAGCAGAGCCATATGGTCGGAGGCGTTCCTGAGGAGCTCCTCGATGCGCAGCGAACGGGCCGCGGGGGCGGGACGACGCTGGGCGCGGCGCTGTATGTCCGCTGCTATGGCGACGAGTTGGCGGTTGCCGGTCAGCTCCAGCAGCGCGCAGTGGAAGGCGCAGTCGGCGTCGGCGTAGGCAGCGCGGTCGCCGCGTCCGGCAACGGCCAGAGCCTCGTCGGCGTACGGGCGGAGGCTCTCCCAGCACTCCGGCGGCATCGAACGGGCCGTCTCCAGCACCGAGGGGATCTCCAACAGGACCCGTATCTCGGCCAGTTCGGCCACGTCCCGGTCGCTGCACACCGCTATGCGGAATCCGCGGTTGGGCACGGTCTCGACGGCGCCCTCGCACACCAGGCGCTGCATCGCCTCCCGTACGGGCGTCGCCGAGACGCCGAGGCGTTCGGCGAGCGCGGGCGCGGAGTAGACCTCGCCGGGGGCGAGTTCACCCGAGAGCAGGGCCTCGCGCAGGGCGGTGAGCACCTGGGCCCGCACGGAGTGCCGCTCGGGCTGCTTCGCCGCGCGGGGCTGCCGGACGTGGGAAGGACGCCCGCCGGGCAGTCCTGGCTGTCCGGGAGCGCCCCGCTCCTTCGGCTCAGCAGCCGTGACGGCGCCCGTCACCTGCGGCGCCGCGGGTTCGCTGTGCACATGCTCTCCCCGTGCCCCCTCGTCGCCGTCGACCCCGGCGGGGTGCTGCTGTCCGGCCGGGACCGGACGAGGGGAGCTGTAGGGGTGGAGTGCGGCGTCTCCCGCCGGTACGGGCGCATCCGCTGCGGTCTGCTCCATGTGCCCTCCAGGTCTCGCTGTGCACCATAGGCGGACCCGGCGCGAGATCAAACCTTCGCGGCATCGGCTAAGGTAAGGCTAACCTGCTGTTGATCGTCGATCGGTGGTCCCCCCATGGCCATGCCCACGTTCGCCCCGGCCCCCGCAGAGCCTGCCGGCATCTCGCCGCTCACCGCGGCGTACGCACGGCTGAGCGATGTGTTCCAGGGGCTGCGCGTGCGTGAGGTCGGTCCCGGTGGCGCTCTTCCCATGGGAGCGGAGTGGGTGCCCGCCACCCGGCTGGCCGAAGGCAGGGCGACTCTCGACGAGTTCATCGCCCAGGATGCGGAGCAGGCCCTGAGCGATTACGGGCGCCGGCCGCGCAGCGACGTCGCCGCGACGTTCGGCCTGCACCGGTACGCCTGGCCGGTGTGCCTGCTGGTCACCATCCCGTGGTTCCTGCACCGCCGGGTCCCCCGTGTCCCGGTCGAGGCGGTGGCCTGCCGTCGTACCCCCGGCGAACTGGCCGTGCGGATCGAGGAGTTCGCCTGCCTGCCGGGCGATGCGGCCGCCCAGTCCCCGGGCGCGCGCGTCGTCCCGGACGAGGAAGCGCTGCGCGCGGAGGTGCGGGCCGCGCTGGCGGAGCATCTCACCCCGGTGCTCGAGGGATTCCGTCCGCGCATACGGCGGGGCCCGAGGGCCCTGTGGGGCCTGGCGACGGACGAGATCACCGAAGGACTCTGGTATCTCGGTCATCTGCTCGGTGAGGAGAAGCGGGCCGTGCATGAGGCCGGGCTGCTGCTGCCGGGCGCCGTCCTCCCGTACGCGCAGTCCGCGGGCTTCCGTCAACTGACCGGGAAGAGCGGCGAGTTGCTGCCCACCCGCGACAGGGCGAGCTGCTGCCTCTACTACACGCTGCGGCCCGAGGACACCTGTGTGACGTGCCCCCGCACGTGCGACGCGGAGCGTATCGAGCGGCTGTCCACGACTCGCTGAGAAGTTCGACCCCAAACGCCCAACTCGGCACCCACTGGCCCCCGTTGGCGTTCTCTTGTGCCGAATCCCCCGTGATGCGCGGTCCGCTGCGCCAGGATGCCTCGCGTCAGAGCGGACCAGGCCGGCGCAACGGGCGGCCGACGGGCGGCGAGGGGCATCGGATGACAATGACGGATCTACCGCTGAGCGGGGTGGTGGCCGGCGCGGTGCTGCTCGTCGGCGCCCTGGCGGCGGTCGTACTCATGGCACGGGGAAGACGGGCGAACAGGCGCGCGGGCGGCGATGACGGTCCGTCCGACTCCTGGGAGCAGATGGAGCAGCGCCGCCGCCGCAAGGAGACGGTCTACGCGACGGCCGCCTATCTGCTGCTGTTCTGCTGCGCGGCGGTGGCAGCGGCGCTCTCCTTCCACGGCCTCGTCGGCTTCGGGCGGCAGAACCTCCGGCTGTCGGGTGGCTGGGAGTACCTCGTCCCGTTCGGGCTGGACGGCGCGGCGATGTTCTCCGCCGTCATCGCCGTGCGCGAGGCGAGCCACGGCGACGCGTCGCTCGGATCGCGTCTGCTGGTGTGGGCGTTCGCGGGTGCGGCCGCCTGGTTCAACTGGGTGCACGCGCCGCGCGGCATCGACCATGCCGGGGCGCCCGAGTTCTTCGCGGGGATGTCGCTCTCCGCGGCGATCCTCTTCGACCGCGCGCTGAAGCAGACACGTCGCGCCGCGCTGCGCGAACAGGGCCTGGTTCCACGGCCGTTGCCGCAGATCCGGGTCGTACGGTGGCTCCGGGCTCCCCGCGAGACCTTCCGCGCCTGGTCGCTGATGCTGCTCGAGGGCGTACGGACGCTGGACCAGGCCGTCGAGGAGGTGCGGGACGAGCGCCGGCAGCACGAGCAGGAACGTCTCCGCCGCAAGGAGCAGCAGAAACTCGACCGGGCCAAGGTGAAGGCCCTGGGCAGGCAGCACCGCGGGCACGGCCGGCGTGGACACGGGAAGCCGGACGGCACGAGGGTGGAGTACCAGGCCGCGGTTCCCGCGTCCCAGGTGGCCGCACCGGCCGCGGACCCGGCCCTGGCGATGCCGTCGCTGCCGGCGCAGAGCACGGGCGGACGCGGGGACGACGGCGCGGCCGGACCCGCCGGTCCGCGGCTGGACTCGCTGGAGGAGAAACTCGCCGAGATCGAGCGGCAGTTCGGCTGAGCGGCCGCACGGGCCGCTCCCCGCCTGGGACCGTCACGACTCCCAGACGGCGACGGCCGTGCGGTCGTCCGCGTAGCCCCGTACACGCAGCTGCACGTCAGCGAGGAACGCGGCCAGGCCCGGTGGCTCCTCCCGGTCGTTCCACGACCGGGCCAGCCGCTGCGCGAACGGGGGCTCCGCACGCAGCGGTTCGGCGAGTCCCGGGCTGCACAGCAGCAGTGTGTCGCCGCGCCGGGCGACGGTCGCGCTGAAGCGGAACGGTTCGGGCTCGGGCTGCGCGGGCTGCGGGAGCGGTGACCGTGTGCGCGCGGCGGCGGCCGCCGCGGACAGGTCCATGGTCGGCGCGTCCGTCTCCCGCCGGCCCGTCGGCCCGGAGCGGTCCGATTTCTCTGGCGGCCGGCTCCCGCTGCGCGGGCCGAGGGGGACGCTGAGCGCCGCCGGGTCGCCCAGTTCCGAGGGGTCGAGAGCGTTCAGGGCGGCGTCCGCGCCGGGGCCCGGAGCCGGCAGCGGGCGGCCGCCGTCCTGTGGGCGCGCACCGGGCTCGATCTCACGCCACGCACCGGAGCGCAGCAGGAACAGGCCTCCCTCGCCCGCGCCGAAGAAGACACGCGTACGGCACCGGGGGTCGGCGGAGAGCAGCAGGCAGCGCAGATCCGCCGTGTACTCCTCGGGCTGCATCTCCCAGGCGGCTGCCTGTGCGCGCAGCTTGCCGTAGCAGCGGTCGGTCAGCCGCTGCAGTCCGGACTTCAGCTCGGCGCGCCTGTCCGCGCGTATGTCCTCGGCGAGTCGTGCGTGGCTCCGTCCGACGACGCCCCCTATGGAGTGGCAGATCTCGCGGGCCGCCCGGTGGCCGCCGGTGGCGGCCCTGCCCCCGGCCGCGACGGCGACCAGCAGCAGCGCGGACTCCCCCGAGCCGAAGCGCGCGGTCAGCAGGGCGTCGCGGCGCAGCGCTCCCCGGTGGCGGGCCGAGTCGCCGCGTATCGAGGCGGCGCGGAGGGTGAGTCCGCCGTAGTGGGCCCCGTCCAGGACGGTGTCGGGGACGAGTTCGGACAGGGACGAGGGGTCGGCGGCGGGGAAGGTGGCCGGTTCGGCCTCGTAGGTCGGCGGGCGGTCACCGACGTGGTCCGGACGAAGTGGGGCGACGCGCTGCGCGGGGCCGTCGGCCTCGTCTGCGGCGGGGGCCTCGTACTGCGTCGGCGGTGCGTCAGGGAATGTCAGCCCGGCGGCCGTCGGCAGGGAGCCGCCCTGTCCCGGCGGAGGGTTCTGAGCGGGCGGCGCCTGCGGCGAACGCGCTGCGTAGGCGCGGGGGCCGGGGTCGGGGCCGGGGCCGGGGCCGGGGCCGGGGCCGGGGTCGGGGTCGGGGTCGGGCGGCGGTCCCTCGTCCGTGGGTCCGGGTCCGGGTCCGGGTTCCCCGCCGGTCTCCGCCGCGCCGTCAGACGAAGGTTCGGAGTCGCTTTCCAGGTCGGGTCCGGGGCCGGATTCCCCCTCGGGTCTGCCGTCCTCCACGTCGGGCTCGTCCGGCCGAACGGTTCGTCCCGCCGCTGTCCCGCCCGGGGCGGTGCCGGGTCCCACGGTGCGCCGCACGGACGCGTACCGGTCGTCGAGGGTGTCCCCCGAGCCTCCGCGACCCGTGTCGGGGGATCCCGGGTCGTACAACTGGCTCCACCAGTCGTCCTGTTGGCCGGAATGCGGATTCCGCGACCACCCCTGCTGACTCATGCTCATATTGTTGCCCCGCCTTCGGGCCGGGCATGACCGCTTCCGGCACCCCGCGGCCCGTCCTCGGTCCGGCGACGCAGGCCCTCGGGCGCAGCCCCTGATCGGACCGGCGTCCGATGCGCGGTGGCCCTGTGCGTGTGAGCCTTCGGGTATGAGCGCTACCACCCGCCGGCGCGGCCTGAACCAGGCCGAGCGCGCCTATCTCGCGATCCAGCGGCTGTGCCGGATGGCCACCGTGGACCCTTCGGGCCAGCCGCAGGTCAATCCCGTCGGCTTCTTCCTCCAGGACGACGGCACGATCCTCTCCGGCGGCCTCGCCCTCGCCGAGACCAAGCGCTGGCGCAACCTCCACGCCAACCCGCGTCTGGCCCTCGTGATCGACGACCTGGTGAGCGTCGACCCTTGGACGGTACGGGGCGTGGAGATCCGCGGTGAGGCGGAGCTGCTCGTCGGGCCGCACGACCTGGCGCAGGGCATGAGCGACGAGTTGATCCGGGTGCATCCGCACTGGGTGCACAGCTGGGGCCTCATCGGCCTCTGACGGGCGCGGACTTGCGGGTGGTGCCGGCACGGTGCGTGCCGTTCGGGCCCGCAGCACCGCCGCCCCCGCCGTCCGCCGCTTCCGGCCCGCCGTTCGAGGCGACCTGCCACAGGTGGTGCAGCGCGTACGAGCGCCACGGCCGCCACGACTCGGCCCGCCCCGCGTCGGCACCGCTGCGGGCCAGCCCGTGCCGCACGCCCACGTCTCCTTCGAGGAAGACGTCCGGGTCGCCGAGCGCGCGCATGCGCACATAGCCAGCGGTCCACGGGCCGATACCGCGCAGCGCGAGCAGCGCACGCTCCGCCTCGTCACGGTCCGCTCCGGGACCGAGGGCGACGGTGCCGTCGGCGACGGCCTCCGCCACGGTCCGCAGCGTCGCCCGGCGGCTTTCCGGCATGCCGAGTTCGCCGAGGGACGCCGAGGCCAGCGCGTCGGCTTCGGGGAAGAGGTGTGTGAGGCCGCCGTCGGGCGCCGCGAGGGGTTTTCCGTACGCGGCGACGAGTCGCCCCGCGAGCGTACGGGCCGCGGCCACGGTGATCTGCTGCCCGAGCACGGCTCGTACCGCGAGTTCGTGCGGATCGGCGGCGCCGGGAGAGCGCAGGCCGGGGTCGGCCTCGACGAGGGGGCGCAGCACGGCGTCCGTGGCGAGCCGCTCGACGACCGCGTACGGGTCGGCGTCCAGGTCGAACAGCTGCCTGACGCGCTGCACGGCGGTCGTCAGATCCCTCAGATCCGTGAGGTGGAGCCGGCAGTCGAGCCATCCGCCGCACCGGCCCGCGTCGACCGCCCCGGTGGACGGCTCATCCACCTCCGCGATTCCGCTTCCGTACGGCAGCTGCAGGGTGCGCCGGTAGGTGCGCGCGCCGGGCTCGCCCGTCATCTCCTCCATGCCGGGGATCGCACGGCGTTCCAGGAAGCCGAAGATCTGCCCGTGCGCGTACGGGCCGCGGTGCGCGAGGCGCAGCGGCACTCCCCTGGGCCCGGGTCCGCCTCCGCCGCGAGCATGCCGGGTGAGCCGGCCGTGACCGCCGCGCGCGGCCGCGTCCCGCATGGCGCTGGGCGTACGGGCGTAGATCTCGCGCATCGTCTCGTTGAACTGCCGCACGCTCGCGAAGCCCGACGCGAAGGCGATCTCCGTCACGGGCAGCGGCGTCGTCTGCAGCAGCACCCGGGCGGTGTGGGCTCGCTGTGCGCGTGCGAGGGCGACCGGCCCCGCACCGAGTTCGGCGGTGAGCTGACGCTGCACCTGCCGGGCGCTGTAGCCGAGGCGGGTGGCAAGGCCCGCGACGCCCTCCCGGTCCACGACGCCGTCCGCGACCATCCGCATCGCACGCCCGACGAGATCCGCCCGCACGTTCCACTCGGCCGAGCCCGGAACGGCGTCCGGGCGGCAGCGGCGGCAGGCACGGAATCCCGCGCGCTGAGCGGCGGCCGCCGAAGGGTAATAGCGCACGTTCTCCCGCTTCGGGGTGACCGCGGGGCAGCTCGGACGGCAGTAGATGCCGGTGGTGCGAACTCCGAGGAAGAACACCCCGTCGAAGCGCGCGTCCCGGCTTCGTACCGCCTCGTACCTGCTCTCATCCGTCATCACGCCACCCAGTGTGCGCCTGCTCCGAGGCATCCACTCGCGGAAATCGGACACGATGCCCGGAGCCTGGATTCCTCCGGCCTGACCTCCTGCGCCGGCGCTTCTCACGGCTCCCTGCCCGCGTCCGGCCGCGCACCCGCGCCCGCGCGTGCCCTTGCAGGGCGAGCGCGATCAGCAGATAGGGCACGGCCGCGAGGACGAAGAGCGTGCTGTGGTCCCACAGCTGCGAGCCCAGGGCGTAACCGGCGCACAGCAGCACCGAGATGACCTCGGCACCGACGCCGGCGACGGAGCTGACCGTGGCGCGGGCACGGTCGGTGACGCGCTCCTGGAGCATCGCGTCGCACGTGACCATCGCCCACTGGAAGATGCCGAAGGCGAGCGCGAGCAGCACCGCACCCGAGGGGCCGCTCAGCGCGCCCGCCGCCAGCGCGAGTGCGGCAACTGCCAGCGCCGGGCCGAGCAGGCGGGCTCCTCGCCCGGCGCACCAGCCGCCCACGGCGACGCCGACCGTCACGAGCAGCATCAGCAGCGGTACGGACGAGTCGCCGACGTCCATGGATCCGATCAGCAGCGGTACGTACTCGTCGATCATCAGCGCACCCGTGACCGCCGACGTCAGCAGCACGGCGTTACGGGCGGAGCGCGAGGCGCGCAGCTCTCCGAGGCCGGTGCGGAGCACCGTGAGGAAGCCGGGCGCGTGCGCCGCGGTGTCCAGCTCACGGGAGGCGGTGGCCGTCTGCTCAGGTGCCCGTGCCTCGTCCCGTTCGCCGCGTGTCTCCGGGAAGGACCGGCCGACGAGAGCGCCGAGCAGACTGACCGCGACGCTCGCCGACCCCACGGTCGCGTAGCCGCCGAAGTGCATCACGGGCGCGGCCAGGGCGGTCGCCGCCATCATCGCCGTCATGCCCAGGGCCTGGGAGCGGCCCATGAGCCGGGCGTACGAGCCGGCGTTCCCCCACCGCTCCAACTCCTCGTACACCAGGGCCTGAAGGGTCCCCGAACACAGCGAACCGCCCACGCCCCACAGCACGAATCCCGCCGCGAACGCCGGATACGAGGGCAGCCAGGTCCACAGCGCGTAGCCCGCTCCCGTGACGAGCGGGGCGAGGATCAGCAGCCGCCGGCGGGAGAAGACGTCGGCCCACAGGCCGGACGGGATCTCCACGACGAACGTCACGCACGACCAGATGATGAAGAGCGTCGAGATCTCTGCGGCGGACAGTCCGTGCTCGGCGAAGAGCAGCGCATAGACCGGGTAGAGCAGGATCAGGTCTTCGAGGAACGCGTACGCGTAGAGCCGGCGGGCAAGCCCGGCCACTGCGGCGGCCGGTGCTGCCTTCGCCGCAGCTGTCGCGGAAGTCTCGGATGAGGCTCAATGTCGCCAGATCATGTGTTCAGCCTAAGCCCGCGCACAGCGTCGGTGCACGCCGTTTTCCGCGGGTCCGGCAGCGCGACCCCGCGAGCCCCCGCTTCACTCTCGTTCCGCCGGCTCCAGGCACTCCATGCGCGGCAGCCGCTGGAGCAGGCCCCACGAGAACTCCGCGATCACGTCGCACCGCTCCCCCGCCGCGTCCGGGGCGACGAAGCCGAGCCGCCAGCGCGTCGGCGCCGACCCCTCCAGCGGCCGGGCGGGTGCGAACGCGCGCGCGGCCTCGTCGACGGTGCAGGACCAGGGGCGGAGGTCCTCGACCGTACGGAGGGTGGGAGCCGGAGCCCCGGCGGCGCGCACCAGCCACTCGGTCACGACGCCGCCGCCCGGCACCGTCAGCACCTCGAAGCGCAGGTCCGGCCAGAGCGGGACCGGCCAGGCCAGCACCTCGCAGTCGAGGTCCCCGAGCGGGCGGTGCTCGAACCGTTCGGGCGGGCCCAGCACGGAGCGGTAGCGGCCCACCGCGCTGCGCCGCCCGCGCTGCGCGTGCAGCATGGCCTGCCAGCGCCGGTTGGCCTCCCTCATCTCCGCCCGCCCGGAACCCAGTTCGGCGAGGGCCTCGAGAACGAGGTCCTGCTGGAAGTCGGCCATGCGGCGCAGCAGTACGAGCTGGAACTCGCGAGGTCCGAACGTGGTCAACGGGGGCCCTTCGATGGTGTCCTGCCGCTGAGGGCATCGGCGGGGCGGAGCACCGGTGACGGTAGCAACCGCCGCACCCCGCCCCTGTCGCACGCCCCTCTCGCGTTCCCCTCTCCTCTGGTCGCTTTCGAGCCGTGCTCCGGGCTGCCGTCCGGCGTCCTGCCGTCGGTCGGTCAGGGTTTCCGCTGCGGTCCGCGTTTGCGTTCCGCGTTGTACCGTCCCTCCGCCGACATCTCCTTGAAGCGCCGCTTCTGTTCGGCCCGCAGCCGCGCGTCGGTACGGGCCGCGATGCGGGCGTTCTCGCGGAGCAGCTTGCGGTAGCTCTCCAGGCGGCGCTGCGGCAGCGTGCCGTCGTCGACGGCGGCGAGAACCGCGCAGCCGGGCTCGGACTCGTGCCGGCAGTCGTGGAAGCGGCACTCCTCGGCGAGCGCTTCGATCTCGGAGAAGGTGCTGCCGACGCCGGCCTCCGCGTCCCACAGGCCCACTCCGCGCAGACCCGGGGTGTCGATGAGCACGCCGCCCGCGGGCCCGGGCAGGGGCAGCAGATCGCGGGTGGTCGTGGTGTGCCGGCCCTTGCCGTCGCTGTCGCGGATGGCCCGTACGTCCTGCGCGTCCTCACCGAGCAGCGCGTTGGCCAGGGTGGACTTGCCCGCGCCGGACCGGCCCAGCAGTACGCACGTGCCGCCGCCGACGACCGCGGTCAGTGCTTCGAGCCCTTCGTCCTCGGCGGCGCTGACGGCCAGCACCTCGACGCCGGGCGCCGATGCCTCGACGTCGGCGGCGAGTTGAGCGAGCGTGCCCGGGTCTCCGACGAGATCGGCCTTGGTGAGGACGATCAGCGGCCGGGCGCCGCTTGTCCACGCCAGCGCCACGAACCGCTCGACGCGCGCGAGTTCGAGTTCTTCCGCGAGCGACACCGCGATGAGGGCGATGTCCACGTTGGCGGCTAGCACCTGGCCCTCGGAGCGATTGCTGGACGTCGAGCGCACGAAGGCGGTTCGCCGCGGGAGCAGCGCCCGCACCTCCGGCATTCCGCCCGGTCCTGCTTCTGGTCCGGAGGCGTCCGGTGCCGTACCCGGGCTCAGCGCGGCCCAGTCGCCGGTGCACACGGCCCGGGTCGGATCGCTGGTCGCGACGGGGCCGGTGCCGGCGCGTACGACGCCCTCGGCGGTGACGGCGTCGCACAGCCCGCGGTCGACGCGGACGATGCGCGCGGGAAGCATGCCCTCGTCCTCGTACGGGGCGAAGGCGTCTGCGACGCGGCTGTCCCAGCCGTAGCGCCGCAGCGGATGCGGATCGGAAGCCGAAGTGGAGGCAGGGGCAGGGGCAGAGGGGTCCGCGGAATCGGACGAGCCCGGGGAGTCCGGGGAGCCCTGGTGATCCGGGGAGTTGATGGAGCCATGGAGATCTGAACTGTTGAGAGAGTTCACGGGAGTGACCCTTCGCGAAGGGTGGCTCCGGCTGTGCGCGCTTCCGGTACGGGCCGGGCCGGATGGGGCACGGTCAGCGCGCCGGCGGCACTCGGCCGTGGGTCAGCCGGGGACCACGGAGGTGGAGTCAACGGACTTCGGGATGCGGGCAGCGCCCACCACAACGACGGCCATCGGTCCTCACCTCCTGCTCACTCGCGGTTTCACGGACGCCCCCGCGTCACAGGGGCCGCTCGTCACTCGTCCGGGAGCCTAACCAGACCTCCAGCCCACCGCGAACGGTTTTCCCCCCGGTCCGCAGCGCACCCGGCCGAGTCATGGCCGGCCGGAGTCATCGCCGAGCGGAGTCATGCGCGCGACGAGGAACAGCACCGCCCACGCGCCCTCAGCGGTGGCGGCGTGAACGCAGCCGCGCCCGGAAGTCGCCGTGCGGGAGGAACTTCGTCCAGCGCTCGGGGAACTCAGCGGGTGCGTCCGACTCGTCGTCGCCGCCCGTGCTCTCCGCGCTGCGCATCGCGCGCCGCGCGGCCGCCGCCGCGACGACCTCCGCGGCGGCCTCCTCACGCGCCCGCTCGTTCATGCGCCGGGCCGCGGCCGTCGCGACGGACGGCCACACGTGGTCGATCGCCGCGTTGACGGCCGCGCCCACCAGAACGGCGAACGCGGAGACACCGATCCACAGGAGCACGGCGACAGGGGCCGCCAGCGACCCGTAGATCGTGGGCCCTTCGACGGTGTTGGTGATGTAGAGACGCAGCAGCACGCTGCCGACCACCCACATCACCAGCGCCACGAGCGCGCCGGGAATGTCCTCCCGCCACGGGGAACGCACGGGCACGGACACGTGGTAGAGCGTGGTGAGAAATGCCACCGACAGCAGCAGCACCGTGGGCCAGTAGAAGGCGGTGACCGCCCACTGCGCCTGCGGGACGAGCCGCACCACGGCCTCCGGCCCCGCCACCATCAGCGGCAGCGCGACGGCGCCGACGAGGAGGGCCACGAGGTAGAGCAGGAAGGCCAGCAGCCGGGTCTTGACGATGCCGCGCTGCCCGTCCAGCCCGTACATCACCGTGATGGTGTCGATGAAGACGTTGACCGCACGCGACCCGGACCACAGGGCCAGCGCGAATCCGAGAGAGATCACGTCGGGCCGCCCGCCGCGGATGACGTCGTCGATCAGGGGCCTGGCCAGCTGCCTCACTCCGCGGTCGGAGAGCACCGCGGCGGAGGCGTCCAGGAAGTTCTGCCTGATCGAGGCGATGGTGTCGGTGCCGATCCAGGCGTCCAGATAGCCCAGCAGGCCGATGAGGCCCAGCAGCAGCGGAGGGATGGAGATCAGGGTGAAGAACGCCGCCTCGGCCGCGAGGCCGAGCACCCGGTACTCCACGCACGAGTTGACGGTGTCCTTGAGCAACAGCCACGACATCTTGCGTTTGGGTACGTTCCTGTAGACGACGCGCACCCTGCGGAAGCGTCCGCCCTGGCGCGGTGGGGTTTCGTCGGCTGGCTGCACCTCCTTAACGTATCTGCCATGCCAGCCTCGACTCACACCGTGACCAATCAGCCGCCCCCCCTTGTCGACTACGACATCTTCGCGGCGGACCCCGCCCTCACCGAGGCGGTCGACCGGAACGGCTCGCCCGAGCACTCCGAGGCCGTGCGTGCCGAACTGAGCGAGCTGGGCCTCAGCGCCGGTTCCGCGGAGGTCCAGGAGTGGGGCAGGCAGGCCAACGAGGTGCCGCCCGTGCTGCGTACGCACGACCGCTACGGCAACCGCATCGACGAGGTCGACTTCCACCCCGCCTGGCACCGTCTGATGGACCGTGCCGTCGGTGCGGGTCTGACTGACGCCTGGTCGCGGCCGGACGGCCAACTGCGGCGTACCGCGGGCTTCTTCGTGTGGAGTCAGGTCGAGGCGGGCCACGGCTGCCCGGTCTCGATGACGCACGCGGCGGTGCCGGCGCTGCGCAGGGAGCCCGATGTCGCCGCCGAATGGGAGCCGCTGCTCTCCTCGCACGTCTACGAGCCGGGGCTGGACCGTCCGGCGCGGGCGAAGGCCGGTGCCATCGCCGGGATGGGCATGACCGAGAAGCAGGGCGGCAGCGACGTACGGGCCAACACGACGGTCGCCGTGCCGCTGACGGGCGACGGCGCCGGGAGCGGCGAGTACACGCTCCGCGGCCACAAGTGGTTCTGCTCGGCACCGATGTCCGACGTCTTCCTGGTGCTGGCACAGGTCACCGGTGAAGGTGGCGGGGACGGCCGCGAGGAGGGACTGACGTGCTTCCTGGTGCCGCGCGTGCTGCCCGACGGGTCCCGGAACACGTTCCGCATCCAGCGACTGAAGGACAAGCTCGGCAACCGCTCGAACGCCTCCAGCGAGGTCGAGTTCGACGGGACGACGTGGGCGCGGCGCGTGGGCGACGTGGGCCGTGGGGTGGCCACGATCATCGAGATGGTCGCCGCGACGCGTCTGGACTGTGTGACGGGTTCGGCCTCGCTGATGCGTCAGGCCGTCGCGCAGGCCACCCACCATGCAGCGCACCGCAGCGCGTTCGGAGGCCTGCTGTCGGAGAAGCCGCTGATGCAGAACGTGCTGGCGGACCTGGCGCTGGAGTCCGAGGCGGCGACGGCGCTTACGATGCGGCTCGCCTCGGCGTTCGACGCGGCGCACGGCGGCGGTGGGAACGCCGAGCAGGAGCGGCAACTGCTGCGGCTGGCGCTGCCGGCGGCGAAGTACTGGGTCACCAAGCGCGCGACACCGGTGGCGGGTGAGGCGCTGGAGTGCCTCGGCGGCAACGGGTACGTCGAGGAGTCCGGGATGCCCAGGCTCCTGCGTGAGGCGCCGCTCAACTCGATCTGGGAGGGCTCGGGCAACGTGCAGGCACTCGACCTGCTGCGTGCACTGCAGCGCTCGCCGGAGGCGCTGGACGCGTTCCTCGTCGAGACCGGCCACGCCCGCGGCGCGGACCACCGGCTGGACGCGGCGATGAAGGACCTGCTGACCGAGCTGTCGGACCTGGAGGGCATCGAGGGGCGCGCCCGGCGCCTCGTGGAGCGCATGGCACAGGTCCTGCAGGGCTCGCTGCTGGTGCGGTACGCGCCCGCGGCCGTCGCCGACGCGTACTGCGCCTCGCGCCTCGGCGGCGACTGGGGATCGGCCTTCGGCACGCTGCCACGCACGCTGGACCTCGCCGCGATCGCCGACCGGGCCCGGCCGGAGGTGCGGTGATCCCGGAAGGCGGTCGCGGAACCCCGGAAAGCGCCGCGCGCGGAGCCGGGGGCTGAGGGCAGCGCCGTCAGTGTTCGGGGAGCCGGGCCCAGAAGCGCTCGACGATCTCCTCCATGAAGCGGCGCCCTTCCTCCGCGGTGGCGTTGGTGCTGGCGCGGCCGAGGGTGGCGGCCATGAGCCCCTGGTACTCCTGCTGCATGTCCCGCAGGGGTTCCTGGAGCTCCTTGCGATCGATGGCGACCAGCCGGGCGATGGCGCGGACGTGGGCCTGCCAGCGGGTGTTGACGGCTTCGGTGAGGAGACGGGCGAGCTCCTCCTCCTGACCGGTGACCGCGATGAAGTCACGTGGCGGAAGCTTGAGGAGGCTGCCGAGGTTGGCGGCCTGCCGTTTGTCGCCCGTCCAACGGCCCGATTCCTCCATGCGCCGGTACGCATCGAGGTCGAGGCCGATGAGGCGTGCGACGTCGTCGGCGGACATGCCGCGGGCGAGCCGGTGTTCGAGCAACGTACGGGGCCGGCCCATGAGTTCGCCGGGGTGGCACCACAAGGCGCCCGCCAGGGCTGTCACCTCGTTGGCGCTGGGGAAGGCGTCGCCGCGTTCCCATGCGGTTATGTGGTCGGGGCTGACGTGACTCATGCCGTAGGAGGCGCGCATGCCGTAAGCGACGTGGCCAGGGGCCATCCCCAGTCTCTCGCGCATGGTTCGGGCGGCGCGCGCGTTGAAGGAGATCGGTGGATGCACGGGGAGAGAGTAGGGGGTTACACACGGCAACTCCATGGGTTGCAGTCCCTGCATCCCTTTTGGGAGATAGATCGGGGGTGATTCTGTAGGAACCCACGAGGCCGACTCGGGGCTTTAAACCTCTGATGCGGCGAGACAATTGTGAAATTCCCGCTGCCCAGTATGATCCGCTCGGCAAGGCGTCACATGCGTAACACCGACCGTCACACGCTCCAGGCGCCCCGCTTCCCCCTCACACCTGTTGGTCCAGGAGACGCAGACATGCAAACGAGCACGCATCGCCCACCCGAGGCGCCGCACACCGGAGCCGGGGGCCCCATCGACCGGTTCTTCCGCATCAGCGAACGCGGTTCGACGTTCAACCGGGAGATACGCGGCGGGTTCGCCACGTTCTTCACGATGGCCTACATCCTCGTGCTCAACCCGATCATCCTGGGCAGCGCGGAGGACAAGTTCGGCAACCAGCTGGACGGCGCCCAACTGGCCACCGCCACCGCCCTGGTGGCCGGCGTGATGACCCTGATCATGGGCGTCGGCGGCAACCTGCCGCTCGCCCTGGCCACCGGTCTGGGCATCAACGTCATCGTCGCCTTCCAGGTCGCTCCCCTCATGCACTGGGAAGACGCGATGGGCCTCATCGTGCTCGAGGGCGTGCTGATCAGCATCCTGGTGATGACGGGGCTGCGCGAGGCCGTCATGCACGCCATCCCGCAACCCCTCAAGCAGGCGATCAGCGTCGGCATCGGCCTGTTCATCGCCTTCATCGGCTTCGTGGACGCCGGCTTCGTCACCCGCATCCCGGACGCCGCGAAGACCACCGTTCCCGTTCAGCTCGGCACCGGCACCCTCACCGGCTGGCCCATGCTGGTCTTCTGCCTCGGCGTGCTCGTGACGATCGTTCTCGTCGCCCGCAAGATCAAGGGCGCGATCCTCATCAGCATCATCCTGATGACCGTCGTCGCCATCGTCATCAACGAGTTCGCCAAGGTGAAGAACTGGGGTGTCACCTCCCCGACCCTGCCCGACAACCCCGTCGCCGCCCCCGACTTCGGGCTCATCGGCGCCTTCGACGTCTTCGGCGCGTTCGGACAGGTCGGCATCCTGACGGTCGTCCTGCTCGTCTTCGCCCTGATCCTGTCCGACTTCTTCGACACCATGGGCACCATCGTCGGCGTCACCGCCGAGGCCGGGCTCCTCGACGAGCGCGGCCAGGTCCCCGGCCTGGGGCGTGTCCTGCTCATCGACGGTGCGGCCGCGGTCGCCGGCGGCGCCTCATCGGCCTCGTCCGCCACCACCTACATCGAATCCGCAGCAGGTGTCGGCGAAGGCGCACGGACCGGCTTCTCCAGCCTCATCACCGGCGGCCTGTTCGGTCTCGCCCTCTTCCTCACCCCGGTCCTGACCATCGTGCCCCTCCAGGCGGCGTCCCCGGCGCTCGTCGTGGTCGGGTTCCTGATGATGACCCAGGTCAAGCACATCGACTGGGACCGCTACGAGCTCGCCATCCCCGCCTTCCTGACCATCGCGGTCATGCCGTTCACGTACTCCATCACCAACGGCATCGGCGCCGGCTTCATCGCGTACGTGGTCATCAAGGCGTGCATGGGCAGGGCCCGGGAAGTCCACTGGCTGCTGTGGGGCAGCGCGGCGCTGTTCCTCGTCTACTTCGCCATCGAGCCGGTGAAGTCCCTCCTCGGCGCGCAGTAGGCGCCCGAGCATCCGCCACCGGGGGTGGCCTCGGCGCGGCGCCGAGGCCACCCCCGGTGGCGTTGGTGGCGGCCGCGCGCCACTCCGGCCGACTGGCCCGAGCACACCTCGGCGCGGGATCGGGCGCCGAAGTCCAGCCCGAGGCTCCTCCCCGGGCCCGTACAAGCGATGCGCGGAGTCGCCGATCGCATTCACCGCGAGGTGCACGGCTCGCTCCAGGAACGCCCCCTGGCTGCCGAGGAGTTCGACGAGTTGCCCGTAGAGATCGCCGTGGAATTCTCGTTCTTGGTCCGATAACCCCAACAGCTTTGTCCGGACGGCGGTTTCGGTAAGCCCTGTCGTCGGGCGACGACCCATTCATTGGGTTCTCCTCACCACCCCCCCGCTTTCAACTGGCCCACATTTCCATGCAGTTGATGCGCGAACCGAGGAAAGCGTTTGCGGAATCGGGTCGCTACACCTCTCCCGCCCAGGGCGGATTCGCCCCGCGGACCGCGCACACCGCGGCGGCCACGCGGGCGCCGAAGTCCAGGGCGGCGGCGACCTGTTCGGGCGTCAGGGCGTACAGGCGGCCGCCCAGCGCACCGGCGCCGTGCAAGGAGTGGAGGAAGCCCGCCATGAAGGAGTCCCCCGCGCCGACCGAGTCGACGACGCTCACCGGCGGCGCGGCCGCGTGCAGCCGCTCGCCGTCGACGGAGGCGAAGACGCCGTCGGCACCGAGCGTGACGACGACGAGGCGGGCGCCCTGCGCGTGGAAGGTCTCGGCGGCCTGCTCCGGGGTGGCGCCGGGGTCGAGGTGCGCAAGGTCGTCGTCGGAGAGACGCAGGATGTCGGCGGCGGCGCACCAGCGCGGCAGGGCGCTGCGGTAGGCGGCCGGATCCACCAGCAGGGGACGGACGTTGGGGTCGACCGACACGGTCGCGCGCTCCCGTACGTCCGCCAGCAGGTCCTCGACGGCCTTCCCGCCGGGCGGCCGTACGAGCGCCAGCGAACCGGTGTGCAGGCAGGACAGGGGCCCGTCGGACGCGGCGGCGAGTTCCTGCGGCGTCCACTGGAAGTCGGCGGTGTTCTCCGCGTGGAAGGAGTAGTCGGCGCGGCCGTCCTCGTCGACGTCGGCGACGGCGAGGGTGCTGGGTTCGCGCGCGGCGACCGTTCGGCTCAAGTCGACGCCGGAGCCGGCCAGATGGTCGCGGAAGAGCCTCCCGAAGACGTCCCCGGAGATGCGTCCGAGGAAGCGGGTGGGCGTGGCAAGCCGCGCCAGTGCGACGGCGGTGTTGGCGGGGCCGCCGCCGGGCAGCACGTCCAGTCCGATCGCCGGGGTCTGAGCCTCCGTGGCCGGGGGCCTGACGAACGCGTCGGCGACGCATTCACCGAGCACGGCGACGGGAGCGGCGGCGGGGACTGGCGCGGGCATGCGGACCTCACGGATTCGGGCTCGGGGGCCGGGGTGGCTTCGGGACGCGGCGACCGGGGGCGGCGGGCCCGGCCATGGCTCGCGCTGGAGTCCAGCAGCCGCCTGTGACCCTGTCAACGAGGCATTCGTGCATACGGACGGGATGCGGGCAGCCGTGCATGCGTACCGGGCGAGGTGCGTGCCGGTGACCCGGTCGCGCCGGAGCGAGCCGCTCCCCTGCGGCGGACCATGAGCCGTCCGGTATGTATCGTCCGGACGCAGACAGCCTCCGGCGGAAGGGAAGGCGCAGTGCCACGTGAGCAGGGCCGCGACCCCGGCGGCCACCGGGCGCACCGCGGAGCACGAAGCAGCCGCGGCGGGCCTCACGCGCGGCGCGAGGGACACGGACCGCACGCTCGGCGCGACGGCAGTACCGGCAGTACCGGCGGCCGTGGACCGCGCGAGGACGGCACGTCGCACACCCAGGGAACCCCGCGCGGAGGGCTGGAGCAGCAACTCGCCCGCCTGGAGGGCGCCTCGTACGGCAGGTACAAGGGCCTCGTCGGTACGTGGGAGATGCCGGGCGCGGAGACGACCGGGGAGAGCCTGCGGCTCGTGCGCGGCCAGGCCGACCCCTTCGCGCCGCCGGCGCGCGTGGCCGTGCGGGTGCCCGCGGAACGTGCCGGCTTCCCGTCCGCGCTGTGGAGCACTCCGGTCCGCCGCCGCGCCCTCGCGAGTTTCCTCGCGCGCCGCGCGGCCCAGGTCGCGGGCGGTGAGCGGGCGTTGCGGATCGACGCGGGCGGCCAGGAGGTGCTCGACCGGGGTTCGTGCCAGGTCTCCGCCGAGGACGGCGCGGTGACGCTCCGGTTCGGTCTCGCGCTGCCCGGCAACGGCCGCCGCATCGACGCCCGTACCGCGCAGCGCCTGCTGTGCCGGCTCGTGCCGGACATCGCCGAACGTGCGCTGCGGTTCGAGTCGCTGGACGCGGCGGCGGTGGACGAGTTCGTGGAGACGGTCGAGGACTCCGACGCGCTCCGCGAGGCGCTGCCCGGGCTCGGTCTGGTCGCGTTCGTCGCCGACGGAGCGGTGCTGCCGCGGGGCAGCGGCGTGGACGACCGTCCGGCGAAGGGCGAGGGCATCGTGCCGTTCTCCTCGCCCGAGGGGATGCGCATGACGGTCCGGCTGCCGAACGCCGGCAACGTGACCGGCATGGGACTGCGCGAGGGCGTGAGTCTGATCGTCGGCGGCGGCTTCCACGGGAAGTCGACGCTGCTGCGCGCCCTGGAGACTGGCATCTGGGACCACGTGCCAGGCGACGGGCGTGAACTCGTCGTCTCACGCCCTGAGACGGTGAAGCTGCGTGCCGAGGACGGGCGACGCGTGGAGCGGGTGGATGTACACGCGTTCGTGGGCCATCTCCCGGACGGCTCCGACACCACCGACTTCTCGACCGACAACGCCTCCGGCTCCACCTCACAGGCGGCGTCCCTGTGCGAGGTCGTCGAGGCGGGGGCGCGGGTGCTGCTCATCGACGAGGACACCGCGGCGACCAATCTGATGATCCGCGACGCCCGCATGCAGACCCTGGTGGCCAAGGAGCGTGAGCCGCTGACGCCGCTGGTGGACTCCGTGCGCTCCCTCCACCGCGACCACGGCGTCTCGACGGTGCTGGTCATGGGCGGCTCCGGCGACTACCTGGAGGTCGCCGACCTGGTGCTGATGATGGACGCCTACCGTCCCTCCGACGTCACGGAGCGGGCGCGCGAGGTCGCGTCCGTACCGACGGGACGGCATGCCGAGGCCGAGAGCTTCCCGCCGGTGGTGCACCGCAGTCCCGACCCGGCGTCGCTGGAGCCGGAGTCGCGGGGCCGCCGTCGTGTGCGCTCGCGCGGCGAGGACGCGCTGACGTTTGGGGAGCACGAGGTCGATCTGCGCTCCGTGGAGCAGATCGCGGACTCCCGGCAGGTCGCGGGGATCGGCCTCGCGCTCGACCTGATGGTGCGCCGCGGGCATGTGGACGGCACGCGTACGCTCGCGGAAGCGCTGGACCTGCTCGACGCCGATCTGGCGGCGGCGGGCGCGGATGCGCTGCTGGCCGTGCGGGACGAGGACTTCGCCGTGCCGCGGCGCTTCGAAACGGCGGCGGCACTCAACCGTGTGCGCGGCCTGCGCGTCCGCAGGGGGGCAAGCACGCCTGGAGCGAGTACGGAGAGAAGCGGTTGAGCGAGAACGCGACGCGAACCGTCACCACGTGGTCCCTGGAGCAGACGGCTCCCGGGGACCTGATCGACGCCCGCCCCGTGGACGATGCGACCGGACTGCGGATCGTGCGGTCCGAGCTGCCCTCCGTGGCCTTCAGCCGGTTCCTCTACAGCGAGGTCGGCCAGGACGTGGAGTGGATCGACCGGCTGCCGTGGACGCGGGAGCAGTGGCGCCTCTGGCTGGAGCGCCCGGGCGTGGAAACCTGGGTGGCCTATGAACGGGGCACGCCCGCCGGCTACATCGAGCTGGACGGCGCGACCGAGGACACCTCGGGGCGCGGCGCCCCTCCGGGCAGCACCGTGGAGATCAGCTACTTCGGCCTGCTTCCCGAGTTCCGGGGCCGCGGCATCGGCGGACGGCTGCTCGCGCACGGCACCCGCCGCGCCTGGGATCTGGCGGACCGGTGGGACGGGCGGCCGCCGACCTCCCGCGTGTGGTTGCACACATGCAGCAAGGACGGTCCGTACGCCCTGGGCAACTACCAGGGGCGCGGCTTCCGCATCTTCGCCAAGGAAGTGACGCGGGAAACGGCCGGGGAGAAGGGGGATGCGGCGGCCGCCCCGAGGCCGCCGGCGCAGCGCCCGGCTCCGGAGTGAGGACCGTCCTTTCGCTTGCTGTCAAGAGGGCATCGTCCCGTTATTCGGGACAGGATCGTCCACATACTGGATATTGGTGGACTGCCCGTTCGGCACCGTGCGAGGCTTCCGTCATGTCTCGCGCTGGAATCGCCTTGGTGAGTCGACGCCACGTCGACTTCGGCCGCATGTCCAGCGCCATCTGTCGCGCGGGCTGACAGTCCCAGCACCAACCATCACGAGCCGCCCTCATCGTCGCGGGCTTGCGCTCCCACCGACTGAACCGCCGCGGCCCTCCCTGCCTTCCGCGCGTGCGCGAAACGCCCCACGCAAGGACGTCACAGGTGTGCCGCGCGCGCGTACCCGCTGACACGCACCCGTCTTCGACGACCGGCCGTGTCCGGCTGCCCGGCCGCCCGGCCGGGCTACGCCCGAAGGACACCTGAAGGATCCGAAGGACAACTGCCATGGCCGACACCTCCAAGCGTCCCGCTTCCTCACCGAGCCGCCGCAAGGCCGGACGCCATCGCGGCGAAGGGCAGTGGGCCGCCGGTCACTTCACTCCGCTCAACGGCAACGAGCAGACGAAGAAGGACGACGACGGTCTCAATGTGCGGACACGCATTGAGACGATCTACGCACACCGCGGCTTCGAGTCCATCGACGGCGCCGACCTGCGCGGCCGTATGCGCTGGTGGGGTCTGTACACCCAGCGCAGGCCCGGGATCAGCGGCGGCAAGACCGCCGTCCTGGAGCCGGAGGAGCTGGACGACGAGTACTTCATGCTCCGGGTGCGCATCGACGGCGGGCAGCTGACGACACAGCAGCTGCGCACCATCGGCGAGGTCTCCCAGGACTTCGCACGCGGCACCGCGGACATCACCGACCGGCAGAACGTCCAGTTCCACTGGATCCGCATCGAGGACATGCCGGAGATCTGGCGCCGGCTGGAGGGCGTCGGCCTCTCGACCACCGAGGCGTGCGGCGACACTCCTCGCGTCATCCTCGGCTCCCCCGTCGCCGGCATCGCCGCCGACGAGATCATCGACGGCACGCCCGCCATCGACGAGATCCACCGCAGGGTCATCGGCAATCCCGCCTATTCGAACCTGCCGCGGAAGTTCAAGACCGCGGTCTCCGGATCGCCGCTGCTCGACGTGGCGCACGAGATCAACGACGTCGCGTTCGTCGGCGTCGAACACCCCGAGCTCGGCCCCGGCTTCGACGTGTGGGTCGGCGGCGGCCTGTCGACCAACCCCAAGCTGGGCGTACGGCTGGGCGCCTGGGTGCCCATCGAGGATGTCGCGGACGTGCACGAGGGCGTCGTCTCGGTCTTCCGGGACTACGGATACCGACGGCTGCGCACCCGCGCCCGCATCAAGTTCCTCGTCGCCGACTGGGGCGCGGAGAAGTTCCGTCAGGTGCTGGAGGACGAGTACCTGCTGCGCAAGATGGCGGACGGCCCCGCGCCCGAGGCGCCCGTCCAGCAGTGGCGCGACCACATCGGCGTGCACGAGCAGCGTGACGGCAACTACTACGTCGGCTTCGCACCGCGCGTGGGCCGCGTCGACGGCGGGACACTCGCCAAGATCGCGGACCTCGCGGAGACGCACGGCTCGAGCCGCGTGCGTACCACCGCCGAGCAGAAGATGATCGTCCTCGACGTCGCCGCGGACCAGGTGGAGTCCCTGACGGAGGCGCTGGAGGCACTCGACCTCACGGCCCGCCCGTCGGTCTTCCGCCGCGGCACCATGGCCTGCACCGGCATCGAGTTCTGCAAGCTGGCCATCGTCGAGACCAAGGCACGCGGCTCGTCGCTCATCGACGAACTGGAGCGCCGTCTCCCCGAGTTCGACGAGCCGGTCACCATCAACCTCAACGGCTGCCCCAACTCCTGCGCCCGCATCCAGGTCGCCGACATCGGTCTGAAGGGCCAGCTCGTCACGGACGCCGACGGCGAGCAGGTCGAGGGCTACCAGGTGCACCTTGGCGGTTCCCTCGGAATGGAGCCGGGCTTCGGCCGGAAGGTCCGCGGCCTGAAGGTCACCGCCACGGAACTGCCCGACTACATCGAGCGCGTGCTGCTCAACTTCAAGGAGCAGCGCGAGGACGGCGAGCGCTTCGCCCAGTGGGCGGCTCGCGCGGAAGAAGGTGCGCTGAAGTGAGTGAGCCTCGGCGCGCGGCGTCGGCTGGACCGAGAAGCCGCGCAACGACGAAGGAGCGAGCAGTGACGAGGGAAGCCGACGCGTCAGAGCGCGCCGAGGCTGAACGGGGGACACAGTGAGTGAGCGTGCGGCGCCGTTCTACTGCCCCTACTGCGGCGACGAGGACCTGCGCCCCTCCGAGGAGACCGGCGAGGCAGCGGGCGCGGGCAAGGGCGCGGCCTGGGAGTGCGCCGCCTGCAACCGGGCGTTCAAGCTCGCGTTCCTCGGGCTGCTGGCCAGGGGGCTGCAGCGCGGAGGCGCCGGCCCGGACAGTGCGGGCGGCGAAGGCAGCCAGGAAGGACGGCGCACGCCATGACGACAGCCGCACAACGGCATTCCGCCGAGGAGATGCAGCGGCTCGCGGAGGAGGCGGGCCGGGACCTGGAGGACGCACCGGCGCTGGAGGTCCTGCGCTGGGCCACGGACACCTTCGGTGACCGTTTCTGCGTCACCTCGTCCATGGAGGACGCGGTGGTGGCGCATCTCGCGTCACGCGTCGTCCCGGGCGTCCGCGTCGTCTTCCTCGACACCGGCTACCACTTCCCCGAGACGATCGGCACGCGTGACGCCGTGGCCGCCGTCATGGACGTCGAGGTGGTCACGCTGACGCCGAAGCAGAGTGTCGCCGAGCAGGATGCCGAGCACGGCCCGAAGCTGCACGACCGGAATCCCGATCTGTGCTGCGCGATGCGGAAGGTGGCACCCCTCGAGGAGGGTCTGCGCCACTACGACGCGTGGGCGACGGGACTGCGCCGGGACGAGTCGCCCACCCGTGCGGGCACGCCCGTAGTCGGCTGGGACGAGCGCCGGCAGAAGGTCAAGGTCTCGCCGATCGCCCGCTGGATTCAGGCCGACGTCGATGCCTACATCGCCGAACACGGGGTGCTGACCAATCCGCTGCTCTCCGACGGCTACCCCTCGGTGGGATGCGCGCCATGCACACGGCGCGTTCTCGAGGGCGAGGACGCCCGCGCCGGACGCTGGTCGGGCCAGGCCAAGACCGAGTGCGGGATCCACCTGTGAAGGTGAACTCCGTGACAGGGAGCGGGAGATGACGACAGCGACACAGCGGCAGGAGGCCGGGGCCACCGTCTGGCTCACCGGACTCCCGAGCGCGGGCAAGACAACGATCGCGACCGTGCTGGCGGAGCAACTCGCCGCGCAGGGCCGCCGCGTGGAGGTGCTGGACGGGGACGAGATCCGTACGTTCCTCTCCTCGGGGCTCGGCTTCTCCCGCGAGGACCGCGACCTGAACGTGCAGCGCATCGGCTTCGTGGCCGAGCTGCTCGCCTCGCACGGCGTGACCGTCCTCGTACCGGTGATCGCGCCGTACGCGGACAGCCGTGAGGCGGTGCGCAAGCGCCACCAGGCCGCCGGAACCGGCTATTTGGAGGTGCACGTGGCCACTCCGGTGGAGGTGTGCTCCGAGCGCGATGTGAAGGGACTGTACGCGCGTCAGGCCTCGGGCGAGATCTCCGGACTGACGGGCGTGGACGATCCGTACGAGGCCCCCGAGGAGCCGGATCTGCGGATCGAGGCACACCGGCAGGGCGTGGAGGAATCCGCTGCGGCGCTGCGCGCGCTGCTGAGTGAGAGGGGACTGCTGTGAGGACGGCTGTCACGACGCTGGAGGAACGGGAGAACCCGTACGCGCTCTCGCATCTGGACGCGCTGGAGTCGGAGGGTGTGCACATCTTCCGCGAGGTCGCGGGCGAGTTCGAGCGCCCTGTGATCCTCTTCTCCGGCGGCAAGGACTCCATCGTCATGCTGCATCTGGCGCTCAAGGCCTTCGCGCCGGCGCCGGTGCCGTTCACGCTGCTGCACGTGGACACCGGGCACAACTTCCCCGAGGTCCTCGAGTACCGCGACCGCGTGGTGGCGCAGCACGGGCTGCGGCTGCACGTGGCCGAGGTGCAGGAGTTCATCGACAGTGGTGAGCTGAAGGAGCGCCCCGACGGCACCCGCAACCCGCTGCAGACCGTCCCCCTGCTGAAGGCCATCGAGACCAACCGCTTCGACGCGGTCTTCGGCGGCGGACGCCGCGACGAGGAGAAGGCGCGGGCCAAGGAGCGGGTGTTCTCGCTGCGCGACGAGTTCGGCGGCTGGGACCCGCGACGTCAGCGGCCGGAGCTGTGGCAGCTCTACAACGGGCGTCACGCTCCGGGCGAGCACGTGCGTGTCTTCCCGCTGTCGAACTGGACCGAGCTGGACGTGTGGCAGTACATCGCCCGCGAGAAGATCGAACTCCCCGCCATCTACTACGCACATGAGCGCGAGGTCTTCTCCCGCGCCGGAATGTGGCTGGCTCCCGGCGAGTGGGGCGGTCCCGGCGACGACGAGCGGGTGGAGCAGCGCAAGGTGCGTTACCGCACCGTCGGCGACATGTCCTGCACGGGTGCCGTCGACTCCGACGCCGACTCCATCGAGAAGGTCATCGCCGAGATCGCCGCGTCCCGGCTGACGGAGCGCGGTGCGACGCGGGCCGACGACAAGCTCTCGGAGGCCGCCATGGAGGACCGCAAGCGCGAGGGGTATTTCTGATCATGACCACCTCCTTCTCCGGTCAGGGGCCGGCGGACGCCGCGGCCGACGCCGGGCTCGCGGCGACCTCGCTGCTGCGCTTCGCGACCGCCGGCTCCGTCGACGACGGCAAGTCGACTCTGGTGGGACGGCTGCTGCACGATTCGAAGTCGGTGCTGGCCGACCAGCTGGAAGCGGTGGAGACCGCCTCGCGCAACCGCGGCCAGGACACTCCCGACCTGGCGCTGCTGACCGACGGTCTGCGTGCCGAGCGGGAGCAGGGCATCACCATCGACGTCGCCTACCGCTACTTCGCCACCCCGCGGCGGCGGTTCATCCTCGCCGACACACCGGGCCACGTGCAGTACACGAGAAACATGGTCACCGGCGCCTCGACCGCCGAACTGGCCGTCGTCCTCGTCGACGCCCGCAACGGCGTCGTGGAGCAGACGCGCCGGCACGCCGCCGTGGCCGCGCTGCTGCGTGTCCCGCACGTCGTCCTCGCGGTCAACAAGATGGACCTCGTCGACTACGACGAGGACGTCTTCGCGCGCATCGCCGAGGAGTTCACCCGCTACGCGGCCTCCCTCGGGGTCCCGGAGATCACCGCCATTCCCATCTCCGCCCTCGTCGGCGACAACGTCGTGACCGCGTCCGCCCACATGGACTGGTACGGCGGCCCGACCGTGCTGGAGCACCTGGAGACCGTCGCCGTCGGCGACGACCCCAGCGACGACCCGGCACGCTTCCCCGTCCAGTACGTCATCCGCCCGCAGACGGCCGAACGTCCCGACTACCGCGGTTACGCCGGCCAGATCGCCTCCGGCCTGCTGCGTGTCGGGCAGCGGGTGACCGTGCTGCCCTCCGGACGTACCTCCACCATCGAGGGCCTCGACGCGCTGGGCCAGTCCGTGGACGTGGCCTGGGCGCCGCAGTCCGTGACGGTACTGCTCGCGGACGACCTGGACATCTCCCGCGGCGACATGATCGTGCCGTCCGACGCGACCGTCACTCCCAGCCAGGACCTGACCGCCACCGTCTGCCACCTTCATGACACGCCTCTGACGCCCGGTGCGCGCGTGCTGCTGAAGCACACCACCCGCACCGTCAAGGCGATCGTGAAGGAGATCCCCTCGCGGCTGACGCTGGACGACCTCTCCCAGCACCCCGAACCGGGGCGCCTGGTCGCCAACGACATCGGACGCGTGGTGCTGCGCACGTCCGAGCCGCTGCCCGTCGACGCGTACGCCGACTCGCGCCGCACCGGCTCCTTCGTCCTCATCGACCCCGCGGACGGCTCGACGCTCACCGCGGGCATGGCCGGCCACGCCTTCGCCGACGCCGTGCGGGAGACCGCCGAGGCCGAGGCCGGACGGGCGCCGGACGACGACGGCTGGGACTTCTAGACGGCAGCCCTTACCCGCACCGCCCCGACATCGGCCCGGGCCCAGAACCGCCCCGTCAGGCCCGACAGCCTCCGGGAGGACCCGCCCCGGCCTGACCGGGCTCCGACACGGACGTAGAAGGAACGGACGACCGCCATGCACGATGCGACACGACCCACCCTCGTGGTCATCGCACACGGCAGCCGCGACCCGCGGCACGCCGCGACCGTCGCGGCGCTGTGTGCGCGCGTGAGGGCGCTGCGTCCCGCGCTGCGCGTGGAGGCGGCATATCTGGAATTCAACGCCCCGTCGGTGCCGCGACTCCTGGAGAGGCTGCACGCGGAGGGCGTCCGCGACATCGTCGCCCTGCCGCTGCTGCTCAGCCGCGCCTTCCACGCCAAGTCCGACATCCCCGCCGTGCTGAACGAGGTGACGTGCCGACTACCGCGGCTGCGCGTGCGGCAGGCCGACGTGCTGGGCCCACATCCGCTGCTCGTCGGCGCTCTGGAGCGCCGGCTGCGCGAGGCCGGCTTGCGGCAGGGGAAGCACCGCTCGACCGGGGTCGTGCTGGCCTCGGCGGGCTCCTCCGACCCGGAGGCGATCGCGGTGATCGCACAGACCGCGCGGGAGTGGCGGCGCACCGGTGACTGGTGTGCCGTGCGTCCTGCGTTCGCCTCCGCCTCCCTTCCCCGTACCGAGGACGCCGTGCGCGGACTGCGTGCCGACGGCGTCCGGCATGTGGCGGTGGCCCCGTACGTCATCGCGCCCGGTCATCTTCCCGACCGCATCCGGAACGGCGCGATCGAGGCGAGGGCCGACGTGCTCGCGCCGGTGCTGGGTCCCTCGCCGGAGCTGGCGGAGCTGCTGGCTCTGCGGTACGACGAGGCGGCCGCGCGCGGGCCGCTGGCGCTGAGCGCCTGACGGCCCGCGTCCGGCGCCGGGCGGGCCCCTGCCAAAGGGCCGCGCGCCCGGCTCCGGCTGCCCACCTCTCAGCAGGCGTTCACGCCCGACCTCACAGCGCCCTGGCCGGCTCGTACTTGTAGCCGACGCGGCGGACGGTGACGATCGTGTCCCGGAAGCGGCCGAGCTTGCGCCGCAGCCGGGCCACGTGCACATCGACGGTGCGGCCGTCCCCGACGTGGCTGTAGCCCCACAGCGCGGACACGAGGTGGCTGCGGCTGTGCACCCGGTGCGGGTGCGCCACGAAGTGGGCGAGCAGCTCGAACTCCAGGTAGGTCAGGTCGAGTTGGCGTCCGTCAGCCTGCGCGGTGTGCCGGTCGGGATCGACGTGCAGACCCTCCGCCGCCGCGACCGGGGGCTGCGGCGGCGGCTGATCGGGCAGCTGCCTCGCAGGGGGCAGATCCGCGGGCAGCGCGGGGCGCAGCCGGACTCTCGTGCCGTCGGCGGTGAAGAGTTCGTTCGGGTCGGTGCCCTGCGGGACGAGCACGACGTAGCCCACGAGGGGCGTCTGTCCGCAGGGCTCATCGCGGGCGGCGGGATCGCCGGAGGCCTTCTCGTCGACCACGCGCAGATGGCGCGCGGCGGCGGAAAGGGCGGAAGTCATTCGGGGGCTCCTTCACGGAGAATTCTCATGAGTGGACCGGTACGGGTGAGGCCCCTGTCCGAACTGCCGTGAGGAACACGGCACACCGCCGGCACGCGGACCAGGAAATTGCGGATCGCGTGCGGCAGGCGGCGGTGAAACGGCGGGAATTCGCTCAGTGGACGGGTGAAAGGCGAATCCGGAAACAGCCGTCGTTCACGGAGACCTCGCGTGGTCATGGAACGAACGGAAGAACCGCAGCTCGGATCGGCCCCGCGAGGGGCGGAGCAGAGAGCAGGGCGGAACCGGAATCAGCCGAGCGCAGGGCTCAGGAACCAGCGGCACAGATGGCGCTGGCGTGCCGTCGCAGGTCGACGTGCAGACGCGCTACAAGAATCGCAGACTGATTCACGGAAATGAGCTTGCCAGCAATTACGGGGCGCCGTCAATGAATTCACGGAACGTCTCGAATGCCGGAAGAGGCAATGCGCGGCAACCGCAGCCACGGGCCGGCCGAGGGCGAGGAAGAACACGATCAGGTGCAGAAGTCCACGGGACACCCGCGCTGGGCCGCAGCAGGAACGGCCACCGAGACCCCGTACGGCCAGGACGCGGGCGGCACGAACGCGGCCGCCCGCCGCGCCCCTTGAGGAGCGCGACGGGCGGCCGGTGGTGCTGACGGAGCTCCAGGAGCTGCCCGCTCAGTGCTCAGCGGGCAGACTGGTCGGTCACTTGCCGACGTTCAGGAGCTCGTTCTTCGTGCCCTCGCTCGGGTTGGATATCGCGTCCTTCGTCGACTGCTCACTCAGGCCCTTGGCGACGTCCGCCGGCTTGGCGTCCTTGTTCGCGCCCAGGAAGAGCGCCGCGGCGCCCGCCACGTGCGGGGAGGCCATCGAGGTACCCGACAGCGTCTCCGTGGCGTCGTCGCCGGTGTTGGTCGCGGAGACGATGTCGACGCCGGGCGCGTAGATGTCGACCAGCTTGCCGAAGTTGGAGAAGTCGGCCTGCTTGTCGGCGTCGTCGCTGGCGGCGACGGTCAGGGCGTCCTTCACCCGGGCCGGCGACGCGTTGTCGGCGTCCTGGCTCTCGTTGCCCGCGGCGACGGCGAAGGTGATGCCGGAGTCGACGGCCTTCTGCACCGCGGCGTCCAGCGCCTCGTCCTTCGGGCCACCGAGGGACATGTTGGCGACGGAGGGACCCTTGGCGTTCTTGGTCACCCAGTCGATGCCCTTGACGACCTGCTCGGTGGTGCCGGAGCCCTGGTCGTCCAGCACACGCACGGCGACGATGTTGGCCTTCTTGGCGACACCGTGGTCGGTGCCGGCAATGGTGCCCGCGACGTGCGTGCCGTGGCCCTGGCCGTCGTCCGCCTCGCCGCCGTCGATGGCGTCGAAGCCGGACTTCGCACGCTTGCCGAAGTCCTTGTGAGTCATGCGGACACCGGTGTCGATGACGAACGCGGTCACGCCCTCACCGGCGGTGTCCGGGAAGGTGTACTTCTTGTCGCCCTTGGTGTCCTTCTGGTCGATGCGGTCCAGGCCCCACGACGGCGGGTTGGACTGCGTCTCGTTCACCGTGAAGGTGTGGTTCTGGACGACCTTCTCGACCTGGGAGTTGCCGGCCAGCTGGCGGGCCTCCTTGGCGCTGAGGCCCTTCGCCGAGAAGCCGTTGATGGCGGAGTCGTAGGTGTTCTTGACCTTGCCGCCGTACTGGTCGGCCAGGTCGCTCCCCGCAGCCTTCACGGAGTTGGCACCCTTGTTGTCCTTCAGCATGACGATGTAGCTGCCGTCGACAGTGCCCTTGGCCTTGGTGCCGAACACGTGGCCCTCGGCCGGAGCGGCGCCGGCAGGCAGCGTCAGCAGCGTGGCCGCCCCGATCACCGCCGCGGCGACACCGGTGGCCACAGTGATACGACGACGCCTGGCGGACTTCTCCGGGCTTCTGGGCGTGTTGGTTGCCATGACGAGGGTCCTCCTCGTGAGGTGTGGGGGGTTTTATGTCTGTTGTCACCCCCGGTCCGCGGGCACGAAGATCCGCAACCGGGTGACTCGAAACACTGTCTGATTGATCCGCTCACCTCAACCCGTATGAGCGGGTGTGACATACACAACTTTCGAAGCGCCTCACCAAAGCGCCCCGTATCACCCCAACTTGGCCTGACGAGGCGTCAGTTCGGTCACATATCTGACCGACATGACTCACCTGCGTTCAACTCTTGAGCGGGCCGCGTTCGACTCGCGAACGGTTCAGCTCGCCAGCTCGATCAGCCGCTGGACCGTTCGCCAATTGCGGCCGGTCATCGTCACCTTGGGGCGCACGGCCTCGAGAGCGGCAGGGAGCTTGCTGCGGCCCATCCCGTCCGGGAAGTAGCAGTACACGGCGCTGCCCGCGTGCTGGAAGGTGTCGGGGGCGAACTTCGCCTCCTCCACCGAGTCGAAGTGCCCCTTGTTCGGGACCTCTTCGAGGAAGAGGACCAGCAGCTTGGCCGGGTCCAGCTCCGCCGCCGGATAGGGACAGGCGGCCGCCACGGCGCGCAACTCCTCAGCCGTACGGACCAGACAGCGGACCTCGAAGCCGAAGTGCTCCTCGATGGTGCGCTCCAGGCGGTCGCCCGGGTCGGCGTCGTCGGTGGTGAAGACCGCGTTGCCGCTCTGCAGATACGTGCGGACGTCGCTCCAGCCAAGGCCCGACATGACGTTCCTCAGCTCGCCCATGGGCACCTTCTTGTGGCCGCCCACATTGATCCCCCGCAGTAGCGCCGCATAAGTCGTCATGTGCGGCAGCTTAGAAGAGGTGGGCCTCGGCGGTGGGCGGCACCGCTTTTCACGACACCGGACGCGAGTCCGTCCACGCGGACTCGAACTCCTCACGGTAGGTCTGGAACAGCCCGTGCACGCCCTCGTCCTGCGGCTTGTCGTGCTCCCCGCGCCGCTGCACGAGATCCCTTCCCCCGCCGCGCAGAACCAGCACGGGGGCCTCCATGCCGCGGACCCGGCGCAGATACGGCTGCACGACGGCCAGGCCGTCCGCGCCGTCACCGTCGACCATGTACGCGGAGAAGCGCGGCGTCTCGTCGAAGACATGGATCTCGAAGGCGCCGGTGTCGCGCAGCCGCGCCCGCACGCGGCGCATATGGAGGATGTTCATCTCCACAGTGCGGCTCAACTCGCCCTTCTTTATGGCCAGTTCGCGCTCCCTGCGGCGTACGGCGCTGCTGGCCGGGTTGAGGAAGAGCAGCCGCAGCCGGCACCCGGAGGCGGCCAGACGGACCAGGCGGCGGCCCGAGTAGTTCTGCACCAGGAGATTGAGACCTATGCCCATGGCGTCCAGCCGCCGGGCGCCGCCGAAGAGGTCCTCGGCGGGCAGCCGCCGCTGGAGGCGGACACGGTCGGAGTGGACGCCCACCACGTCCGCGAAGCGGTCACCGACGAGATCCTCCACCGCGTCGACGGGCAGCCGGTGCGCGGAGGGAGCGTCGTCCCCGGAGGCGCCCAGCAGTTCCAGCAGCCGGGCGCACATGCGCTCCGCCTGCGCGAGCACGGTCTCGGAGAGCGCGCGGTTGCGGGCGACGGCGCTGCGCGCCACCTCCAGTTCGTCCAGGGCGAGTTCGACCTCGCGGCGGTCGTCGAAGTACGGCTCGAAGCAAGGCCAGTGCTGCACCATCAGCTCGCGCAGCTGCGGCAGCGTCAGGAAGCAGAGAACGTTGTCGTCGGCCGGGTCGAGCAGATAGCCCTTGCGGCGGCTCACCTCCCGTACGGCGACGGCCCGTTGGACCCACTCCTGCCCGGCCGGGCCGGCCGCGGCGATGACCCACTCGTCGCCGTGCACTGGCTCGTAGATGGGCCGCAGCACGGCCGACACGACGGCCCGCAGCCGCTGCTCGACGAGATTCAGCCAGATGTACGCGCGCCCTGCACGCCGGGCCCGGGTGCGGACCTCGGCCCACGCGTCGGCGTCCCAGTCGAGGTCCGCGCCGATCTCCATGGGACGCGCCAGTGACACCGCACCGGCCGGTACGCCGGCGGCCTCCCCGTCACCGTCGTCGCCGCCTTCACCTGGGGGGAGCTCAAGCCCTCCCGCACCCACCCGCGCACCGCCTTCCTGACCCTGTTGAGCGATCAAGGAAGACTACTGCGGCCCTGGAAGGGCCGCACCCTGAACCCCCATCAACTTGCCCCGCCCGTACGTCCGTACGAGGGATTGCAGCCCGACGCACCGTCCCTTTCGCCTCACCTGGGCAAGGATGCCCCGGTGCGGCGGCAGCAGCCGGACGGCAGCGGCGGAAGGAGAGCATCGCATGCAGGTGTGGCCGGGACAGGCGTACCCCCTCGGTGCAACCTACGACGGCGCCGGAACCAACTTCGCGGTCTTCTCCGAGGCGGCCCGCCGCATCCAGCTGTGCCTCCTCGACGACGAGGGCCGGGAGACGGCGGTGGAGCTGCGCGAGTCCGACGGCTACGTGCGGCACGCCTACCTGCCGGGTGTGATGCCGGGTCAGCGCTACGGATTCCGCGTGGAGGGCCCGTACGACCCGGATCGCGGGCTGCGCTGCAACAGCGCGAAGCTGCTGCTCGACCCGTACGCCAAGGCGATGAGCGGCAGCGTCGACTGGGACGAGGCGGTCTACGGCTACCGCTTCGGCGCCCCGCACCGCCGCAACGACCTCGACTCCGCACCGCACACCATGGCGTCGGTGGTGGTGAACCCCTACTTCGACTGGGGAGACGACCGACCGCCGCGCACCGGATACGACCGCACCGTCATCTACGAGGCGCACGTGAAGGGCCTCACGATGCTGCACCCCGGCCTGCCGCCCGAACTGCGCGGCACGTACGCGGCACTGGCGCACCCGGCCGTCATCGACCATCTGACGCAACTCGGCGTCACCGCACTGGAGTTGATGCCGGTGCACCAGTCCGTCACCGACAACAGGCTGGCCGACGTGGGGATGGCGAACTACTGGGGTTACAACACCGTCGGCTTCTTCGCCCCGCACAACTCCTATGCCTCGTGGGGCGACCGCGGCCAGCAGGTGCTGGAGTTCAAGCAGGCGGTCCGCGCCCTGCACGCCGCGGGAATCGAGGTCGTCCTCGACGTCGTCTACAACCACACCGCGGAAGGCGATCACCTCGGTCCCACGCTCTCCTTCCGGGGGCTCGACAACCCCTCGTACTACCGCCTGACGGAGGATCCGCGCTACTACATGGACACGACGGGCACGGGTAATTCACTGTTGATGCGCAGCCCTCACGTACTGCAGCTCATCATGGACTCGCTGCGCTACTGGGTGACCGAGATGCACGTGGACGGCTTCCGCTTCGACCTGGCCGCCACGCTGGCCCGTCAGTTCCACGAGGTGGACCGGCTCTCGTCCTTCTTCGACCTGGTGCAGCAGGACCCGGTCGTCAGCCGCGTCAAGCTGATCGCCGAGCCGTGGGACGTCGGTGAAGGCGGCTACCAGGTCGGCAACTTCCCTCCGCTGTGGACGGAGTGGAACGGCCGCTACCGGGACACCGTGCGGGACCTGTGGCGCGGCGAGCCGGGCACTCTCGCGGAGTTCGCCTGCCGGCTGACGGGATCCTCCGACCTCTACCGGGAGGGCAGACGTCCGCTGGCCTCCATCAACTTCGTGACGTGCCACGACGGTTTCACCCTGCACGACCTCGTCAGCTACGACGGCAAGTACAACGAGGCCAACGGCGAGGGCAACCGGGACGGCGAGAGCCACAACCGGTCATGGAACTGCGGCACCGAGGGAGCCACGGACGACCCGGACGTGCTGCGGCTGCGGCGGCGGCAGATGCGCAACTTTGTCGCGACGCTGATGCTTTCGCAGGGCGTGCCGATGATCTCTCACGGCGACGAGTTCGCACGCACGCAGCACGGTAACAACAACGCCTACTGCCACGACGGCGAACTGACGTGGGTGCACTGGCCGGACGGCGATGCCGAAGGGCGCGAACTCCGTCCGGAGGGCGAACTGAGCGCGTTCATCGCGGAGATGGCCGCCCTGCGCCGCGAACACCCCGTCTTCCGGCGGCGGCGCTTCTTCCGGGGGCCCGCGGACGGGAGCACCGGCGAGGAGCCCCGACGGGCCGCGGACATCGCCTGGTTCACCCCGCAGGGCGAGGCCATGAGTCAACGGAACTGGGACGAGGAGGACGCCCACTCGCTGACGGTGCTGCTCAACGGCGACGCCATCTCCGAGCCCGGCATCCGCGGCGAGCCCGTCACCGACGACTCGTTCCTGCTGCTCTTCAACTCGCGGAACACGCCTGTGGACTTCACCGTCCCGGACGGGCCCGAAGGGTGGTCCGACGGCTCCGGGGGCCAGTGGCAGCTCGTCCTGGACACCGCCGACGAATTGCCGCCGTCGGCACAGGAGCCCCGTAAGGCCGGGACGGGCGACCGGATCACGCTGACGGACCGCAGCCTCGTGGTGCTGCGGTGCGTCAGGACCGCGGCGGCAGTTCCAGGGAGGGCGGTTGCGCGGGGGCGAGTTTGAAGCCGATCTGCCCGAACCTCACCACGTCGCCGGGACGCACCCTGACCGAGCCCGTGACCCTGCTGCCGTTGACCCACGTGCCGTTGCTCGATCCGAGATCGCGCAGCTTCCAGCCGTCACCGGTCGCGCGCAGCTGCGCGTGGGTGCGGGAGACGCTGAAGTGGTTGAGCCGCAGCATCGAACCGGGTGCGCGGCCTATGGAGTACGCGTGCGATCCGGGCGCCGGAAGCAGCAGCTGCGGCAGGCGTTCGGACTGCCACGCGTGCCGGAGCGCACGGTGGAAGGACAGAAGCCTGGTGATCCCTTCCGCGAACCACCGCTTGCGCGGCCGCCGCGTCGGCAGATCGTGAAGCACCTCGTGCAACTCGCCCTGCCACTGTGCCTTGAGGATGACATCCATGCGCCGTTCGAAGGTGTTGTGCGAGATGCGTCCGTCCGCCGCCCCCTCACGCAGCGCCTCGAGAGCACGCTCCCGGTCCGCGTCGGAAAGCCGCGGCGGGTGGGCACCGAACTCAAGAGATGTCATGTACTGCATTCTCAGTACACCCAAACCCGCTGTCCAGGCCCGGCCTTGTGCAGTAGCCGAACCAATACATCCGCGCCCGGCACTTCGTCCCGGAGCATGGCGCGAGAAACTCCGTGGACGTGCGGTCCCACCCGCGCTACGTTGCAGCCCTCCCCCAGGCTCCGGCCGGGGGTACGCCCAGGACCGAGGAGAGGAGGCGAGAACCGATGCGCACCTTCACCTCCACGCGCTCCTCCCCCTGGGTCATGCGGCCCGGGTGGTGCCCCCCACTCGTCTCCAGGGCGTCGTCCGAGCAGCGGCACCAGGACAGGTAGTCCGCCCGGGGAGCGCAACGCTCTTTTCGGAAGGACCACTTGACCATGACCGGCATGACCGGAGAACTCGTCGTCCGCACTCTCGGTGAGTCCGAGGCGCGTGACGTCTTCACTTCCCTGCACGACCCCGGCCTGGTGGGCCGGGCTCTTCTCGGCCGTCCGTACAGCACCCTCGGCGAGGGCGGCGAGTACCGCCCCGAATGGACGTGGGTCGCCGAGCGGGCGGGGCGCGTCGTCGCACGCGCAGCCTGCTGGGGCGAGGGACGCGACGTCCAACAGCCGCTGCTCCTCGACTGGTTCGACTTCGAGCCGGGCGAGGACAAGGCGGCTGTGCGGCTGCTGCGCGCCCTCTCACCGAAGGTCGAATTCGAACTCGTACTGCCGCCGGGCTGGCGGGACGACGCCTCCGTGAGGGCCGCGGCAGAGGCGCGTATCGGCGCTGCGACGGCTGCGGGCTGGGCCCCGCTCGTCGAACGCTTCCGCTACGACTGGACGGCCACTGGGTACGGCCCGGACCACGAGGCCGAGGGGGAGGGTCTGCCCGAGCAGCCCGGCCGACTCCGGTTCCGTCCCGAGCCGGACGACGAGGTGATCCTCGACGTACTGCGCCGGATCCAGCACGGCACCCTCGACGCGCACGCACGGCACGCCCTCGCCGCAGAGGACACCGCTGACGCCGGCGTCGAACGGGCCGCCCGCGAGGATCTGGAACACCTGCAGTGGATGACCTCCTACGGGGGGCGCGAATGGTGGCGCCTGGCATACACGCCGGACGGGGAGCTGGCCGGTCTGCACGTGCCGGGCCTCATCCCGAGCGGCCACGCCGTCGGGTTCATCGCCGTGGTGCCGCAGCAGCGCGGCAACGGCTACGCCTACGACCTGCTCGCCGACTGCACACGGCTACTCGTCGACGAGGGCGCACGGAAGATCGCCGCATCCACGGATCTGGGCAACGCGCCGATGGCGGCCGCGTTCGCGAAGGCGGGCTATCGCGTCATCCAGCACCGCTACTGCATGACGCCGGCGCACGGCCCTGACGACGCCACCCCGGAGGACGCATAGAGACGGGCCGGGTGCCCGGGCTCCTGTTGCGGGAGCCCGGACACCCGGCCCAGGTTGTCCGGGCCGGCGTTGGCGGCCCGGACGGCGCACTCAGGCGAGGTCGAACCGGTCGAGGTTCATGACCTTGTCCCACGCCGCGACGAAGTCACGCACGAGCTTCTCCTCGGCGTCGTCGCACGCGTAGACCTCCGCGACCGCACGCAGTTCGGAGTTCGAACCGAAGAGGAGGTCGACGCGGCTGCCGGTCCACCTGACCTTGCCCGTGGCGGTGTCGCGGCCCTCGAAGGTCTCGGCGGCCTCGGTCGCGGGCTCCCACTTCGTACCCATGTCGAGCAGGTTCGAGAAGAAGTCGTTGGTCAGCGACCCCGGGTTGTCCGTGAGCACGCCGAGCGACGAGTTGTCGTAGTTCGCGTCCAGGACCCGGAGACCCCCGACGAGCGCCGTCATCTCGGGCGCGCTCAGCGTGAGCAGGTTCGCCCGGTCGAGCAGCAGGTACTCGGCCGGAAGCCGGTTGCCCTTCCCGAGGTAGTTGCGGAACCCGTCCGCGGTCGGCTCCAGTGCCTCGAAGGAGTCCACGTCGGTCTGCTCGGACGTCGCGTCCGTGCGTCCCGGCGTGAAGGGGACCTCGATCTGGTGGCCGGCCTTCCGGGCCCCCTCCTCGACGCCCACGCAGCCGGCGAGGACGATCAGGTCGGCCAGCGAGACCCTCTTGTTCGTGCTCTGGGCGGAGTTGAAGGTCTCCTGGATGCCCTCCAGCTTGCCCAGGACCGCCGCCAGCTGGTCGGGGTTGTTGACCTCCCAGCGGTTCTGCGGCTCCAGACGGATTCGCGCACCGTTGGCACCTCCGCGCTTGTCACTGCCGCGGAACGACGCGGCCGACGCCCAAGCGGTGGAGACCAGCTGGGACACCGTCAGCCCCGAGTCGCGGACCCGGCTCTTGAGGTCGGCGATGTCATCGGCACCGACGAGTTCGTGGTCCACGGCCGGGACGGGGTCCTGCCAGATCAGCGTCTCGCTCGGAACCTCGGGGCCGAGGTAGCGGTCGATCGGCCCCATGTCGCGGTGGGTCAGCTTGAACCAGGCCCGTGCGAAGGCGTCGGCGAACTCGGCGGGGTTCTCGAGGAAGCGGCGCGAGATCGGCTCGTAGACCGGGTCCATGCGCAGCGAGAGGTCCGTCGTGAGCATCGTCGGGGCGTGGCTCTTCGACGAGTCGTGGGCGTCGGGGACGGTACCGGCTCCGGCGCCGTCCTTCGGCTGCCACTGGTTCGCCCCGGCAGGGCTCTGCGTCAGCTCCCACTCGTAGCCGAAGAGGATCTCGAAGAAGCTGTTGTCCCACGTGATCGGGGTGTTCGTCCAGATGCCCTCGAGGCCACTGGTGATCGCGTCACCGCCGCTGCCGGTCCCGTGGTTGCCCTTCCAGCCGAGACCCTGCAGCTCCAGCGGGGCGGCCTCGGGCTCAGGGCCCAGGTGGGAGTCGGGAGCCGCTCCGTGGGTCTTGCCGAAGGTGTGGCCACCGGCGATCAGCGCGACGGTCTCCTCGTCGTTCATCGCCATGCGGCGGAACGTCTCGCGGATGTCGCGGGCGGCGGCGATCGGGTCAGGGTTGCCGTTGGGGCCCTCCGGGTTGACGTAGATGAGGCCCATCTGGACGGCGCCGAGGGGGTTTTCGAGCTCCCGGTCACCGCTGTAGCGCTCGTCGCCGAGCCAGGTGTTCTCGGGGCCCCAGTAGACGTCCTCCTCGGGCTCCCACACGTCCTCGCGGCCACCGGCGAAGCCGAAGGTCTCGAAGCCCATGTTCTCCAGCGCGACGTTGCCCGTGAGGACCATCAGGTCGGCCCAGGACAGCTTCTGGCCGTACTTCTTCTTCACGGGCCACAGCAGGCGGCGGGCCTTGTCGAGGTTGCCGTTGTCCGGCCAGCTGTTGAGGGGCGCGAAGCGCTGCTGGCCTGCTCCGGCGCCGCCGCGGCCGTCGCTGATGCGGTAGGTGCCCGCGCTGTGCCACGCCATGCGGATCATGAACGGCCCGTAGTGGCCGAAGTCGGCCGGCCACCAGTCCTTCGAGTCCGTGAGCACCTCCGTGATGTCCCGCTTCACGGCCGCGAGGTCCAGGGACTTGAAGGCTTCGGCGTAGTCGAAGTCCTTGCCCATGGGGTTGGCCTCGGCGGGGTTCTTGGCGAGGACCTTCAGGTTGAGGCGGTTGGGCCACCAGCCGCGGTTCCCGCCGCCCTGGGTCGGGTGGGGGGCACGGCCGTGCGCGACCGGGCAGCCACCTGCGCTCTCCGTGTTCGCCTGGTCGACGACTGCTTCGTGGTTCTCAGACACGGAATTCCTTCCACATGGATCAGGGATGATCAGGAGCTTGGTACGGCGGAACAGCCGGGGCACAAGCCCCAATAGATGACCTCGGCCTCGTCGATCACAAAGCCGTGGTCGTCGGACGCGGACAGGCAGGGAGCCTCACCGGTGGCACAGTCGACGTCGGCGACGACGCCGCACGACCGGCACACCAGATGGTGGTGGTTGTCCCCGACCCGCGCCTCGTAGCGCGCCAAGGAGCCCGGCGGTTGGATGCGTCGCACCAGACCTGCGGCCGTCAGCGCACGCAGCACGTCGTAGACGGCCTGGTGGGAGACCCCACCGAGATTCTCACGGACGACACCGGTGATCGATTCGGTCTCGGCGTGCGGATGGTCGTGCACAGCGTGCAGCACTGCCACCCGGGGCCGCGTGACTCGCAGCGAGGCCCCGCGCAGCATGCGCTCGACGTCCGAGGTGGTAGGCACGATCCGAAGCGTGCCTCAAAAACTGGAATCAATCAAGAAAGCTGTCACGCTTCGGCCGCTTGTTCGAAAGAGATTCGCCGGACGGAGCCCGCCGCTAGCCCTCCACCGCAAGCCGGATGCCGAGGGCCAGCAGCACGCCGCCCGAGACCTGTTCCAGCCTGCGCCGTACCCCCGCGCGGGACAGTACCCGCCGCATCCGCCCGACGAACCACACGTACATGCCGTAGTAGCCGATTTCGTAGACCGCCCAGATCGCCGCCAGCGTGACCATCAGCGGCAGCTGCGGAGCGCCCTTGGGGACGAACTGCGGCAGGAAGGACATGGCGAAGACCGCCGCCTTCGGGTTGGCGAGGTTCAGCAGCAGCCCGGCGCGGTAGGAGCGCCATCCGCTCTCCTGCGTCGGGCCGGAACTCGCGGCCACCTCGAAGCTGCCGCCCCGCCTCGCCGCGCGGATCGCCTGCACACCGAAGACGATCAGGACGGCCGCTCCCCCGAACCGCAGTACGTCATAGGCCAGTTCGGACGCCGCCAGCAGCGCCGTCAGCCCGAACGCCGCGACGACGCCCCAGATGAAGACCCCCGTCTCGTTCCCGAGCACGGTCATGAAGCCGGAACGGCGACTGCGCAGGGAACTGCGGATGATCAGCACGGTGCTGGGACCTGGCGACAGGGCGACCAGCGTGCAAGCACCCAAGAAGGACAGCAGGGTCATGAGCATGCGGCCCATCCTTGCCGCGCGTCCGCTCCTTTGCGAACGGATTTCCCCAAAACCTCCGCAGGTCCGCCGGGTCAGCCGCGCACGTCGTGTCCGGGCTTCCCCGGCAGGAACGAGGCGATGAGCAGCCCGGTCAGCGCGGCTCCGGCCGCGATGAGGAACGAGACGCGGAAGCCTTCCTGACTCGGCACGGCGGTGCCGCCCAGCGGGACGCTCATGCGTGCCAGCACCACGCCGACGACGGCGCTGGAGGTGGAGGTGCCGATCGAACGCATCAGTGTGTTCAGCCCGTTCGCCGCCCCCGACTCGGACGGCGGGACGGCGCCGATGATCAGGGCGGGCATGGCCGAGTAGGCGATGCCGATCCCGACGCCGATGAGGACGGCGGTCAGCACGACCTGCCACACGGCACCCATCAGTGCCGTACCGGTCAGATAGGCGACGGCGAGGACCACAAGTCCGGCCATCAGCGAGACCTTCGGGCCGCGGGTCTCGGATATGCGCGCCGAGAGCGAAGAGACGAGCATCATCGCGATACCCATGGGCGCCACGCACAACCCGGCCACGACCATCGTCTGCCCGAGGCCGTAGCCGGTGGAGCGGGGCAGCTGAAGCATCTGCGGCAGCACCAGCGTCGCGGCGTAGAAGGCGAGGCCGACGGTGATGGAGGCGAGGTTGGTCAGCAGCACCTGGCGGCGTGCCGTGCTGCGCAGGTCGACCAGCGGCTCGCGCACGCGCAGTTCCATGAGGCCCCACAGCACGAGGACCACCGGCGCGGCGGCGAAGAGGCCCAGCGTGATCCCGCTGCTCCAGCCCCAGTCGCCGCCCTTGGATATCGCGAGCAGCAGCATGACGAGCCCGGCGGTCAGGCCCAGCGCTCCGGGGACGTCGAAGCGGCCTCCGGTGCGCAGCGCGGACTCCGGCACGACGGTGACCACCATCAGCATGGCCAGGGCGCCGAGACCTGCCGACCCGAAGAACAGCACGTGCCAGTCCGCGTTCTGGGCGATGTACGCGGCGACGGGCATGGCGAGCGCACCACCGACGCCGAGCGACGAGCTCATGAACGCCATGGCCGAACCGAGCCTGGCCGGAGGCAGTTCGTCCCGCATGATGCTGATGCCCAGCGGGATGGCCCCCATCGCGAACCCCTGCACGGCACGTCCCGCGATCATCGGCACGAGCGACGAGGTCAGCGCGCACATCAGCGAACCGGCCACCATCGCGGCGAGACTCGCGAGGATGAGCCGGCGCTTGCCGTACAGATCGCCGAGCCGTCCCATGATGGGTGTGGCCACGGCACCGGAGAGCAGCGTCGCCGTGACGACCCACGCCGCGTCGGACGAGGTGGTGCCCAGCAGCTCCGGCAGCCGGGCCACGACGGGTACGAGCAGCGTCTGCATGACGGCGACCGAGATGCCGGCGAAGGCCAGGATCGCCACAACTCCCCTGCTCGCGCTCGGGGTTCCCTCCCCGGGCGGGCCGGCGCCCGCCGCCCTACGACCGGTGCTCGTGCCGCCCCCGGCGTCGTCCGTCCCTGAGCCCCGCTGATGCGGTTCGGCGGAGGAGGACGGTGCGGCACTGCGGGCATGGGTCATGCGGACTCCGTTGCGTGACGGACGGCTGTTCGGATCGTTTGTAACGTACAAGCGAACCGCCGCACTCCGCCCGGCTATTCCGCCCGGGCCGCGGGAGGGACGAGCAGGCGGGCTCGGAGGTGTTTCCCGGCGGCCAGCGTGGGAAGTCCACGCATGACGGTGTGGTTCGTCCACCGTCCTGAGCCTGCGGCCGTCTCCCCCGCCCGCCCGGACCTCCGGTCCGCCTCGCGGGGCACGGCAGAGGCTCCGTCCTCTCCGCTTCAGCAGGCGAGGACGTGTGTTCGAATCCCCCATCCGGAAGGCCCTCTGTGAACGACACCACTGAAACGTCCGCGCACCCCGGCACCGATCAGGGCCGTCAGTCCAAACGCGAGGGCCGGCGTGGTCGTCGGGGCCGGTACAGGGACCGTCGCGGGCACCGTGGTGGGCGTGAGGATGCCGAGCCGCAGATCTCCGAGGACGATGTGCTGATCCCCGTCGGCGGGGTCCTGGACATCCTCGACAACTATGCGTTCGTGCGGACGTCGGGTTATCTGCCGGGGCCGAACGATGTGTATGTGTCGCTGGCGCAGGTGCGGAAGAACGGTCTGCGCAAGGGTGACCACGTCACCGGTGCGGTGCGGCAGCCCCGTGAGGGGGAGCGGCGGGAGAAGTTCAACGCCCTGGTGCGTTTGGACTCGGTCAACGGTGCCTCGCCCGACGGCAGGTCGCGGGCGGAGTTCAACAAGCTGACGCCGCTGTATCCGCAGGAGCGGCTGCGGCTGGAGACCGAGCCGAACCAGCTGACCTCGCGGATCATCGATCTGGTCTCGCCGATCGGCAAGGGGCAGCGTGGGTTGATCGTGGCGCCGCCGAAGGCGGGCAAGACGATGGTGCTGCAGTCGATCGCGAACTCGATCACGGTGAACAATCCGGAGTGCCATCTGATGGTGGTGCTGGTCGATGAGCGGCCGGAAGAGGTCACCGACATGCAGCGGTCGGTGAAGGGTGAGGTGATCTCCTCGACCTTCGACCGTCCCGCGGAGGATCACACCACGATCGCGGAGCTGGCGATCGAGCGTGCGAAGCGGCTGGTGGAGCTGGGTCACGATGTGGTGGTGCTGCTGGACAACATCACGCGTCTGGGCCGTGCCTACAACCTCTCGGCTCCGGCTTCGGGGCGGATCCTGTCCGGTGGTGTGGATTCCACGGCGCTGTATCCGCCGAAGAAGTTCTTCGGTGCGGCGCGGAACATCGAGGACGGCGGGTCGCTGACGATTCTGGCCGCCGCTTTGGTGGAGACCGGCTCGCGCATGGATGAGGTGATCTTCGAGGAGTTCAAGGGCACCGGCAACATGGAGCTGAAGCTGGACCGCAAGCTCTCGGAGAAGCGGATCTTCCCCGC
>NZ_AUEV01000013.1:0-291689 GCF_000426165.1 Streptomyces sp. TAA486 | reverse complement strand
CAGCCGGCCGTGGACGTCGTGGTGCTCCAGGGCGAACGGGAGAACGCCGCCGACAACCGGGTGCTGGGCCGGTTCCAGCTCACCGACATCCGGCCCGCGCCACGTGGCGAGCCGCAGATCGAGGTCACCTTCGACGTCGACGCCAACGGCATCCTCAACGTCACGGCCCGTGACAGGGACACCGGGGCGGAGCAGGGCATCACCATCAGTGAGAGCTCCAATCTCGACCGCAGCGAGGTCGAGAAGATGGTCGCCGAGGCCGAGCGCAACCGCAGCGAGGACCAGGCGCTGCGCCAGGCCGTGGACGCCCGCAACGAGTTGGACGCCGTCGCCTACCAGGTGGAACGCCGGCTCACGGAGCTGGGCGACGACGCACCCCAGCACGAGAAGGCCCGTGCGGAGATGCTCGTCGCCGACGCCCGGAAGGCCGTGGGGCAGGGAGAGGACATCGAGGGCGTCCGTTCGCTCACCTCGGAGCTGCAGCAGCTCTTCCACGCACTGGGAGCCCGTGGAGCGGCGCCCGCATCCGGAGCGGCCTCGACCGACGGATCGTCCCCGGAGGGCAGGCCCGGCGAGGGCACCTCGGGTGACGACGACGTCGTGGACGCCGAGTTCGACAAGGGCTGAGGCGGTGCCATGTCGAAGGACAACGACCCCGCGGAAGCGGAGTTCCCGCTGGACGAAGGGGACAGGGCGCACGAGCCCGACGTTCCCCGTGAGGGCGACGGCGGCCGGCAGCGGGCCGCCGCGGAGGAGCCAGAGGCACAGACAGAGTCCGGGGCCGAACCCGAGGCACAGTCGGAGGTCGTGGAGGAGCTCCGAGACCGCTGGCAGCGGGCCCTGGCCGACGCGGACAACCTGCGCAAGCGCCACGTCCGCGAACTGGAGCGGGAGCGCTCTGCGGAGCGTGCCCGTACGGCGGCCGCGCTGCTGCCCGTCATCGACCACCTGGAGCTGGCTCTCGAACACGCCGAGTCCGAGCCGTCGTCCGTGATCGAAGGCGTCCGGGCCGTACGCGACCAGGCCGTCGGCACCTTCGAGAAGCTGGGCTTCGTCCGGCACGAGGAGACAGGGGTGCCCTTCGACCCGGCTCGTCACGAGGCGGTGAGCACCGTCGAGGACGACGGGTCCGGGCCCGGTGTCGTCCGCGAGGTTGTGCGCCCGGGCTATGGCGACGGCGTGAATCAGCTGCGTCCCGCGGCCGTCACCGTCACCGCGCGGCAGGAGTGACCTGCCATGGCTCAGGACTACTACGACGTGCTCGGAGTGTCCCGCGACGCGAGCGCCGACGCGATCCAGCAGGCCTATCGGCAACTGGCCAGGAACTACCACCCCGACGTCAACACGGAGCCGGCTGCGGAGGAGCGCTTCAAGGAGCTCAACGAGGCCTACAGCGTTCTCTCGGACCCCAAGAGCCGCACGCGGTACGACCGTTACGGGCCGGCGTTCCGTCAGATTCCCGAGGACTACGACGAGCGGGTGGCCGCGGGGGCCGGTGCCGGCGCGGGAGCCGGCGCGGGAGCCGGTGCGGGAGCCGGTGCCGACTCGGCCGGTGGACGGCGGGGACGCGGCCCGCGTGTTCGGGTCTCGGAGGACCTCGGCGACGGCTTCGGACCGTTCCAGGACGTCGGTGTCGACTTCGAGGACCTCTTCGGTTCGATGTTCGGCGCGGGCGGCGCACGCGGACCCGTTCGCGGCGCCGACCAGGAGGCGGAGATACCGCTGAGCGTCGAGGACGCCTACCGAGGGGGCCGCCGGAGCATCACCCTCAGCGGGGTGGAAGGAGCCCGCACCTACGAGGTGAACATTCCCCGCGGTGTCGTCGAAGGCCAGCGCATCCGGCTCGCCGGCGAGGGCGGCCGGGGCAGTCACGCCGCCCCGGCCGGCGACCTGTTCCTGCGGGTGCGGATCACCCCGGACCGCCGTTTCCGGCTCGACGGCCGCGACATCCACGTCCAACTGCCCGTCACGCCTTGGGAGGCGGCGCTCGGCGCGACCGTCCCGGTGCCCACTCCCGACAGGCCGGCGAAGGTGACCGTCCCCGGCGGATCATCCAGCGGCAGACGGCTCCGGCTGCGCGGCGAAGGCATGCCCGACCCCAGCGGAACCCCGGGCGACCTCTACGCCGAGCTGCGCATCGAAGTGCCGCCCGAGCTCACGCGTCGTGAACGCGAGCTGTTCGAAGAGCTCGCCGCCACCTCCGACTTCGACCCGAGGAGGCAGTCATGACGACGTCACGGTCGGGATTCACCGCGCCCCGCGCCGAGAGCGGTGCGGCACGGCCGTCCTACGTCCTGGCGCCCGTGCACCGGCTCAGCCTGGAGACCGTCGCGCGCCGCTCGGGGCTGCATCCGGAACTGGTGCGGCGGTTCGTCGTGCTCGGCCTGCTCGACGACGTGCACCGCGACGCCGAGGGACGTCTGTGGTTCCCCGCGTCCGCGTCCCTGACACTTGCCCGCATCCAGCGGCTGCGAGCCGGCTTCTGTCTGAACTACGCGTCGCTGGGGCTGGTCCTGGAACTGCTCGACCGCATCGCCGAGCTCGAGGCCCGGCTGCGCCGCAGCGGCGTGAGGAGTGATGACTCGTCATGGACATGAATCGCCTGACTCAGAAGTCGCAGGAAGCGCTCCAGGAAGCCCAGTCCACGGCGACACGGCTGGGGCAGAGCGAGGTGGACGGCGACCCGCGCCACTGGACGCGGCACTACTGAGCTGGACGCGGCACTACTGAGCTGGACGCGGCACTACTGAGGGGGACCTCCGAGGCGGCCGAGTCGTTCGGCGTCAACGAGTTCCTCCGCAGGGTCGCCGAGCTGACGGGAGCCCGTCCCAGGACGGCCGAATGGGACGCCGGTGCTGTCCTCTCCACGCTCGCCGAAGCGGTCTCGGGAGGGGAGTTCAACCAGCTCCTCACCCAGCTGCCTTCCGGCTACGCGGCGATGTTCGGGGAGCCCGAACTGAGCGGCTGAGCCGGGCGGTTCCCCGCGGGGCGTCCACCGGCGGACGTCTCCGGGCGCCTGTGCGAACCGTGTGCGACGGCGGGAGGCACGCCCCGCGTCACAGCCGGTCGTACACGAGGAGGCCGTCGTCGCGCAGCCGCGCGCCCTGCGCCGGAGGGTGCTCGGTGAGCCGCCCGTCGTGCGCCAGGTGCAGCACGGGCGTGCCGCGTGCCAGGACGGCGAAGTCCGCGATGATCCGCCTGTGGCAGCGCCACCACAGGGACTCCGCGCACATCACCGCCGTACGTTCGGTCCTGGACGCCTGCTGCAGCAACTCGTCCATGGCCGCGAGGAAGCCCGGGTCACGCGTGTAGCCGGCGTAGCCGCGGAACTGGACGTGTTCCCAGAAGACGTCCTCCGAGCCGGGCGCCGCCTTGCGGAAGCCGCCCAGCCGCTTCTCCCACCGGTACTCCAGCCCCGCGGCCGGCATCCACTGCGCCATCAGCTCCCGCCGGGCGTCGGGGTTGCGGCGGCTTCCCGGCGCCGTACGCACGTCGACGACGGCGGCGACGCCCGCTCCTCGGAGAAGAGCGGTGATCTCATCGCGGGTGGCGAGGCCGTGGCCGAAGGTCACCAGCGGGGCGGGGCCGGTCACCGGATCCGGGTGGGCATCGGCGGCACGGCGGGCATGGCGGTGTCACGCTCGAGGTGTTCCCGTGGGCGCGTGTCCGACGAGAGCATTCGCATGGACCGAGTCTGCCAGCGAGCCGCGGACCTCTGCCCGACGGAGAGCCGAAGGACCGGCGAAGGCCGGTCGAAGACCGGTCGAGGAGCCGGTCGAATACGAGCAGACCGGTCACGGACCATCGGAGGAGACCGGCCGAGGACCGGGCCCATGAGACAGCCGAGGAGACCGGCCGAGGAGGACGTGGTGTCAGCGTCGTCAGCTTCCGCACGGCCCGAGGAGGCCTCCGGCTTCCCCGCGGTCACCGCCCCTCGCGCGGCGAACACGGCCGAACTCGATGCGGCGGTGCCGACCTGCCGTGCCTGCCCGCGGCTGGTCGCCTGGCGCGAGGAGGCGGCCCGTACGAAGCGGAAGGCATTCCTCGACTGGGAGTACTGGGCCCGGCCGGTCCCCGGACTCGGCCCCCCGGACGCCCCGCTGGCGATCGTCGGACTCGCGCCGGCCGCACACGGCGGCAACCGCACCGGCCGAGTCTTCACCGGTGACCCCTCCGGCGACGCGCTGTTCGCCGCGCTGCACGACGTCGGCCTCGCCTCGCAGCCCACCGCCACGCACCGCGGCGACGGCATGGAGCTGTACGGAGTACGGATCACGATGCCCGTGCACTGCGCACCGCCCGACAACCGGCCCAGCACCACCGAGCGCGACACCTGCCGCCCCTGGCTCGCCCGCGAACTGGAGCTTCTGCACCCCACCCTGCGCACTGTCGTCGTGCTTGGCGGCTTCGCCTGGCAGGCGCTGCTTCCCGTGCTCGCCGACGCGGGCTGGCGGCTGCCACGCCCCCGCCCTGCGTTCGGGCACGGCACAGAGGTGCTGCTCGGTGACGAACGGGACGGGGGCGAGCTGCGTCTGGTCGGCTGCTACCACCCGAGCCGGCGCAACATGTTCACGCGCACGGTGACCCCCGAGATGCTCCGCGACGCGCTGCGCCGCGGCGCGGAGACGGCCGGGCTGCCGAGGCCGTGACCTGCCGGGGAAAGCTGGGGACCGGGCCCATCGATGAATCCCCTCTCCGGCAGGACTCCACGCTCGGCGAGCCAACCATTTAATACGTTTTTGTCCCGATACATTCGAGGCTGCTGCTCCGCGACTCATCGACATCTACGGAGGCACGCATGCCCCTGTCCAGGTCCGGCCCGTCACGCCGTGCCGCCACCGGCTCGGTGAGGACGCCCGCCGTTCTCCTCACCGCCCTCACTCTGCTGTTCGTACTGCCCGGGATCGCCGAGGCCCAAGGTGACGATGAACGACTGGCTCACCCAGAGAAGGACTGGATGGGCTCCACCCTCAGGACCCACGAAGGACGTGCACCGGCATCGCCGGCCTCGTCACGGACCCTCGCCCCGTCCGTCGAAGGCGTCGACGTCTCCAGCCACAACGGCAACGTGGCGTGGTCCACGCTCAAGAAGGCCGGTTCCCGCTTCGCGTACGTCAAGGCCACGGAGGGCACCAGCTACCGCAACCCCGACTTCGCGCAGCAATACAACGGCTCGTACAAAAGCGGCATGATCCGGGGTTCGTACCACTTCGCCCTGCCCTCGAACTCCGGCGGCGCCGCCCAGGCGAACTACTTCGCCTCGCACGGCGGGGGCTGGAGCAAGGACGGCAAGACGCTGCCGGGCGCACTCGACGTGGAGTACAACCCGTACGGCTCGGCCTGCTACGGCAAGTCACAGAAGGGCATGGTCGACTGGATCAGCGACTTCGTACGGACGTACAAGACGCGCACCGGCCGTGACGCCGTCATCTACACCTCCGCCACCTGGTGGAAGACGTGCACCGGGAACTCGACGAAGTTCAGCAAGACCAACCCGCTGTGGATCCCCAGCTGGGGCAAGTCGGTCGGCAGTCTCCCGGGCGGGTGGCCGTTCCACACGTTCTGGCAGTACACGTCGACCGGGAAGACCGTCGGCGACCACGACCGCTTCAACGGCTCGTACGAGCGGCTCAAGGTGCTCGCCACGGGGTGAGTGTCCACTCACCACTGTCGGCGGCCCCCCGGATCACGACCGGGGGGCCGCCTTTCCGCTGTTTCCGCCGGTCCGGCGGGTTCAGGCGGGCTCACCAGCGCTGCCGGGAATTTGCCGCTCGGGACGTTCGCCGCTCCCGCTGCCGCCGACGCACCATGGAATGAGCAGGGGGTTGATTGGAGGGAAACTTCATGATCGAAGTCAAGACGGTCGACAAGGCAGACGAACGGCGCGACTTCCCGCGCGGGCACATAGAAGCCCTGCACCTCACGGGCCTGGATTTCGCAGTGGCCACCTTCGAGCCCGGCTGGCGCTGGACGGAATCGCTGCGTCCGATAGCGGGCACGGACACCTGCCAGGTGCACCACAACGGATTCATGGTGCAGGGGCGAATGCGAGTGAGGATGGACGACGGCACCGAGACCGAGGTCGGCCCCGGCGACGTGTTCGTCGCACCGCCCGGCCATGACGCATGGGTCGTCAGCGACGAGCCCGTCATCATGTACGACTTCGCAGGTCAGATGGCGACCGACTACGCGCAGGGCTGACGGGACCGGAAGTCCGGCGCGTTCCGGGAGGCCGGTAGCCGTCCCGGGAACGACCGCAGGAACCACCAGAACGGGGTCGCGGGCGGCGCGCAAGCCGGGACATCGGCGTCGTCCGCGGCCACTCGTGTGCGGCGGGTGACGCGGGGGCCTGTCAGTGGCACGGTGCACGATGTCGTGATGGCGAGCATGAGATCGAGGTCGACGAAGAAGCCGGGGGGAGCGGTCAGAGGCCCGCGCAGGCCGGAGGTGAACCTTCCGGAGCTGAGGGCCACCGATGAGGCGCCGGCCCCGGACGGGGACTACGACGGGGTGGAGTTCGAGGGTGCGGACCTGAGCCGCACCGACGCCTCCGGGGCACGCTTCCTGGAGTGCGGCATCCGCAACTGCTCGCTGGACGAGGCGGGATGGGAACGCGCACGGCTGCTCGACAGCGTGCTGGAGGCCGTGACGGGAGCGGGTACGGACCTCGCCGGCGCGGAACTGCGTGACGTCGAGCTCCTGGACACCCGGCTCGGCGGCGTGCAGGTGCACGGGGCGCGGCTGTCCAGGGTGCTGGTTCGCGGAGGGAAGATCGACTTCATCAATCTCCGCCAGAGCCGGCTATTGGACGTCACCTTCGAGAACTGCGTGCTGGTGGAGCCGGACTTCGGCGGCGCCACGCTCGAACGGGTCGCGTTCCCCGGATGTGTGCTGCGCGGCGTCGAGTTCAGCGGCGCGGCGCTCACGGACGTCGATCTGCGGGACGCGGCGGAGCTGGACATCGCAGGCGGCGTCGGGCAATTGGGAGGGGCTGCGATCAACTCCGCCCAACTGATGGACCTGGCACCGGCGTTCGCGGCGGAACTCGGAGTGCGGGTCGTGGGCTGAGCTCTTCCGGCGGGCACGACGGTGGCGCTCCCGGGGTCCGGGGGCGCGTCACATGCGGGGGAAGCGGGCGCGCAGCGTCCACACCGCCGGGTTGTCCGCCAGGCCCTCGTGCATGTCCGCCAGGTCCGCGAGGAGATCCTGGAGGAAGTCGCGCGCCTCGCGGCGCAGCACCGTGTGCGGGAAGGTGAGCGGCGGTGTGCCCGCCTCGGACCAGTCGGCGGTGATGTCCACCCAGCCGAACCGCCGCTCGAAGCGCATCCGTTCGGTGCTCTCGGTGAAGTCGACCTCGGCGTGCTGCGGTCCCGCGGCGCGGCTGCCGCGCGGATCGGCGTCGATCAGCTCGACCGTGTCGCACAGCGCCCAGGCGAAGTCCAGGACGGGCAACCATCCCCAGGCTGTGGACAGTTCGCGGTCCGTCTCCGTGTCGGCGAGATGGACGTCCCCGCTGAACAGGTCGTGGCGCAGCGCCCGTACGTCCGCGGTGCCGTAGTCCGTCTGCGGTGGGTCGGGGAAGCGCCGGGAGAGTGAGTAGCCGATGTCGAGCACGGGGCGATCGTGTCACGGGGCGGGCGTCGCGCTCGCGCCGAGGGCACGCGCCCGGGGACACGGCGAGGGCGGTGCCCCCCGACGGGGAAGCACCGCCCTCGCTCCGTACTCCCGGGAAGGGACGCACGCACGCGGGAATCGCGTCAGACGTTGACGCCGAAGTCCTGCGCGATGCCGACCAGCCCGGAGGCGTAGCCCTGGCCGACGGCCCGGAACTTCCACTCCGCGCCGTTGCGGTACAGCTCGCCGAAGACCATGGCGGTCTCGGTAGCCGCGTCCTCGCTCAGGTCGTAGCGCGCGATCTCGGTCTGGTTGGCCTGGTTGACGATGCGGATGAAGGCATTCCGCACCTGGCCGAAGTTCTGGCTGCGGCTCTCGGCGTCGTAGATCGAGACCGGGAAGACGATCTTCTCCACGTCGCCCGGCAGACCGGCCAGGTTGATGTTGATCTGCTCGTCGTCGCCCTCGCCCTCACCGGTGACGTTGTCACCGGTGTGCACGATGCTCTGGTCCGGCGTCGACTTGTTGTTGAAGAAGACGAAGTGCTGGTCGGAGTAGACCTTGCCGGTGGGGTTCACCGCGATGGCACTGGCGTCCAGGTCGAAGTCGGTACCCGTGGTGGTGCGGACGTCCCAGCCGAGGCCGACCGTGACGGCGGTCAGGCCCGGTGCCTCCTTGGTGAGGGAGACGTTGCCGCCCTTGGACAGGCTTACAGCCATGGGGATGCCCTTCCGTTTGGTGAGATCCGATGTGGGACCGGCCGGTCGGCCGGTCGGCGGAAGTCGCTCGGGAGCTCGTTCCTTACCCCTGCACAACGCAACCCGTACGTGACCGGGTTCCAGGTCCAGGGTGGAAAAAGGCGGTGACTCGGATATGGGCGGGGAGCGACCATGGGAGACATGTCCACGTCCCCATATGTCATCCGCGGATCGGTTTCGTTGCCCGAGGCCGAGCTGGTGTGGCGTTTCACGCGCTCCTCGGGGCCTGGCGGGCAGCACGTCAACACGAGCGACACACAGGTCGAGCTGCGGTTCGACCTCGCGGGCAGTGACGCGCTGCCCGAGGTGTGGAAGGAGCGCGCCCTGGAGCGGCTCGCGGGCACCGGCAGACTCGTCGGCGGCGGGGTCGTGGTCGTACGGGCGAGCGAGCACCGGTCCCAGTGGCGCAACCGTGAGGCGGCGGGCGAGCGGATGGCGGCCCTCCTCGCGGAGGCGACGGCACCCCCGCCGCGCATGCGCCGCAAGAAGAGGGTGCCGCGCGGGGTGAACGAGCGGCGGCTCCGCCAGAAGAAGCAGCGCGGTGACATCAAGCGCGGGCGGTCGGGACGCGACTGGTCGTGACTTTCCGCGGACCGCACGGCTCCACCGCGGCGGCAGCTCAGGAACCGCCCTTGGTCAGCGAGTGGTAGCGCCCCCTGAAGTAGAGGAGGGGCCCAGCGTCCGGGGCGTGCGGCAGCCTCGTGCTCAGCACCCGCCCGATGACGAGGGTGTGATCGCCCGCCCGTACGCGCTGCTCGGTGCGGCACTCGACGGTGGCCAGCGAACCGTCCACCAGGGGAGCCTCGGAGGCCTCGCCACGGGTGTGGGGGAGCTCGCGGAAGAGGAGCCTGTCGCTGAGACGTCCCTTCATCGCGAAGCGGCCGGCCGTCTGGCGCTGGCTCTCGGTGAGCAGGGAAGCGGCCCAGAAGGGGCGGCGCTCCAGCAGTTCGTCCATGCGTGATCCGTCGCGGACGCTGACCATGACGAGGGGCGGTTCGAGCGAGACGGACATGAAGGCGGTGGCGGTCATGCCGACGTCGGCGCCTTCCGGGCCGTCGTCGGGGTCGAAGGCCGTCACCAGCACCACGCCGGCTGCCAGTCTCGCCATGGCCGCCCGGAACTCGTCCTCGCTCACCCCATCAGCATGGGGCATCGGGTGGTCCGGCGCCGGGCTCGTCTGCTGCTGCACTGCGTGTGACACGTCAAAAACGCTAACTGCTGGCCTGCGCCGGGCGCATCGGACCCCGGGACCAGGACCTCAGACCCATGATCCGTAACGGTGCCTAGCGTGACTCTGTGACCGAATTGTGTTCCTTGTGTGTACACAACAAGACCACACGGTAACGAGGGTGTGACCAGGGCGGGGCCTGCCGGAAGGTCAGAGTCCGTTGCGGGCGCGGAAGTTGGGCCGCGCGAAGGTTGCAAAGAGGGGGCGTGAAAAGGGGTGCATTCCACGCTCTACGCTCCGGTAAGGCCGTACTGTCACTGGACCGGTCATTCGGTCGAGAGCGCCGGCCGAGGCCCCGATGCATGGCAGCCTCATACGGAGAGGAGTCAACAGGCTGCGGACAGTTGTGACTTGAGTCACAGCGGGCAATAATTGTTGACCCTGTGTACCTGGAGAACAGCTCGCTGTGATTCAGTGGCCGTGGCAGTCGGACAATGACGTCCCGCGAACACCTGGAGTTGACGAACGAGGCTCAGGGGGAGGGCGATGGATACCGAGTCGGAGCCCTACGTCCGCCTTGCCAGCCTGCGTCAGCTGCACCTCGTCGTGGCGCAGCTGAGTACCGCCCGCAGCCTTGCCGACACCCTGCAGACCGTCGCCGACGGAGTGGTCGACGGACTGGGATTCGAGATAGCCGCGGTCAACCTCGTGCGTCCGGAGGGCGATCTCGTGGTCGCCGCCGTCGCCGGCAGCCAGGGAGCCGAGGCGATGATGGCGGGCCGGGTCGGCTCGCGCGCCTCCTGGGACCGCCGGCTGTCGATGGGGGAGGCCTGGGGCAACCTGCGCTTCGTCCCCTACACCGAGGGCTGGGTCCTCGACGACGACGACGTCCCGCAGTGGCACTCCACCGGACCCGCGCCCCAGTCGGCCGACGACTGGCATCCCATGGACCGCCTCTTCGCCCCGCTGTACGCGTCCGACAGCGAACTGCTCGGCGTCCTGTCCGTCGACAGACCCCGCAACGGGCGGCGACCCGGGGCCTGGGGCCGCGAGGCGCTTCAGCTCTACTCGTCACAGGCCGCCATCGCCCTCAGCAACGCACGGCTGCGCTCCAACATGCAGCGCGCGCTCGTCCGCCTGGAGCGGGAGCAGTCGGCGCTGCGCGCGAGCGAGGAGAGCTTCCGGCAGGCCTTCGAGTACGCACCGAGCGGGATGGCCGTCGCCGAGATGGGCGGCGACCAGCACGGCCGCCTCATCCGCATCAACGACGCGCTGTGCAGGCTGCTCGGCCGGCCCGCCTCCGCGATGCGCCGCTACTCCTTCTCCGACATCGTCCATCCCGAGGACATCGGCACTCTCCTGCGCACCTCCGCGGAGGGCGGTCGGGCCGAGCTGCGCCTGGCCCGCCGTGACGGCTCGTACGTGTGGGTCTCGCTGCGCAACTCCGTGGTGGCCGACACCGCCGACGGGCCGCGGTTCCTGCTGACCCACGTCGAGGACATCGAGGACCGCAAGCGGCACGAGCTGCAGCTGGCCCACCGAGCGAGCCACGACTCCCTCACCGGCCTGCCCAACAGCGCCGAGCTGCGCACCCGCCTGAACGGTCGGCTCTGTGCCCGCCCGGCACCGTCGATCTCCGGCGTCATGCAGTCGGACCTCAACGGGAACGGCGGCAACGGGCTGGCCTCCGGGATCCAGTTCGAGGACGCGGGGTCCGGCGTTCTGGCGTCCACCGGCATGTACGACCCGCACCACACGCACGCGGTGCCGCCGACCGGGACCGTGCAGGGTGAGAAAGGTCTCGCAGTCCTCTTCTGCGACCTGGACGGCTTCAAGTCGATCAACGACCGCTTCGGCCACAACTGCGGCGACGCCGTCCTCGTCGAGGTCGCCCGCCGGCTCTCGGCCGGTGTGCGTGACAACGACACGGTGGCCCGCATGGGCGGCGACGAATTCGTGGTGCTCACGGACGGTGTGGGCCCGGCGGAGGCGCAGGATCTGGCCGTCCGGCTGCGGAACGCGATCATCCCCCCGATCCGCGTCGACGGCAGAGCGGTACGCGTGGGCGCCAGCTTCGGCATCGGCTGGGCGGGCTGCGGGATGACCGCGGAGGAGGTCCTGCAGTCGGCCGACCAGCGGATGTACGTCGAGAAGCGCTCCCGCTCGAAGGGGCAGCGCCGGGCCGGCTGACCGCGTGCGGAAGCCGCACGGGAGCGCGGCACGATCCACCCCTCCCGTCCATTGCGCGATCATTCAGCGTTGGCGTAGCCATCACCCTGTAGAGGTAGGCTCGGCCGGATACGTGACGCAGTTGGGAGTGACAGGGGATGACCGCCGAGAACGACGGCACCGGTGTGACGCCGGAAGGCGACGACCCGTTCGCCTACCTGTACCGCCAGGAAGGCGGTGAGGGCTCTCCAGCGCCTCAGAGCGGTACTCCCAGGCGCTCGTACAACCAGGTCCGCGCGGTCGGCGAGCGCCAGTACGGCGGATACGGCAGTCAGTACGGCAGTCAGTACGGCGGCGCTCCCGGAACCCAGCAGACCGCCGCGTACGGCCAGCAGCCCAACGCGCACTACGCCGCCCCCGAGACGATGGCCGGCGGGCGGGCGGCCACTCAGCAGATCTCCGGCGGTCCGGGCGGCGGCAACGGACACGGCGGAGGCCCGGGCGGGCGCAGCCGCAACGGCCTGCTCATCGGGGCTCTTTCCGTCGTCGCCGCCGTCGTGATCGGTATCAGCGCGGCCATCTACTTCAACTCGGGCAGCGAAGAGGGCCAGAACGCCGGTGCCACCGCCGGTGCCGACGGGGGCAAGGGCCAGGAGCAGAAGCCCGGCGCCGGCAAGCCGCGCAAGGGCAAGGCGATCGGCGCCAAGCAGGACGCCTCCGGGTTCCAGCTCGCCGGCGGGGCGGCCGCGGCCAGCGACATCCCCGGCTCCGAGAGCAAGGACGGCTCGTACGTCGGGTCCATGAACGTCACCGGTGCCTCGGCGACGTGGTCCGCGGACGTGCCCAAGGGCGGCGCCTACACCCTCTACGTCCGGTACGGCGTACCCGGCAAGGACGCGAACGCGACGCTGTCGATCAACGGGCAGCCGGCCTCGCAGCCCCTGAACATGTCGAACTTCGGCAATGCCAAGCCGGGCGACTGGGAGAAGGGCTGGACCCGGACCTACGCCTACGTCGCTCTGAAGCCGGGCAGCAACAACTTCAAGATCTCCTGCGAGCAGGGCAACAACTGCGACTTCAACCTCGACCAGGTCTGGCTGAGGGCCGGCAAGGTGGGCTGAGGGGCGCACGACCCCGCCCGTCCGGGCCCGGCCTCATCCGGGTGTGGCTTCGCTGCTCTCCTCGACCGTCACCTGTGACAGCAGGTCCGCGTGGACCTGCTCGTCGAACTCCCCTGCTGTGGGCGCCCGTACGGTCGCCGCCGACAGTGCGACGGCGCGTGCCAGTCTCTCCGGCCACGGCAGCCCCTCGACCATCCCGGACAGCAGCCCCGCCACCGCGGAGTCGCCCGCTCCGGTGGGGTTGCCCACGAGGGAGCGGGGCGGCCCCGCCTGCCATGTGCCGTCCGGGGTCACCAGCAGCATCCCCTCGGGCCCGAGCGAGGCGGCCACCGAGTGCGCCCCGCGCCGCTGCGCCGCCCGCGCCGCGCGCAGCGGCTCCGTCGTGCCGGTGATCCCGGCGAGCTCCACGGCGTTGGGCTTGACGAGGTCGGGGCGTGCGGCGAGACCGCGGCGCAGCGGTTCGCCGCTGGTGTCGAGCACGACGCGCACGCCGGCGGCGTGCGCCTCCCTCGTCAGCTGCGCGTACGCGCCCACCGGCACCCCCGGCGGGAGGCTCCCGCACAGCGCGACCGCCTCGACGCCGCTCTCGCCCAGCAGCCGCGCGTATGTCTCCTGGAAGGCGGACCACTCGTCCGGGGAGATGTGCGGGCCCGGCTCGTTGAACTGCGTGGAGCCGCCGCCCGACTCGTCGACGACGCCCACGGTGCGCCGCGTGCTGCCCTTCGTCGGTACGAGCTCGTCCGTGATGTTCCGTTCCCTGGCGAGGAGTTCGCGCAGCTCCGAGCCGGTGAGTCCGCCGGCGAAGCCGGTGACGACGGACGCGTGGCCGAGCGCGGCGAGCACGCGTGCGACGTTGAGACCCTTGCCGCCCGGGCGCTGCACCACCTCGCGCACCTGGTGCGAGTCGTGCGCGTGGAGACGCGGCACCCGGTAGGTGAGGTCGAGTGCGGTGTTGAGCGTGACCGAAAGGATCACGGGAGACCACTCCAGGGGGGAAGGGGCGGGGACGCGCGTAGACGTGGGGGACGGCAACCGCCCGAGCGATCATGCCATTTGGCCCCCAGGCGTCGCGACCCCCGCGGGCCGGGCGGGCGGCATGTGACGGTTCGTCGGGCGCACCCGAGGTCACCGCACGTCAGGCCGTACCGTCCACTCGCCCTGGCGCATCACGCCCGCCACCTCGAACGCGTCGTCGAGTACGACCAGGTCCGCGTACTTGCCCTCCTCCAGGGAGCCCGTGCGGTCCTCCACGCCGAGCAGCCGCGCCGGATTCAGCGACAGCGCGCGCACGGCGTCCTCCACCGGAAGCCCGTCGACCCTGACGGCCCGTCGGAACGCCTCGTCGAGGGTGAGCGTCGAGCCCGCGATCGAGCCGCCCTCCGTCAGGCGTGCCACTCCGTCCCGCACCTCCACCTCGAGCGGCCCGAGGGGGTAGCGGCCGTCGCCCATGCCGGCGGCTCCCATCGCGTCGGTGATGAAGGCGACGCGGCCCGCGCCCGCACTGTGGAAGGCCAACTCCAGGGCAGCGGGGTGGAGATGGGTGCCGTCGTTGATCAGCTCGATGGTGACCCGCTCGTCCTCCAGCAGCGCGGCGACGGGCCCGGGGGCGCGGTGGCCGAGGGCCGGCATGGCGTTGAAGAGGTGGGTCGCGACACTCGCACCCGCCTCGACGGCTTCCACCGTCGCCTCGTAGGTGGAGTCGGTGTGGCCGACGGCGGCGATGACGCCGCTGTCCGCGAGCATCCTCACCGAGTCCATGCCGCCCGGGAGTTCGGGCGCGAGGGTCATCATCCTCGCTGTGCCGCGCGCGGCGTCGACGAGCTTGCGCACCTCCGTCGGGTCGGGGTGGCGCAGCAGCGCCGGGTCGTGCGCGCCGCAGCGCCCGGGGGAGATGAACGGGCCCTCGAAGTGGACGCCGGCGAGGTCGCCCTGCTCGACCAACTCGCTGAGCGCGGCCGCCTGCTGGGCCAGATCGGCGAGTTCGCCGGTGACGGTGGAGGCGACCATGGTGGTCGTGCCGTGCCGCCTGTGGGTGCCGATGACGGTCAGTGCCTCCTCGGCCGTCCCCGAGGAGAACGACGCGCCACCGCCGCCGTGCACGTGCATGTCGACGAAACCGGGCACGATCCAGTGGCCGCTCAGATCGAACGTGGGTGTCTCCCCGTGCCCGTTCGCGGCGATCAGCCGTCCCTCGACCGTCAGAGTGGCGCTCTCCGCCACGCCGTCCGGCAGCACAACCTGGGCACCGGTCAGTACGGTGCGCTCACTCTTCGGGCTCGTGGGGCTCATCGGCTCGCAACCTCCGCGGAGAGTAGGTCCCGGGCGAGAAGTCCCGCGCCCAGGCAGCCCGCGGCGTCCCCCAGCGCCGCCGGGACGATGGTGGGCAGCTGCTGGAAGGTGACGCGCGCGCGCACCGCGTCCCGCAGCGGTACGAAGAGGATGTCGCCCGCCTCGGCCAGCCCGCCGCCGATGATCACCGTGCGGGGGTCGAGGAGCGTGACGGCGGTGACGAGGCCCGCGGCGAGGGCGTCCACTGCGTCCCGCCAGATGGCGATCGCGCGCTCGTCCCCGGACTCGACCGCCTTGGCGGCGTCCGCCGCCGTGGCCGAGGTGTTGCCGCTTGCCGCGGCCCAGGCCCGCCCCACGGCGGACGCCGAGGCGAGCGCCTCCAGGCAGCCGCGCTGACCGCACCCGCACTCCGGCCCGTCGGGCCGCACCACGACGTGCCCGATCTCACCCGCGCCGCCGTGTGCGCCGGGCTCCACTCTTCCGTCCGTCCCGACGGCGCCCGCGATGCCGGTGCCGAGCGCGACGAAGAAGAATCTGTCGACGCCTTCCCCGGCACCGATGCGTCCCTCGGCGAGGCCTCCCGTACGCACGTCGTGCCCGAGTGCGACGGGGATGCCGCCGAGCCGCTCGGTGAGCAGAGCGCGCAGCGGCACGTCGCGCCAGCCGAGGTTGGCGGCGTACACGGCCGTGCCGGCGGACTCGTCGAGGATGCCGGGCACCGCGACGCCGGCGGCCAGCGGCTCCGTGCCGAACTGCTCGACGCCGTGGGCCCGCAGAGCTGCCGCGAGGTCGAGGATGTTCTCGACGACCGCGTCCGGGCCGTCCTCGCGGCCGGTGCCGCGGCGCGTCTCGTACAGCAGCTCGCTGCCGCCGTCCGCGGAGCCGATGAGGGCTGCCTTCATGCCGGTGCCGCCCACGTCCAGGGCGACGACGTACTCCGGTTTCCGGGGGCTCGTACTCACGGGCCCAGTCTCCCGTGTCACCCCGCAACAGGTCTAGTCCACTCTTGCCATCCGTTCGGGTTTCCCGCGGAGGAGCGGCGGCGGAGTGTCCCGGTCTGGTACGGAAATCTGCCGCGTCCTCGCCCTTCGCCCCATGTACCGGATGAAACGGGAGAGGCTGTTGCGAAAGTGATATCACCGGTGGCCTAGACCTTAGACGGCTGTCCATGGAGACTCTCGTCCCGTACACGTCCGGCCGGGCCGGACGCGGGGGGTGGGAGGGGAGCACGGCGCGTGTCGTGCCCGTGGGTTGAGGGGTAGAAGCTGTGGAACGTCGCAAGTTCCTCGGTCTGGCAGCGGCGACCGGCGCGGCGGCAGGCGGGGCCTTCACGACCGCCGGATGCGGCACCGGGACGGGAACACAGAGCGCGGCATTGAAGGTGGTGGCGGCGGACTACGGCGAACCGGGCCGTGGCGACAGCTCCCAGGGGTACTGGGACAGTCTCGTCCGCTCCTTCCACGACAGGCATCCCGGCATCGCCGTGGACGTCGAGGTGCACGGCTGGAAGGACGTCGACAGGAAGGTCGCCGCCATGGTGGCCGCGGGCCGCCCGCCGGACGTCGCGCAGATCGGCGCGTACGCCGACTTCGCGGCAAAGGGCTTGCTCTACAGGGCGGGTGAGCTGCTCTCCATACCCGTGCAGGCCGACTTCCTTCCGCCGCTCGCGGAGGCCGGCGAGGTGCGGCGGGTGCAGTACGGGATGCCGTTCGTCGCCAGCACCCGGCTGCTCTTCTACAACCGCACCCTCTTTGCACGGGCCGGGCTCGACCCGGACGCGCCGCCCAAAACCTGGGACCAACTGGCGCGCGCCGCCGAGCGGTTGAAGGCCAAGGGGGTGAAGATCCCGTACGGGCTGCCGCTCGGCCCCGAGGAGGCGCCCGCCGAGGCGCTGATGTGGATGCTCAGCGGCGGCGGCGCGTACACCGACAAGGTCGGCAACTACACGATCGACGCCGCGGCCAACATCAAGACCTTCAACTGGCTGCGGGACAGGCTCGTACGGCCGAAGCTGACCAACGACGACCCGGGCGGCACCGACCGCAGGGAACTCTTCGACGCCTTCGCGCGCGGCGAGGTGGGCATGCTCAACGGCCATCCGACGCTGATGAAGCAGGTGCGGCGCAGCGGCGTGAAGTACGGCACCGCGATGCCGCCGGGAGCGGACGGTCCGTCGGGCTCCACCCTCGGCGTGGCCGACTGGGTGATGGCCTTCAAGGCGAACGGCAGACGCGAAGAGGCGGGCCGCTTCCTCGACTTCCTCTTCGGCGAGACGTACCACTACGGATTCGCCGACCGCTACGACCTGCTCCCGGTGACGACCTCCGCGAACGACAGGATGCGTGAGGGCGGCGAGCACAAGCCGATGCGGCGCTTCCAGGACGAGCTCATGAACGCCGAGTTCTACCCCGTCGGCAAGGTCTCCTGGGCGAAGGTGAGCGGAGACATCAAGAGGAGCATCGGCAAGGCCGTGGCCGCGGACACCGGCCCGGTCGGCGTGCTCGGCGCCGTCCAGCGCCGTGCCGAGGCGCGGGATTCGGAGGCTCGGGCGCGCTGAGTGTCGGACACCGGCGTTAGGTTGGACGCATGAGCCACGAGGCCGGCGACGGTGAGGTCGGGGACGAGAAGCGGGCCGGGACCGGCGGCCCGCAGGTTCCGGCGCAGAGGGACGGCGGGCCGCGGCAGCCCGGCCTCTCCGAGCGCGACCTGTCCGTACTCGCCGTGGAACGCCGCGGCTGGTCCGGGCCGGGCATGAAGGAACGGGCCATACGCGAGCAGCTGGAGATGTCGCCCACGCGCTACTACCAGCTCCTCAACGCGCTCCTGGACGACCCGCGTGCCCTCGCCCACGACCCCGTGACCGTCAACCGGCTGCGCCGCCGCCGCGAGGCCCAACGGGCCCGACGATGACGGGAGTTTGGGCCGACCGGGTCCTGCGCGTCACCAGGGCCAGCGCATGACCGCTCCCGAGCCGACGATCCTGGCCACCTCCGGCGGGCATCTCGTCGGCAGCCGCAACAGGGTGCTCTTCGACGCGCTGGTGCACCACGCGGTCGACCTGTCCGGCGTGCACGGCCGCCGCCCGAAGGTGCTGTACATCGGAACGGCGATCGGCGACGCCGAGCACTTCGCCGCGCGCATGGCCGAGGCCGCTCGGGTGGCCGGATTCGACCTCGCCCCGCTGAACCTCTTCCCCATGCCCAACGTCGAGGACGTCGAGGGCACCGTCCTCGACCACGACGTCGTCTGGGTCATGGGCGGCTCCGTCGCCAACCTGCTGGCCGTCTGGCGGCTGCACGGCCTCGACGCCGTACTGTGCCGGGCGTGGCAGGCGGGCGTCGTGCTCAGCGGCGTGAGCGCCGGGTCGATCTGCTGGTTCCAGGGCGGCGTCACCGACTCGTTCGGTCCCGAACTGCGCCCGCTCACCGACGCGTTGGGCTTCCTTCCGTACGGCAACGGCGTGCACTACGACAGCGACCGGGGCCGCCGCCCCCTCGTGCACCGGCTCGTCGCCGACGGAACACTCCCCACCTCGCACTGCACCGACGACGGAGTGGGCCTCGTCTACCACGGGACGCGTCTCACCGAAGCCGTCACGGAGATCTCCGGCAAGGCCGCGTACACCGTCGTGCGTGAGGGCGACTCGGCCGTCGAGGAGCGCATCGAGCCGCGCGAGCTGCCGCCCACCGGCGGGTAAGGTCGCGGCATGGCCGACCTTCCGACCCCCCGTACCGACGCAGGCAGGGAAGGGCTCGCCGCGATCCTCTCGGAGCCCCGACGCGCTGTGGTGGCCTTCGACTTCGACGGCACCATCGCCCCGATCGTCGCCGATCCCGCCGACGCCCGCGCCGACCCAGGCGCCGTGCCGGTGCTCTCCCGCCTCGCTCCGCGCCTGTGCGCGGTGGCCGTGGTGACGGGGCGCCCGGCCGAGGCCGCCGTAAGGCAGAGCGGCCTCGGGGGAGCCGAGGGCCTGGAACACCTCACCGTGCTCGGCGCGTACGGCGCGGAGCGCTGGGACGCGGCCACCGGACGCCTGAGCACCGCGCCGCCGCCGCCCGGTGTCGAGGCCGTGCGGGCCGAACTGCCGGCGCTTCTCGACGACTTGGGCGTCCCGCCCGGCACCTGGACGGAGGACAAGGGGCGCGCCGTCGCCGTGCACACGCGGCGCACCGACGATCCTGCCGCCGCCTTCGAGCTGTTGCGCGCCCCGCTGCACGAACTCGCCGACCGGCACGGACTCGTCGTCGAACCGGGGCGCATGGTCCTGGAGTTGCGCGCACCCGGCGTCGACAAGGGCGCGGCGCTGACAGAGCACCTCCGGGAGGTGGGGGCCGGATCGGTGCTGTACGCAGGCGACGACCTGGGTGACCTGGCAGCGTTCGCGGCCGTGGAGAAGCTGCGCGGCGAGGGCGTGCCCGGTCTGCTCGTGTGCAGCGGGGGCGGCGACACCGGCGAGTCGGTGCCGGAGATCGCCGACCGCGCGGACGTCGTCGTCGACGGACCGGCCGGAGTCGTCCGACTGCTGCGCGCGCTGGCCGACTCCCTTGAGGAGCCGAGCCGCAAGCCCTGAGCTACTCGCCCCGCAGCGCGTGCAGTTGGTCGAGGAACCAGCGGGTCGGTGGCGTCGCAGTCGCAGCCGCCGCGAGCCGCTTGGTGCGCTCCGCCCGCCGGCCGTGGTCCAGCGTCAGCGCCTCGTGCAGTGCGCGGGCCGTTTCCGCGATGTCGTACGGATTGACGACGAAGGAGTCCTCGCCCAGCTCCGCGTAAGCGCCCGCCTCGCGCGAGAGGACCAGGGCACATCCGTCGTCGGAGACGACCGGGACCTCCTTGGCGACCAGGTTCATGCCGTCGCGGATCGGGTTGACCAGGGCGACGTCGGCCAGCCGGTACGCCGCCAGCGAGCGTGCGAAGTCGTCCTTGAGGAAGAGCACGACCGGCGTCCAACCCGGCGTCCCGTACGTGGAGTTGATCTCGTCCGCGACGCGCGAGACCTCGCTCATGTAGTCGCGGTAGACCGCGAGGTCCTGACGTGACGGGTAGGCGAGAGCGAGGTGCACGACGCGCCCGTGCCACTCGGGACGGTCCGCGAGCAGACGGCCGTAGGCGTGCAGTCCGCGCACGATGTTCTTGGACAGTTCGGTGCGGTCGACCCGCACGATCGCGCGCCGCGGCCGCCCGTCCTCGTCGCTGCCGATCTCCTCGCGCAGCATGCCGATCCGCTCCTCGACGTCGTCCCGCCCCGCGCGCTCCCGCAGGAACTCCGCGTCCGCGCCCAGCCCGTGCACCCCGAGGCGGGTGGTCCGGCCCTCGCAGACGACCTCGAGCTCGCCCGTCGACTCGTCCTCCCCGACCGCCGCGCCCAGCACGTCCACGCAGCAGTCGGCGAATCCGCGCGCCCAGCGGCGTGTGAGGAACGCGGCGCGGTCGGTGCCCAGGATCCCGCGCAGGACCTGCCGCGCCACGGCGTCGGGCAGCATCCGGTAGTAGTCCGGCGGCGCCCACGGGGTGTGCGAGAAATGCCCGATGCGCAGATCGGGGCGGCGCTCGCGGAGCAGCCCGGGCACCAGCGTCAGGTGGTAGTCCTGCACCAGCACCGTCGCACCCTCCGCCGCCTCCTCCGCCAGGGCGTCGGCGAAGGCCGCGTTGTAGCGCTCGTACGACGCCCACTGCCGCTCGAACTCCGCGCCGAAGGACGGCTCGAGAGGCGTCTGGTAGAGCATGTGGTGGACGAACCAGAGCACGGAGTTGGCGATGCCGTTGTAGGCGTCGGTGAAGGTGTCCTCGGGGATGTCCAGCATCCGTACGGACTGACCGCCGGTGTCGGCCGGGTCCGGCTTGCCCCCCGAGCGGCGCACGGCCTCCCTGTCGCCGTCGCCGAGAGCGGCGCACACCCAGAGGGCGTTGCCTCCGGAGCCGCCGGCGCCTTCCGTCGCGATGGCCGAGAGTCCCGAGACGAGGCCGCCGCCGCCGCGCTTCACGGAAAGTGAGCCTCCCCCAGAGCCTCCGGCCCGGGTGGGGCTAGCCCCAGTGAAGGAGTACGAGACGGGACCCCTGTTCGACGCGACCAGTACGTCCGCCAGGGCCTGCTGGGATGCGCGTTCGACGACCATGGCCCGAGCTTAGCCGCGGCCCGATCCCGGCAAACGTGACGCGCGGCGCACACCCGGCGGGCCCGGTCCACGCCGCCCGGCAGCCCCGCCTACGCCGCTCGCCGGTCCGTGTACTCCGCGATCTCACGCATCGGCGGACGCTCCACCGTGTCGACCGCGTGGCTGCGGGGCGCGAACCCGCCGCGGCCCGCTTCGCCCCGCTCGAACTGCGTCAGCGTCGGCCTGACCAGGTGGCTGCCGCGCGCCAGACGGAGCTGTGCGGTGTGGTGGATCGCCGCGGCCATGCGGCCGAGCGCCTGCCCGTCCTGGTTCCGGTGCCGCCGCACGCCGACGTCGACCTGCGCCAGCGCGTCGAGGCCCACCGTGTGCAACGAGTCGATGAGCAGGCCCAGTTCGACGCCGTAGCCGACGGGGAAGGGCAGCGCTTCCAGCAGCGTGCGCCGCGCCGCGTACTCACCGCCGAGCGGCTGCACGAACCCCGCGAGCCGCGGCCAGTGGAGGTTCAGCAGCGGCCGTGCGACGAGCTCGGTGACCCGTCCGCCGCCCGCCGGGTCGTCACCGAGCGGCCGGTCGTACATCGCTTTGACCAGCCGCAGCCGGGGGTCGGTGAGCAGCGGTCCCACGACGCCGGAGACGAAGTCGGCGGAGAAGTTCTCCAGGTCGGCGTCCGCGAAGCAGACGATGTCGCCGCTCGTCACCAGCAGCGAACGCCACAGCACCTCGCCCTTGCCGGGCAGCGCGGGCAGCCTCGGGAGCACCTCGTCCCGGTGCACGACTCGCGCGCCGGCGTCCGCGGCGACCTCGGCCGTACGGTCGGTGGACCCGGAGTCCAGCACCACCAGCTCGTCCACGAGCGAGGGGGGCCCGGCCATCAGCTCGCGCCGGATCACCGACACGATGCGGCCGACGGTCCGCTCCTCGTTCAGCGCGGGCAGCACGACGCTCACCCGGGAGCCGGCCGCCGGCTTCGCCGCCAGCAGCTCCGTCATGGGACGGTCGGCGCACGAGTACGACCGGCGCGCCAGCCACTGTTCGACTTCCTCCAGCACGCGGACACTCCCTGTGATCCATCTCGCGGTACGGACACCTGTCTCAACCACCAGGCCCTTCGGTTACAGTCTTGAACAACGCGGACGGCGATCGCATGCCGGGTCCCGGCCCGGCGTTCTCGGCCACCGCCCACACAACTTCACACCGCTCATCCAGAGGGGCAGAGGGAACGGCCCGTTGAAGCCCCGGCAACCCTCCAGCCGGTCTCGCACCACGAGTAATGACATCGCGAGGCTCCCGGCTCGGGAAGGTGCCAATTCCGTCTCGTGGCGAGATACGTCACGGGGAAGATGAGGAGAAAGGGCCTCGCCGAATCATGGCTGTTCAAGCTGCCGCCAGCACGACCGCCGACAAGGCCGGAGCCGGCGTATCGCTCGGCCCCGCCGCCGCGCTCTCCTGCCGCGAGTGCGGAGAGCGCATCCCTCTCGGTCCGGTCTTCGCCTGTGAGGCGTGTTTCGGGCCGCTGGAGATCGCATACGAGTTCCCCGGCGGCGACCCAGCGGCGCTTCGTGAACGCATCGAGGCCGGTCCGGACAACATCTGGCGGTACGCGCCGCTGCTGCCGGTGCCCGCCGACGTTGCGACGAAGCCCAACATCAACCCCGGCTTCACGAAGCTCGTCCGGGCCGACCGGCTCGCGCGTGAGCTCGGCGTCACCGGCTCCCTGCACATCAAGGACGACTCCGGCAACCCGACGCACTCGTTCAAGGACCGCGTCGTGGCCATCGCCGTGGAGGCCGCCCGTGCCTTCGGTTTCACCACCCTCTCCTGCTCCTCGACCGGCAACCTCGCGGGCGCCGTCGGTGCCGCGGCAGCCCGTGCGGGTCTTCGCTCGTGCGTGTTCATCCCGCACGACCTGGAGCAGGGCAAGGTCGTCATGGCGGCTGTCTACGGTGGCGAACTGGTCGGCATCGAGGGCAACTACGACGACGTGAACCGTTTCTGCTCCGAGCTGATCGGCGACCCCGCGGGTGAGGGGTGGGGCTTCGTCAACGTCAATCTGCGCCCGTACTACGCCGAGGGCTCCAAGACCCTCGCGTACGAGATCTGCGAGCAGCTGGGCTGGCGGCTGCCGGACCAGCTCGTGGTCCCCATCGCCTCCGGCTCGCAGCTCACGAAGATCGACAAGGGGCTCAAGGAGCTGATCGCCCTCGGTCTCGTCGAGGACAAGCCGTACAAGATCTTCGGTGCGCAGGCGGAGGGCTGCTCGCCGGTCTCCCGCGCGTTCAAGGACGGGCACGACGTCGTGCGCCCGGTGCGCCCGGAGACGATCGCCAAGTCGCTGGCCATCGGCAACCCCGCCGACGGCCCGTACGTGCTGGACATCGCGCGCCGTACCGGCGGCGCGGTGGAGGACGTCGACGACCAGCGGATCGTCGACGCGATCAAGCTCCTCGCGCGGACCGAGGGGATCTTCGCCGAGACCGCGGGCGGCGTAACCGTCGGAGTCACGAGGAAACTGATCGAGGAGGGCCGGCTCGACCCGACCCTCACCACCGTCGTCCTCAACACGGGCGACGGCCTGAAGACCCTGGATGCGGTGGCTCCCACCACCGGGCCGACCGCCGTCATCCGTCCGAACCTGGATTCCTTCCGAGAGGCTGGTCTCGCATCATGAGCGTGAACGTCCGTATCCCGACCATCCTGCGCACTTACACCGGCGGTCAGGCGGAGGTGAGCGCCGAGGGCGCGACTCTCTCCGAGGTGCTGACCGATCTGGAGAGCAACCACACCGGCATCGGCGCGCGGGTGCTCGACGACTCGGGCAACCTGCGCCGATTCGTCAACGTCTACGTGAACGACGACGACGTCCGCTTCGAGCAGGGCCTTCAGACACCGACGCCCGACGGTGCCGGCGTGTCCATCATTCCCGCGGTTGCGGGGGGCTGCTGAGGTCTCGTGAGAGGTCGGTGAAGGCGCCCTGCGCCGGGCTCCGATCCCCTACTGTCGAACCGCCTTCTCCGTGCACGCCGAGCGAAACGGAGGGGGCGGTTCCGCGTGTGGGGACGCGATAGGGTTGCGGTCAATCCCACCCCAGTGACTCACCCGGCATGTGCCGGGAGCATATGAGAACGCGACAAGTTGTGCCCGAATTCGGGGCGGCAATTGTCGTGTTGGCACGCTATGCCCGGCCATGTTTGCCCCGCTTCCCCGCGGAATGCGGGCTTTTGGGCCCTCGGTCGGTGCTCAGATTTCTCGTCTTCGCGACCTGTTGCAGAGGGCGTCCGTGCAGATACATTCAGCCGCGGTCGACGCCTTCCGGTGTAAGCCTCCGCACATCTGCGGGGCCGTACCGGAGGTGAGGTCTGACCCGGGTCCGCGAAGTGCGGGCTCGTGCAAGGGCCAGTAATAGGGGAGTTAGGGATGGCTCAGGGCACCGTCAAGTGGTTCAACGCGGAGAAGGGATACGGCTTCATCGCGGTCGACGGTGGTGCGGACGTGTTCGTGCACTACAGCGCGATCCAGATGGACGGCTACCGCACCCTGGACGAAGGACAGCGGGTCGAGTTCGAGATCTCGCAGGGTCAGAAGGGGCCGCAGGCGGACATGGTCCGTGTGACTGCCTGAGCACCCGCAACACTGCGCAGAGCTGCAACAGCCGTAACAACAGCCGTAAGAGGGGCCGCACCTCGTGATGAGGTGCGGCCCCTCTTACGGCTGTTCGGACCTCTCCTCCCGGCGCCAGCCCGGCCGGGTGCGTCCACGGCGGCGCACCGCGGGACGTTCCCGGACCGATCGGTTGCGCCGGCCCCGGCCCGGTGTGATGTCCTGGGGACGCTTGCACTCGCAGGGGTCGAGTGCTAATCATTGCGTTAGCACTCTCCGAGTGAGAGTGACAGACAAGGACCGGGTCGGTGAGGCTCGTTCGTCGGGTGGAGCAAGGAACCACGCGGCTGAAGGGCCGTCCGTCGCGGGCGCCAGCGCGGTCCGGTATACCCGTCCCCTGGTTGTGCAGGGGGATCCCCAGTCCGGGAGGGACCACTTCACATGGCCAAGATCATCGCGTTCGACGAGGAGGCACGGCGCGGCCTCGAGCGCGGGATGAACCAGCTCGCCGACGCCGTCAAGGTCACGCTCGGCCCCAAGGGCCGGAACGTCGTGCTGGAGAAGAAGTGGGGCGCCCCCACGATCACCAACGACGGTGTCTCCATCGCCAAGGAGATCGAGCTCGAGGACTCCTACGAGAAGATCGGCGCCGAGCTGGTCAAGGAGGTCGCGAAGAAGACGGACGACGTCGCCGGTGACGGCACGACGACCGCGACCGTCCTCGCCCAGGCTCTCGTCAAGGAAGGTCTGCGCAACGTCGCCGCTGGTGCCAACCCGATGGCGCTCAAGCGCGGCATCGAGCGTGCCACCGAGGCCGTCTCCGCCGCCCTGCTCGAGCAGGCCAAGGACGTGGAGACCAAGGAGCAGATCGCCTCCACGGCCTCCATCTCCGCCGGCGACCCGCAGATCGGCGAGCTCATCGCCGAGGCGATGGACAAGGTCGGCAAGGAAGGCGTCATCACCGTCGAGGAGTCGCAGACCTTCGGGCTCGAGCTGGAGCTCACCGAGGGCATGCGCTTCGACAAGGGCTACATCTCCGCGTACTTCGCCACCGACATGGAGCGCATGGAGGCGGAGCTCGAGGACCCCTACATCCTCATCGTCAACTCCAAGATCGGCAGCGTGAAGGACCTCCTTCCGCTGCTCGAGAAGGTCATGCAGTCGGGCAAGCCGCTGCTGATCATCGCCGAGGACGTCGAGGGCGAGGCCCTGTCCACGCTCGTCGTGAACAAGATCCGCGGCACCTTCAAGTCCGTCGCCGTCAAGGCTCCGGGCTTCGGCGACCGCCGCAAGGCGATGCTCGGTGACATCGCCATCCTCACCGGCGGCACCGTCATCTCCGAAGAGGTCGGCCTCAAGCTGGAGAACGCCGGTCTGGAGCTGCTGGGCCGCGCCCGCAAGGTCGTGATCACCAAGGACGAGACCACGATCGTCGACGGCGCGGGCGACAGCGACCAGGTCGCCGGCCGCGTCTCGCAGATCCGTGCCGAGATCGAGAACTCGGACTCGGACTACGACCGCGAGAAGCTCCAGGAGCGCCTTGCCAAGCTCGCCGGCGGCGTCGCCGTCATCAAGGCGGGTGCCGCCACCGAGGTGGAGCTGAAGGAGCGCAAGCACCGCATCGAGGACGCGGTGCGCAACGCCAAGGCCGCCGTCGAGGAGGGCATCGTCGCCGGTGGTGGCGTGGCTCTGCTCCAGGCGTCCAGCGTCTTCGAGAAGCTGGAGCTCGAAGGCGACGAGGCGACGGGCGCCCAGGCCGTCAAGCTCGCGCTGGAGGCACCGCTCAAGCAGATCGCGATCAACGCCGGCCTCGAGGGCGGCGTCGTGACGGAGAAGGTGCGCAACCTGAAGCCGGGGCACGGCCTCAACGCCGCCACCGGGGAGTACGTGGACATGCTCGCCGAGGGCATCAACGACCCGGCGAAGGTGACCCGTTCCGCTCTGCAGAACGCCGCCTCCATCGCGGCGCTCTTCCTGACGACGGAAGCCGTCATCGCCGACAAGCCGGAGAAGGCCGCCGCAGGTGGCGGCGACCCGACCGGTGGCATGGGCGGTGGCATGGACTTCTGATCGCGCAGCGATCGGAAATCCGTTTGCGGGGAGGGCCGACTGCCTCCCGGTACGGAACGGACCGAGGGCGGCATCCCGTTGGGGTGCCGCCCTCGGCGTGCGTCGGGCATCGGTCAGGGGCCGTGGGGCGCTTCCTCAGACGCGCGCTCCGTTGTCGTGCGGCGCGCGGCGCGCCCTGGCCGCCGCGGGCTTGGGCCCGCCTCCCGGGCGGGGCGAACTGTGCGTACGGGCCTCGAGTTCGACGGCGAGTGGCGCACCGACGAACAGCGACGAGTACGAGCCCACCGCGATGCCGATCAGCAGTGCCAGGGCGAAGTCGCCGAGCGAGTCGCCGCCCAGCACCGCGAGCGCGGCGATGATGAACAGCGCGCCCATCCCGGTGTTGAGGGTGCGCGGCACCGTCTGGACGACCGCGCTGTTGACCACACTCCGGAACGATTTCCTCCGTCCGCTGCCTCCGGGCGCCTGCCCTCGTTCCTGCCTCTGCCCCTGCCTCGCGCCGGGTTCCTGCCCCTGCCATTCCGAGCGGACCCTGTCGAAGATGACGACGGAGTCGTTCACCGAGTAGCCGATGACGGTCAGCAGTGCGGCCAGGAACACCCCGTCGACGGGCTTCCCGAGCCACGCGAAGGCACCGACGAGGATCACCGCGTCATGGGCGAGCGCGAGCACCGCCGACGCACCGAATGTCCACCTGAACCTGAAGGCCAGGTAGAGCAACTGGGCGCCGAGTGCGACCCCGAGAGCGATCAGCGCGTTCTGCCGCAGCTCGTCGCCGAGGCTCGGCCCGAACAGTTCGTCGCGTACCTTCTCGGCGTCACCGCCGAGGCCGTCCAGCGTCGAACGGACCGTGTCCTCCTGGCCGGCGGTGAGCTGCTCCGACCGGACGGTGATCTCGTGACCGCCGCCCCCGCCCCCGGATCCGGAACTCTGCACGACGGTCTCCGGCACGCCCGCGTCGGCGAGCGCCGTGCGGGCGGCCTCCGGATCGACCGCTCGGCTCGTCGAGTACTCCACGAGGCGCCCGCCGGTGAATTCGACGCCGAAGTCCAGCCCGCGCAGCGCCAGTCCGCCCACCGCGAGGAGGACTGCCGCGGCCGAGACCGCGAGCAGTCTCCTGCCGTGGCGCATCCAGTCCGGATTCCGCTTCGTCAGCTGGGTCCGTACGCGGCCCAGGCCCGTAAGACCGGAGATCCGCGGACGGGCGCGCACGCTACGGCGTTCCACGGCGAAGTCCACCAGCACCCTCGTGACGACCAGCGCGCTGACCATCGAGGCCACCACACCGATGGAGAGCGTCACGCCGAAGCCGCGCACCGGTCCCGAGGCGAGCGTGAACAGCAGCAGGGCGGCCAGAAGGGTCGTGACGTTGGAGTCGGCGATCGCGCCGAACGCGCCGCGGAAGCCCTTGGCCGAGGCGGTGCGCAGGCTTCTTCCGCGTCCGTATGCGTACTCCTCGCGGGCCCGTTCGAAGACGAGGACGTTCGCGTCGACGGCCATGCCGATCGCGAGGACGAAGCCGGCGAGACCCGGCAGCGTGAGCGTGGCTCCGAACGCCAGCAGCGCGGAGTAGGCGATCAGTCCGTAGCACAGCAGGCCGACGGCGGTGAGCGCGCCGAGGAGTCGGTAGACGCAGATGACGAGACCGGAGGTGAGCAGCACTCCGGTCGCGGCGGCCCAGGCGCTGGCCTCGATCGCCTCGGCGCCCAGCGTGGGACCGACGGTATGGTGTTCGATCACCTCGACCGGGACGGGGAGGGCTCCGCCCTCCACCAGCGTGGCCAGCTCCTTCGCCTCGGCCTCGCTGAAGTCCCCTGTGATCTGGGTGTTTCCGCCGGCGATGCCGTGCCCGCAGGAGACGGACGGATCCACCTGCGGCGACGAGATGACCTTCTTGTCGAGCACGATCGCGACGCGGCGTCGAGGGTCGCCGGCCGGATTGCACGCGGCCTTGCCCGTCAGCTCCGCCCAGCGCTCCTTGCCCTTGTCGCGGAAGCCGAGATCGACGAACCAGCCTGAGCCGCGCTGCGGGTCGACGGCTGCTTCCGCGGACTTGACCTCGTCACCCGTCATGGCGGTGCCGCCGAGCCGCACCGGGCGGCCCGATTCGTCGGTGGGTGTGTCACCGCCGCCGGCCGCGGAGCTGTGGTCCCGGGGAGCGCCCTTGACGGGGTGGAAGGTGAGCTGGGCGGTGCGACCGAGGACCTCGGTGGCTTCCTCCGCGTCCTGAAGGCCGGGGAGTTCGACGATGATGCGGTTGTCTCCGGAGCGTACGAGGCCGGGTTCGGCGACTCCGAGTGCGTCGACGCGCTGCCGCAGCACCTCCATGGTGTCGTCGGTGGTGGACGGTGTCGCTTTCGCTGTCGCGGAGTCGCGGGACTCCAGGACGATCTGTGTTCCGCCCCGCAGATCGATGCCGAGGCGGGGTTGCTGGGTCATGGCGAGGACCGCGGCGAGAGCCATCACGGCAAGCGCGATCACCGCCCGCACCCTGTTGGCGCGAGTCATGGTTTGCCTCCTGCACAGGCACACCGGGCCCCTTCAGGGACCGCGGTGATGAGGATGACGGCACCGGCGCGCGCCGGAGTGCGGCGGCCGGATGCCGGTTCGGTCGGAGCTCAGATGCCTGTGCGGGCCGGGGGAGCGCGTCCTTGGCGCGGCGAGTGGTGCGTGAGGTGCGCGGCCGAGAGTTGCGGGCACTCCGGCAGCACGTGGCCGCGCTGCTCCTGCGAACCGTTCTGATCGACGGCGGGAAGCAGCGGGAGGGGAGCCTGCGTGGCGGCGTGTGCCGGGTGCGCAATCGCTTTCTGGAGATGCTGCTGGGGGTGCTGCTGATGCGCACCGGCGGACTGGCCACCGGACCGCACGTCATGGAGACCCGGCTGGTGCTGCACCGCCGCGAAGCCGCCGAACAGGGCGAGCAGCACGGCGAGGAGGACGCCCGGCAGACCCGCCCGCAGTCCGCTCCGGCGCGGCGCGCAATGCGGAGCGGTGGCCGGTGAAGGCGGTGACGGCGGCGAGGCGCGGTGTGTGAGGGCCGGGCGGCGCACGCGGTCAGCGGTACGTGGCACCTCGCCCTCCTCGCCTCGCTCGACGTCCGGAGCCGGGAGGCGCGGACCCGTCACAGCCTGCCCGAGAAGCGTCCCGGCTTCAACGGCGTATCGGGCAGGTCGTGCTGCTCCGTCGAGCCGGTCTTCGCGGGGAAGGTCACGCGGCCGGGGGAGACGGCTCCAGGTCCGTGGGGTCTCTCCACCAGACGAACACCTCGGTGCTCGGCTGCCGTTCGGAGAACCGGTCCGCCGGGGAGGCCGTCCGCAGTATCCGGCGCAGGTCGGCCTCGAACTCGTCGCGGCGCGTGCCGAACAGGTGCGGAGCCGAGAACGACATGGAGAACACCGCCGCGACGACGTCGTCGGAGGTGCGTTCCAGCGCCTGCCCGCCGGGAACGATGTGGCGCTCAGGGCCGGCGAATCCCGCCCGGGTGAACACCGCGGCCTCGTTGCCGGCTGTTCCGTTCGGCAGCAGGCCCAGGCCGGCTCGCCGTACCGGTCCCAGATGGTCCCTGACGAGCTCCTCGATGGCCGCTTCGGGCACCGCGGGGCAGGGAAGACCCTCGACGCTCCGCGTCTCCGTCTTCAGATCGGAGACGTGCACCAGGGCCCCGCCGGGCCGGAGCATGCCCTTCACGGTGGCCGCCACCGCGTCGCGGTCCATCCAGTGGAAGGACTGGGCGAAGGTCGCGACGGTGAACGTGCCGAGCCCCGCGGGCAGTTCCTCGGCCCGAGCCCGCACCCACCGCGTCTTCTCGGACACTCCGCGCCCGGCGGCTTGCCGAGCGGCCTCGGCGATCATTCCGGCGTCCGGGTCGACGCCGACGATCTCGCCGAACCGGTGAGCCAGGATCAGAGCGACGGTGCCCGGTCCGCATCCGACGTCGAGGAGCCGTCCTCGTCCGTCGAGCTTCAGAACCTCGGTGAGCGTGTCCGCCAGTCCGGGCGCATAAGGCAGCCTTCCCCGCCGGTAGTAGGCGGCCGTGCCCGAGAACAGCATCTCGTCCCACTCCTGCTCAGCAGCCACCGCGCCCACCGCTCTCCTCGGATGTCACCTGACGTCGCAAGGCGAGTCCCGGCCCGTCAGCTTCGCCGCGGGGCGAGCCCGGAGCGGTGAGGCGGTGCGCCCAGCGTCAGGGAGAAGCGTTTCGCGGCACCGGCAACGGCCCTTCCGCAGCGGGCGATCGAGGCCTCGTCGGTGAAGCTGCTCAGCGTGACCGCGCTCATGCCGCCGACGGCCTGGCCCGAGTGGTCGAAGACGGGAGCGCCCACCGCGACGACGCCGGATTCGTTCTCCTCGCGGTCCTCCGCGTATCCGCGCTCCCGTACGGCGGCCAGCTCGCCGAGCAGCTCCGCTGGGTCGGTGTGCGTGCGTTCCGTCCGCGCCGACATCCCGGTGCGCTTGAGCAGGGCGAGTACCGACTCGTCGGGCAGGGTGGCGAGTACGGACTTGCCGACGGAAGTGGAGTGCAGCGCGAGGCTCATGCCGATGCGTGAGGCCAGGCGGTACGGCTTGTCGGCCTCCAACTTGGCGGCGTAGACGGCCTCGTCGCCGCTGAGCAGTGCGAAGTGGACGGTCCAGTCCGTCTCTTCGCGCAGCGCCTCCAGCACCGGCCGGGCCTGGTCGGGCAGATCGCCCTCGCGCTGGTGGCTGCCGACGAGGGTCAGGACGCGCGGGCCGCTCGCGTAGCTGCCGCGGCCGAGGGAACGGGCGAAACCGCGTTCGACGAGAGTCTGCAGGATCCGGTGCACGGTGGGCTTGGGCAGCGATGTGACCTCGGAGATCTCCGCCACGCTGCGGTGCTCGGCCAGCGCCTCCAGCACGTCGAGTGTCTTGTCCGCCGCCGTGCGGTGCCGATCGCTGGCCATCGGCCCAGTCTAAGCAGCGGGTCGGCGGGCTGCTTTGCCTCGCGGAGCCGGTCCGTTGCTGCCGCGCGGGTTCACAGCCATGCAGGGCTGTGGCACCATCCCGTAACCCCGGGTCGGTTTCCGGAACACAATTCCGTCAGGCAAAACGCTGTCGGATGGTGGTCTGCCGGTATTCCGGTCCGCGGCGGCCAAGGCGGCAGGGACGGATGAATCGAGCGGCCATGTCCGAGGAACCACCACCCCCCACGACCACGAATCCCACCTCACCCGCGTCCGGGTCCACCACCGGGTCCGCGCCCGCGCCCAGGAACATGCGCACCGATCGTGAACTGCGGCGCGTCGTCACCGCGTCGGTCGTCGGCACCGCGCTCGAGTGGTACGACTTCTTCATCTACGGCACGGCCGTCGTGCTGGTCTTCAACGATCTCTTCTTCGTCCAGGACGACCCGGCGGCCGGTACCCTGATCGGTCTGGCGACCTTCGGCGTCGGCTTCGTTTTCCGCCCCGTGGGCGGCTTCTTCTTCGGAGCCCTCGGCGACCGCATCGGAAGGCGCGCCACGCTCGTACTGACGACGCTGGTCATGGGCCTGTCCACCGGAATCATCGGACTGCTGCCGACGTACGCCTCGATCGGCGTGGCCGCCCCCGTACTGCTCACGCTGATGCGCGTGTGCCAAGGGCTGGGCGCGGGCGCCGAGTTCGGGGGTGCGTCGACGCTGCTCGCCGAGCACGCCCCGGCCGAAAGGCGCGGGTTCTACGCCTCGTTCGCGCAGATGGGCGTGCAGGCAGGGCTCGTGCTGGGAATGGTCGTCTTCCTCTTCGTGGGGATGCTTCCGCAGGCAAGCCAGCAGAGCTGGGGATGGCGGCTGCCCTTCCTGTTCAGCTTCGTACTGATCGGTGTCTCGCTCTACTTGCGGCTGCGGGTCTCCGAATCTCCCGTCTTCCAGCGGATGAAGGACGACCGCAGCGTCGTGAAACTGCCGGTGCGGGAGGCGCTGCGCCGCTACCCGCGCAGCTTCCTGGTCGGCATCGGCGCACACATCTGCGACACCTCGGTGGTGTACATCTACGCGACCTTCTCCGTGTCGTATCTGACGGTCCAGGTCGAGCAGCCCAAGTGGGTCGCCCTCACGGGCGTGATCTCCTTCGGGCTCGTCGTGATCGCGCTCCAGCCGGTGTACGGAGCGCTGTCGGACCGGATCGGGCGCAGGCCGCTGAACCTGTTCAGCGTCGTCTTCACCGGGCTGTTCGCGTATCCGTTCTTCCTGCTGCTCGACACGGGTGTGCCCGCGGTGATCTGGCTGGCGATGATCGTGGCGACCTCGCTCGGGCTGGCCCCGATGATCGCCGTCCAACCCGTCTTCTACGCCGAGCTGTTCGGGGCCCGCGTGCGCTACACGGGGTTCGCTGCGTCGCGTGAGACGGGCGCGGCGCTCGCCGGCTTCTCGCCGTTCATCGCGGCGGCGCTGCTGGGCTACGCGGACGGAGACCCGTGGCTCGTCGCGCTCTTCATGGCGGGGACGGCGGCGATCTCCCTCGTGGCGTTCCTGTACTCGAAGGAGTCGCGCCAGACCGACGTCACGCTGGCGGAGCACGCCCCCGCGAGTCCGGGCGGAGGGCAGCCGACCGCGCCCCCGTCCTGAGCGGGAGGCCGTCCCGCGGCGAGGCATTGAGGCGGCGTCATGAGACGCGAGTGCGCCGACCGGCGCGCAGCAGCGCCGCCAGCACGGAACCCGCGAGCACCGCGACGAGCACGCTGAACGCGATCCCAGCCGCCCGGAGCCCGACCAGATCGGCCGCCAGGCCGACGCCGATCACGGGCAGCGACAGCGCCACATAGAGCACGACGAAGTACGTCGAGGCCACATTGGCGCGGCGCGCCACGGGAGCCTCGGCGTTGACGGCGGCCAGCCCGGCGCGGAAGCTCATGCCCTGACCGATCCCCGCGACCACGCCTCCGGCCACGAGGAGCGCGAACGACCGCGCGGCGAATCCCGCCGTGAGCAGCCCCATGCCCACGACCAGTCCCGCACAGCCCACCGGCAGGGACGCGTCGCCGAACCGTGGCACGAGCGCGATCTGGCCGACGGCGGACGCCGCGAAAACGGCGAAGATCACACCGCCTTCCAGCGCCACGTTGCTCATCCCCAGCAGCTTCCCCATGAACGAAGGGGACACCGCCGTGAAGAGCCCCAGCACCGCGAACCCCGCGAACCCCGCGATGCCCGCCCGTACGAAGGTGCCGCGCATCTCCTGCGGAACCCCCGGCTTCGTCACCCTGATCCGGGGACGCCGAACGGCACCCTCGACCGGCTCCGGCATGAACCACACTCCGGCTGCGACCAGCAGGAGCAGCACCAGGTGGACGGCGTACGGAAGTTGCAGCGGCGCCGGTGCGAACTCGGCGAGCACACCCGCCAGCAGCGGACCGCTGCCCAATCCGCCCATCTGCACGACGGTGGCCACCAGGCTGCCCCGCGCGGTGTTCCTGCTGTCGGCCAGGTCGACGAGGGCCGCGGTGGCCGTGCCGGTGAAGATGCCCGCCGACAGGCCGGACAGGAGCCGTCCCACGAAGAGGAGGCTCAGATCGTCGGCGGCGAGGAAGACGACGGCGCTGAGCATGGCGAGCACCAGTCCCGGCAGAAGCGTCCGGCGGCGCCCGATCTCGTCCGACACATGGCCGGCGAGCAGCAGGGCCGCCAGCACGCCCGCCGCGTACGTCGCGAAGACGACGGTGACCATGAGCGTGGAGAAGTGCATCTCCTGCTGATAGATGACGTACAGCGGGGTCGGCAGGGTCGTGCCCAGCATCGTCACCGTGAAGGCGGCCGCCACCAGCCAGAACGCCACGGCGCGTGGTGCCGTGGGACGTTCGCGTGTGCCGCGGCCGTCGGTCTGCGCATCCGTTCCACCCATGTGCCCATGCCACCACGCTCGAGTCCGTGATCCGCCCCGGCGCGGCAGAGCACGGCGTTTGCGACGGGATCGTGCGGCTACCCGGGTGCGAACTGTCCGCCACAACACGAAAACTCGGGGTGGAAGACCTTGTCCACAATTGTGATCATTGTCCTGGCCGTCGTCCTCGCAGTCGTCGTGGCCCGCCTGGTTTTCACGGAAGCACGCAAACGCGGGCGCGGCGGCGGCATGAGGAACCGCTTCGGGCCCGAGTACGACCGCGTGCTCGCCCGCCACAACGGCGACACCCGGGCAACGGACCGCGAGCTGGGCCAACGCGTCCGCGAATACGGCTCGTTCGTCCCTCAGCCGCTCCCGCCCGAGATGCGTGAGCATTACGTCGGCCGCTGGTCGGCGGCGCAGGAGCGCTTCGTGGAGTCGCCGCAGCATGCCCTCGCCGAGGTGCACGAGCTGCTCGGCGGGCTGGCTCGTGCCCGCGGCTTCCCCGGCCCGGAACACCGTGACGCGCACGTCGACGCGCTGTCCGTGCACCACGCGTCCCACCTGGACGGCTACCGGCGGCTGAGCGCCGCGGCGACGAGCGGCACCGCCGGTACGGAGGAGATGCGTGAGGCGATGCTGCAAGCCCGAGCGTTCTTCGACGCGTTGATGACGGAACAGCTCGTTCACGCGGGGCGCGGCGCGCGGTCGCCACGTGTGCGGCGCCCGCTGATGCCCAAGGGTGCGGCGCCCGGAGCGCCGGGCACCGCGGGTGCACCGGGTACTCCGGGGGCTGCGGGTGTGCCGGGGGCGCCGGGTACTCCGCACACTGCGGGACCCAGGCGTCCTCGGGCACCGCTGTTCTCCGCCCGTCGGCACGCCAAGGGAAGTGAGGCGTCGTGACGTCCCGCGAATTCGAGTTCGCCGACCCGGGTTCGCGGCAGGGCACCCCCGCAGCCGCGAATCCGCCCCCGGAGCCGCCCGTCCCGTCGGGCGCACCCGCCGACCCGGCGGCCCCGGCTCCGCGTCCGCCGCGGAGACCGAGGAACTGCGCCTCGCCCTGCGTCAGTACAAGGAGGCGACGGAGCGTCTGCTGAAGCTGTGAACGAGGCTCTGAGGTTCTCGACCGGGGCCTTTGCTGAACCCCGCCGTGTGCGGGGCCAGTCGGGGCCCTGGAGCGGCGCCGGGCTCACTGGCGCGGTGGGACTCACTGGCGTCGTTGGACTCGCCGGGTGTGACGGCCGCCTCGGTCCTCGGTCTCCGCCCCGTCGCTCCGTGATCCGCGAACCGCAACCCGGCGCAACCGGGTCAGCTGTTCGGCGCCTGCACCTCTGACAGAGCGATGTCGACGGGGAACGGGACCGAGACCTTCAGCTCGTCGTGATACACGCCCGCCGGCGCGTAGGTGAGGGTGGCCGGCTCCAATTCGAAGGTGTAGACGACGGCGCGGCCGCCGTCGTTCTCCACCCGCCAGAAGTGACGGATGCCGGCAGCGGCGTACTTGCGGTGCTTGGTGTCGCGGTCACGGTCCACCGAGTCCGGGGAGACGACCTCGGCGGCGAGGATCACATCCTCGGGCCGGTAGGAAGTCTGGGCAGGACCCGTCAGGGCCTCTGCGCGCACCAGCATGATGTCCGGCTCGGGTCGTCGTCGACGCCTCCAGAGCACTCGCACGTATCCGTCGTGCTTCATGCGAACGGGTGACGTCATCCCTGGTCGGAGACCGTGACGCGGGCCAGCGCGCCCGACTCCAGGGCCGTCCGGATCGCGCCGTCGGGCCCGACCGTCAAGCCGTGCGGTTCGCCGGCCGGCGTCGGGAGCGGGGCTTCGGTGAGGGTGCCGTCGGGTGTGATGCGGCCGATGCGGTTCGCGCCCCACTCCGTGAACCAGCATGCTCCCGCCGCGTCGACCGTCACCGCGTGCGGGCGTGAGGACGAGTCGGGCAACGGGAATTCGGCGATTCCGCCCGACAGCGTGATCCGGCCGACCGCGCCCGCGCCGATCTCCGCGAACCACACCGCGCCGCGCCGCATGTCCGCGGCGATTCCCACGGGGGCCGCGCCCTTCGTCGGCAGCCGGAACGACGTGATCTCGCCTGCGGTGGTGATACGGGCGACGGTGTCGGTCTGGTTCTGCGTGAACCAGAGCGCGCCGTCAGGCCCCGCGGTGATGACGGACGGAAAGGCACCCGGCGTCGGCAACGGGAACCCCGTCACCTCGCCCTCGACGGTGATGCGGCCGATCCGGTTCGCCGCGGTCTCGGTGAACCACAGCGCGCCGTCGGGGCCGGCGGTGATGCCGTACGGGCCCGACTCCCGCTCGGGCAGGGCGAATTCACGCACGCCGCCGTCCGTGCCGATGCGGCCGATGCGGTGGTCCCGCGTTCGGCAGAACCACAGTGCGCCGTCGGGGCCGGAGGTGATGACGGTCGGGCCGCTGTCCGGGGAGTCCAGCGAATGGAAGCTGAACTTCCGTGCGGGCAGCTCCAGTCGGCCGATCGAGCCGGCGTGGACGAGCGTGAACCAGAGCGCACCGTCCGGTCCCGTGGTGATGCCGTAGGGGCCCGCCCCCGCGCCGCCCGCCTCGACGCCTTCGATGCCGATCTCTTCGATGACGAGCGCGTCCCTCATGCCCGTTCCCCCCGTTCGTCGAGTGCCTTCGGTGTCTTCGGTGCCGCCGGTTCTGCCGGTCCGGGCGGCTGTGGTGGCTGATGATCCGGCGGTTCCAGCGCCGCGAGTTGGCGCTCCCCGGGTTGCCGCCCTCGGTCCGTCCGAGGGGCCTCGGGGTCCGCCTCCAGGACTCCCGCGTGCATGCGCAGACGGCTGCCGGTGAACCGGAGCCCGAGTGTGCGGTCGTGGGAGACGACGATGAGGGCGCCCCGGTAGGGCTGTTCGCGGTGTTCCTCGGCGGTGCCCTCGTCCCGGGGTTCCTGGCCGGCGATCAGCCGCAGCAGCGCGGACGTTCCGGAGCCGTTGTCACCGACGACGGCCACGTGTTCGCCGGGGCTCACCGTGAGCGGGATCCCGTCGAGGACGGCGCGGCCGGCGTAGGACTTCCAGACGTCCTTGAGTGTGAGCTGAGCGGTCAAGGCGGTGGATTTCCGGGGCGCATGACGGGGGACGGGGCGAGTGCGTCGGGGCGGTGTGCGGCGCCCGTGCCTGGACTCGGTCCATGTCTGCTGCGCTCCCTCGGAGTTCTGCGGTGTTGCCGCGCCCGCCCGCCCGCCCGCGGTTGCGGTGCGAAGCGGCGCGGTCCCGGTACGGTCTTCAGCGATCCATAAATGCGACAGTGTTGCGTTAGCGTGGAGCGTGACACAGGGGGTCTGACGGTGCAACGGAATTACAGGGGCCGCACTTGACGCGCGACGCCGGCGCCGAGGAAGAACACCCACCGGTGCCGGGGAGCACGCGCCCGGGCGGCCGTACGGCCCGCACCCGTGAGGCCGTGCGGGAAGCGACGCTCGCCGAGATCGCGGAGCGCGGCTACGACGGTCTGACGGTCGACGGCGTGGCCGCCCGTGCTGGAGTGCACAGGGCAACCGTCCACCGCCGCTGGAGGAACGCCGCGGGGCTCGCGGCCGACGTCCTCGACCTTGCCTCGGGGGAGCGCTGGCCCGTCCCCGACACGGGCGGCATCCAGGGCGATCTGCGGGAGCTCACGTCACTTGTCGTCACCCACTTCGAGGACCCGCACGCGGGGGCGGTCTCGCGCGCCCTCGTCTCGGCGGCCGTCCACGACCCCGTGACGGCCCGGGCGCTGCACGGCTTCCTGGCGGGCCGTCACCGCCAGGCGGCTCCGCTCGTCGCGCGCGCTGTGGAGCGCGGAGAGCTGCCCGAGGGGACGGACGGGGAAGAGGTCGTGCGCGCGGCCGTCGCTCCTCTCTACTACCGCCTGTTCATCTCGGGCGAGGTGGCCGACGCGGAGACGGCGGAGCGGTCCGCGGACGCCGCACTGGCCGCGGCACGCTCCGGGGTGTTCGTGCGGAGCGTGCGCAACTCTCCTGCCCGGGGCGGGAGTTGAGCGCGGTTTTCCGGCCCCATGTCCGTTCGGCTCACCGGCCGGATTCGCCCTGAGCCGTGGGCCGTACCGTCGCGGGCAGATAGACCTCGTAGCCGTGGAAGCGGGAGGCCGAGGAGCTCGGAGCGAGCGATTCACGCCGCCACTCCTGTGCTACGGGGTGCGGCCTGCCGCCCGGCGGCACGACGACCGTCACCGCCGAAGTGCGGGACGCGGCCCGTACTCCGGCCCCGGTGATGCTGGCGTCGGGACCGCCGGTCTGCCGCGACGTGCAGCCGGTGTAGAAGGACAGCTGCACGGAGTGGTCCCCGGAGATCACACACGGCGGACGCACACCCAGCTGGTGCAGACGAGCGGCCGCGCTCGTGAAGTCCCTGTGCGACGTGCGGACTTCAGCCGTGTTGTCGGCCAGTACGGCGTACTGGACGGCCAGATGCCCCGCGAGGCCCAGCGCCACGAGACTCGTCGCGGCCATGCGCAGCCGTCCGTGCCTGTCGGCCGCCACCCACCACAGCAACCGGGCGACGGGCAGTGCGAGCAGTGCGTAGCTGGGCAGGAGGAAGCGGGGCGCCGCGTAGTCGATCAGGAAGAGATAGGGGACCGCGACGACCACTGCTGTGACCGCGGGAACCACGGCGGTGGCACGGCGTCGGCCCCACGGCGTCACGAGGGTGCCTGCCACTGCCAGCAGCGGCAGGGCGAACCACCACAGCGCGGTGGCAGGGTTCTGCCAGGGAATGTCGCAGGGACGGCAGAGCGTGCGCCCTGCCAGGCTGCGTATCTGGTCGTCCGCAGCCATGTGCCAGCCCATGCCGCCCTGTATCTCGCCGGCACGGTGCAGCCGCTCGAACAGGCCGCCGTACCGGATGTACGCCTCGGCGATCCACTCCGCGGACCCCAACGCGAAGCCGGCGGCGAGGAGCGCCAGCAGCCCGGGTCTGCGCCAGCGGCGTACGCAGACGGCCACGGCGGCGAGAGCGAGCACGAGCCAGAATCCGTCGGGCGGCCGCATGAGCGCCACGACCGCGACGGAGACGACCAGTCCGGTACGTGCCCGGCGGTCGTCACGGTTGCGGGCGAGGCGTACGAAGCAACCGGTCGCCGACAGGACGCCGAAGGCGGTCCACAGGTTGGGCATCACCGAGGGCCCGTAGTACAGCGTGATCCACAGGCTCGCGAACAGGGCGCCCGCGGTGGCCAGGACGCGGGCCGGGAGCATGCCCCGCCACACCCACAGCGACGCGAACAGTCCCGCCCCGGAGAGCAGCGCCAGATAGATCCGCAGGGCGGTGATGGAGGAGGTCAGCGCCGCGACCGGCGCCGCGAGGAACGAGATCCCGCGGGCACGGGGCGCGCTGAAGAACGCCGCCGGCGCATGCCCGCTGACCTGGCTGGTGTAGACGGACTCGTCCCATCCCATGCCGGACCCGGGCACCACGAGGAGCAGCTGGGCGAGCACGAACGCCGCGGCGACACCGGCGAGCCACGGCAGGGGACGCCCGTCGTGCGCCGGCCTTCGCAGGGGGATCGGAGCGGTACGGGGAGCAAGGGCTTCGTGCATGTGAGACCTCGCGATCGAGCCGAGTCCCCCCTGCTGGCACCGGCCGCCCCGGCGGCCGTCCCTGCTTCCGTCGGCCCCCGGCCCGGGAGCGGCGGCGTGGTCCGTGCAGAGGGCACGCCGCTCGATGTCGCTCCCGGACCGGGCCGGCCGGTGAGAAGGAAGGGCCCTACACGCCGACCGGCTGCTTCGGCTCCCCGCCGCCTCCGCCGAGACCGCCGTCGCCCTCGGCGCCGTCATCGTCGTCGTCCTCGCCGCGCCTGCGGGTGTCCTGCGGGACACGGGGTGCGGCCGCGGGCGTACCCGTGGCGATGACCTTGCTCCCCGCTCCGGCGGCCTCCGCCTCGGGCGCGACGTTCAGCTCCGCCAGCATCTGCTTGCTGAATCCGAAGAAGTACGTCGCGATGAAGCCCGCCAGATACCCCGTCCCCATCCCGAGCGCGTAGACGGCCGCGATGGCGCCCAGCCCCTGGTTGCCCTTGAGCAGGGGGAAGAGGGCCCAGCCGGACGGGCCGATGGCCGTGGACCCGACGGACGTGCCCAGCTGGTGGAAGAGCCCCACGGCACCGCCGCCGACGGCGCCGCCGATGCACGCGGTGATGAACGGCCGTCCGAGCGGCAGCGAAACACCGTAGATCAGGGGCTCGCCGACGCCCATCACACCGGCGGGAAGCGCGGACTTGATGGTCTTTCGGATCGAGGTGTTGCGGCGCAGCCTCATGTAGACGGCGATCGCGGCACCGACCTGACCCGCGCCGGCCATCGCCAGGACGGGCAGCAGGACCGTGAAGCCGTCCTGCTCGATGAGCGTCGTGTGGATCGGGATGAGGGCCTGGTGCAGGCCGAGCATCACCAGCGGCAGGAAGAGCCCGCCGAGCACGAAGCCGGCGACGCCTCCGCCGTGCAGGAGCAGCCAGTTGGCGAAGTGGCCGATGCCGGTGGAGACCAGGCCGCACACGTACATCAGCCCGAAGAGCGTGACCATGCCGGAGACGAGGACCGTGACGGTCGGTGTGACCAGCACGTCGACGGCCTCCGGCACGCGGCGCCGGCACCACTTCTCGACGTACACCGCGACCAGAGCCGCGAACAGCGCGCCCAGCACCCCGCCCTGTCCCGGCGCGAGCTTCGCCCCGAACACCGAAACCTTGGAGACGCCGGCGAAGACGATGACGGCCGCGGCCGCGCCGCCGAGTACGGGCGTTCCGCCGAACTCCGCGGCCGTGTTGATGCCGACGAAGACGGCGATGAGCGACATGAAGCCGGTGGAGATCGCGGTCAGGGCGGGGACGATGCCCGCCGCCCACTGGGCGCCGCCGCTGCTGACCAGGTTCGTCAGGATGCCGTTGATGCCGGCGACGATGCCGCAGCCGATGAGCGCCGGGATGAGCGGCACGAAGATGTTGGCGACCCGGCGCAGCATGTGCTTCACCGGTGTCGAGTTCTTCCGTCTGCGTGCGGCGCGGATGGCGGCGCCACGCTCGGCCAGCTCATCGGCAGTGACAGCGGACTGCCCGCCTGCTGCCACGGCGGCAGGGGTGCCGGCAGTCGCCTCGGCCGTCGAGCCGGCGGCGGTGGCAGTCTCCTGCCGGGCGATGGCCTGGAATTCGGTGGTGACCCGGGCGACCTTCCCCGGGCCGAGCACGATCTGGTAGGTGTCGTCGTCCTCGACGACCCCCACCACGTCCGGCAGCGCGCGCAGTGCGGCGTCCTGGACCAGTGAGCGGTCGGCCAGGCCGAGACGCATCCGGGTCATGCAGTGGGTGACGGAGACGACGTTCTGCGAGCCGCCCACGAGGGGCAGCAGCGCTTCGGCGATCTGGCGGTTCTTGTCTGTGCTCATTGGCGCGGTCGCTCTCTGGCTGTCCGGAGGCCCGGAACGCGGTGCGGTCCAGCGATCCGGCCACAGCCGGCGGCGGCCGGCCGCTTGGCACCACTGTCAGCCTTCGTCGCCCGCCGCGCGGAGCGCCGCTCGCAGGTGACCACCCGCTTCATCGAGCAACCGGGCCGCCGTACGGCCGTCGACCCCCGCGAGGATGATGAGAATTGCGTTCTTGACCTCGTCGCCCGCTTGGGTGAGAGCGGCCTCGATGGTCTCGTCACCGGCACCCGTCGCGAGGGAGACGATGCGCCGCGAGCGGGCGCGCAGCTTCTCGTTGGAGGCGCGCAGGTCGACCATCAGGTTCCCGTAGGTCTTGCCCAGACGGATCATGGTGATCGTCGACAGCATGTTCAGGACGAATTTCTGCGCCGTGCCGGCCTTCAGCCGGGTCGAGCCCGTCAGCAGCTCGGGGCCAACGACGACCTCGATCCGCAGATCGGCCGCGTCCCCGAGCGGCGAGTCCGCGTTGCAGGAGAAGCCGACCGTGAGCGCGCCGTGCTTTCCGCGCGCGTGCTCGACGGCGCCCACCGCGTAAGGGGTGCGCCCGGACGCCGAGATGCCGACCACCGTGTCGTCGGCCGTCAGCCGTAGCGCGTCGAGGTCGGCGGCCGCCAGCTCCTTGCTGTCCTCGGCCCCTTCGACCGACCTGTTCATCGCGCCGGGGCCGCCGGCGATCAGCCCGACCACGTCGGACGGATCGGTGTTGAAGGTGGGTGGGCACTCGCTGGCGTCCAGTACGCCCATACGGCCCGCCGTGCCGGCGCCCGCGTAGATGAGGCGGCCGCCGCGGGCCATCCGTTCGGCGGTCGCGTCGATGGCGGCAGCGATCCTCGGCAGCTGCTCGGCGACGGCACCGGGCACGGTGGCGTCCTCACCCTGCATGATCCGGGCGATCTCCAGGGTGGGCAGCTGATCGATTTCGGACAGATCGCTCCGGAACGCCTCCGTGGTCAGCGTCTCCAGCTGCGCGCGCAGCTCGCTGTAGGAGGGGGGATTGTCAGCGGTGGAGGTCATGGGGAGGTGGCGCTCTCTCTGGCTCGCGCGGACACGGATTCGGATGCGGACCCGGACTTCGGCTCGGCCCGGGATGCGGATAACGGGAACGGATGAGGATCGGACACGGAATCGGACCCGGACGGCGGGACCGTCGCGAGCCCGTTCGGCCGCGCACCCTCACCGCTCGCGGCCACTTCTGCGGGTGGTGCCTGTGGGGTCGGCCCCGCCCGTTCGGACGTGTACGCCTGGCCCGTGCGCGGACGGAACCAGCCCGGGCCGGGATCCGGGACTGGAACACACGTGCCGTGTGCCGTACGGGTACTGCGTACATGCCCTCTCTGTACGAGGTCAGCGGGGCCGGGGTGAGTGCCGGTGTGCCAGCGCCTCGTACGAGGCGGAGAGCGCGGGGGCCGCGGTTTCGTACGTACGTTGCGCCACGCCGATGAACAAACAGTCAACGACGAGGAGTTGGCTCGTGCGGCTCGACATCGCGGCAGGACGCAGTTCGCTCTCGCGAGCCGTCGACGTGGTCAGCACGTGGTCCGCGTACTGCGCGACCTCGCCGTCCGAACGCCCTGTGATGGCGATCGTCGTCGCACCCTGGTCGAAGGCCGCGCGGAGCGGTTCGATGACGTCGACCGTACGACCCGAATGCGTGATGGCTATCGCTACGTCACCGGCCCCCAGCTGCACGGCGGTTGTCACCGCCAGGTGAGGATCGGCCTCCGCGTGCGCGACGTGACCGATGCGCAGCAGTTTCTGCGCGAGGTCCTTGCTGACGAGCCCCGAGGCGCCCACCCCGTACACGTCGACACGGCGCGCGGCGACGAGGGCGTTGACGGCCGCTTCCAGCTGCACGGTGTCGAGGCCTGCCGCGGTGTCCGCCAGGGTCTGCCGCTCGTCGTGAGCGAGCTTGGCCACGACGTCGGCGATCGGGTCGTCCACCGCGATGTCGGCGGTCACCGACGGGGCCGCTCCGGACTCCTGCTGCGCGGCCAGACCCGCGAGCGCGAGACGCAGATCGCGGTATCCGGGGAAGCCGAGCAGACGGGAGGTCCGTACGACGGTGGCCTCGCTCGTGCCGGTGCGTTCGGCGAGGCCGGTGACGGTGAGCTGCGCGCAGCCCGCGGGGTCCGCCGCGACGGTCTCGGCCACGCGCTGCATGGAGCGCGTCATGGACGGGGCCATCGTGCGGACCTTGGCTGCGAGAGCGCCCGGTCCAGGGGGGCCGGGCCTTCCGGAGGGGGCAGGGCGGGCGGCGGGCTGCGCTGGTGCGCCGGAACCGGCCCCCCGCGGGCCGGCTGCGTGATGGTTGGCTCCTGCGGGGCTGTTGCCGCCGCCTCTGCCGTGCGGTCTGCCGCCTCTGGCGAAACTTTCTTTCAGATAGGTGGTCATCGGTGGAAGGTATTTTCCCGTCATGGCCCAGTCAAGAGTCGTGCACATCGATTCACCACGCTTCCGTTTCGAGATCTTCGCGTGGTCTTCGCCGGGCACGTCGTGATCTTCGAGGGGGGGCGTGAAAGAAGCCGGTCCCGGGCCCGCAGACCGCTCGGGGACTGGCTGGGACCGCCGCATCGGCCTCGGCGTCTTTGGTGCAATGGAGACATGGACCAGCTCGAGCAGACACTTCACACCGCCCGTGCCCTCGTACTCGCCGACCTCGAGGCGGGCAAGGTCGCGGAGGCGGACGTGGTCTCGCTCGTCGAGGAAGCGGTCTCGCACCGCAGGTGGTGGGTCGAGCAGTGGCCGGACGGCATCGGGTTCGTGAACGGGCTGATAGCCCAGGACGTGCAGGACGCGTTGCTCGACCGGTACGGGCGCTGGCCACTGTGCCCCGTATGCCTCGGCTCCGATCCGCACGCGCTGGAGGTCGAACCGGCGCTGGGAGAGGACCCTCACTGGGTCTGCGGCAAGACCACGACCTCCGTCGCGCGTGTGGGAGCGCTGAACAAGTGGCTCTGAGCGCACGGGCGTCCCTGGACGCACCTGCTGTGTGTGAACCGGCGAGTCCGCGGCCTGGACCGGGGCACCGGCCCGCGCCCCGAGGCGTGGGCGGGCGGTGACGCGGTGACCGTCTACATCGATCCGCCCGACTGGCCGGGCAACGGACGGCTGTGGTCGCACCTGGTCAGCGACGTCTCCTACGACGAGCTCCACACCTTCGCCGCCGGCATCGGCTGCCCCCGGCGGGCCTTCGACCGCGACCACTACGACGTGCCGAGCGCCCGCTATGCGGCGGCCGTGGCGGCGGGCGCCGTCGAGGTCGGCAGCAAGGAACTGGTGCGCCGGCTCACGGACGCGGGCCTCAGGCGCCCCAAGAGGCGGGGGCCGCCGAGGGGCACGTGACGCCGAGGTGCCGGCGGGCCCGCCGCCGGCTCGTGAGCGAGGCGAGAGCAGTGGTGACGACGGCGGCCGCCGCGAGTGCCGCGCCCGTCAGCGCCACCGACTCGTAGCCCCATCCGGCGCTGATGACCAGGCCGCCCAGCCACGGGCCGAGGGTGTTGCCGATGTTGAAGGACGAGGTCGTGGTGGCGCCGGCGAGCGTCGGGGCGGCATCGGCGACTTCGAACATGCGGGCGTTGAGCGCGGGAGCGGCCGTGAAGGCCGCCACCCCCAGCAGCAGCGACAGCGCGATGGCCGCCACCGGGCTGCGGGCCAGGAATGCGAGCAGCCCCAGGGTGACGGCCGAAGCGGCGATGCCGCCGTACATCGTGCCGAACAGGTGCCCGTCCGCGATCCGTCCGCCGAGGGCGGTGCCTATGAGGCCGCCGAGACCGAACAGCGCCAGCACCGTGGGAAGCCGGTGCTCCGCCAGGCCGGACACGTCCGTCAGGAGCGGGCCGAGGTAGGAGAAGACGGCGAAGACGGCGGCGGCGTTGAGCGCGATGGTGACGACATTGAGCCATACCTGCTTGTCCGCGTAGATGCGCAGCTCGCGGCGGAGCCGCGGCTTGTCCGCGCCCTTCGCCGGATCCGTCCGCGGAACCAGCGCGATCACCCCGGCCAGGGCGATCGCCGACATCACCGCGACCGCCCAGAACGCCGAGCGCCACCCCGCGTGCTGCCCGAGCAGCGAACCGGCGGGCACGCCCAGGATGTTGGCGATGCTGAGCCCGCCGACGAGGATCGCCATGGCCCGGGCACGGGCGTCGACCGGCACCAGCGACATGGCGACCGCCGCACCCACCGCCCAGAAGCCGGCACACGCGAGGGCGCTCACCACCCGGGAGACGAAGAGCACCCCGTACGTGGGCGCGAGCGCCCCGGCGACCTGCCCCAGGCCGAAGGCGGCCAGCAGGGCGACGAGGGTCACGCGGCGGGGCAGCCGCAGCGTGGCGGCAGCGAGGAGCGGGGCGCCCACGACCATCCCGATCGCGAACGCGGACACCAGGAGCCCGGCCCGTGGAATGGAGACGTTCAGATCGCGGGCCAGCGGCTGCAGCAGCCCGGAGAGCATGAATTCGGAGGTGCCCAGCGCGAAGACCGACAGCCCCAGCACGTAGACGCCCAGCGGCATCCGGGTCCGTGCCGGGCGGGGGCCGGACCGAGCGGGTGCGGAGCGGGACGTACCGGGGCCCGAAGGGCCGGACGGAGCAGTGCCTGAAGAGTCGTTGTCGCCCGGACCGGAACCGGTGTCCGTCACGTGCCGGGTGTCCGGCCCTGCTTGGGCGCCGGCTGATTCGGGTGGCATGTCATGCACCAACCACCGCGTGGTGTCCCGCATTCCGTGCCCACCGGGGTGGGCCGGTGCGCTTCGGATGCTTCGCCCTATTCGAACGTCCGGGACGTATCAGTGCGTATCAGGCGCCCCGTGGCGACTCAGGGGTGCCGTCCGAGCAGGGCCACCAGACGGTCCTGCGGCACCGCGTCGTCCGGCACCGGCACCGGCGCGTCGAAGATCCCGCTCTCGTGCCAGCTTCCGGCCTCCGGTGCGATGTGGTCGTAGACCGCGTCGGCGAGTTCGTCCGGCATCCGCGACCGCACGCCGATGCCCTGTGCCAGGTCCCATCCGTGCACGGCGAGGTCCGTCGTCATCTGCCAGCCGTACTCCGACGCCGGGGTCTTCCCGCCGGTGACGTGCACGCTCCCGCGCAGCGCGCCCTTCCGGTGGAACGCCGGGTGCGATGCGCTGCCCGCCTCCTCCCATGCCGCCACCGGGGCGTCGCCGACCACGTCGCCGTCGAAGCGGTCGCCGACCTCGGCGAGCGTCTCGCCGTTCAGCAGGTGCGGCGCCCAAAGGTGCTCGCCGACCAGGTGGTTGACCAGGTCCCGCACGTTCCAGTCGCGGCACGGGGTGGGGTCGTCCCACTGCCGCTCACCGACCTCGTGGACGAGCCGGTCCCATTCCTTGAAGGCTGTCTCGAAGGCGTCGATCAAGTCCATGCGTCAATCGTGCGCCCGCTGGCGGACTCGGCATCCCGGGTCACCCGTACGGGGCGCGACGGGGTGACGGGCGTTCCCGTGACGGGGCAGAGCGGGCAGTCTGCCGCGTCAAACGAGGGCTCGGGAGAGTCGGTGTCCTTGCCGGTTCCGTTCCATTCCGGTGGCGGTGGAAGAATTGACTGCTCCGACCGCCTGAAGGCGGGGGATTCCCGCTCGTCCTTGCGGACGTGCGCCCCTTGCGGGGTGCCTTCAGGCTTCTGCCGGATTCCAGGCTCAGGCAGTCTCCGGGGCCAGCGGCCCCGGAGGTCTTACGCCCTCAACACCTGCCGGGCTCAGACCCGCCCGGATGAGCATCACGTACGCGGAGTTCTTGTCTCTCGCGAAGACAGCTCCGCATGCGGTGCAGGTATAGGTGAGCTCACCCAGCGGCAGTGCATGCTTGGCTCTCGTCATGCAGTGCGCGCAGTCCATGGTGGTGTGCGCGGGGTTGACCAGGTGCACGACCCGGCCGTGCTTGCGGCTCATCTCGATCAGCGCGCGCTTGGTCGCACCGATCGCGGCGTCGGCGGCCTTGCGGGCCATCGTGGACTTCGCGAGGAACTTCGGCCGGAAGTCCTCCACCGCGATCGCGTCATGGTCACGCACGATCTGTCTGGCCCACTTGCGGGCGGTGTCCTGCCGTTGCCGGGCGACCTTCTTGTGCAGCTTCGCCGCCTGCCGCTTCGCCTCCCGGTAGCCTCTCGAGGCTGCCTGGCCCTTCTTCGGCTTACGCCTGGCCATCATCCGCTGGTACCTCGCGAGCTTGTGCGCCGCGGTCCTGCCGTGCTGCGGGTGGAACAGGTCGTGCGCATCCGCGGTCGTCGTGGCAATCTGGGCCACGCCCCAGTCGATACCGATCACGGCGCCGGTCTTGGGCAGTTGCTCGGTGGTGGCGGCGACCACGAAGCTCACGTACCAGTGGCCGAGGCTGTCCCGGTACACCCGCGCGCTGGACGGCGGCTTGGGCAACGTGCGCGACCACACGGGCCTGACCGTGATCCCGCCGGCCAGGTGCAGGCGGCCGTCCTTCAACCGGAAGCCCCGCTGCGTGTAGTTCAAGCTGGGGTCGGCCTCACGCTTCTTCTTGAACCTCGGCATCCCGGCGCGCTGCCGCATCGGCAGCCGGGCCTTGATGTCCTTCAACGCCTTCGCCCGCGACTTCGCGAAATCGCGGATCACCTGCTGCTGCGGAACCGACGCACCCGCCGAAAGCCACGACGTGCGCGCCCGGGCCTCGGTCAGCATCTGGTCGAGCTGGGCCGGACCACACGTCACCTTCTCCTCGGGATGGGCCTTGTTGCATGCGTGCACGGCCTTCGACTTCGCAACGCACTCATCCACAGCCACCGGCAGCGAGCCCACTCCGCTTCCAGCGCGGCCCGCGCACCGGGCGACACCCGCAGACGGTAGGTGTAACGGGCGTGCCCGGCACCCTCCGCCACCTGCGTCGCTGTCGTCATGATCCTCAAACTATCCGGGAGGACTGACAGATGAGAGTTCACGATCAAGGCAGGCTCGCTCACTTCCGTGCGGGGTGGACGCCGCATCGCCCGGGCGGCGATACGGCTACCTCTGCCCTGCCCCGCAGGAGTCCGGTTCTCCCCCGCAAGCGGGAGGTACCCCCACCCCGGCCCGAAGGCCGGGGCATCCTCGGAGGAACCCGGTGACCACGTGGCCTGCGATCCTCTGTGAGTGGCCTCTTGGCTGGTGTGGAGTCCGAAGATGTGGGGTGCCGCACGTCGGTCTTGAGTCAATCCCCCCTGACGAGCAACTCCATCTCCGTCCGCAGGTTGCGGCGGGCCACATGTTCCCATCGTTCCTGCCCGTATCGGGTGCGGAACAGGTGTGGCAGGCCCAGGAGTTGACCCAGCACCTCCGCGCGGCCCTTGAGGAAGGCGTCGTCCGGCACGAAGGCGTACTCCCTGCGCACCGCTGACGCGTACTTCGCGTACTCGTCAGGTGGCCCCGCCAGCACGGCGAGGTCGGCGTCGCACAGCAACTCCCCGTTGATGTCGTCCGGTTCGGGGTCATGGGTCACGGTCAGCCGCACCAGCCGGGCGACTTCGTCCGTACGGGCCTGCGACACTCCGGCCTCGGGCAGTGCCCGTGCGGCGAGGGCGGCGCTGCGTTCCTCGTTCTCGCTGCGGTCGGGGCGGTAGACGGCGTCGTGAAACCAGGCCGCGAGCAGCACGGTGTCGACGTCGGCCCCCCGCGCGTGCGGGGCGAGTTCGTCGATGCGATTGAGGACGTCCAGCAGGTGATCGGCCGTGTGGTAGTGGCGCTGGGGCTCCGACCAGCGCTCGATCAGGTTCCGGCCGTACGGGGCGGGGTCCGGCTCCTCCTGGCCGTCGCGGGCGCTGACGAGCAGTGCGTTCCAGCGCGAGAGCAGGCGGTCGCGGGTCGTGCGGCCGGACGTCTCGGACGTCGGGTGGGCGGGTCGGCGTGCGGGTGAGGGGCCGGCGGCCCCGGCTCCGGGATCGTCGTTTGTCGCCATGAGGGCGATTGTGCCCGTCGGGTTCGATGTCGACTTCCGGCGGAGTCGCGGCTGTGACAGAGTGCACACGTGTCTAGACCAATTTCCGGACGGGCTCCCGACGCCGCCTCCGCTCCGGTTCTCGAGGTGATCGCGCTCGACGCGGAGGACGCCCTGGCGGCGTGCGCGGGAGGTGCCGACCGTCTCGAACTGGTCACCGACATGGCCGCCGACGGACTGACCCCCTCGTGCGAGACCTTCGCCCGCGTCCGCGCCGCGGTCGCCCTGCCCGTGCGGGTCATGCTGCGTGGCGGCGCCGGATTCGCGGCCGGTGGTGACGCGGCCCTGGACGCGCTGTGCGTACAGGCGCGGCGGCTGCTGGCCGAGGGCGCGGACGAGTTCGTACTGGGATTCCTCGACGAAGCGGGCGGGCCGGACCTGAGCGCGATCTCCGTCCTCGACGACGTGATCGACGGCCGCCCATGGACCTTCCACCGCGCCGTCGACCACGCCCCGGACCGCGAGGGCCTGCGCAAGGCGCTCTCGGAGTGGGCGTGTGCGGGGGATCCGGCAGGACAGGCCGGGGGACCGGGCAGGAAGAGGAGAGGTCCGGACGCCTTCCTCACGGCCGGCTCGCCCCTGGGAGTCGACGATGGACTGGACGTGCTGCGCTCGGAGGCGGCGCGAACTGCCGCCCGCGAACCGGGATTCGAGCCGGACACCATCGCCGGCGGCGGACTCCGCCTGGAGCATGTGGCGGAACTCGCGGCCGCGGGCATCACCGCCTTCCACATCGGGGGCGCGGCCCGGCGCGGCGGCTGGTCCGGCCCGGGCGACGCCGGACTCGTCAGGCGGTGGCGCGAGGCCCTGGACGCGTGACGAGGCAAGGACGAGGGAAGTGGCGGCCGCCGGGAGACGGGGGGCGGCACGCTCAGCGCGGTGATCGGGGAAGGATCATCCGGGGGAAGTGATCGCCCAGCGGTCGTGATCGCGCCACTCGCCGTCGATGAGCTGGAAGGCCGGCGAGTGACCTTCCCGCCGGAAGCCCAGTCGCTCCACGAGCCTGGACGAACGGACGTTCCCGGGCTGGATGTTGGCCTCGAGGCGGTGGAGGCCCAACTCCTCGAAGGCGTGACGGATCACGAGACCCAGCCCCTCGGTCATGTAGCCGCGGCCGGTGGTGGACGCGTACGAGACGTAGCCCAGGGCCCCGCACTGCAGGGTGCCCCGCACGATGTTGTTGATGTTGACGGCGCCGACGATCCGGTGCGTGTGACCGGAGCAGCCGGCGGCGCCGGTGTTCCCTGCGGTGCCGCCGCCGGTGTCGCACAGGCAGATCACGAACCCCTCGTGGGTCGGCCGGCCGCACCGGGCGACGTGGTCGGCGAAGGCCTCGGGAGTGGTCTCCCGCTGAGGCACCCAGGGCCGGTGCAGCTCTGCGCTCTCCCGGGTACGGGCGGTGAGTTCCGCGTAGTCGTCGTGCGTGACGTGCCTGATCGCCACGCGAGGTCCGCGGAGGAGGCTGGGCGCCGGTGGAGGTGGCATCGCTCGAAGTCGTCCGTAGGGCAAGGGAGTTGGAGCATAACGGCCGGTCGGTGTGGGCGTCCGGTGGCCGCGCGACTGCACCGGTCCGGCCCCGACTCGCTTGGTCCGGGGCTGAGTCGGGGCCGCGGCGGCAGTCGGCTCACGTGCGGACCACCCCCGGTGGCGGCCGGGGGTGGTCGCGTCGACGGTTCGTTCACATGGACGGCTTGAGGACGACGAAGTCCGCGCCGAAGGGGTCGAGGCAGACGGCCATGCGGCCGACGCCCTCGGCGTCCTCCGGGCCCATGACGATGTTCCCGCCGAGCTCGGTGACCTTCGCGATGGTCGCGTCGCAGTCGATGGTGTGGAAGACCGGGTGCCAGAACGGGTTGCCGCCGGCCAGGGCGAGGGCCTCCTGCGGGACCTCCATCAGGCCGCCGTGCATCCGCTCCTGCGGCGCGCCGGAGGGACCGATGATCGTGTACGTGCCGACCTCGTCACCGGGCATCGGCATGTCCGTGAAATCCCAGCCGTACAGGCCCTTGTAGAACTCCTTCGCCGCCGTGGCGTCGGTCGTGTACAGCTCGACCCACATCAGTGAGTTGGGCTCGTCCACCATCTCCACGCCTTCGGTCTTGCCGGGCTGCCAGGCGGCGAACTGCGCGCCCTGCGGATCGGTGAACTGGGCCATCCGGCCTTGGTCGTTGACGTCGAACGGATCGACCCGGACCGTGCCTCCGGCCTTGCGGACCTTCGACACCGCCGCATCCACGTCGGGCGTGCTGAAGTAGATCATCCATGCCGAGCGTGCGCCCTCGTCGAGCGGACCGAGAGCGGCCACGGTCCTTCCCTCGGACTTGAAGAGGCCGAACTCCTCCTCGCCCGACCCGAACGGCTGGAACGTCCAGCCGAAGACCCCGCCGTAGAACGTCTTCGCGGCGGCGGAATCCCTCACACCGAGATCGAGCCAGCACGGGGAGCCAACGGAAAAGTCAGTGGTGATCATGGCGATTCCCTTCGGGAGGTCCCAGACACGAATCAGGCTCCCATCGCCCACTGAGGCTCGCTCGGCGAGCCGATGCCCGGGCACCGGCTCGCCGAGCGAAACCGCTGCTCACAGGGCTGAAGAGGGCATCGAGGGCTCCCGCGGTCACGAGCGCCGAGCCGGCCGCCTACCGCACTCCTTCCTCCGCCGCGAGTCGTGGGGCGCGGTCCTGGCCGGCCTCAGCTCCGCGCGCCCGGTCCGTTCGTGCTCTCCCGTGGCTGGAGGACCGTGCGCAGGACGACGGTCTGGAGCGGCTTGTCCGAGCCCGCCAGCCTGTCCTGGAGCAGCGCGGCGGCGGACGCGCCCATGTCGTACGAGGGCAGCTGGACGGTGGTCAGCGGCGGCCTGACGAGGGACGCCCACGGCACGTCGCCGAAGGAGAGGATGCCGAACCCGGGCGGCTCGACCCCTGCTTCGCGCAGGGCCTTGAGGGCACCGACCGTCATCAGGTTGTTGGCGACGAATACGGCGTCGGGGGGCGTACGGAGAGCGAGCAGGTCGCGCATGGCGGCGTAGCCCCCGTCCACGTGGAAGTCGGCGTGCCGGGTGTGGGCGCGCGTCCACTCGTCGGGGAAACCGGCCTCGTGCATCGCGGCGCGGTAGCCGGCGAGACGGTCCTCGGAGGTGGAGGCGCCTGCGGGGCCCGTGATGCAGGCGACCCTCGCATAACCGCGTTCGAGGAGATGGGCGGTGGCGTCCTCGCCGCCGTGCTGGTTGTCGACCATGACCGCGTCGACCTCGGCCGCGCGGGGGCGCCGGTCGACGGCGACGACGGGCATGCCCCGTGTGGCGAGCGCGGAGAGGTCGGTGCGCCTGCGTGAGGCGGCAGCCACGATCACGCCCGCCATCTGTTCGGCGAGGGCGATGTCGAGATAGCGGCTCTCCTTCTCGACGTCCTCGTCGGTGTTGCAGAGCACGACGGAGAGGTTCGTGCGCTGGGCGGCGTCCTCGACGCCGCGGGCGAGCGAGGTGAAGAACGGGTTCTCGATGTCCGGGATCAGCAGGCCGATGACGCTGGCGCGCTGCATGCGCAGAGACCGGGCGACCCGGTTCGGTGAGAACCCGAGGTCTGCGGCGGCCTTGCGGACGCGCTCGGCGCGTTCGGCGGTGACGCGGCCGCCGTTGAAGACCCGGGAGACGGTCGCGGGCGAGACCCCGGCGGTCCGTGCCACGTCGCTGATGGTTGTCACCGGGGACTCCTTCATGTGCTGCGCACAGGCTCCGGGGAGCCGCCGTGCCCGAGCTCTTGACACCTTCTGCGGTGAACCCTACGTTCGCGTGAAATGGATTTCAACAAGGTCTCCGGTGCTGGTCGTGCCCCGATTCCCGGCCGTGCACGCCTCCCCTTTCCCCTCGCCCTTTCATGTCGCCCCGGCGTCCGGTGTCTCGACCCGGCGCAAGAAATCGATTTCCTACTCCTTGTTCGCGGCCTCCACGCGGGCATCCACGGAGTGTTCATGCTCTCCCGCTTCCGCAGGCAGACCGTCGAGCCCGTCAGGACGTCCGGCCTGAAGTAGCGTCCGCACAACCACCGGAGGATTTCCATGGCACGCATGGAGGACGGCGCAAGGGAGCTGCCATGACACTGCTGCTCGGGATCGACATCGGCACCTCCAGCTCCAAGGGTGTCCTCACGAACGCCGACGGCCGGATCGTGGCTCAGGCCGTGCGCGAGCACCGCACATCGAGCCCGCGGCCCGGCTGGGTCGAGCACGACGCGCAGCAGGTCTGGTGGCGGGACTTCACGGAACTCGCCGCCGAACTCCTCGCCGGCGCCCTGCCGGCCGACCGTCTCGCGGGCATCGGCGTCAGCGGCATCGGTCCGTGCCTCCTGCCCGCCGACGCCGACGATTCGCCCCTGCGCCCGGCGATCCTCTACGGCGTCGACACCCGCTCCGGCGACCAGGTCGCCGAACTGACCGCCCGTTACGGCCAGGACGAGATCATGCGGCGCTGCGGCTCCGCTCTGACCAGTCAGGCCCTCGGCCCGAAGTTCGCGTGGGTGCGGCAGCGCGAGCCGGACGTGTACGCGCGGATGCGCCGCTGGTACATGGCGAGTTCGTATCTCGTGCGCCGCCTCACCGGTGCGTACGTGCTCGACCACCACTCCGCCAGCCAGTGCGACCCGCTCCACGACCTGCGCGGCGGCGGGTGGATCGAGGAGCGGTGCGAGGAGGTGGCGCCCGGCCTGGTGTGGCCCGAACTCGTGGCGCCCTCACAGGTGGTGGGCGAGGTGACCGCCGAGGCGGCCGCCGCCACCGGCATCCCCGCCGGTACGCCCGTCGTGGCCGGCACCATCGACGCGTGGGCGGAGTCGGCCGCGGTCGGCGCCACAGGACCCGGCGATCTCATGCTCATGTACGGGACGACGATGTTCCTGGTCAACGTCGTCGGTGAACCGGTGCCGGACGTACGGCTGTGGTCCACCGCCGGGACCTACGAGGACACGTACTGCCTCGCCGCCGGCATGGCCACGTCCGGGGCGATCACCGCCTGGCTGCGCGATCTGACGGGCGCGGACTACACGACGCTCACCCAGGAGGCCGCCGAACTGCCGCCGGGCGCCGAAGGGTTGCTGATGCTGCCCTACTTCGCGGGTGAGCGGACGCCGGTCTTCGACCCCGACGCCCGCGGCGTCGTCGCCGGGCTGACCCTCCGCCACGGACGCGCGCATCTCTACCGTGCCGCCCTGGAGGCCACGGCCTTCGGTGTACGGCACAACCTGGGGGCCATGCGCGAGGCGGGCGGCGACCTGCGGCGGCTCGTGGCGGTCGGCGGCGGGGCGCGCGACCTGTGGACGCAGATCGTCACCGACGTCACCGGTCTCGAGCAGACCGTGCCGCGCCACACCATCGGCGCGGCACACGGCGACGCCTTCCTGGCGGCGGTCGGTACGGGACTGGCCCGCCGGGCGGACATCGCGGCGTGGAACCCCGCCGAGTCGGTCGTCCGTTCCGAACCGGCCCGCCGCGCGGTCTACGACGAGCTGTACGAGCACTATCTGAGCCTGTATCCGTCCACGCGCGAGGTGATGCACGCGCTGGCGGCACGCCAACTCGCGGACGGTTAGCCCCTCTTCGGGGGTCACTTGATCGTCGGTCTGGCTCAGCCGATCACCACATGCCGTGGCAGGCCTGGCACTGCCAGGCTCGTCAGCCATGACCACTTACGACCTGTTGCTCATCGGCGGTGGTGCGGGCGTCGGAAAGACGACGGTCGCATGGGAGGTGTCCGCAGCTCTCAGCAGGCCAAGGGAATGGCGCCCTGCCTGATCGAGGGAGACCGGATCGCAGGTCGCCGCTCACGTCGAGCGGAGCCTCCGGACATCTGGGCGAGCGGGCTCCTGAGGACACCGTCCACATCCCGACGGAAGCCCGGTCGGTACAGGACATCGCCCCCGATGTGCTCCGGGCAGCCGCCTGGCAGCCCCGGCCGCGCCGTCAGTCGCGGCGCCTGATGCGGTCCTCCGCGACGAGCGCTTCCACGGCCTCCTCGATCGCTTCCAGCGCGGTGTAGCGGGGCCGGTGGCCGAGCAGCCTGCTCGCCTTCTCCATGCTCCGGTGCGGGCTGTGCGCGATGTGGCTGTACGTCGCCTCGGCGTCGCCTTCGTCGACCGTGGTGCGCCACTGCTCCCAGGGCAGGAACGCCAGCCGCGGCTCGTGCCCGAACCATCCGGCGACGGCCTCGGCGTAACCGCGCAGGGTGACGGCGGTGGGCGCGACGGCGTGGAAGCTCTCCCCGACGGCCGCCGAACGATTGGCCATCGCCGCCGTGAACACCTGCGCGACGTCGTCGGCGTGGACGTGATGCAGGGTCTCCAGCCCGAAGTTGGGGAGCGTGACCTCGGCGCCGTCGGCGAGGGCCTGGAACACGCCCAGGTTCAGGTGCCCGGCCGGATTGATCGGCACCCATCCCGGTCCGGTGATGTGACCGGGGTGGATCACGGTGGCGGGGAAGCCGTTCCGGCGCGCCTGGTCCAGCAGATACGCCTCGATCTCCGCCTTGCCCCGGCCGTACTCCTCCAGCGGCCGCCTCGGCTCGGACTCGAGGGCGGGGACCTGCCCGCTCGGTCCGTACACCCAGATCGTCCCGCAGTGCAGGAAGTGCTGTACGCGACCGGCGAGCGCCTCGACCAGGTGACGTGCGCTCTCCTCGCGGAAGCAGATCATGTCGATGACGACGTCCGCGCACAGCTCGGCGATGGCGGGCCCGAACGAGCCGTCGGCCTCCGACTCCTCGCGGTCGATCACCACCGTCGTCACGCGCCGCCAGGCACCGTGCGGACGATACGGCTTGCGCCGCCCGCGGCTGACCACGACGACGTCGTGGCCCTCCTCGACCAGGCGTGGGACGAGGAAGGAGCCGACATGTCCGCTGCCACCGAGCACCGCGATCTTCATGGGCCCGATCGTAGGGCCAGGCGGGGCCCCGTCCCAGATGCGTGAGGTCACCACCACGCCTCGCCGCGCATCACCGGATGCCGCGACCGCCCGGAGCGGGCATCCCTCAGCAGACGCTCCGGGTCGCGGCGCGACCGGGCGAACCTGCCGCTCGCCGACCAGCCGGACCCCTGAGAGACGAGCGTGTCCTCGCCTCTGCCGATGTGGACGAACTCGCCGCTGACGACGGCCAGTACGCAGTCGTCGAAGTCCTCCAGCAGCAGCTCGGAGCCGCTGTCACACGCGTCGCACCCGCAGTCGGGCAGCGACTTCAGCAGCACCGCCGGCTCGCCGGCCCCTACCGTCACCGCCACATCGGGCACGCCGTCCACGGCCAGGAACCCGACCAGCAGCGGGAGGGTGCGGGCCCGCACCGGCCGCAGCCGGACCGCCCGGTCCGGGGCCAGGCCATGCCGGGGCCCGTCCCGCCAGATCCCCGCGGGGTCCGTCACCTCCTCGGAGACCGCCAGACCGAGCCCGGCGAGAGCCTGCGCCCACGCGTCGGCACGCGCCCTGAGAATGAGGTACTTGCCGGGGTCGAGGCAGCGCGAGTACTCCTCGTCGTGCGGGTCCACTCCCCACGGGTGCGGGTCCGGCCACGGGTGCCTTCCCGCGCCTGTCGTTGCGAACGCCTCGTCCACGGCGTCACGAAGCGTCGTCGAATCCATTCGACGACGCTACGACGACTCCCGCGGTCCGATCACCCGGTTTTTCGCCGCCTGAAGGCTCCGGGGGCGGGGGAGGCGTGCGTCTTCCGCAACCTCAGCCCTGCCGCACCAGGGCCCACACCAGGCAGGCGAAGGCCGCCGTGTTCACGACCGCACGGGCCAGGCCCGGCATGACCGCCGCAGGCGAAGCCGCAATAGAGACCCGCGCTGAGGCCCGGGGTGAGGGGGCGGCGATGAGGCTCGCTGTCTGCAGGCACCACAGCATCAGGTCCTCCGAGGTCGGGGTCTCAGGATGCCAGCGCGGGCGGCAGCGGTGCCGCGTGCAGAACCGCGAGTCCCGATACCGCGCGGGTGAGGGAGACATAGAGGCGGCGCAGCCCCGTGCGGATGTCCGGTTCGGCGTCGATGATCGCGGCGGGCTCGTCCAGGACGACGTAGTCGTACTCCAGGCCCTTGGCCAGCGTCGCCGGGACCAGCGTCAGCCGGGAGCCCTCCCCGGTCTCCGTGCCCGGAGCGAGATGCGGCAGCCCGGCGGCCTCCAGGGCGCCCGCCAGCGCGGGGACCCGGGCGTCCGCGGCGATCAGGCCCACCGAGCCCTCGTGCAGCAGCGCCTCGCGGCACGCCTCGACGACCGCGGCGTCCAACTCCGGTGCGGGACAGGCCCGTACGGAGAAGTCCCCCGGCGACTCCCGGACCGAGGACGCCTCGCGCAGGTCCGGCGCGATCTCGGGCAGCAGCCTGGACGCGTAGGCGATGACCTGGCGCGGCACACGGAAGCCGAGCGTCAACTCCTCGACGGCGGCGGCCGGCTTGCCCAGATGTCGCAGCGCCTCTTCCCAACTCGCCGTCGCCCACGGGGTCGTGCCCTGCGCGATGTCGCCGAGCACGGTCACGGAGCCCGTGGAGCAGCGGCGACCGACGGCCCTGTACTGCATGGGGGAGAGGTCCTGCGCCTCGTCGAGGACCACATGACCCAGCGAAGGGGTGCGCCGCACCAGGTCGTCGACCTCGTCGACGAGTACGGCGTCGGCCACCGACCAGGGGGCCGACTTGACCCCGCGGGCCGGCTTCGCCCACAGGATCGCCCGCTGCTCCGCCTCCGTGAGGATGCCCTCGGCCTGCTCGGCGAGGAACTCCGGGTCCGACAGCAGGCGGAGCACGAGCTTCGCCGGGTCCACGGCCGGCCAGCACGTCTTCACGACGGCCTTGACGGCCGCGTTCCGCGCCACCGCGTCCTGCACGCGGTCGTCCGGAGCCTCGCCGGCCTGCTCCATGCGAACCAGCACCGCGTGCGCGATGCGCTGCGGCAGGGCTTCCCGTGCGGCCCCGTACCGCATGTCGCGGCTCAGCAACTCCTCGGCCAGGGACGCCAGTTCGTCCGCGGGGACCCGCCAGCGCCGCGAGCCCCGCACCACCACGCACGGCTCCTGCGGCATGCTCACCCCGGAGCGCACCGCCCGGTGCAGCACCTGTGCCATGCGTGCGTCGCCCTTGATGCCCGCCGCCTCGGCCGCGTCCTCGCCGCGCACCGGTACGTGCGCCACCAGGCCCGTGACCGTCGCCTGCCGCACCGACATCTCGCCGAGCGCCGGCAGCACCTGCTCGATGTACTGCAGGAACGAGGAGTTGGGCCCGACGACGAGCGTGCCGGCGCGGGAGAGCCGTTCGCGGTGCGTGTAGAGCAGATACGCGACGCGGTGCAGGCCCACGGCCGTCTTCCCGGTGCCGGGGGCGCCCTGCACGCACAGGGAGCCCTCGATCCCGGCTCGGACGATCTCGTCCTGCTCGGGCTGGATCGTCGCGACGATGTCCCGCATCGGGCCGACACGCGGGCGCTCGATCTCCGCCTGGAGCAGCCGCGAGGTTCCCCCCGGTCCTGGCGGCCCGGCCGGTACCCCCGGGGCGTCGCTCGGGCCGGTCAGGTGCTCGTCCTCGAACGCGGTGAGCTCGCCGGCCGCGTAGCCGAACCGGCGGCGCAGCGCGACGTCCTGAGGGTCCTTCTTCGACGCCCGGTAGAACGGCTGCGACACGGGCGCGCGCCAGTCGATCACCATCGGGTCGCCCTCGGCGTCGTGGACGTGGCGGCGGCCGATGTAGAAGGTCCGGGCGGGCACGTAGTCGAGGCGGCCGAAGAACAGGGGCGTGTGGGCGAGGTCGGCGAGCGATCTGATGCGCGCGTCGAGGCCGGCGCGCAGCACCTCGGCGTTGACCCAGTTCGCCGTGACATTGGTGATGTCCAGCGATTCCGCGTCCTCGCGCATGGCGCGCAGCGCGGCGCGGGAGGCCGCCAGATGGGCCCGTTCGTCGTCGAGGGGATTGCGGGCGTGACCGGGGACGGAATGAGCAGGGGCGGACACGGTTTTGCCTCCGGGCGAATGCGCGGTGTGCGTACGGAACGGAAGGCCGACCGGTTTCCGAGCGGTCGGGGGTCCTCCCCGGACCGGGAGGCGGCAGACGCGGAAGCCTAGCCCCGCCGTGGTGGGCCGGGCCAACGGTTTTCCCCCGTACGGGCCGAGCACGATCGGAAGGAGATGCGGCGCAGGTGTCACGGCGGCCGGACACACACGGCGGTAGCACCACCGAGGACGGCAGCGCGGTGCTGACCGCGGCCGCCGCGCTGCTCGTGCTGTCGCTGGGCGCGCTCGCGGTGCTGTGCGTGGTGCAGCGCTTCCCGATGGCGGATCTGCTGGTCTACCGCGCTGAGGGTGCCGCCGTCGTGAACGGCGGGGACCTGTACGGCTTCGCGGTCACGGCATGGGACCTGCCCGCGACCTATCCGCCGTTCGCGGCCCTGCTGTTCGTGCCCACCGTGTGGCTCTCGCCGGCGGCCACGAAGGTCGTCTTCGTGGCGGGCAACGCCGCCCTCGTCGCACTCCTCCTCCACCTCTCCCTGCGGCTGGCGGACTCACTTCCCGGCGGCCTCCGTACGGGGCGATGGGACCGCAGGGCCGTGGTGCTCGCGGCGACAGCTGCCGCGCTCTGGCTGGAGCCCGTCTTCCAGACGCTCGTCTTCGGCCAGATCAATCTGCTGCTCGTCTGCCTCGTCCTGTGGGATCTGGGTCGTCCCGACGGCGCGCGCGGCAAGGGCCTGGCCATCGGCATCGCCACGGGCATCAAGCTCACGCCGGCGGTCTTCGTCGTCCATCTGCTGCTGACGGGGCGCGTACGTGCGGGGCTCACGGCTCTGGCGGGCTTCGCCGGCACGGTCGCGGCGGGTGCCCTCGTACTGCCGTCCGCCAGCCGGGAGTTCTTCACGCGCCGGGTCTTCGAGACGGCCAGGGTCGGCAAGGTGTGGATCGTGGACAACCAGTCACTGCAGGGCCTGGTCGCCCGCGTCGCGCACACAGTGGAGCCGGGTCTGCTGTGGCTGCTGCCCGCGGCCGTGCTCGCGGTGGCCGGGCTGACGCTGGCCCGTCAGGTGCACGTGCGGCACGGGCAGTCCGCGTGGGCCGTCATGGTCGCCGCGTTCACCGCGCTGCTGGTGTCCCCGATCAGCTGGTCGCACCACTGGGTGTGGTGCGTGCCGCTGCTCGTCGTCCTCGCCGCGGAACGGGCGCGGACCGGCGCCGGGCAGGGCGTGGTGGCAGCGGTCGCCGCGGTCTTCGCGGTGCGCACGCTGTGGCTCGTACCGAAGCACGGCGCCCAGGACCTGAGGCTGGAGTGGTGGCTGCAGCCGTTCGCCTCGCCGTACGTGCTGCTGACGCTGGCGCTGCTGTCAGCTGTCGCCGTGCGCTGTTACTCGCTCTCGCTCTCCGGCGCGGCCTCCGGCTGGGCCGTCAGCAGGTCCTGGGAGTCGATGATGCGGTAGGCGTAGCCCTGCTCCGCCAGGAAGCGCTGCCGGTGGGCGGCGAAGTCCTGGTCGATGGTGTCGCGGGCGACCACGGAGTAGAAGCGCGCCTCATGGCCGTCGGCCTTCGGGCGCAGGATCCGTCCCAGCCGCTGTGCCTCCTCCTGACGTGAGCCGAAGGTGCCGGAGACCTGGATGGCGACGGTCGCCTCGGGCAGGTCGACGGAGAAGTTGGCGACCTTGGAGACGACCAGCGTGCTCAACTCGCCCTCGCGGAAGGCGTTGAAGAGCTTCTCCCGCTGCTTGTTGGTGGTGTCGCCCTTGATGACGGGGGCGCCGATGTGTTCGCCGAGTTCGTCGAGCTGGTCGATGTACTGGCCGATCACGAGCGTCTGGTCGCTCTCGTGCCGCTTCACCAGTGCCTCCGTCACGCGCCGCTTGCTGTCGGTGGTCGCGCAGAAGCGGTACTTCTCCTCCGTCTCGGCGGTGGCGTAAGCGAGGCGTTCGGAGTCGGTGAGGCTCACGCGTACCTCGACGCAGTCGGCGGGGGCGATGTAGCCCTGCGCCTCGATCTCCTTCCACGGGGCGTCGAACCGCTTGGGCCCGATGAGGGAGAAGACGTCCGACTCACGGCCGTCCTCCCGCACCAGCGTCGCGGTCAGGCCGAGGCGGCGGCGGGCCTGAAGGTCCGCGGTGAACTTGAAGACGGGCGCCGGCAGTAGATGCACCTCGTCGTAGATGATCAGGCCCCAGTCGCGGGAGTCGAAGAGCTCCAGGTGCGGATAGATGCCCTTACGCTTCACCGTCACCACCTGGTACGTGGCGATCGTGACCGGCCGGATCTCCTTCCGCGTGCCGCTGTACTCGCCGATCTCGTCCTCCGTGAGCGACGTGCGGCGCACCAGCTCGTGCTTCCACTGGCGGGCGGCAACGGTGTTGGTGACGAGGATCAGCGTCGTCGCCCGCGCCTGGGCCATCGCCCCGGCACCCACGAGCGTCTTGCCCGCGCCGCAGGGCAGCACGACGACGCCGGAGCCTCCGTGCCAGAAGCCCTCGACGGCCTGCTGCTGGTACGGGCGCATCGACCACTCGTCCTCCACCAGATCGATGGGGTGCGCCTCGCCGTCCACGTAACCGGCCAGGTCCTCGGCGGGCCATCCCAGTTTCAGCAGCACCTGCTTGATCTGGCCGCGCTCGGAGGGGTGCACGGCGACGGTGTCCGCGTCGATGCGCTCACCGGTGAGCGGCTGGATCTTCCTCGACCTCAGGATCTCTTCCAGCACGGGCCGGTCGGTGGTCTCCAGGACCAGGCCGTGCGTGGGGTGCTTGAGCAGCCGGAGCCGCCCGTACCGGGCCATCGTCTCGGCCACGTCGACGAGGAGGGCGTGCGGCACCGGGTAGCGGGCGTGCGCGACGAGGGCGTCGACGACCTGCTCGGCGTCGTGCCCGGCGGCACGGGCGTTCCACAGGCCGAGCGGCGTGAGGCGGTAGGTGTGGATGTGCTCCGGCGCCCGCTCCAGCTCGGCGAAGGGAGCGATGGCACGGCGGCACTCGTCCGCCTGTTCGTGGTCGACCTCCAGCAGCAGCGTCTTGTCGCTCTGGACGATCAGGGGGCCACCGTTCACGCGTGCTTCCTCCGTCTCGCGGTGCTGTGCGGTCCGGTCGTTCTCCGGCTGCGCGCTTCGGACGCCTCCGGTCAAACCTCCAGTGTGCCGCATGGCTCGCTCCGCGAGCTGTGGAGCCGGTGTGGAGGGGATGCGCACGGCCACACGGGCGCCTGCCGTGCGTGTGGCCACGAATCAGGCGCAAGCGCCTATACGGTAATACGTCTGGACACAAGGTGTAGTGGTCCGTATGAGATGCGTGACCGTATCCGAGGGCGCGTTGAACGGAACTGACGAAGGAGAGCGACCGGGATGGCGACGAAAGTTGCGGTAACCGGGCACATGGAGCTGTCCGAGGACACGGTGCCGCTCGTACGGGCGGAACTGGAGCGGCTGTTGCGCATGTTCGAGCCCTCCGGGCTCGTGGGTCTGTCGTGCGTGGCGGCGGGCGCCGACTCACTCTTCGCGGAGTCGGTGCTCGCGGCGGGCGGACGGCTGGTGGCTGTCCTGCCCAGCCGCGACTACCGGCAGGCCACGGTGAAGCCGGAGCATGCCGAGACCTACGACCGGCTCACCGCCGCCGCCGACGAGGTGCTGGTGCTGCCGTACGCGAACGCGGACCGCAAGGCGTACGAGGCGGCCAACGCGGTGCTGCTGGAGCGCGCCGACCGACTGGTCGCCATCTGGGACGGCCAGCCGGGATCGGCGGAGAAGGGCCGTACGACCGCGGACATCGTCGCGGACGCGCGCAGCGCCGGTCTCGCGGTCGACGTGGTGTGGCCGGCGGGCGCCTCCCGCGCCTGACGAGGTGAGGCTGAACCCGGCGGAGCTTCCGCTGGGTTCAGCCCGCGTCCGCGAGTTCGGCGATCACCTGCGCGTGGCAGGGTTCCGGAACGCACCAGCAGCCGAGCCTGCGGCCGCGCAGTTCGGGCAGCATGGCGAGAAGGTCCGGGCGGTCCAGCAGGTGTTCGCGGTATCTCCGGAGGACCTCTTCCCGGGTGCCGTCGCGGCCGGGACGGAACGGACTCGCCAGCGGCGACCCCTCCAGATGCCATCCGCCCCGGTGCATCGGGCGGCCGACGTAGATCACGTCGGCGTAGTCGGGGTCGTCGCGGTGCCCCTTCAGATTGACGACTGTCGTCGCCGCCGTGCCGCTCATGAACTTCCTCTGCTTCCTGGTTGGCCTCAGCCCGACTGGGGCAGGGCGAAGACCGCACAGGTGGTCGTGCCGTGTGCGTACAGCCTGCCGTCGGCGGCGCCCGTCACGCGTGCCTCGGCCGTCGCGGTCGTGCGGCCCACGTGGAGGGTGGCGCCCTCGCACCGCAGCGTCGGGGTGTCACCGAAGACGGGGCGCACCAGATTCACGCCGAGCTGGACGGTCGTGTAGGCGCGGCCCGCGGGCAGGGTGGTCATGACCGCGGTGCCCAGGGCTGAGTCCAGGAGCGTGGCCAGGAATCCGCCGTGCACCGTGCCCATCGGGTTGAACAGGTGCTCACCGGGCTCGCCCTCGAAGACGGCCCGGCCCTCCTCGGCCTCGACGAGCCGGAAGCCGAGGGTGCCGCAGATCGGGGCCTGGGGCAGGTGACCTTCGAGGCCCAGCCGGACCAGTTCGAGACCGGGCCGTGCGCCCGCGTCCAGGTATGTCGTCGGGGCCGCCCAGGTGTGGGTGCGCGAGCGCGTGGTGTCGTTTCCGGCGGACCGGGCGGTGGACTGGGACATGGCGTCGTTCCTCGCTGTCGGGCTGTCGTACGAAGCGAACCTACGAGCCGCAGGCGATCTTCGGCAGTGTCGCTTCCGACGCGTTGCATATGGTTTCCGACGGCTGCGGTGCCGTGAGTGGCGGACTGGGACAGGGCGGGAGCCCCGGGCGGCGTGGATCGCGCCCGGGACTCCTGTGAGCGGCGGACGCGTCAGGGAAGCTTGACCGCCGGCACGTCGACGGGCCGGATGTCCGGTGCCGAGGCGAGCATGGTCGGGGCGGCCTCCGCCAGCGCCGCCGCGATTCTGCCCTCGAGGTGAGCGGTACGCCCTTCCTCGTTCTCGAACGTGTCGAAGACGCCGAAGGTGGTCGCGTCCTGGCGGAACGCGAACCAGGTGACCGTGGTGCCCTCCTGCTCGGCGAGTTGCCGCGCCTCGCGCAGCAGTTCCCCGACCTTCTCCGCGTGCTCCGGCTTCGCGTCGATGCGGGCCAGCAGTCCGATCTTCGTCATGTGATCCCTCCCGGTGTCCTGCCGTTGACGAACACCTGTGAATCCATGGAGCCGGACGAGCGTCTCCCAGTGTCGTCAACGACACGTCCGATACCGTTTCCGCCATGGGCATCGCCGTACTCGCATACGACGGGGTCTTCGACTCCGGGCTGGCCGCGATCCTCGACGTGCTGAGCACGGCCGACGCCATGCGGGGCGATCTGCCGCACCCGCCGCCCGCACGGGAGGTCGCGACGGTCGGTTTCCGCCGCAGGATCCGCACCGGCGCCGGGCACCTGGTGACGACCCGTCCCGTCGCCGAGGCCGCGGACGCCTCACTGCTGCTCGTGCCGGCGCTCGCCGAGCGGCGGCCGGAGAAGCTGATCGACCACGTCTCGGGCCCGGCGTCGGCCGCCGCGCGCCGGCTGGTCCGGGACACGCGCAGCAGGGATGTGCCGGTCGCCTCGGCGTGCACCGGCACCTTCCTGCTGGCCGAGTCGGGTGTGCTCGACGGCCGCCGTGCGACGACGAGTTGGTGGCTGGCGCCCGTCTTCCGGAAGCGCTACCCGGACGTCGGCCTGGAGGAGACGCGGATGGTGACGACCTCCCGCGGAGTGACGACGGCGGGCGCGGCCTTCGGACATGTCGACCTCGCGCTGGCCGTCGTCCGCATGGCCAGCCCTGCGCTCGCCGACCTCGTCGCCCGCTGCCTGGTCGTCGACGAGCGCCCTTCGCAGTCCGCGTACACGATCCCCAGCGCCCTGGCGAAGAACGACCCGACGGTGGCGGCCTTCGAGCGCTGGGCGCGGCTTCACCTGGGCGAGCCGGTCAGCATCAAGGAGGGGGCGCAGGCGGTGGGCGTCAGCGAACGCACCCTTCAGCGTGCCGTACACCGCACGCTGGGGACCTCTCCCGTCCGCTTCGTCCAGGACCTGCGCGTCGAGCAGGCGTCCCACCTGCTGCGTACGACCGGCCTCTCGCTGGAGACCATCGCCAGGAGGGTGGGCTACGAACACCCCAACACCCTGCGGATACTGCTGCGTGACCGCACCGGCGTCACCGCGGGGGCGCTGCGGCGGCTGCGGACGTGAGTGCGCCGTGCCGGGTCAGGGCCCGGCGAGTTCGGCCGCGCCCGTGATGCGGTGCAGCGGATAGGTGCGGACCTCGTCCGCGGTGTGGTCGTACGCCGTCACGAATCCGCCCTCCACGCGCACCGGCGCGATGACCCGCTGGCTGGCGGCCCCGTCGGCGTTGACGTAGCCGATCCACACCGCGTCCCCCGACTGCGCGGCCGACCGCATCATGGCGATGGTGTCCGCCGACGTCGTACGCGGAAGGGCCGCGCCCCCGGAGGCCGGGGGCTTCGGCACGCGTCCGGACGGCTTGGGCGTCTTGTGCTTCGCCGTCGCCGCGTGGTCGCCCGCCCGGATCGCGCGCACGGCGGCGGTGAGCAGCGCCCCGTCCGGCACCGGCGGGCCGTCGGGCACCGGCTCGGGCGCGGTGCGCGGCGGTGTGCGGTGGGCGTCGGCGCGGGCGATCAGCACATCGCCCTCGGCGCCCTCGGCGGCCGGCGCGTAACCCATCTCCCGTAGTTTCGCGAGCAGTTGGTCGGGCGGGAGGGGAGAGGCGAGCACCGTCGGTGCGAGCAGCCGCAGTTGGAGCGTCGCGGAACGCCTGTCCGCGGTGATCTCGGTCAGGAGCGCGTCGTCGTCGCAGCGCACGTACGAGGACGCGGCACCCACGCGCAGCCTGCCGTGCTTTCGTGCCACGTCGTCGACGAGGTAACTCAGCGGCTGCGGGACGGGGGTCCGCGAGTGCGACGCCAGGAAGGCGTGGATGTCGCTCGCGGTGCGTCCGGCGTCCAGGGCCCGCCGGACGGACGCCGGGGTGAAGCGGTAGACGGTGGCTCCGCCCTTGGACTCGACGTCCGCGAGGACGCCCAGCATGGCGGCGAGCGGCCGCTGCAGCGGGCCGGGCGCCACCGCCGTGAGATCGGCCTGAAGCAGGATGTGGTCGAGCGGCTCGGGCAGGAGCGGTGCCAGCCGCCCCGCGGCCTGTGCCGCCGCACTCTCCAGTTCGCTCGCGGTGCGGGTGCCTCCCCCAGCTACCGCTGCGGGTTCCCCCAGCTCGGGCAGGATCAGCCCACGCGCGTACGAGGCGAGGGCGCCGCGCCCGGTGAGGCCGATCAACTCGGCTTCGTGCAGGGCCCATTCGGCCAGCTGCGTCCGCAGGTCGCCCGGGCTCTCACCGACGGCACGCCCGGCGCCGCGCAGCGGGCGCTCCCAGCGCAGCCGTGCCAGGACGGAGTGCTGCGTGGGCGCCGAACCCGCCTCGAGGGCGGAGAGCAGTTCGAGAGTCCGGCGGCGCACCTCGGCCGACAGGCCGCGGTCCAGGCCCTGGCCGAGCGCGGCGAGGACGCGTCCCTTGGAGTCACGGGTGCCGACCAGGCCGGATACGCGGGTGCCGGTGAGCCAGCTCAGCACGACGTGGGACCAGCGCTCCTGCGTGGGGCGGCGCAGCCACTCGTCGTACGCGGGCGTGGGCGCGTAGGCCTCGTCGGGTTCGTTGTCGGAGGCCAGCAGGCCTGCCGCGTAGGCGAGTTCGATCCAGAACGCGGCCGTCGGCTCGGGCACGTCCAGGAGGGTGGCGGTGCGCTTGAGGTCCCGCACGCCGAGGCCGCCGGCGCGCAGCACGGACGGCGGGTCGGTCTCCCAGTCGGAGAGCAGGTCCTCCAGGGTGCCCAGCGCGGCAAGGGCCTGGCCCGCGGCCGCCTCGTCGGTGGCCTGCCCCGGATACTCGCGCCGGACCTCCAGCCGTGGTGGCAGCGGCTCGACGTCCTGGTGCGCGCGGCCCGCCCGAAGATGCAGCGCCACCTCGCGGGGGAGGACGACCGTGCGGGGCGCCGTCCTCACCAGCAGGGCGCGGTCCAGCAGCCATGTCACGGGCGACGAGAGCGAGTCGGTGTGCACCGAGCCGTACGGCGGCCCCCAGCGCAGCTTGTCGAGCATCGCCAGCGACTCGGGCGGTCCGGACCCGAGGAGCGCGCCGGTGCGCTCGCGGTCCGCGAAGAGCGAGGTGAGCTCGGCGAGAGCGCTCACCGGATCGTGCGTCGCGGGGAGCCCGGCCGTGGCGAGGATGTCCTGAAGGCGCCCCGGCGACATCCCGGCCGTCGCCTCGGCGAGCGTCGGGCCGAGGCCGGTCGGGGACGGAGCCGACGGGGAGGGGCTGAGCAACTCCCATACGGTGCGCACGAGATGGAGCCGGTCGTCGCCGCCCCACAGCAGAGCCTGTTCGCGCAGCGAGCGCAGGGCGCGCGGCAGCTCGGCGGCGACGTCGTCCGCCTGTGCGGCTGCCTCGTCCGACGCCTCGGGGTCTCCCGTGAGGAGGGCCTCGAGGGTGGCGTACGAGCACGGGTCGGGGGCGACGGCGATGGCCTCGGCGGTCTGCAGGGCGAAGCGGTCCAGCCGCTCCACCGCCCGCACGACGGACGCCCGGGTGCCCGCACGCGTGGCGAGCTGGGTGAGGTCGTTGGGAACGGGGGAGAGCAGGTCCGGGCGGGTGCGGAGCAGCCCGGCGAGGGCCGCGTCGTCGCGGCCTCGCAGATCGTCGGCGAGCGTGCGGGGTGCGGCGCTGCTGCCGCCGCTGTGCTCGGTGCTCATCCAGACCACGTTTCGGTGCTCATCCAACCCACGTTAGCGCGGGCGGCGCAGGGTACCGTCGTGGGCAAGCCTGGCAATTGGCAGGGCAGGCGCCAAGGGCAAGCAGTCGTTGGGGAATTGGTGGGGATCGAGAGCGACAAGCTCGTATTCGATTATCTGAGCCGGATCGGCGACCTGGCGCACAGCACGCCGATGACGGCTGCCGAACGGGCGCGCCTCGTCAGCGGTCTGCGTGGCCGGATCGACCGTCTGCGGGCAGAGGAGGGCGGCGCCGAGAGCAAGGCCGCCGTGAAGAAGATCCTCGCGCGGCTGGGGCGGCCGGAGGAGGTCGTCGCGGCGCGCGGCTCGGTCGCGGGCAGCTCGTCGGGCGGTGCCGGCCGGGGTGACGACCGCGGTGACGAGGGCCCGAAGGTGTCGTTCGGCAAGGGCCCTTCGGGGACCTCGGGGCCGACGGCTCCCACGGCCTCGTACGGCGCCTCCGCGCCCCATCTGGCAGGGATGGACGAGCTGGGCCCCGAGGAGTCCGACCCGGACTGGTGGCGGGTCGACCCGAGCCCCTACGGCGACGGCGGCGGCAGCCGGACGTTCGGCGAGCCGGTGCCCGGGTTCGTCGGCGGCATCGAGCTGCCCGAGCTCCTCAACCCGCCGCCCGGCGGCGGCGAGGAGGACGACGCCCGGCCGGGGAGCGGCCGTCCGAAGGTTCCCGTGCCGGCCGCCCGCAAGGCCCCCGACGACGAGGCGGTGGAGGTCGCGGACGCCGAGGCCGACGTGGCCCTGGGGGGTGCCCGTCGGCGGCTGTGGCCGCGGCGTTCGCGCCTCGCGGTGGCCGGGCCTCGCGCGGGCGGCATCGTGGAGTGGGCGGCGGCCGCGCTGCTGGTGGCGGGGGCCCTCGTCGGCTCGCTGATCACGCTCGGCGTGGGCTGGCTGGCCGCGTGGTGGTCGCCGCGTCTGAGCCGCACGGAGGCCAAGTGGGCCGCGGGCGGCATGCCCGGGCTCGTCGCGGCGGGCATGCTGGTGTGGCTCTGGGGACGCGTCGACGGACGGTGGGGGGAGCCGATAAAGGAAGGCGGCAAGGAGCTCGGTCAGGCCATCATGGACTCGGGCCCGGTGGTGCTGCGAGTCGCGGCGGTCGCCAGCGCGCTGTTCCTCGTCTGGCGTGCCCGCCGGCCCCGGGTGTGAGCTCGGGAACGCGACAGCGCGGGGAGGCGGTCCATGTCCAGGCTGACGGTGGCGACCTGCCAGTTCCCCGTGGATGCCGGCATCGAGCGCAACTGCCGTTACGTCATGCACCAGATGAGGTCCGCGAAGGAGCAGGGCGCGGACATCGCGCACTTCCCCGAGGCGTGCCTGTCCGGCTACGCGGGCGCGGACTTCGCCGACTACGGGGAATTCGACTGGGAGTTGCTCGACTCCGCGACACGGCAGGTGATGGAGCTCGCAGCGGAACTGCGGCTGTGGGTGGTGCTCGGTTCGACACACCGTCTGACCGGCAAGCACAAGCCGCACAACAGCCTGTACGTCATCGACGACGCCGGCGCTCTGGTGGACCGCTACGACAAGCGCTTCTGCTCCGGCGATCCCGACGGACGCACCGGTGACCTCGCCCACTACACACCGGGCGACCACCCTGTCGTCTTCACCGTGGGCGGCGTCCGGTGCGGCACGCTGATCTGCTACGACTTCCGCTTCCCCGAGCTGTACCGTGAATACAAGCGCCAGGGCGTGCAGTTGGTGCTGCACTCCTTCCACGCGGGGCACGCACCGCCGGCCAAGATCGCCGCGATCCGGGAGGCCGTCGGCGAGGACGTGCTGCACCTCAATACCGCCGACACCTACCCGGGCATTCTCATGCCGGCGACGATGACGGCCCAGGCCGGGGCGAACCATGTCTGGATCAGCTGCCCCAACTCCTCGGCCAGGGAAAGCTGTTGGGGCGCCTTCTTCGTCCGTGCGGACGGCGTCACCACCGGTCGGCTGCCCCGCAACCGTGCGGGGGTGCTCATCTCGGCCGTCGACACCGAAGCGCCGCTGTACGACTCCACGGCGCACTGGCGCGGCAGGGCGATGGACGGAGTCCTCAACTCCGGTACCCCCGTGCCGGATCCACGCTCCGCCGACCGCACGTCGCTGTGACCGTCCGGGCCCTCTCGACCTCGCGGCCCGCGCCACGGCCGTCCCACCTGGGGTGAACGCCGCGGGGAAGGGCAGGATGGCCGGCATGGCAACGCACGACCAGGACACCCCGTCGGCCGCGGCCGGACCGGGCCCCACCGTCGGGTTCGACCTCGACATGACGCTCATCGACTCCCGCCCCGGCATCCTGGCGACCTACGAGGCCCTGTCCGAGGAGACGGGCGTCCATATCGACGCGCACCTGACGGTGACGCGCCTCGGGCCGCCGCTGGAGCAGGAGTTGGCCCACTGGTTCCCCGACGAGCGGATCCCCGAGGCCGCCGAGCGCTACCGCGAGCTGTATCCGCGGTACGCGATCGTGCCGTCGTCCGCGATGCCGGGCGCACGCGAGGCGGTCGCGGCCGTACAGGCGGCGGGCGGCAGCGCCGTCGTCGTCACCGCCAAGCACGAGCCGAACGCCAAGCTGCACCTGGAACACCTCGGCATCGAACCGGACGCGGTGGCCGGCTGGCTGTGGGCGGAGGCGAAGGCCGAGGCGCTGCGCGAGTTCGGGGCGAGCGTGTACGTGGGCGACCACGTCGGAGACGTACGCGGAGCGGCGACGGCCGGCGCTCTCTCCGTGGCTGTGCCGACCGGTCCCTGTGATGCGGAGGAGCTGAGGGGAGCCGGTGCGGATGTCGTACTGATCGGAGGACTGGGCGAGTTCCCGGGCTGGTTCGCCGACTACTGCTCGCGGCGCTGACCAAGTGCCGACCTCACCAGGCCGGCGGCGGCCATCGCGAAGCCCACACCCATGAGCATGCAGACGAAGTAGGCGGGTGCCGGGAAGGGCTCGGTGCCGAGGAAGAGCGGGGCCACAGTGACCAGAGTGGCCAGGGCGCCGATGAGGAAGACGACGCCGCCCGATCGTACGAGAAGATCCCCGGGCCGTGACGTTTCAGTGTTCACGCGGCCAGGGTAGATCGGTTGGCAACTGTACGGAGAACCGCTCGGTGGCTCCCCCTGGCCCCAGAGGGGTCCGGAGGGACCTCCAGCCACCGGGCACCGGGGGTTAGCCTTGGTGATGAGCGGGTCATTCGGCCCGCTCAACTTGCTCTCCGGAGCAAGGTTCAGGACGTGATCACAGCTTTCAGGACGCAGCCGAGGCTGCCCGGCAGTACGAGGACGAGGACAGACGTGCCTACCGGCAAGGTCAAGTGGTTCAACAGCGAGAAGGGCTTCGGCTTCCTCTCCCGCGACGACGGCGGCGATGTCTTCGTGCATTCCTCCGTGCTGCCCAGCGGCGTGGACGCCCTGAAGCCGGGCCAGAAGGTCGAGTTCGGCGTCGTCGCCGGGCAGCGCGGCGACCAGGCCCTCTCGGTGAGCGTGCTGGACCCGGCCCCGTCGGTCGCCGCGGCGCAGCGGCGCAAGCCCGACGAACTGGCCTCCATCGTCCAGGACCTCACCACGCTCCTCGACGGCGTGGCACAGGGCCTCGAGCGCGGCCGCTACCCGGACAGGCAGCACGGCCACAAGATCGCCGGCATGCTCCGTGCCGTCGCCGACCAGCTCGACGTCTAGGCCGACGCCTGGCGGGGACGCGCGGGCGGCGGCGGGTGGGGGCACTCCCCCACGCTGCTCCCCCAGAGCCTCCGGCCTGGGAGGTGCCCCCAGGGGTCCCCCACCCGGGCCGTCAGGTCCAGGGGGAGAGAGCATCGTCGGGGATGGGCGGCACAAGGCCCTCCGCGGCGGCTCGGGTCAGCAGCCCGCGTACTGCCGCGATCCCGTCCTCACCGAGGTCGGCGGTGAACTCGTTGACGTAGAGCCCGATGTGCTGGTCCGCCACGGCCGGGTCCATCTCCTGCGCGTGCTCCAGCACATACGGGCGTGACGCCTCCGGGTCCTCCCACGCCATCCGCACGGACTCGCGTACCCACTCCGCGAGCCGGACCAGCGTCTGCGTGCCCAGTGAACGGCGGGCGATGATGGCGCCGAGCGGGATGGGCAGACCCGTCGTGTGCTCCCAGTGCTCGCCCATGTCGGCGAGCTTGTGCAGCCCGTACTCCTGATACGTGAAGCGCGCCTCGTGGATCACGAGGCCGGCGTCGACCGCGCCGTCGCGCACGGCCGGCATGATCTCGTGGAACGGCAGCACGACCACTTCGCCGACTCCGCCCGGCACTTCCTCCGCCGCCCAGAGACGGAAGAGCAGATACGCCGTCGACCGTTCGCTCGGCACGGCCACGGTCCGGTCCTTCAGCGAGCCCGGGTCGACGGGCTCACGAGTGAGGACCAGCGGTCCGCAACCGCGGCCCAGCGCACCACCGCAGGGCAGCAGCGCGTACTCGTCCAGCACCCACGGCAGCATCGCGTAGGAGACCTTCAGCAGATCGCCCTCGCCGCGCTCCGCCATGCCGTTGGTGATGTCGATGTCCGCGAACGTGACGTCGAGCGGGGGCGCTTCCGGCACGCGGCCGTGCGCCCAGGCGTCGAAGACGAAGGTGTCGTTCGGACACGGTGAGAAGGCGATGCTCAGCGCGGAGGGCGCGCTGTCGGTGCCGCCGATGCCGTCGGTGCTCATGGCTCCCATGCTCGCAGCACCGGAAGCATCGCCGCGCATCCGGTCCCGAGGGCGACCAGCGCCTCGGGGATCCGCCACGCCGCGCGGTCGCGGGGGCCGACGGCGTTGGAGACGGTGCGCAGTTCCAGCGCCGGTACGCCGTGCGCGGCAGCCGCCTCGGCGACGCCGAAGCCCTCCATCGCCTCGGCCACGGCACCGGAGTGCCGGGTGGCCAACTCCCGGGCGCGGGCGTCCGTTCCGGTCACCGTCGAGACCGTGAGCACCGGTCCTTGCGCGGCGTCGGCGGCCTCCGCCACGGCTCGTGCGAGAGCCGGGGGCGGGCGGTGTTCGGCCGTGCCGAAACCCAGGTCGGCGACGGAGGCGAAGCCGTCCGGAGTGTCGGCACCCAGGTCGGCGGCGACGATCGACGTCGCGACGACCGTGCCGCCCAGTGGCTGCCCGAAGCCGCCCGCGATGCCCGCGGAAACGACCAGGCCGAACGGCACGTCGCGGGACGCGGCGGAGCTGAGCGCGGTGGCGGTGGCGGCTGCCGCGGCGGCAGGACCGACGCCGGCGGCGAGCACCTCGACCCCGTCCGCCCCGTCGCTCCGCTCCAGACCCGCGAGCACCGCGTCCCGCTCAGCTGCGACGGCCGTGACGATCAGAATCCGCGGTGAGGGCATGGCCGCAGGCTAGCGGTGCGCGCCGTCAGGCCACCCGCGGGTGCGGGGTGCCGTGTCTGGCGGCGCGCAGCAGATTCCGTACGGAGAACACGGCGCCCGCGGCGATCACGACGGCGCCGACGCCCATCCCCAGCGGTCCGATCAGCGGCAGCGAGATGCCCAGCCCGCCGCCCACGACCCACGACATCTGCATCAGGGTCTCGGAGCGCGCGAACGCGGACGTGCGGACCTCCTCCGGCATGTCCCGCTGGATCAGCGCGTCCAGCGACAGCTTGCCGAGGGCCTGGGAGATCCCGGCGGTCATCGCGACCACCGCGACAGTGACCGTCCCGTAGATCGCCGCTGCCGAGGCGACCGCCGCCAGCGCGCAGGCCAGCACTCCCGCGATGATCACCTCGGGGGCCCTGGCCTTGAGCCACGCGCCGATCGCCGTGCCGAGTGCGTTGCCGCCGCCCGCAGCGACGGCCACGAGCCCGAGTGAGAAGGCGCCGGAGAGACCGGTCAGCGGCTGGTCGCGCAGGAGGAAGGCGAGGAAGAAGGTGAGGAAGCCGGACAGTCCGCGCAGCGAGGAGTTGGCCACCAGCGCACTGCGCACGGAGGCACCCACCGTCCGCAGCCCCGGGCGTCTCTCGCCCCGGCCGTTGCGCTCGTCCCTGCCGTTCCTGTCGTCCCGGCCGTCCAGGATCCGCGCGGGCGCGAGCCGCGCCTTACGCTCACCCTTCGCCGAGTCGACCTTCCCGGGCAGGGAGAAGGACAGGACGGTGCCCAGCACGAAGACGGCGAACGCCCCGTAGAGCGGCAGCGCCGAACCGAACTGGTGCAGGCCCACTCCGAGCGGCGCTGCCGCTCCCGTCGCCACGAGCCCGGCGAGAGTGACCCGCGAGTTCGCCTTCACCAGCGAGAACGTCTGCGGCAGCAGCCTCGGCACCACCGCCGAGCGAACGACTCCGTACGCCTTGGACGAGACGAGCACGGCCAACGCCGCCGGATACAGCTCCAGACGCCCCGTCTCCACCGCACCCGACATCGCCAGTGCGAGCAGCGCACGGACCAGCATCGACGCGGCCATCGCGGCCCGCCGTCCGTGCGGCACCTTGTCCAGGAGCGGACCGATCACGGGAGCGAGAAGCGCGAACGGCGCCATGGTGACGAGGAGATAGAGCGCGACCCGGCCACGCGCCTCCCCGGTGGGGACGGAGAAGAAGATCGTGGAGGCGAGGGCGACCGTGATCAGCATGTCGCCCGCGGAGTTGACCGCGTGCAGTTCGATGAGTTTGCCGAGGCCGGACTCGCCCGCGCCGCCCCCGTGAGTGAAACGGCGGAGGCGACGGGCCACCGCCGCGGGTGGCCGTCGCACGGCACGCGCGGCCCCACGAAGCAGACGACGTCCGCGCCCAGGCTCGGCAGCCACGAGCTTCAGTTTGCCCCACTGGCGGTGACGGATGCGGACACTCCACGCCGGACGGACATTCGTGCGCCCCGGGCAACCGAATCCCTCCGGAACGGCTCACCGATTCCGTGGGGTAGCGTGGTCGGCGGTGCGCTCCGCACGGCTCCGAGCGGGGCGCGGACGTTCGCAGCGGCTCCCCGGTTCCGCTCCGTCCGCAAACCAAGGGGCCTCCCCGCCGCAGGGAGGGGAAACCGTCGGTCGCGGCCGCCGTACGGGAGTGCACGCCGATACCGGCGCTATGGCGTAGGAGAGACGATTCTTGTGAGTGCTGCATGACCGCCGCCACGCGAAGCGGCCGTACCCGTCGCGCCCCGGTCCCCGACCGGCTCTGCGCCGAAGCCGTCGCGCTCGCGCGCGAGGCGGCGGAGACCGCCGCGGGGCCCGAGCAGGTCGGCGATCACATCGAGGCCGTGGCCGACGGGGATCGCGTCGTCACGCACTTCTTCGAGTGCCGGGAGTGGGCGTACCGCGGCTGGCGCTGGGCGGTGACGCTGACCCGGGCATCCCGGGCGAAGGCGGTCACACTGGACGAAACCGTTCTTCTTCCTGGCCCGGACGCGCTGCTGGCCCCCGAGTGGGTCCCGTGGAGCGAGCGGCTGCGGCCGGGGGACCTCGGGCCGGGCGACCTGCTGCCCACGGAGTCGGACGACCTCCGCCTCGTGCCGGGTTACGCGGAAGGCACCGGTGACGCCGCGGGCGCCGCGGGCGCCGCGGACGTGGGCGCGGGCACCGACGGTGCGGACGCCCGTACGTCCGGGACCGGTACCTCCGGGGCCGCCGAGGCCGTCGCCGCCACGGATGTCGCGGCCGGAACGGAGGAAGCGCCCGCCGAAGAAGCTCCCGCCGGCGAGGCGGTCGCCGCGGAAGCGCCTGTCGAAGAGGCGGGCCCCGAGGGCGAAGAGTCGGCGCCGCAACCCGAGATCGTCCCGCCCCCCGAGCGCGCCAGGATCGCTGCCGTCGCCCAGGATCTGGGCATGGGCCGCCCCCGCGTCCTGTCCCGCTACGGGCTGGAGACGGCGTCCGACCGCTGGGAGGACGAGTACGGGCCGGAGACCTCCATGGCACAGTCCGCGCCGGCGAGCTGTGTGACATGCGGCTTCCTCATGCCGCTGGCCGGCTCGCTGCGCCAGGCCTTCGGGGTCTGCGCGAACGAGTACAGCCCGGCGGACGGCCATGTGGTCTCGCTGGCGTACGGATGCGGTGGCCACTCGGAGGCGGCGGTCATGCCGAAGGCCACGCAGCCGCCGCCACCGGTGATCGACGAGACGCGGGCGGACGAACTCTCCTGAACGGCGCGGGATTCGCCTTCGGTGCGTGGCGCGTACCGAAGGCGGGACCGGCCCCCGGATCTCCCCGCGGAAAGCATCCGCGGCCGCCCTGCCGAGGGCCGCAGGGCCTCTCCGCCGAGGGCTGTTGAGGCATCTTCCGGCAGCACGATTCACGCCCGGGTGTCTGGACGCGCTCGCGAAGGGCACCCTTCCGGGACCGTGCACCCGCGCACGGCATGCCGGCGAACGAGAACCGGAGGCGGATGAGCCGCCTGCGGGATGCCGTACCGTCACCGGCGGGGCGAGGTGCCGGTTGCGCGACGAAGGAGACGGCGATGGGGCAGCAAGAACCGCAGGCGGACACGTTCGGAACGGCGCGGATGCGCCGCGGTGTGCTGGACGCCTGGACGGCCTCTCCCGCGCGCTTCCGTGAGGACGCCAACGCCGAGCAGCAACTGGCGCTCGGCGGCTACCGCGACCGCCTCGTCGTCGAGTTGGCTCAGAACGCCTCGGACGCCGCCGCCCGCGCACACGCACAGGGACGGCTCAGGCTCACCCTCCGCGACGACGTGCTCGTCGTCGCCAACAGCGGTGCACCGCTGGACGCCGAGGGCGTCGAGTCGCTCTCGACGCTCCGTGCCTCCGCGAAGCGCGACGACGAAGACGCGGCGGCAGTGGGCCGGTTCGGCGTCGGGTTCTCCGCGGTGCTCGCGGTCAGCGACGAGCCCGCCGTCGTCGGCGCCACGGGCGGTGTGCGGTGGTCGCTGGAAGAGGCGCGGGAGATGGTGCGCGAGGCGGCACACGAAAAGCCCGCGCTCGGGCAGGAGTTGCGTCGCCGTCAGGGCCACGCGCCGCTGCTGCGGCTGCCGTTGCCCGCGGAGGGCACCGCGCCCGAGGGCTACGACACCGCAGTGGTGCTGCCCCTGCGGGACGCGGGCGCACGGGAGTTGACGGAGCGGCTGCTCGCGGAGATCGACGACGCGCTGCTGCTGACACTGCCCGGCCTGGACGAGATCGTCGTCGAGACCGGCGAGGGTGTGCGCACACTGACGCGGCACGTGGACGGGCCGTTCGTCGAGGTACGCCGCGACGACGGCGGGGCGCGGCGCTGGCGCGTGGCGCACGAGAGCGGGATCGCGCAGGACGCCCTGATGGAGGACCGTCCCGTCGAGGAACGGATGCGTCCCGCCTGGTCGGTGACGTGGGCGGTGCCGGTGGAGGACGGCACTCCCGCACGGCCTCCCACGGCTCCCTGCGTGCACGCTCCGACGCCGACGGACGAACCGCTGGGCCTGCCCGCGCTGTTGATCGCGACCTTCCCGCTGGAACCGACGCGCCGCCACGTCGCCCCAGGCCCGCTCACGAAGTTCCTTCTGGAGCGTGCTGCCGACGTCTACGTCCATCTGCTCCGCGAGTGGCGGCCCGTGACGGCGGACGTGGTGGACCTGGTTCCGGGACCATTGGGCAAGGGTGAACTCGACGGTGAGCTGCGGCAGTTGCTGCTGTCGAAGCTGCCGGGGGTGCCGTTCCTCGCGGGCGCGGGCAAGGACGAGGAGGGCGAGGCCGTCGTGCTGCGGCCGCGCGAGGCGGAGATCGCGGAGGGCGCGGGTGCCGCCACCGTCGGCGTGCTGGCCGAGCTGTTCCCCAGCCTGCTGCCCGCCGGGATGGAGCGGCGGCCGGAGCTGCGTGCGCTGGACGTCGCGCGGGTGCCGCTCGGCGAGGTGATCGACCGGCTCGCGGGCGTGGTGCGGCCCCCCGAGTGGTGGCGCCGGCTGTACGACTCGCTCGCCGGTGTGGACCCGGACCGGCTGACGGGACTTCCCGTGCCGCTGGCCGGAGGGACGCCGCGGACGACGATCGGACCCCGGCAGGTGCTGCTGCCGCTGACCGAGTCGTCGGCGGAGGCAGCCAGGGCAGGGCAGTTGGCGCGGCTCGGCCTGAAGGTCGCGCACGAGGACGCGGTGCATCCGCTGCTGGAGAAGCTCGGTGCGACGGGCGCGACACCGCGCGCCGTGCTGACCACCCCGCAGGTGCAGGCGGCCGTCGCCGCGTCGCTGGACGAGGGCGACGCGTGGGACGCGGGCCTGGGCGAGGAGGGCGAAGGGCCCCTCGACGCGGAGGAGTTGGCGGACCTCGTGCTGGGGCTCGTACGCGACGCGCAGCTCGGCCCCGGTGACGAGCCGTGGCTCGGAGCGCTGGCGCTGCCCGACGAGGACGGCGAGATCGCGCCGGCCGGCGAGCTCGTCTTCCCCGGCAGTGCCTTCGAGCGCGTCATCCGCGAAGGCGAACTCGCCGCCTGCGACGGTGAGCTGGCGGAGCGGTGGGGCGAGCGGCCCCTCACCGCGGTCGGAGTGCAGGCGGACTTCGTGCTCGTACGGGCCACGGACGTCGTCCTCGACCCGGACGAACTGGAGCCCCGTGAGGGCGACTTCGCGGAACCCGACGACGTGGGCCTGCTGGATGCGGTCGACGTCTGGTGCGAGGACGTGCTCGACCAGCTTCCCGAGTCGACGGTGGCTGTGCCGCCGGTCGCCTCCGAGCTGGTGGCTGTGCGCGATCTGGACCTCGTCGACGACGACAGCTGGCCCGAGGCCCTGGCGATGCTCGCCCGGCCGCCGCTGCGCGACGCGCTGACCGCGCCGGTGCGCGTGCTGCTGCCCGGCGGCGTCACGGAGACGGTCCGCCCGTACACCGCGTGGTGGCTGCGCGGCCACCCGGTGCTCGACGGGCGGCGCCCCGCAGGGCTGCGCGCTGCAGGCGGGGACCCGCTGCTGGACGGGCTCTACGAGGAGGCCGACGCCTCAGGGTTCGGCGACGCCCAGGTGCTGCGGGCGCTCGGCATCCGCACGTCCGCGGCGGCGCTCCTGGAGGAACCCGGAGGCGCCGCCGAGCTGCTGCGGAGGCTCGCGGACGCGGACTCCGAGGTCGGTCCCGCCCAACTGCACGGACTGTACGGGCTGCTGGCCGAGATGGACCCCGAAGAGGTCACGCTGCCCGAGGAGTTGTGCACCGTGCGCGGCGGGCAGGCCGCCGTCGGGATCACCCCGAGAAGCGAGGCGCTGATCGCGGACGCGCCCGATCTCGTGCCGCTGGCGGACGGCCGGGCACTCCTGCCGGTGGACCCCCGGAACGCCGCGGGTCTGGCGGCCGTCCTGGAGGTGCCGAGGCTGAGCGAGCGGGTGGAGGGCCGGATCGACACGGCCGCCTCCGGAGAGGGCACGGAGCGCGAGGTGCCGCAGGCGGTGCGAGTGCTGCTTCCCGAGGCGCCCCTCACGTACCGCGAGCACGACGAGCTGATCGTCGACGGCACCGACGTGGAATGGCGGCGTACCCCCGACGGTGTGCTGCACGCGGCCACGCTGGAGGGCGTGGCAGCGGGTCTGGCCTGGGCGGCGGGCCGGTGGGCGCGCCGTTTCGAGGTGGCCGCGCTGCTGGAGGACCCGCAGCGGGTGGCCGAACTGGAGAGGGCACGCTGGTTCGACTGAGCGGCGTGCGCCGCGTGGCGTCGACCGGCATGGCAGGGCCACGCCGGCCGACGCGGTGCGGAGCCGATGAGTTCCGCAGCGTGGGCCGGTCCGAAGGGCATGACTACTCTCACGCTCACCACGTTCGTATCCCTCGACGGCGTCATGCAGGCGCCCGGCGGCCCCGGCGAGGACACCAGCGGCGGCTTCGAGCAGGGCGGCTGGGTCGTCCCCTACTTCGACTCCGGCATGGGGGCCTTCATCGAGAAGACCTTCGCCGAGGCGGGCGGCTTCGTGCTCGGGCGCCGCACGTACGAGATCTTCGCCTCGTACTGGCCGGGCGTCACCGACCCCGACGACCCGGTGGCCACCAAGCTCAACAGCCTCCCGAAGTACGTGGCTTCCACGACGCTGAAGTCCGCGGACTGGCACAACACCACGCTGCTCGCCGAGAACGTCCCCGAGCAGATCGCGGCGCTGAAGAAGCAGGAGCGGGACGGCGAGCTCCAGATCCACGGGAGTGGCGCACTCGCGCAGTCCCTGATGGCGCACGACCTCATCGACGTCTTCAGGCTGCTGACCTACCCCGTGGTCCTCGGCAACGGAAGGCGGCTGTTCGCGGAGGGGGCGATGCCGACGGCGATGAAGCTGACCGACTCCACGACCACCGGCACCGGAATCGCCATCCACACCTACGAGCGGGCCGGACGCCCTGAATACGGCTCGGTCGAGCTGCTGGACGACGATCCCTTCCAGGACAAGTAGCGGGCCACGGCGCCGAGTGGGACCCGGCCGGTACCGCATACGCTGCCCGGATGGGTGACGGCACGGAAAGGGAAGCCCCGGCGGCAACGCCGTTCACCGAGGCGCGGGCGCGGGCCGTGCTCGCATCCGCCGGCGAGCGTGCCGAGGACGCGCGGCTCCTGGCGCTCGGCGAGAACGCGGTCTTCGTACTCGACGCCTCTGAGCCCCTCGTCGTACGGGTCGGGCGCGACCCCTCGCTCCGGGAGCGCGCCGAGCGCGAACTGCGCGTCGCAGACTGGCTGCAGGAACATCAGGTGCCCGCCGTGCGTGCCGCCCGGCCCGGCGTCACCGTCGTCGACGGCCATCCGCTCACCTTCTGGCGGCGCCTGGACGAGCCCGCACGCGAGGCCGTGCCCGCGGACCTCGCCGGACTGCTCACCCTCGTACACGCCCTGCCCGCCCCGCCGTTCGCACTGCCGCGCCGGGACCTGCTCTCCGGTGTGGAGCGGTGGCTGCGGCTGGCAGGGGACGCGGTGCCGGCGGCGGACGCGGCATATCTGCGGGCCCGGCGCGACGACTTCGAGTCCGCCGTCGCCGAGCTGACCCCCGTCCTGCCGCCGGGCCCGCTGCACGGCGACGCCCTGCCGCGCAACGTCCACGTCGGTCCTGACGGCCCGCTGCTGCTCGACCTGGAGACCTTCTCCGACGATCTGCGCGAGCACGACCTGGTGGTACTGGCCCTGAGCCTCGACCGCTACGGGCTGGACGAGGCCTCCTACGCCGGCTTCGTACGCGTCTACGGCTGGGACGTGCGGGAGTGGCCCGGCTGCGCGGTGCTGCGCGGCGCACGGGAGACGGCGGCCTGCGCCTGGGTGGCGCAGCACGCGCCCGGGAACCCGGCGGCGGTCCGGGAGTTCTCGCGACGTGTCGGCTCGCTGCGGCAGGGCGACGCGGTGGTGCGCTGGCACGCGTTCTAGGCGTACCCACCCGATACCGTCCCGCGTGGCCCCAGGTGCCGCTACGGGTGCAAGGACCCGCGCGCTCGTGAACGTCCCGGCGCGCCGGCCCCCCGCCGCGGTCGTGTGGAGCTCCCGGCCCGTGGCCCCTCGCGTGATCACCTGCGGTTCCCCTCCGGGATCACCGGTGCCCGTTGATCCCGGAAGGGCCCGCCCACTCCGGAACCCCTGCCGACCGGGCCCGCACGCGGGCCCACCACGGCCCTCCCGTCAGGGCACGCGGGCGGCCCGGCCGCTCGCGCTGCATGGGTATTGGCCTGAACTTATGCTGAGGGCGACGGTGATCCCGTTGTGGGCCGCGGCGCGTCGGCAAGACGCACAGGAGGGCGCCGCGTCGCCGACGAATCGCACACACGCAGAGAGTGCTCCCGGCGTTCCGCAGCACAGGACGTCGCGGTCGGCCCTGCGAGGGCCGAAGGGTCCGGGGAGCGGGACGGAGGGAACCGTGACCACCATCACCACGGCACAGTCCACGATGACCATCGGCGACTTCCTGCTGCGACGCCTGCGGGAAGCGGGGGTCTCCCATCTGTTCGGGGTCGCCGGCGACTTCAATCTCGAGTTCCTGCTGCAGATGGAAGAGGGCGACGAGTTCAACTGGGTCGGAAACTGCAACGAGTTGAACGCCGCTTATGCCGCCGACGGTTATGCACGGCTCAACGGAATCTCGGGGCTCGTGGTGACCAACGGTGTCGGGGCGTGGAGCGCGATCAACGGTGTTGCCGGCGCGTACAGCGAACACGTTCCCGTCATCGCTGTCTGCGGGTCGCTCCCGCTCAAGTCGCTCGACCGGAACCTGCTGATGCACCACACGTCGGCCGACACCGACTACGACGCGGTGATGCGCGGATACGCCCAAGTCACAGCGGCACAGGCCAGACTGACGCCGCGCACGGCCGTCGCCGAGATCGACAGGCTCATCCTCACCGCCTGGCAGCGCAAGCTTCCGGTCTACATGGAACTGCCCTCGGACATTGCCCACCTGGATGTGGAGGTTCCGGCGGAACCGCTGCGGCTCACGATGCCGCCGAGCGATCCCGAGCGGTTGAGTACCTGCGCCCGGGCGATCCTGGACAGGCTCACCGACGCCCGCTCGCCCGCGATTCTCATCGACCTCGACGCGGACCGTTTCGATGTCGCGGACGAGCTGCGGGAGCTGGCCGAAAGGCTGAACATCCCGATCGCCGCCATCAACACCTCCAAGGGCGTCATCGACGAAACGAGCCCGTACTTCCTCGGTCTTTACGCGGGGGCGGCGAGCGAGCCCGAAGTCCGCGAGGCGGTGGAGAACAGCGACTGCCTGCTGACGATCGGGCTGCGCAGGGTGGACACCTCGTCGGGTGCCTTCAGCGAGGCGCTGCCCGGTCAGCGGATAGACGCGCGCGGCGACGCCGTGGATATCGGCCCCGAGAACTTTCAGGCCGTCTACCTGAAGGAACTGCTCAGCCAGGTCGCCGGCCGGGCACCCTCGAGGAGTCCCGAACGCACCACGACGGGTGCGCCCACGCGGGAGACGGACGCCGTCGTGCCCTCGGGCCCGCTCACCCAGGAGTCGTACTGGAAACTCGTTCAGGACTTCGTCCAGGAGGGCGACGTGCTCATCGCGGAGGACGGCACCTCCGAGGCGGGCTGCCTGGCGTTGCGACTGCCGCCGCGCTGCTCATTCATCACGCAGGTCATCTGGGGATCGATCGGCTACAGCGTGGGTGCGGTCCTGGGCACGCTCCTGGCCGCACCGGCACGCCGTCACCTGCTTTTCGTGGGTGACGGGTCCTTCCAGCTCACGGCACAGGAGATCTCGACGATGCTGCGGCACGACCTCAAGCCCATCGTCTTCCTGCTCAACAACGGCGGCTACACCGTGGAGCGCGCCATCTGCGGCAAGGAGGGCCGCTTCAACGACGTCGCCAACTGGGCCTACGCCGATCTGCCGAAGGTCCTGCATCCGGGGACGTCGGCCCAGACGTTCGTCGTGAGGACCGCGGCCGAACTGCGGGCCGCGCTGACGGCGCCGCACAACAGCATGATTTTCATCGAGGCGGTCATGGACAAGTACGACGCCCCAGCGCTGGCCGTCGAAACCGGCCACGGTATGGCAGAGATCGACTACGGCCCCCGCGGGCCGCAGCACCGGCCCGGCGTGCAGATCTGACGGGGCCGGGTTCCGGCGACCGGGGCTTCCCGCCCGTGGTGAGCGGGACATGCGGACGGCCGGCCAACGCAGTCCCCCCGCCGCTGCCCGAACTGTGCCCTTCTCCGGCCCGGTTCGGGCCGCGGTCCGGTTCGTTCCGAGCGGGCGGTCCACGGAGCTGATGAACGCTAGCCGCCCCGCGCGCGATCCGCGCCGGCCTCCTTCCACCGGTACCTATGAACGCGCCACGCGACCTCCAGCGCCAGCCCGGCAGCCACCGCGACGGCCACGGAGGCCAGCGGCATCTCCGTGCCCACCAGCTTCAGCGCGAAGAAGTCCTGCAGGGTGGGCGTCACCAGCACGACCACGAAGGCCAGTCCCATCGTGGCCACGAGCCCGACACGCCACCAGCTGTACGGCCGCGCGACGATCGCGAGCACCCACATCGTGATCAGGAAGAGCGTCAGCGTCGCCACGCTCGTCTCGGCCGCCAGCGACCCGGGGCCCGAATAGTGCTCACGGGCCAGCAGATACGTCACGAAGGTCGCCACCCCCGCGATGAGCCCGGCCGGCACGGAGTACCGCATGACTCTCCGTACGAAGTGGGGCCTGGCACGCTCCCGGTTGGGCGCGAGGGCGAGGAAGAAGGCGGGGATGCCGATGGTGAGGGACGACAGCAGCGTCAGATGGCGCGGGAGGAACGGGTAGGGCACCTGCCACAGGATCACGAGCAGGGCCAGCAGCACCGAGTAGACGGTCTTGGTGAGGAAGAGATTGGCGACGCGTTCGATGTTGCCGATGACCCGGCGGCCCTCCGCCACGATGGAGGGGAGGGTGGCGAAGCTGTTGTCGAGGAGCACGATCTGGGCGACGGCCCGCGTCGCCTCGGAGCCGGTGCCCATCGCGACGCCGATGTCGGCGTTCTTGAGCGCCAGTACGTCGTTGACCCCGTCGCCGGTCATCGCGACGTGGTGCCCGTGCTCCTGGAGGGCGTCGACCATCGTCTGCTTCTGCCTCGGCGAGACCCTGCCGAAGACCGTGCCGCTCTCCAGTGCGCGCACGATCCCCGCCGCGTCCTGCGGAAGCCGGCCCGCGTCGACGGGATTCTGTGCGCCGCGCAGCCGCAGTTTGCCCGCAACCGCGCCCACGGAGACCGCGTTGTCGCCGGAGAGGACCTTCGCGGCGACGTCCTGGTCCGCGAAGTAGTGGAGGGTGTCACCGGCGTCGGGCCGTAGCCGCTGCTCCAGTACGACGAGGGCGGCGGGGACGGCCCCGTCGACGGCTTCGGGGGAGTCCGCCACGTGATCGGTGCCGGCCAGCAGCAGCACCCGCAGCCCTTCGCGGCTGAGTTCGTCGACGTCCGTCAGTGCCGGGTGCCCGCCCGGCAGAAGGACGTCGGGGGCGCCCAGCAGCCAGGTGCGCCGGGTGCCGTCCGGCTCGACGAAGGTGGCTCCGCTGTACTTGCGGGCGGAGGAGAAGGGCAGCGACTCCGCGGTCCGCCAGGCCGTGCCGCCGTCCCGGCCGTCGAGGGGATATGCGTCGACGATGGCCCGCATGCTCGCGTTCGGACGCGGATCGGCGGAGCCGAGGGCCGCGAGCACCCGTTCCACGTAGGCGGCGTCCGCGGCCCCGCCACCGTTTCCGCCCTCCTGGCCGTCCCGGTCCTCCGGGCCGTTCCTGCGGCCCTGCCCACCGGTGCCGTCCTGGCTGCCCCTGCCGTCCTGGAGGACGCGCACCTCGGCGACGTCCATGCCTCCCTCGGTGAGGGTGCCCGTCTTGTCGAGGCAGACGATGTCCACGCGCGCGAGCCCCTCGATCGCCGGCAGTTCCTGCACGAGGCACTTGCTGCGCCCCAGCCGCACGACGCCGATGGCGAAGGCGATCGACGTCAGCAGCACCAGGCCCTCCGGCACCATCGGCGCGATGCCGCCGACCATGCGGCGGATGGCGCTGTCGATGTCGTTGTGCTCGACGACGAGCTGGCTGAGGACGAGCCCCAGCCCGGTCGGGACGATCACCCAGGTGACGTACTTGAGCAGGTCGTTGATGCCGCTGCGCAGCTCGGAGTGCACGAGCGTGAAGCGGGAGGCCTCCTCGGCCAGCTGTGCGGCATACGCGGCACGCCCCACCCGCGTGGCGGTGAAGGCGCCGCTGCCCGCGACCACGAAGCTGCCGGACATGACCGGGTCGCCGGGCTGCTTGGTGACGGGGTCGGCCTCGCCGGTCAGCAGCGACTCGTCGATCTCGAGGCTGTCGGCCTCGGTCACCTCGCCGTCCACGACGCATTTGTCGCCCGGCCGGATCTCGACGAGGTCGCCCAGCACGATCTGCGAGGTGCTCAGACGCACGGAGGCGCCGTCCCGCCTGACGACGGGCTTCACCTCACCGATGACGGCGAGGTTGTCGAGGGTCCGCTTCGCGCGCAGCTCCTGCACGATGCCGATGAGGGTGTTCGCGATGATCACGAACCCGAAGAGGCTGTCCTGCACGGGTCCGACGATGAGGATGATCACGAAGAGGACGCCGATGATGGCGTTGAAGCGCGTGAGAACGTTGGCGCGCACGATGTCCGTGAGGGAGCGGCTGCTGCGCACCGGCACGTCGTTGATCTCGCCGCGCGCGGCCCTCGCCTCCACTTCCGCGGCGCTGAGACCCCGCTGCGGGCCGTCTCCGGGGTTCGTCCCGGCGGCGGTGCCCGTCCGCTCCGTCATGCATCCGACGTTACGGGCGTTTCACGTGCCTTGCCCTGCTTGATCCCCGTACGCGGTCTTCAGTGCGGCACGCAGCGCGGTGCTCAGGGGATCGGGTAGTTCCTTGCCCTGCGTCGTCTCCACCAGGGCCGCGGCCACATGGTGCAGCTTGGTGTTGGTGTGCTGCGAGACGGCGACGAGGACGTGCCACGCGGAGTCGGGCGTGCAGCGGTAGGCCGCCATCAGTACACCGTGTGCCTGGTCGATGACCGGACGTGTTGCCATGGCCCGGCGAAGCTGCTCCAGCTCGGCATGCGGATTCTCCGCGTCGCCCATTCCTGCCCCTTCAGCTCAGGGTGACCCGTGGCGCACCGCTGAGACAGCGGGCTGAGGGGCATATGCCCTACTGCGTGATCATACGCATGACTGTGCTGTGGAAGGGAGTTGGCATGGTCGGCGCAGCGCGACGGGCCGCGTCCGGCAAGGCCGCGTGAGGCGGGTCGGAACGTCCCGGACGGCATCAGCCCGACACGGATGCCGTCAGCCCGGCACGAGTGAGAAGGCCGGCCGGAAGCGCTGGACGGTGCTCCCCTTCAGTCCCGGGTACTCCTGCACCCGCTTCCACAGCGCGGTGGGACTGCCGATTCCCCGGCCCGGCGCCTCCAGTGCCGTGATGTGCGCTTGTGTGCTTTCCCACTCGGCGTAGTTCAGTACGCGTGTGCCGTCCGTCCCGATGTGGAAGTGGGACGAGATGCCGCCGGACGGCAACTGCGGATCGTCCTGCAGCGCTTCGAACACCGTGTCCACCCAGGCACGTTGACGGTCCGGGTCCGGGCCCTGGAATTCGATGTCGACGATGACGATGCAGCCCGGCACCCGCGCGTCGCTGTCCAGCGTGCCGCTGCGGTAGAGCCGGAAGCGGCCGATGCCGAGGCGTTCGATGCCCGGGACGGCGGTGTCGATCTCGTCCACGCGGCTCTGGCGGTGCTCGCGGACGTAGGCCTCGTAGGCGTCCTCGCCGGCCCACTGCGAGTAGTGCAGCAGGGTCTCGCCGTCCTCACCTGCGCAGAGGTGATACCCGAGGAGATCGGGCGAAGGCCAGGGCTCGCGCTCCCAGACGGAGGCGATCGCGTCGAGCGCCGCCTGGATCCCGCCGCTCCGTGGCGGTTCTCCGGAGCCACCGGGCGTGGGCAGCCGCCACTTGCTGAAGAAGGCGAAGCGGGAGTCGTCGCGTTCGGGGTCGGGGCGGTCCGTGGTGCGTACGGTCATGGCCGGTTGCCTCCGGTCGTGCGGTCGTGGACGGTGCCATCGCGCTCCACGCTCGTCCTTCAACCCCTGTTGAAGTCAAGGAAGCCACCCGGAGCCGGGCGGGCTCGCCTCGAAGAGGGCTGGCCCGGCGTGCGGCGGCTCGGGATGGCGGGAGCCACGAGCCGCGGGAGGGGTGCCGTCAGGCGGAGTCGCTTGCGTCCCGCTGCATGGCGCGCTCGCGCGCCAGCACGTACCAGAGGCCGATCAGGCCCAGCCCGCCGCCCGCGCCGCAGGTCCAGATGAACCAGGTGTGCCCGTGGTCCTCGTACCAGCCGTAGAAGGGGAGCTGGGCGAGGAAGAGGACGAACCAGATGCCGGTGCCGACCAGGACCGTGCCCCTGACCGGGCCCTCGAGCGGCTCGGGGGCCTCGCGCTGGCCGTCGGTCCACCGGTTCATGAGGCCCATCGCCGCAGCTTCCTCTCGCGCTCGCAGGGCCGGCGCCCGATCGTGCGCCCGCCGGCAGGGCACAGCCTATCGAGGGCCGCGGAGGCGCGGGAGGCCGGTGGTTCTACGCGCGGAGATGGCGTTCGGCCGATCCATTTGTTCGTTCAGCTGCAACCACATTGGGCCTGGCACACGATCGCCGTCCCCGCCTTCCTGGCGGTGGTCGCGATGCCCTTCACCCGAAGCATCACCAACGGGATGGGCCTGCGAGTGCTGGCCTTCATCCTGCTCAGGGCGGTGACGGGTCAGATCCGTCAGGTGCCGCGGCTGCTGAACGTCGTCGGCGCCTGCTTCCTCGTCCACTTCATGCTCGACCTGATCGGGCGCGCTCTGGGCGTGTAGCGAGCCGGCCTCTCCTGCCGGCCGAGGAGAAGAAGCGATCCGCCTCCTCGACGGATGTCTGGAGCCGTTCGTCGAAGTCGTCGCGCACGAGCGCACGGACCACATAGTCCTGAACGCTCATGCCGCGCTTGGCGGCGTGGGTGTGCAGCCGGTCGAACAGTTCGCCGTCCATCCGCAGGCTGAGCACCTTCGAGGTCGTCGAAGTCATGAGTCAACGGTCCCGGGCGGGCCGGGGGTGATGTGTCAGATTTCCGTGCGATGTCACTCGTATGTGTGAGTCGGTAGACAGGGTGTGACCTGTTCCCTCCTATTCTTTAGAGGAGGTAATGAGTTACGCTAACAACATGCCGGAAACATCCGAGCGCCGCACGGTCGGCGCGGGCCCTGCGAACGAGCTCGACATGGCAGCGGTGAACTCACTGCGCACCGCTGTCATGCGCCTCTCGCGACGCCTGAAGCACCAGCGGGTCGACGAGTCGCTGAGCCCGACGGAGATGTCCGTACTGGGCACACTCGCCCGCTGCGGTTCCGCGACGCCCAGCGAACTGGCCCGCAAGGAGCACGTCCAGCCCCCGTCGATGACCCGGATCGTCTCCATGCTGGAGGCGAAGGGGCTGGTGCGGCTGGAGCCGCACCCCGACGACCGCCGCCAGAAGACGGTCACGCAGACGGAGCGAGCCGAGTCGATGCTCGCCGCCAGCCGCGAGAAGCGGAATGCCTGGCTGGCCGAACTCGCGGGTCGCCTCGACGATGACGAATGGGAGCGGCTGCGCGCCGCGGCACCGGTGCTGGAGAAGCTGGCGCACTCGTAGTCGGGGGAGCCCGGTCAGGGCCTGCGGCACACCCGTAAGGAGCAGTACGGCACGACGGAGACGAACGGACGCGACGAACGAGGAGGCGAAGGCGATTTGAGTACGGGCCACGGAACAGATTCCGCACCCGCACCAGATGACAAGCCACGGAACGAACCACACGGCCACCGGCCGGACGCGGCGGCGACCGGCCCCAACGCACCGGAGGGGCAGCGGCACCGGCACACCCCGGACGCTCAGGGCAAGCCCGCCTCCAGGCCATCGATGTTCTCATCGCTGCGCATCCGCAACTACCGGCTCTTCGCCGCCGGCCAGGCCGTCTCGAACACCGGCACCTGGATGCAGCGCATCGCACAGGACTGGCTGGTGCTCAGCCTCACAGGGTCAGCCACCGCCGTCGGCATCACCACGGCCCTGCAGTTCCTGCCCATGCTGCTCTTCGGCCTCTACGGCGGCGTCATAGCCGACAGATGCGACAAGCGCCGGCTCCTCCTGATCACGCAGTCCGTCATGGGGCTGACGGGACTGGCGCTGGCGGCCCTGACGCTCAGCGGCCACGTGCACGTCTGGCACGTCTACGCGCTCGCGTTCGTGCTCGGTCTCGCGACGGTGCTCGACAACCCGACACGGCAGACGTTCGTCTCGGAGATGGTCGGCCCCGAGCAGATAGGCAACGCGGTCTCGCTCAACTCCGCGAACTTTCAGAGCGCCCGCCTCGTCGGGCCCGCCATCGCGGGCGTGATGATCTCCGCCGTCGGCAGCGGCTGGGCGTTCCTCTTCAACGGCCTGTCCTTCATCGCGCCGCTCACCGGTCTGCTGCTGATGCGCACCAGCGAGCTGCAGAGCATCGAGCGCGTCCCGCGCAGCAAGGGCCAGCTGCGGGAAGGACTGACCTATGTCCGCAGCCATCCCGATCTGATCTGGCCGATCGTGCTCGTCGGCTTCGTGGGCACCTTCGGCTTCAACTTCCCGATCTGGCTGACCGCGTTCACCGACCGGGTCTTCGAGGAGGGCGCCGGGACGTACGGGCTGCTCAACACCCTCATGGCCGTCGGCTCGGTGGCCGGGGCGCTGCTGTCCGCGCGGCGGCGGGCGACCCGCATGCGGCTGATGGCAGGGGCCGCGCTGGTCTTCGGTCTGCTGGAGACCGCCGCGGCGCTCTCCCCGTCCTTCTGGCTCTTCGCCGCCCTGATGGCGCCGATCGGGATCATGAGCCTGACCTTCAACGTCACCGCCAACTCCAGCGTGCAACTGGCCTCCGACCCGGCGATGAGGGGCCGTGTGATGAGCCTCTACATGATGGTCTTCATGGGAGGTACGCCCATCGGCGGGCCGCTCATGGGCTGGGTCACCGACACCTTCGGTCCCCGTGTCGGCTTCCTCTCCGGTGGCGTGATCTCCGCCGTTGTGGCCGTCGGCGTGGGCCTGGCGCTGGCACGTGGCGCGGGGCTCCGGCTCCGCGTGGACCTGCGGCGCGGTCACCGGCACCTGAGGTTCGTGGAGCGGGAGGCCGCGGGTGCCGAGCGGGAGAGGGTGACCTCCGCCGCGTAGATGACGGGGGAACGGGGCCATGGTGCCGCAGTGCCACCGGAGCGCCGCCGTCGTCGGGCCGGGAAGCCGGACGGTGGCGCTCCAGGCGGCGGCATGCTGGGGGCATGAGACTCTTCACGGCTCTGCTGCCCCCGGACCACGTGCTCGACGCATCCGGTCAACTCGCCGACAAGGTGGCGGAGTTGCGTGCCATGGACGGCGCCGGACAACTGCGCTGGACCCACCGCGCCAACTGGCACATCACGCTCGCCTTCTACGGCGAGGTCGGCGAAGGGCAGCTGGACGGGCTGCGAGAACGCCTCTCGCGGGCGGCCCGGCGCGGCCGGCCGCTGCGGCTGCGGATTGCGGGCGGCGGCCACTTCGGCCACCGGTCGCTGTGGGCCGCGGTCACCGGCGCACCCGCCGACACCGGCGGCGCGCGCTCCGAGGCGGCCGGGGACGAGGGGCACCGTCCCGACGGCGAAGGCGTACGGCGGCTCGCCGCGACCAACGCCGCGGCCGGACGCCGCGTCGGCCTCGGCACGGACGAGCCCCGCAGGTTCCGCGCACATCTGACGCTGGCCCGCTCCAGGTCGCACCCGCTCGATCTGCGGCCGTACACCGCGGCGCTCGACGAGTTCGCGGGCGAGCCCTGGACCGCAGGTGAACTGGCACTCGTACGCAGCAATCTGCCGGACAGCGGAACCCCGGGGGACCAGCCCCGTTACGAGCAGATCGCGGGCTGGCCGCTGGGCGGGTGACGGACTTGGTTACGGTTGGGGGCGTGAATACCAAGACGAGGACGCGCATCGTGAGCGGTGTGCTCGTGCTGATGCTCATCGTGGTGGCCGTCGCAGCAGCGGTCGGCGCCTAGAGCCTGCCGAGAGGCCCAGGATCCCGGACCCCCGGGGTCAGCCCCGTGCCCGCGCTCGCGGGCACGGGACGACTGCTGTCACGCCGCCTACCAGGCGAACGCCTCCGGTGACGGACCCGGGCCGGGGAAGATCTCGTCGAGCGAGGCGAGCAGCCCGTCGTCGAGATTCAGCTCCACCGCGCGCAGCGCCGAGTCCAGCTGCTCAGGGGTGCGCGGGCCGACGATCGGGCCCGTCACGCCCGGCCGTGTGAGCAGCCAGGCCAGTGCGGTCTCACCCGGGTCGAGGCCGTGCTCGGAGAGCAGGTCCTCGTACCGCTGGATCTGTTCGCGGACCTCGGTCCTTCCCAGTGCGTCCGCCGAGCGGCCCTTCCCGGTGCGTCCCGTGCCGCCGGACCCGTCCGCCGCCTTGCGGATCGCGCCGCCGAGCAGGCCGCCGTGCAGCGGCGACCAGGGGATCACCCCCAGGCCGTAGTTCTGCGCCGCCGGGATCACGTCCATCTCGGCGCGGCGTTCGGCGAGGTTGTACAGGCACTGCTCGCTGACGAGCCCGTATGTGCCGCGCCGTGCCGCCGTCTCGTTGGCCTGCGCGATGTGCCAGCCCGCGTGGTTGGAGGAGCCCGCGTAGATGATCTTGCCCTGCTGGATCAGGACGTCGACGGCCTGCCAGATCTCCTCCCAGGGCGTCCTGCGGTCCACGTGGTGGAACTGGTAGAGGTCGATGTGGTCGGTCTGCAGCCGCTTGAGGCTCGCGTCGACGGCCCGCCGTATGTTGAGCGCGGAGAGCCGGTCCTGGTTGGGCGTGCTGTCGCCCTCCGCGGCCATGCTTCCGAACACCTTGGTGGCCAGTACGGTCCGCTCGCGGCGGCCGCCGCCCTTGGCGAAATAGGTGCCGATGATCTCCTCGGTGCGGCCCTTGTCGGGACCCCAGCCGTACACGTTGGCGGTGTCGAAGAAGTTGACGCCCGCGCTCTGCGCCGCGTCCATGATGGCGTGACTGCCGGCCTCGTCCGTCTGCGGTCCGAAGTTCATCGTCCCCAGGACGATCCGGCTGACCCTGAGGCCGGTGCGGCCAAGCTGCGTGTACTCCATGGCTGTAGAGCCAAGCCGTTGGAGTGGGCTCGAAGCAAGGACCCACCTCCAGAGCCTTCGGCCTCGGTGGGGGTCCCCTGGGGTCCCTCCCGGCGAAGCCAGGGGGAGGAGCGAGGCGGAGGACCCCCAGCTGTACGGGAGACTGTGACCATGTCTGTGCTTTGGGGCCGCGCCGTAGCGGCAGTGGGGGTCGGGGGAGCGGCGGGGCTGCTCGCATTGGCGTCGGCGACGGGGGTCGCCGCGGCGGCGCCCGGAGCGGCGGCCGGGGGCGAGGAGGGCCAGGGATCCTTCCGCATCAAGGACCCCCGCATCACCGAGTCGAGCGGGCTGGCGGCGAGCCGTACGCACAAGGGCGTCTACTGGACGCACAACGACTCCGACGACGGCCCGTACATCTACGCCGTCGACTCCTCCACCGGCAGGACCGTCGCCACCGTCACCCTCAAGGGCATCGACCCGCGTGATCTGGAGGCGATCTCCACCGGTCCCGGCGGCGACGTGTATGTCGGCGACATCGGCGACAACCTGAACGGCGGCTGGAGCGAGGTGTGGATCTACCGCTTCCAGGAACCGAAGAAACTCGGCGACGTGACGGTGACCCCCACCCGCTACACGGTGCGCTACGCCGACGGTCCGCGCGACGCCGAGTCGCTGATGGTCCATCCGAAGACCGGCCGGGTCTACATCGCCAGCAAGAGCCAGAACAAGAAGGGTGCGATCTACGCCGGGCCCGAACAGCTGTCGCCGTCCGGCGTGAACACCTTCAGCCGCGTCGCCCGTACGGAGGTCTGGGCGACGGACGGCGCCTTCTCACCGGACGGGACGCGGCTGGTCCTGCGCGGCTACTTCGGCGGCGAGATGTTCCGCTGGCGCAACGGGAAACCGGCGGCGTTGGACACTCCCGTCAGCGTGCCCGTGGCCGGGCAGGGCGAGTCGGTGACCTTCACCGGCGACGGGCGCACGCTGATGTGCGGCTCGGAGGGCAAGGGCAGCACCGTCGACCCGCTGGAACTGGACGGGGAGTTGCTGCCGGACAGCGTGCCGGCCGGTGAGCGCGAGGCGGACGGCGGAGCGAAGGGCGGTGGCGCCGCGAGCGGCGGTGACGACGGGGAGCTCGACGAGAAGAAGGTCGTCATCGGCGGGACGGCGGTCGCGATCGTCGTCGTGCTGTGGACGATGCTGCGGCGGCTGTTCCGGCGCCGCGGCTGATCCCGGCCGAGCGGTCCCGGAGCTGAGCCCGCCCACTCCGGCCGCCCTGAAGCGGGCGATCGGCGGCGACCGCATCGAGGTGACGGTCCGTGAGGCCGCTGGCAGCTGGATCGAGCAGGACTCGGCGCTGATGGCGCTGGTGTGGCCCGTGGCCGTCACGGCGATCTTCCTGCCGCTCGCGGTGCGGAGGTTCCAGCGGCTGTCGGGCTGACGCCGCGGCGCGCATGAGACGGGCCCGGATGCCGTCCCGTCCGGCACCCGGGCCCGTCCCGCGTCGGAGCCTGCTGCTACAGGTTTCTCGAACTACAGGTTCTCGATCACGTAGTCCACGCAGCGCGTGAGCGCCTCGACGTCCGAGGGCTCGACCGCGGGGAACATCGCGACGCGCAGCTGGTTGCGGCCCAGCTTCCGGTAGGGCTCGGTGTCGACCACGCCGTTGGCGCGCAGCACCTTCGCCACCGCGGCGGCGTCGACGTCCTCGTTGAAGTCGATCGTGCCGACGACCTGCGAACGCTGCGCCGGGTCCGAGACGAAGGGCGAGGCGAACTTGGCGTCCTCGGCCCACCCGTAGAGCGTCCGCGAGGACGTGGCCGTGCGGCGCACCGCCCAGTCCAGACCGCCCTGGCCGTTGATCCACTCCAGCTGGTCGTTCAGCAGGAAGAGCGTGGTGACGCCGGGGGTGTTGTACGTCTGGTTCTTGCGCGAGTTGTCGATCGCGGTCTTCAGGTCGAGGAACGCGGGGATGTGCCGGTCGGACGCGGCGATGCGCTCGGCGCGCTCGATGGCCGCCGGTGAGAAGACGCCGATCCACAGGCCGCCGTCGGAGGCGAAGGACTTCTGCGGGGCGAAGTAGTAGACGTCGCTCTCGCGCACGTCGACCGGAAGCCCGCCCGCGCCGGATGTCGCGTCCACGAGCACCAGCGAGCCCTCTTCGGCACCGGCCACGCGGGCGATGGGCATCGCCACGCCCGTCGAGGTCTCGTTGTGGGTGAAGGCGTACACGTCGGTGCCGGCCTCGGCCCGGGCGGCCGGGTGGGTGCCGGGCTCCGACTCGATCACGGTGGGCGCGCCCAGCCACGGGGCCTGCTTGGAGGCCTTGGCGAACTTGCTGGAGAACTCGCCGAAGGAGAGGTGCTGCGACCTGGAGTCGATCAGGCCGTGCGTCGCGATGTCCCAGAAGGCGGTCGTCCCGCCGTTGCCGAGGACCACCTCGTAGTCCTCCGGCAGCTGGAACAGCTCCTTGACGCCCTCACGCACCCTGCCGACCAGGTTCTTGACCGGGGCCTGGCGGTGTGAGGTTCCGAGAAGCGACGTGCCGGTGGCAGCGAGCGCGCTCAGCGCCTCCGTACGCACCTTGGACGGGCCCGAGCCGAATCGACCGTCGGCGGGCTTGATGTCTGCGGGAATCTGGAGATCAGCCACACGTGAAGGGTAGTGCGTCCCTCCACACGGAACGGCAGGAGGTCCACCGGGTGAGACGCACGGGCCCGGGATCGTGCGGAAGCCCCTCCACGGAGGGCATGTACCCCCGTGGAGGGGCCGGTAGCGGAGCTGTGTTTCTCAACCGTCGCCACCTTCATCGCGCACAGCGCTGCGGGATGCACCGGCACGGGTCTCCGTTCACGCTGTGTTCAATCGTGGTACAGGGCAACGTCTGCGCGAGATGTTGCGCACCGTTCGGCCGCGCGGGTCGACACCTCGCTCACGGCGGGCCGGGAGCGATCACGACGCGGTCGTCGGAGGGATGGTTCTCGACGGACCGGGAAGGGGCGCCGCTCAGCTCCTCCTGGACCAGCCGGTGCAGCCGTCCCGCACTCAACCGGTAGAAGCGGCGCTGGGTGCGGCGGCCGAACAGGGCGAAGCCGAGCCGGACGACCGGATTGCGGATGGGTGCCCGCCGCGAGTAGCCCGTGATGACGAAGGACACCTCGCCCGTGTGCAGATACTTGACGACTTCGTAGCGCAGTTCGCCCTGTTCGAGGTGCCCCTGGAGTGTCCGGTAGCCCCACCCCCACACCCGGCGGGCCGTCCTCCCCGCGCCCAGGGTCTCGTCGGTGACGGAGGTGACCCGTACTCCCATGTCGAAGCGCAGCCCGCAGAAGCGTCCCTCGAGCAGCATGTCGCGGCCCGGCAGCGGGTCGTCGGCACGGAAGAGGGCACGTAGGATGCGCGGCTCGGCGAAGCGGTAGTCACGGACCAGACGGCACGCGGTCTCCCATGTGCCGGCGGGGGCCGGAGCGCCGGGGGCCTCCGCGGGGAGCGAGCGTACGAGCGAGTCGATGTACCAGCCCGTGCCAGGAACGTGGTCCGGGCCGACGGTCCGCGGGCGGCGGTAGTTGACGTCCAGTCCGCCGAGGTCCCGCAGTGCCGCGAGAGCACGGTCGCCGCGAAGGCGTCGCTCACGGATCATTCGGGACCGGCCTCGGGGGTCAGTCGAACTCCCTCAGGGACTGGCTCATCAGCCACAGCGTCGGAGCCCACATGGAAACGAACAGCGCTCGGCGCTCCGCGTTCCCCCGCTCGTCCTGATCGACGCTCGCGGCACGCGACCACAGCGCGATGCAGAGGCCGATCGAGCCCCAGGCGGCCGCTTCCAGATGCCAGCTGCGCAGACCGACCTTCCGCAGCAACCGTCCGGTCTCCATCACGACCTCCCGTCCTGCCTGCGGGCAGACGAACCTCGGATGTGGGCGAACTCCTCATATGCTGTCATGAAGGACATGACCGCACCGGATCGGGCCTCTCCGCGACGCGTGACTCTCGGGCGCCGGGCGGGCGTTCTGCTGCGACTCCCCATCGGGGTCCTGCTCGTCTCCTGGCAGTACTTCTGGCGCATCACCGCCCTTCACCGCACCGAGACCAGGGGCGACGCCGGTGATCTGCCGCCGCCGCTGCCGCCGGAGGTCGTGGACGAGCAGACCAAGCCGCTGTCCGACGGTGTCGGCCCGATGTTCCACCGCCGCTTCCGGGTGCGCATCGTGGACGCGCGCATGAGCGCGGGCGACCTGGCCGCCTTCGTGGCCGCGAACCTGAACAGGGCCGCTCCGTGGACCGTCGCGGTCTTCGTCAAGACCCGCGGCCGGGAGGGAGAGCTGTGCGTGGGCGACGAGTACCGCGTGCAGATGCCCGGCCCGTGGGACGGGCCGGTACGGGTGATCGGCCGGGACACGACCTCGTTCACGCTGGGCACGCTGCAGGGCCATCTGGAGGCGGGGCAGATCCGGTTCCGCGTCCGGGCCGTCGACGGTGCGCTCGAGTTCGAGACCGAGGCGTGGTCGCGTGCGGGGGACCGGCTGGCGGACCTGCTCTACAGCCGGCTGCGGGTCGCCAAGGAGATCCAGTTCAACATGTGGGTGCACTTCTGCCTCAACGCCGCTGCCTTCTCCGGTGGGCGCCCCTCGGGTGGGGTCGTCATCGACACCCGCGGAATCCCCGGTGAGCTCTGCCGGGCCGCGGGCGGCCGTTGACCCCGTCGGACACAGGCTGAGCGCGGGCCGCGAACGGGGCGCGCTCCGGGAGCGTCCGTGGGGAGGGTGCCGTTCGGACACGATCACCGTGCACGCTTGAGCCATGGCACAGGCACATGCACAGACGCGGGCCGCGGCAGACGGACAGGCACGGGAGACGGAGCGGATGCGCGACGTCGAGGCGGCGTTGCGCGAAGCGGTACGGGGCGGCGAGGTCGAGTTCGGCACGGGCGCACGCTCGCTGTTCACCATGGACGCCTCGAACTACAGGCGCGTACCGCTGGGGGTGGTCGCGCCCCGGGACCGCGACGACGTGGAGGCGGTGCTGGCCGTCTGCCGCGAGCGTGGCGTGCCCGTGCTGGCGCGGGGCGCCGGCACGTCCATCGCGGGGCAGGCCACCGGAACCGGAGTGGTGCTCGACTTCACGCGGCACATGGACCGCATCGAGTCCATCGACCCCGAGGCGCGCACGGCGCTCGTACAGCCCGGGGTGATCCTGGACCGGCTGCGCGACGCGGCGGCACCCCACGGCCTGACCTTCGGCCCCGACCCGTCCACGCACAGCCGCTGCACCCTCGGCGGGATGATCGGCAACAACTCGTGCGGCTCACACTCGGTCGCCTGGGGCACGACCGCCGACAACGTGCGGGAGCTGGAGGTCACCGGATACGGCGGGCAGCGGATGCGGCTCGCCCGCGGCGGCGAAGGCGTCCCGGACCGGCTGCGCGAGGACGTACGGGCCCTGATCGGCGGGGAGTTGTCGCTGCTGCGGACCGGCTTCCCCGAACTGCCGCGCCGCATCTCGGGCTACGCCCTGGACGAGCTTCTGCCCGAGAAGGGCGAGGACTGGGCGCGGGTCTTCACCGGTAGCGAGGGCACGCTCGGCGTGCTGACACGGGCCACGTTGGCCCTCGTGCCGACGCCGGGGGCGCGTGTGCTGGCCGTGCTCGGCTACGCGGACGAGAGCGCGGCGGCGGAGGCGGCCGCCGGCCTGCTTCCGCACGGCCCCCTGACCGTGGAGGGCATGGCCAACGACCTGGTCTCGGATGCGGCGCGGGCCGGACTCCCGCGCGGCGGCGCGTGGTTGTTCGTCGAGGTCGGCGGGGACGACGAGGCGCATGCGCGGGCGCGGGCCGGTGAGCTGTGCCGCGCCGCCGCCGCGGACGGCACGACCGACCACCGGCTCGTCGTGCCCGCGGCGGAGCAGCGGGCGCTGTGGCGCATCCGCGAGGACGCCTCCGGCACCGCGACGCGCCTGCCTGGCAGCTCGTCCGGGGGATCCGGGCCCGAGGTGAGCAAGGAGGCGTGGCCCGGCTGGGAGGACTGCGCGGTACCGCCGGCCCGACTCGGGGCGTATCTGCGGGACTTCAGGACGCTGCTTGGCCAACACGGCCTGCACGGACTGCCGTACGGGCACTTCGGCGACGGCTGCATCCACGTCCGCATCGACTTCGACCTGATGAGCGACGAGGGAATCCGACGCTTCCGCGACTTCTCGTCGGACCTGGCGGACACCGTCGTCGCGCACGGCGGCTCGCTCTCCGGGGAGCACGGCGACGGGCAGGCGCGCGCCGAACTGCTTCCGAGGATGTACGGGGAGGAGATGGTCGGCCTCTTCGGGCGCTTCAAGGACCTGTGGGACCCGGCAGGCGGGCTCAACCCGGGCATGCTGGTGCGGCCCGCGCGCATCGACGAGAACCTCCGTTTCGAGCCGCTGCCGCGCAATCCGGTGCCGGTCGAGTTCGGCTACCCGCACGACGCGGGGGACTTCTCGGCGGCCGTACGGCGGTGTGTCGGCGTCGCGAAGTGCCGCAACACGGACGCCGGTTCGGGCGTGATGTGCCCCTCGTTCCGCGCGACCGGCGAGGAGCAGCACTCCACACGCGGACGCGCCCGGCTGCTGCACGAGATGCTGGCGGGCGAAGTCGTCACGGACGGCTGGCAGTCGGAGGAGGTGCGCGAAGCCCTCGACCTGTGCCTTTCGTGCAAGGGCTGCCGCAGCGACTGCCCCGTGGGCGTCGACATGGCCACGTACAAGGCCGAGTTCATGCACCACCACTACGAGGGCAGGCGCCGCCCGATGGCGCACTACTCGATGGGCCGGCTGCCGCAGTGGCTGCGCCTTGCCGCGGCGAGCCGAACGGTGCCGCTGCTCAACGCGGCGGCGCGCGTGAGGCCGTTGGCGGCCCTGGCGAAGCGACTCGGCGGCATCGCACCGGAACGCGACATCCCCGCGCTGCCGCGCGAGCCCTTCACTCGGTGGTGGCGCCGGCGAGGACGCGGCGGCGTGAGCGGCGCCCCGGAGGAAGCCCGGGCGCCGGGAGGGACCGGTACGCAGACCGTGCTGTGGCCCGACACCTTCACCAACTACCTCTCGCCGGAAGCCGGTTCGGCCGCCGTGCGCGTGCTGGAGGACGCCGGGCTGCGGGTGAGCGTGCCGGACAAGCAGGTCTGCTGCGGGCTCACCTACGTCTCGACCGGGCAGCTCGACCAGGCCCGCGCCGTCATGCGCCGCACCCTGGACCGCATCGAACCGGCCCTGGACGCCGGGCTGCCGGTCACCGTCCTGGAGCCGCCGTGCGCCGCCGCGCTGCGCACCGACCTGCCCGAGCTGCTGGGCGATGACCCGCGTGCTCACCGGCTGGCCCGCTCCGTACGCACCTTCGCGCAGACCCTGGAAGAGTACGCGCCGGACTGGGAGCCGCCGCGCGTCGACCGCCCCGTCGCCGGACAGACCCACTGCCACCAGCACGCCGTCATCGGCGACGCCGAGGACCGGCGGCTGCGTGAACGTGCCGGGCTGACGGGCGAGTTGAGCAAGGGCTGCTGCGGTCTCGCGGGCAACTTCGGCTTCGAGAAGGGGCACTACGAGGTGTCGGCCGCATGCTTCGAGGACCAGCTGCTGCCCGCCGTACGGAAGGCCGGGCCCGGGGCTGAGCTGCTGGCTGACGGCTACTCGTGCCGTACGCAGCTGGAGCAGCTGGGCGGGCACCGCAGCCGGCATCTGGCCGAGGTGCTCGCCGAGGGGCTGGACGAGGGTCTGCCGGGGGAGCGGGCGTAGGACCGGCTGGTCCCTTCCGGGCCGGGCCGGTCCGCTGCTCGGCCGGCCCTGGCGCCGAGAGCTGCCCCGGACCGCACCTGCCTGACCGCCGTCCGGCGCAGTGAGTTCGGCTGTTTTTGCGGCTGCCGGCGGGGGCCGCGTCGGGACGCGGGTCGAGCGGTTCCAGCACCGGGCTCTGACCACGGCCGGCGCGGCGACCGCACGTCGCGGCTGATCCAGCACGTCGCACATCGCAATCCATTCCAGCAAGGGGAGAGATACACCAGGCGCAAGTCACTCGTGGCCGTCGCGACGGCCGGCGTCCTGAGCCTCGGGGCCTTCGCCCCGTCCGCCCTCGCCCAGCCCTCCGCCCGGGCTTCGAGGCTCCGGGGCTCCGGGGCTCCGGGGCTCCGAAAAACAATCCAAGCATGCTTGCTTGTTTCCTCCGTCGCTGTCACTCTCGTGGTGCCGAACGATCGGAGAAGGGGCGCGCGATGGACGACGCCGGGAGCGTGACGGGAGCCGTCCTCGCGGACCTGCGGGACGAAGGCCAGGCCCTGGAAGTGCTGGTGGCGGGGGCCGAGGCGAAGGCGTGGGCCCTGCCGACGCCCGCGCCCCGCTGGACGGTCGCGCACCAGATCGCCCACCTTGCCTGGACCGACGAGCAGTCGCTGCTTGCCGCCACTGACGAACCGGCCTTCCGTGACGCCCTGCAGGCCGCGATCGCCTCGCCGGAGACCTTCGTCGACGAGGGCGCGGAGGCCGGCGCCGCGCAGCCGCCGGAGGAGCTGCTGAAGCGATGGCGTGCCGGGCGTGACGAACTGCTGCGTGTGCTGGGCGAGATGCCCCAGGGCCGCCGCATCCCCTGGTACGGGCCGTCCATGAGCGTCGCGAGCATGGCGACCGCACGGATCATGGAGACGTGGGCGCACGGCGAGGACGTCGCCGAGGCGCTCGGGGTGCCGCGCGAACCGACCGCGCGGCTGCGTCACGTCGTCCGGATCGGCGTGCGCGCGCGGGACTTCGCCTACTCGGTGCGCGGACTCGAGCCTCCGTCCGAACCCTTCCGTGTCGAACTGGAGGGTCCCGGCGGTGAGTTGTGGGCGCACGGGCCCGAGGACGCGGCGCAGCGCGTGACCGGCGACGCCGTGGACTTCTGCCGACTGGTGACCCAGCGGATACACCGGGACGACGCCGGCGTACGGGCCGAAGGAGCCGACGCACAGCGGTGGCTGGAAATCGCGCAGGCCTTCGCGGGGCCGCCCGGAGAGGGCCGCGCACGGCGGGAGGAGCAGCGGTGAGCGGGGCGGCGGACGTGCTGCGCGTCGGTAACTGCTCCGGCTTCTACGGCGACCGGTTCCGCGCCATGGAGGAGATGCTCACCGGCGGCGAACTCGACGTGCTGACCGGGGACTACCTCGCGGAGCTCACCATGCTGATCCTCGGCCGCGACCGGCTGAAGGACCCCTCGCGGGGGTACGCGAAGACCTTCCTGCGGCAGCTGGAGACGGGGCTGGGGCTCGCGAAGGACCGCGGCGTGCGGATCGTCGTGAACGCCGGCGGCCTCAACCCCGCCGGACTGGCCGGCGCCGTACGGGAGTTGAGCGAGCGGATCGGCGTACCGGCAGCCGTCGCGCACGTCGAGGGCGACGACGTACTGGCGCGGGGCCATTCAGGGGGCCAGGGCAAGGACGGCTGGGGCGGGGGCGTTCTGACGGCCAACGCCTATCTGGGCGGGGGCGGAATCGCCGAGTGTCTGCGCGCCGGCGCCGACGTCGTCGTGACCGGCAGGGTGACCGACGCCGCGCTCGTCAGCGGAGCGGCGGCCGCACACTTCGGCTGGGCGGCCGACGACTGGGACGCGCTCGCCGGAGCCGTGATCGCGGGCCACGTGCTGGAGTGCGGCGCGCAGGCCACCGGCGGCAACTACGCGTTCTTCGCGCAGGAGAACATCGACGTGACGCGCCCCGGCTTCCCCGTCGCGGAGGTCGCCCGCGACGGAAGCGCCGTCATCACCAAGCACCCCGGGACCGGCGGCGCGGTCACACCCGGCACCGTCACGGCACAGCTCCTGTACGAAACGGCGGGCGCACGCTACGCCGGACCGGACGTGACGGCACGGCTGGACTCGGTGCATCTGGCGCAGGAGGGCCCGGACCGCGTCCGGATCGAGGGCGTGCGGGGCGAGGCGCCCCCGCCGCAGCTCAAGGTCGGACTGACACGGGTCGGCGGCTGGCGCAACGAGGTGACGTTCGTGCTGACCGGCCTCGACATCGAGGCCAAGGCCGCGCTCGTGCGGCGGCAGATGGAGGCCGAGCTGGACGCCCAGCGCCCCGCCGAGGTGACCTGGAGCCTCGCCCGCACCGACACCCCGGACGCGCCGGTGCAGGAGGAGGCCAGCGCCATGCTGCGGCTGGTCGTCCGCGACCCTTCGGAGGAGACCGTGGGGCGCTCGGTGAGCGGCGCCGCCATCGAACTGGCGCTGGCCAGCTTCCCCGGATTCCATGTGACGGCGCCGCCCGGAAAGGCCTCCCCGTACGGCGTGTTCGAGGTCGCGTGGGAGGACGCGGGGCAGGTGCCGCACGTCGCGGTGCTGCCCGACGCGTCCCACGTGGACATCCTGCCCCCGGGGAAGACGCAGGAGCTCGCCCCCGTCCCGGAGCCCGCACTGCCCGAGCCGCCGGCGTCAGCGGGAGGGCCCCTGCGCAGGGCGCCGCTGGGCGTGGTCGCGGGAGCCCGCAGCGGCGACAAGGGCGGCAGCGCGAACGTGGGCGTATGGGTGCGCGGGGACCTCGGGGAGGACGCGTGGCGGTGGCTGGCGCACGCGCTGACCGTGGACGAACTGCGCCGGCTGCTGCCCGAGGTGCGCGGTCTGCCGGTCACCCGGCACGTCCTGCCCAACCTGCGTGCCCTCAACTTCGTCGTCGACGGGCTGCTGGGCGAGGGCGTCGCCTCGCAGGCCCGCTTCGACCCGCAGGCCAAGGCCCTCGGCGAATGGCTGCGTTCACGGCAGACGGACATCCCGGAAGGACTGGTCCCGTGAGTGTGCTGAACTCGGCGCTGGACGTATCGGGCGCCGAATATGCCGGACACCGGCGGCAGATGCTGGAGCGGATTGCCGAACTCGACGCGGAGCTGGCCAAGTCGGTCGCCGGCGGCGGTGAGAAGTACACCGAACGCCACCGCAAGCGCGGCAAGCTGCTCGCCCGCGAACGCATCGAGCTGCTGCTCGATCCGGACACCCCGTTCCTGGAGCTGTCGCCGCTGGCGGGCTGGGGCAGCGACTACACGGTGGGCGCCTCGCTGGTGACGGGCATCGGCGTCGTGGAGGGCGTGGAGTGCCTGATCACGGCGAACGATCCGACCGTACGCGGCGGTGCCAGCAACCCGTGGACGCTGAAGAAGGCGCTGCGCGCGAACGAGATCGCCTACGCCAACCGTCTTCCCTGCATCAGCCTCGTCGAGTCCGGCGGCGCGGATCTGCCCAGCCAGAAGGAGATCTTCATTCCCGGCGGGGCGCTCTTCCGCGACATCACCCGGCTCTCCGAGGCCGGAATCCCCACGCTGGCCGTCGTGTTCGGCAACTCGACCGCCGGAGGCGCGTACGTCCCCGGCATGTCCGACCACGTGATCATGGTCAAGGAGCAGTCGAAGGTGTTCCTCGGCGGCCCGCCGCTGGTGAAGATGGCGACGGGCGAGGAGGCCGGTGACGAGGAGCTGGGCGGCGCGGACATGCACACCCGCGTCTCCGGCCTCGGTGACTACTTCGCGCCGGACGAGCCGGACGCGCTGCGCCAGGCCCGCCGCGTCGTCGCCCGTCTCAACTGGCGCAAGGCGCACGGCACTCCGGCGGTTCTCTCCGTGCCTCCGAAGTACGACGAGGACGAACTGCTCGGCGTCGTCCCGGGCGATCTGAAGACGCCCTTCGACCCGCGCGAGGTGGTCGCGAGGGTCGTGGACGGCTCGGACTTCGACGAGTTCAAGCCCCGCTACGGCACGAGCCTCGTGACGGGCTGGGCGCGGCTGCACGGCTATCCGATCGGTGTCCTCGCCAACGCGCGCGGCGTGCTCTTCAGTGAGGAGTCGCAGAAGGCCACGCAGTTCATCCAGCTCGCCAACCAGCTCGACATCCCGCTGCTGTTCCTGCACAACACGACCGGCTACATGGTCGGCAAGGAGTACGAGCAGGGCGGCATCATCAAGCACGGCGCGATGATGATCAACGCCGTCTCCAACTCCAAGGTGCCGCATCTGTCCGTGCTGATGGGCGCCAGCTACGGCGCCGGCCACTACGGCATGTGCGGACGGGCCTACGACCCGCGGTTCCTGTTCGCCTGGCCGAGCGCCAAGTCGGCGGTCATGGGACCTCAACAGCTCGCGGGCGTGATGTCGATCGTCATGCGGGAGTCGGCCGCGGCGAAGGGCAAGCCGTTCGACGAGGAGGCGGACGCCGGGCTGCGGGCGATGGTCGAGCAGCAGATCGAAGCGGAGTCGCTACCGATGTTCCTCTCCGGGCGGCTCTACGACGACGGCGTGATCGACCCGCGGGACACCCGTACGGTCCTCGGCCTGTGTCTGTCCGCCATCCACACCGCGCCCGTCGAGGGCGCGCGTGGCGGCTACGGCGTCTTCCGGATGTGACGCTGTGACGACTGCGACTGCGACTGCGACTGCGACGGCACGTGCGAACGCGACGGGGACGGCGACGGGGACTGGGACTCCAACGGCGAGGCTGCGAGGGGCGGAGTGGAGCGGAACATGATCACATCGGTGCTGGTCGCGAACCGCGGCGAGATCGCCCGGCGCGTGTTCCGTACATGCGCGGAGCTCGGCATCGCCACGGTCGCCGTCCACTCGGACGCCGACGCACGCGCGCCGCACGTACGGGAGGCCGACGCCGCGGTGCGGCTCCCGGGCGACGCCCCGGCTGAGACCTATCTGCGCGGTGACCTGATCGTCGAGGCGGCCCTGGCGGCCGGGGCCGACGCGGTGCACCCCGGCTACGGCTTCCTCTCCGAGAACGCCGGCTTCGCGCGGGCCGTGCTCGACGCGGGCCTGGTGTGGATCGGGCCGCCGCCGGAGGCGATCGAGGCGATGGCGTCCAAGACCCGCGCGAAGAAGCTGATGGGCGAGGCGGGTGTTCCGCTGCTGGAGCCCGTGGCGGCCGAGGATGCCACCGAACGCGACCTCCCGCTGCTGGTGAAGGCCGCGGCGGGCGGCGGCGGACGCGGCATGCGCATCGTGCGTGACCTCGCGGCGCTGGAAGGGGAGATCGCCGCGGCCGGGGCGGAGGCCGCCGCCGCGTTCGGGGACGGCGAGGTGTTCGTCGAGCCGTACGTCGAGCGCGGACGGCACGTGGAGGTGCAGATCCTCGCCGACGGGCACGGGACGGTGTGGGTGCTGGGCACCCGCGACTGCTCGCTCCAGCGCCGGCACCAGAAGGTCATCGAGGAGGCCCCCGCACCGGGGCTGAGCGACCAACTGCGCGACGTGCTGCACGAGTCGGCCGCGGACGCGGCACGTGCCGTGGACTACCGCGGCGCCGGCACCGTGGAGTTCCTGGTCTCAGGTGAAGGTGACGGCGCCCGCGCCTGCTTCCTGGAGATGAACACCAGGCTCCAGGTCGAGCACCCCGTCACCGAGTGCGTGCACGGTGTGGACCTCGTCGCGCTGCAGATCCGCGTGGCCGAGGGCGAGCCGCTCGCCCCGCAGGGTCCGTCTGCCTCCGGCCGGCCGCGGGAGGCACCCCCGGCCCGCGGCCACGCCGTCGAGGCCCGCCTCTACGCGGAGGACCCGGCCCGCGACTGGCAGCCGCAGACGGGCACGCTGCACCGCCTGGACGTACCGGCCGCGCACGAAGGCGGCGGCGTACGTCTGGACAGCGGGATCGCGGACGGCGACGTGATCGGCGTGCACTACGACCCCATGCTGGCCAAGGTCATCGCCTGGGCGCCGACGCGCCGCGAGGCCGTACGCAAGCTGGCCTCCGCGCTGGAACGCGCGCGCGTGCACGGGCCGGTGACCAACCGCGACCTGCTCGTACGGTCCCTGCGTCACCCCGACTTCTCCCCCACGGACTCTGTCGTGGGAGGTGCCCCCAACCGGCCACGCCTGGACACCGGCTTCTACGACCGGAACCTGGACGGGCTCAACTCGCCCCAGGGGCCCGGCGACACGGAGTCGCACCGCCGGCTCGCCGCACTCGCCGCCGCGCTGGCCGACGCCGAACGCACGAGGGAAGCCGGCGGCACCGTGTCGGCACGGCTGGGCGGCTGGCGCAACGTGCCCGCACACCCCCAGTCGAAGACGTTCCGTGCGGAGCCCTCCCAGGAGGAGACCGAGGTCCGCTACCGCCTCACGCGGGACGGACTGAGCCTGGAGGACGGCGAGTTCGCCGGCGCGGAGGTGCGCCTGCTGGAGTCGGCCCCGGACCGCGTCCGTCTCGAAGTGGACGGCGTACGCCGGGACTTCGAGGTGGCCCGCTACGGGGACGACGGCTCGCACGTGTACGTCGACGCGCCCCCGCCCCTGGGCTCCCACGCCTTCACGGCGCTGCCCCGGCTGCGCGAGCCCGGCACGGCGAACGAGCCCGGCTCGCTGCTGGCGCCCATGCCGGGCGCCGTCGCACGCGTCGTGCCCGGTCTGGCCGTCGGAGCCACCGTCAAGGCGGGTGAGCCGCTGCTGTGGCTGGAGGCGATGAAGATGGAGCACAAGGTCGTCGCCCCCGCCTCCGGAACCCTCACCGCGCTGCACGCCGAACCCGGCCGCCAGGTGGAGGTCGGCGAACTGCTCGCCGTCGTCACCGAGGACGCGGACGGGACGCAGCCGCAGGCAGGCGAGCCCGCGGCCACCGAGTCCGCGCGACCGGCCTCTCCGGAACAGGCACAGCCCGCACCGCCGGAGCCCGCACAGTCCGCTTCCGTCCCGCCCGCCACGAAGGAGCCGTCATGACCAATGCGCTGCTGGAGACCGAGGAACAGCGTGACCTGCGAGCGGCCGTCGCGGCCCTCGGCAAGCGCTTCGGACGCGAGTACTTCACCGGCGTCGTGGCCGAGGGCAAGCACACGGACGAGCTGTGGGCCGAGGCGGCCTCGCTCGGCTACCTCGGCGTCAACCTCCCCGAGGAGTACGGCGGCGGAGGCTGCGGCATCACCGAACTGGCCATCGTCCTCGAGGAGTTGGGCGCGGCGGGCTGCCCGCTGCTGATGCTGGTGGTCTCGCCCGCCATCTGCGGCACGGTCATCGCACGCTTCGGCACCGAGGAGCAGAAGCGCGAGTGGCTGCCCGGACTGGCCGACGGCAGCCGCAAGATGGCCTTCGGCATCACCGAACCCGACGCGGGTTCCAACTCCCACCGCATCACCACCACCGCACGCCGCGACGGCTCGGGCCCGGGTGCGGACTGGCTGCTCACCGGCCGCAAGGTCTTCATCTCCGGCGTCGACATCGCCGACGCCACGCTCATCGTCGGCCGCACCGAGGACGCCCGCACAGGCAAGCTCAAGCCCTGCCTGTTCATCGTCCCGCGCGACGCGCCCGGCTTCACGCGGAGCCCCATCGAGATGGAACTGGCCGCGCCGGAGAAGCAGTTCGAGCTCGTGCTGGAGGACGTGCGGCTGCCGGCCGATGCTCTCGTGGGGGACGAAGACGCCGGACTCCTCCAGCTCTTCGCCGGTCTCAACCCCGAGCGGATCATGACGGCCGCCTTCGGTATCGGCATGGGCCGCCACGCCATCGACCGCGCGCTGGACTACGCCCGTACGCGCCAGGTGTGGAAGGAGCCCATCGGCAGCCACCAGGCCATCGCCCATCCGCTGGCACAGGCCCACATCGAGCTGGAACTCGCCCGGCTGATGATGACCAAGGCGGCCGCCCTCTACGACGCCGGGGACGACATGGGCGCCGGCGAAGCGGCCAACATGGCCAAGTACGCCGCCGGTGAGGCGTGTGTGAGGGCCGTCGACCAGGCTGTCCACACCCTCGGCGGCAACGGGCTCACCCGTGAGTACGGCCTCGCGTCCATGATCACAGCGGCGCGGGTCGGACGCATCGCACCGGTCAGCCGGGAGATGGTGCTCAACTTCGTCTCCCACCAGACGCTCGGCCTGCCCAAGTCGTACTGAGCGGGCGCGGGGGAGTGTCCCAGGTCTTCTGAGGAGGGACGGAACGCAGGAGACTGTGGGGCACTCCGGTCATTTCGTGTGCGCCGCACCGTACGGCACGGAGCGCGCCGCACCGCTCGAGACCACGCCGCCCGGGAGGACCGCATGATTTTCCGCAGCGAGTACGCCGACATCCCCGTCGCCGACGAGCCCATCCACGACGCCGTGCTGGGCCGCTCCGCCGGCGAACACGGCAGCCGCATCGCGCTGATCGACGGCGTCGACGGCTCCACCCTGACCTACGCGCAGCTCGACGCCTTCACCCGTCGCATCGCCGCCGCCCTGGCGGAGGCCGGCCTGCGCAAGGGCGACGTGCTCGCCCTGCACTCTCCCAACACCCTCGCCTTCCCCGCCGTCTTCTACGGCGCGACCCGTGCGGGCGCCGCGGTGAGCACCGTCCATCCGCTGGCGACCGCCAAGGAGCTGGCACGGCAGCTGCGGGACTCCGGCGCACGCTGGATCGTGACGGTCTCGCCGCTGCTGGAGACGGCACGGCAGGCAGCGGAGTTGGCGGGCGGCGTGGCGGAGATCTTCGTCTGCGACCGTGCGGAGGGGCACCGCAGCGTGCTCGACATGCGCGATTGCACGGCGTCGGAGCCGCAGCCGGCCATCGATCCGGGGCAGGACCTGGCCGCGCTGCCGTACTCGTCGGGCACCACGTCCATGCCCAAGGGCGTGATGCTCACCCACCGCAACATCGCCACCAACCTCGCCCAGCTCAATCCGCTGATGCCGGCCGGCCCCGAGGACAGGCTGCTGGCGGTGCTGCCGTTCTTCCACATCTACGGACTCACAGCGTTGCTCAACGCACCGCTGCGCCAAGGAGCGGCCGTCGTCGTGCTGCCGCGCTTCGACCTCGGCCAGTTCCTCGCGGCGATCGAGACGCACCGGGTGAACGTCCTCTACGTCGCCCCGCCGATAGTGCTCGCCCTGGCCAAGCATCCCGACGTGGACAAGTACGACCTGTCCTCGCTGGAGTTCGTCCTCAGCGCAGCCGCGCCGCTGGACGCCGAGCTCGCCGCCGCCTGCGGGAGGCGCCTGAACGTCCCCGTGGTCAAGCAGGCGTACGGGATGACCGAACTGTCGCCCGGGACGCACGTCGTGCCCCGGCACGTCTCCGCGCCGCCCGGAGCGGTCGGCAAGCTGCTGCCGTCCACCGAGATGCGCGTGGTCTCCCTGGACGACCCCGACCGCGACGCCGGCCCAGGCGAGGAGGGCGAACTCCTCTTCCGGGGGCCGCAGGTGATGAAGGGCTACCTGGGACGGACGGGCGAGACCGACGCGGACGGATGGCTTCGCACCGGGGACATCGGGCGCGTCGACGACGACGGCTGGCTGTACATCGTCGACCGCGTCAAGGAGCTCATCAAGTACAAGGGCTACCAGGTGGCCCCGGCCGAGCTGGAGGCCGTTCTCCTCACCCATCCCGCGATCGCGGACGCCGCGGTCATCGGCGTGAACGACGAGGACGGCAACGAGGTGCCGAAGGCCTACGTCGTCCGGCAGCCGGACGAGTCGGGCGCGGCGCTGAGCGAGGAGGACGTGCTGGCCTACGTGGCCGAGCGTGTCTCCCCGTACAAGAAGGTGCGGCGGCTGGAGTTCACACCGGGCGTGCCGCGCGCGGTCAGCGGCAAGATCCTCCGGCGCGAACTGCGCGCGGCGGAGGCCGGGAAGGCCTAGGCAGGCAGAACACCCCCGGCCGGGACCCCGGCGGCGAGGGACGAGCGGACGAGAGCGGAAGGACGAGCCAGAAGTGACCGGAAGCGCCGAAGAGGCAAAGCCCGAAGGGCAGTTGGTGCGCAGCGCGCACGAGCGCGGCATCACGACCCTCACTCTCGACTCGCCGCGCAACCGCAACGCGCTCTCCAAGGGCCTCATCTCCGAGCTCTACGCGGGTCTGGAGCGGGCCGCGGACGATCCGCGGGTGCGCGCGGTGCTGCTGACCCACACCGGCGGCACGTTCTGTGCGGGTGCCGATCTGCGGGAGGGCAGCGGCAGTCCGGGCGATCTCGCGGCGCTGCTGCGCACGATCGTGGAGCTGCCCAAGCCCGTCGTCGCCCGTGTCGACGGGCATGTGCGGGCCGGCGGTACGGGGCTGCTGGGCGCGTGCGACATCTCTGTGGCCGGTCCCGCTTCGACCTTCGCCTTCACCGAGGCGCGCATCGGGGTGGCTCCGGCGGTGATCTCGATGCCGCTGCTGCCGAGCCTCGACGCCCGTGCCGCCGCCCGCTACTACCTGACCGGCGAGCGGTTCGGCGCGGCGGAGGCGGCCCGCATCGGGCTGGTGACACTGGCGGCGGGCGAAGGGAGCACTGGGTCCGCCGAGGGCGGCGCGGATGGTGCCGGCGCCGTGGACGCAGCGCTGGAACCACTGCTCGACGGCTTGCGGAAGGGCTCGCCGCAGGGCCTCACGGAGTCGAAGCGGCTGGTCACGGCGGAGGTGCTGCGCGCCTTCGACCGGGACACCGATAGCCTCGCGGAGCTGTCCGCGCGGCTGTTCGCCTCCGACGAGGCCCGCGAGGGCATGACCGCCTTCCTCGAGCGACGGGAGCCCGCATGGGTGGAGTGAACACCCGCGGTGCCGCACCGAAGCAGGACCGCAGCCGCGCGACGCGGCAGCGGCTGCTGGAGTCGGCCGTCACCTGCCTCGCGGAGCACGGCTGGACGGGCAGCACCGTCACGGTCGTCGCCGAGCACGCGGGCGTGTCGAGGGGAGCGGCTCAGCACCACTTCCCCACCCGCGAGGACCTGTTCACCGCGGCCGTCGAGTACGTCGCCGAGGAGCGCTCCAAGGCGCTTCGGTCGCCGGTGGACGGTGACGGGAAGTCCGCCGGTACGCGATCGGCCGTGGAGATGCTCGTCGCCCTCTACACCGGCCCGCTCTTCCGTGCCGCGCTGCAGCTGTGGGTGGCGGCGTCGAATGAGCCCCAACTCGGGCCCCGCGTCACCGCGTTGGAGGCGCGGATCGGCCGGGAGACGCACCGCATGGCGGTCGAGATGCTCGGCGCCGACGAGTCCGTGCCCGGCGTGCGCGAGACCGTGCAGGGCCTGCTCGACATGGCGCGCGGCCTGGGTCTCGCCAATCTGCTGACGGACGACAGCGCGCGCCGTGAACGAGTCGTCGCGCAGTGGGAGCTGATCGTCAGGGACGCCCTCGCGCGATAGCGCCCGCAGGGCCCCGCGGCCACCGGCTCCCTTCCGCACCCTTGCGGTTCGCATTCACCGATGTGGATGGGGACCGCAAGGGTTCTTTGCGCTCAAGGCACTTGGCGTCGTCGCTGATATGCGTCTGTGCGCGGTATTGACGGCCTACGAGGGCACTTCTATGGTGACGCTCGATTCATGGACCTGTTGGTCGTTCAAGTCCATGAACAAGCGAACAGGTGCACCGGACGACCGGTGGCCGCCGCCTTCTGAAAACCGAGGAGTCGTGATGTCCGCACTGGACTGGATCGTGGTCGGCGGCTACTTCTTCGTCATGCTGGCCATCGGCGTGTGGTCCAAGACCCGCGTCGAGAACGTCGCGGACTTCTTCACGGCCCGGGGCCGCGTCCCCTGGTGGCTCTCCGGCATCTCCCACCACATGTCGGGCTACAGCGCGATCATGTTCGTCACCTTCGCCGCCGTCGCCTACGACTATGGCGTCACCGTCTACTTCTGGTGGCCGCTGACGATCGGACTCGGCATCGGCATCGGCGCGTTCCTCTTCGCGCCCCGCTGGAACCGGCTGCGCGCCAAGCACGGGGTCAACTCGCCGCTGGCGTATCTCGCCGTCCGCTACAACCTGCCCACGCAGCAGGTGCTCGCGTACAGCGGCGCGGCTCTGAAGGTCGTGGACATCGCCGCCAAGTGGGTCGCGATCGCGGTGCTGCTGCAGGGCTTCGCCGACATCCCACTGGTCTGGGGCATCGGGCTGACCGGCATCTGCACGATGTTCTACGTGACCTTCGGCGGGCTGTGGGCCGATGTCCTCACCGACTTCGGGCAGTTCGTCATCCAGGCCGTGGCCGGGTTCGCGATGCTCTTCGCCGTCATGGCGCACCTCGGCGGCGTCTCGTCGCTGTGGACGATGTGGGGCGACCTGCCGGAAGGACACAGCGATCCCGTCGCCGGCACCGTCACGACAGGGCTGATCATGGCGTTCCTGCTGGTGAAGACCTTCGAGTACAACGGCGGCATGTGGAACCTGGCGCAGCGGTACATGTCCGCGCCCAGCGGCTCCCGCGCGCGGAAGTCGGCGCTGCTCTCCAGCGCGTTGTGGCTGGTCTGGCCGTTCATCCTCTTCGTGCCGATGATCGCGGCACCGCTCATCGTGCCCGGCCTGGACAACGGCGAGGAGTCCTACATCAAGCTCGCCCAGGAGCTGCTGCCCACGGGCCTCATAGGTCTGCTGCTGGCCGGCTTCTTCTCGCACACCATGGCGATGGTCGCCTCCGACTCCAACGTCATCACAGCCGTCATCACCCGTGACCTCGCGCCCGTGCTCGTACCGCGGGTGAGGCGCATGACGCAGCGCGCGCAGCTGCTCTTCGCACGCGTCACGACCGTCGCCTTCGTGACGGCGAGCATGACGCTGGCACTCTTCAGCGACCCGGACGGCTTCATCATGACCGTCGTCGTGAGCATCGTGGCGGCGACCATGGGGCCGATCTCCATCCCCCTGATGCTCGGGCTGCTGCCTTGGTTCAAGCGGACGGGGCCGCTGGCGGCCATCACTTCATGGGCGGGCGGCCTCGCGGTGTGGGCCTACCTCTACTGGGGTCTCGGCAATGCCTCGGAGGCCGTCACGGTCGGGTTCCCCGTGCTCACCTCGCTCGTGCTGTACGTCGGCATCGGCCTGCTGCGGCCGGAGGCGGACGCCGAGCGCGCCGCGCTCGTCGACTCGCTCGGCAGCGACCCGACGGACGAGGAACGGATCGCGCTGGAGCGCGAGTTCCTCGCCGACCCCGACAAGGGCGGCGAGCCCGAGAAGACGACGGCTTCGCGGTAGCGGGGAACCGCCCCGCGCGCCGGAGGTCCGCGTCCCCGCCGGAGGCACCCCCCGACACCCGCGACGCGACGGGTGCCGGGAGCCCCGGGGTTGGCCCCGCCGTAAGACGCGTCCGGCAGTCGTTCAGCCGCCGTCCCCGTGGCGACGTGCCGAACCGCCGTGCAGGAACGCCCCCGTGCGGGACGCACTCACCTTCGCGACCTCCTCCGGTGGGCCTTCCGCGACGATTTCGCCCCCGGCCGCACCGCCCTCCGGGCCGAGGTCGATCACCCAGTCCGCCGCCTCGATGACGTTCAGGTCATGCTCGATGGTGACGACGGTGTTGCCCGCGTCGACGAGCTGCTGCAGCACTCCGAGGAGGCGCGCGGTGTCCGCCATGTGCAGTCCGGTCGTCGGCTCGTCGAGCAGATACAGCGTTCGCCCCGTCGAGCGCTGCCCGAGCTCCCTCGCGAGCTTGATGCGCTGCGCCTCACCCCCGGAGAGCGTCGTCGCGGGCTGTCCCAACTGCAGGTAGCCGAGACCCACTTCGTCCATCCGCCGCAGCCGCGCCGCCGCCCTGGGGACGTCCGCGAAGACGCTCAGCGCCTCCTCGACGGTCATCTCCAGCACCTCTGCGATGTCATGGCCTCCGTGACCGCCGTCCCCGCCGGGACGTCCGCCGTACCGCGCGGCGAGTACGTCACCGCGGAAGCGCCGTCCGCGGCACGCCGGGCAGCGCACCTCCACGTCGGGCAGGAAGTGCATCGGGACGCTGAGGACGCCCGCGCCCGTGCAGCGCTCGCACCGGCCGCCCGCCACATTGGGCGAGAAGTGCCCTGCGGTGAGGCCGAGTTCGCGGGCGCGGGCCGTCGCGGCGAAGGCTTCGCGTATCGGTGTGAAGGCGTCGGAGTACGTCGCGGCGTTCGAGCGCGGCATGCGGCTGATGGGCTGCTGGTCGATCGTGATGACCTTGTCCAGGTGCTCCCAGCCCTCGATCTCCCCGTGCGGGCCCGGCAGTTCGCCGGCAGCGTGGTAACGCCTGCGCGCGGCCCGGTCGAGGATGTCGAACAGCAGCGAGGACTTGCCCGACCCCGAGGGCCCGCTGACCCCCACGAACTTCCCCAGCGGCAGCCGCGCCGTGACGTTCTTGAGGTTGTGCGCACGCGCGCCCCGGATGACCAGAGCGCGGCCGTCACCGGTGCGCGGCGTGGCGGGCACGGGCATGGTCACCCGCCCGGAGAGGCAGTCTCCCGTGACCGACCCGGGTGTGGCCGCCACGTCCTGCGCCGTGCCGGTGGCGACGATGCGCCCGCCGTCGCGCCCGGCGCCCGGCCCGATGTCGATGACGTGGTCGGCGGCCCGCAGCATCTCCAGGTCGTGCTCGACGACGAGGACGGTGTTGCCCAGATCCCGCAGTCCGCACAGCACTTGGACGAGTCGCCCCGTGTCGGCCGGGTGCAGCCCGATGGTGGGCTCGTCCAGCACGTACAGCACTCCGGTGAGCCCGGAGCCGAGCAGCGACGCGAGCCGCAGCCGCTGGGCCTCACCGGCGGACAGACTCGGTGTGGCCTGCTGCGGCGTCAGATAGCCCACGCCCACGTCGACGAGGCGGCGCAGCCGCTCCCGCAGATCGATGACGACGGGCTCGGCGACCGTGCGCTCCTTCGCGGAGACCGACTCCTCGAGCGCGTCGACCCAGCCCGCGAGTTCGGTGAGCGGCATGCGGGCGGCATCGACGATCGTGAGCCCTTCGACGGTCACGGCCCGGCTCTCCGGGCGCAGACGCGTCCCCTCACACTCCGGGCACACCTCCTTGACCAGTGAACGCTCGGTCCGCTCGCGGTAGTCGGTGTCGTCGATGCGCTCGGCGTAGCGGCGCAGCACGTTCGTCACGACGCCCTCGAAGCGTCCGGCCGTGACGGTCGCGGGTGCCTCCGTGCCGGGGAAGTGCCTGCGGAACGCCTCGCTGCCCGTGCCGTGCAGAAGCAGATCGCGCTGGACCTCCCCGAACTCCTTCACCGGTACGTCCGGATCGAAGGTGAAGCCGTAGTGCCGCGCGGCAGCCTGGAGGACGGCGATGTTGCGTCCGGCGAGGACGGCGTTCCAGCCGCGCACCGCGCCTCCGGCGACGCTGCTGCCCGGGTCCACGAGGCTGTCCACGTCCGCCTGGATGACGCTGCCGAGACCTGTGCACGCCGGGCACGCGCCGGCGGGCTTGTTGAAGGAGAAGTTGCCCATGACGAGTTCGGGGACCGGCGTCCCGCAGTGGGGGCACGGCACGCTCTGCCCGGCCTCGGCGTCCTCGTCCTCCTGGCCGGTCACGTCGTAGGCGGGCGCCACCGCGCCGCCGCACGATGGGCAGGGACGGCTGCCGATGCGGGCCCACAGCAGCCGCAGCGAGGTGAAGACCTCGGTGACGGTGCCGACCGTCGAGCGCGGGCTGCGGTTCGTCAGGTACTGGTCCACGCTGATCGACGGCGACAGGCCGCTGATCGAGTCGACGGCGGGCTTGCTCACGAGCATCGTGACCATGCCCAGCGATTCGAGGTACTGGCGCTGGCCCTCCCTGTGCAGCGTGTCGAAGGCGAGCGTCGACTTGCCCGAACCGGACAGGCCGGTCAGGACGACGAGCGAGTTCTTGGGGACGTCCAGCGAGACGTTCTTGAGGTTGTGCAGTCGCGCACCCCTGATGCGGATCGAATCGTCCGGGCGACGATCCGGGTGGCTGGGGGAGGGCGGTACTGCCCGGGTCGGCGGCCGTTTCTCCGTGGCTTCTTCCGCGACATCCATACCTTCAAGTTTCCCATTGAAGTGCTTGTGGAGGCTTTTGACGGAAGGTCGTCCGGAACTCCCGTGTCAGCCATGAGTGGTCGGAGAGTAAGCTTCAACTCCCCGGTGAAGGTGCGGGTCGAGTGGAGGGCGGGGTGGCGAGAGCGATGAACGGTGTCGAGCGAAAGCTGCGCCCCGTCGATCTCGCGCGGGCCGCGGGCGTCTCGGCGCAGCAGATCCGCAACTACGAGGCGGTCGGCATCCTTCCGCCCGCGTCACGCACGGACTCGGGGTATCGCCAGTTCACACCGCGGCACCGCCATGCCGTGCTCACCTACCGTGCGCTGGCGCGCGGTCACGGTCCTCACACCGCTCAGGCCGTGATGCTGGCCGTGCACGACGGCGACGTCTCCCTGGCCCTCGCCCTCGTCGACGAAGGCCACGCCCTGCTGCACGAGCAGCGCCGCTCGCTGCGCGACACCGCCCGTGCGCTCGCGGCCATCGCCGGAGGGGACCCGGAGACCCACGGGCTGCCGAGCCCGGACATGCGGATCGGGGAGGTGGCCGCCCACATCGGCGTGCGGCCCTCGGCCCTGCGGGTGTGGGAGGACGCCGGACTTCTGACGCCGCGGCGTGACCCCGCGACCGGGTACCGCCGCTACGGCGCCCCGGAGGTCAGGGACGCACGGCTGGTCGGCACCCTGCGCCGGAGCCGCTATCCGCTGCCGCGCATCGTCTCCGTGCTCGCGGAGCTGCGCCGCACCGGCAGTACGGACGCGCTGCGCGCGGCGGTGGCGCAACGCCAGGAGGAACTGGACCGGCTGGCGCGGGCCATGCTCGAAGGGTCGAGCCTGCTGCACGGCTACCTCAGTGCGGCGGACTGAGGCCGCCGGTCCGGCTGGGCCCCCGGAGCCTCCGCTCCGCCCGGGGCAGCCCCGGGCGGAGCGGAGGCGCCGGCTCAGTCCCTGTGCTGAACGATGTTGAAGACGTTGCCGTCGGGAGCCCGGACGAAGAACCGGCGTACACCCCAGGGTTCGGTGGTCAGCGGGTGCACGATCTCGTATCCGAGCCGCTGGGCCTCATCCAGAGCCTCCTCGACGTCGTCGACCTTGACCGAGACGACCGGGTCCTCCGGGGCGGTCGCGTCGCGGGTGAGGACCTGAAGGTTCGCGCCCGTGTCCGGCGAGGTGTAGCGGGCCACCCATCCCATGTCGAACTCCTCGACGCTCAGCCCGAGGTAGTCCGTGTAGAAGCTCTTGGCCGATGCGATGTCGGCCACGCGAAGGTCGGCGATCACGCCTCTGACACGCACCCGGTCCTCCCCTCCGAAGGCAACTCGGCCCGAGCATTCTGTCAGGACGGCGACCATGGCCACCGGGCTTCGGGCGCTCGCCTCGTGGGCCGCGCAAGGTGATCCAGCGGTACGCCCGGATCGGGGGAGGGCCGATCCGGGCGTACCGCCCAGGCCTGACGGACGGACGACGCTATTTGCCGGACAGTGCCTAGTGCAGCACGTCGCCGTATCCGTCGATCTCCCGCGGATCGCGCGAACCCGGCCCCACGTACCGCGCCGAGGGCCGCACCAGCCGCCCCGTGCGCTTCTGTTCGAGGATGTGGGCCGCCCAGCCGCCCGTGCGCGCACACGTGAACATCGACGTGAACATGCTGGCGGGCACCTCGGCGAAGTCCAGGACGATCGCGGCCCAGAACTCGACGTTCGTGGCCAGCACCCGGTCGGGACGGCGGTTGTGCAGTTCCGTCAGCGCCGCACGCTCGAGCGCCTCCGCCACCTCGTAGCGCGGCGCCCCCAGCTCCTTGGCGGTGCGGCGCAGCACGCGCGCACGGGGGTCCTCCGCCCGGTAGACGCGGTGCCCGAAGCCCATCAGGCGCTCGCCGCGGTCGAGTTGACGCTTCACGTACGCGTCCGCGTCGCCCGTGCGCTCGATCTCCTCGATCATGCCGAGCACACGGGAGGGTGCACCGCCGTGCAGCGGTCCCGACATCGCGCCCACCGCGCCGGAGAGCGCCGCCGAGACGTCGGCGCCGGTCGAGGCGATGACGCGCGCGGTGAACGTGGAGGCGTTCATGCCGTGTTCGGCGGCCGACGTCCAGTAGGCGTCGACGGCCTGGACGTGCTTCGGGTCGGGCTCGCCGCGCCAGCGCCGCATGAAGCGCTCCACGACCGTCTCCGCCTTGTCGATCTCCTGCTGCGGAACCATCGGCACGCCGGGCCCGCGCGCCGACTGCGCGACGTACGACAGCGCCATCACCGCTGCGCGCGCCAGGTCCTCACGTGCCTGCCGCTCGTCTATGTCGAGCAGCGGCTTGAGGCCCCAGACCGGGGCGAGCATCGCCAGGGCCGACTGGACGTCGACGCGGATGTCGCCGGAGTGCACGGGGATGGGGAACGGTTCGGCCGGCGGCAGCCCGGGGTTGAAGCTTCCGTCGACCAGGAGGCCCCACACGTTCCCGAACGAGACGTGTCCCACCAGGTCTTCGATGTCCACGCCGCGATAACGCAGAGCGCCGCCCTCCTTGTCGGGTTCGGCGATCTCCGTCTCGAACGCGACGACTCCTTCGAGCCCGGGTACGAACTCGGACATCAGGCGGCTCCTCTTGAGTTGCCGGCGCCGGACCGCCAAGGAGGCGACCGGGTTCGCCGGTGTTGGGACGGGTTGGGGGTCCCCCCAGGCCGTAGGCCGAGGGGGAGCGGCGGTTCCACCGCCGGTGAACGGCTGGCGGACCGCGACATCGTCACCCAGGGCCTGCCCCGTGCGGAGCGTGCTCACCCGCCGGTCGGGACGGTCGTGACGTCAGGCGGGCTCCCCCGGGGCGCAGGCCGCGGTGACCCGGCAGACGATTCTGGGGCCTGCCCCGCACCGGCGGACATCCGGGGAGCGGGTGAGATCAGGCACACGCCCGCGGCTGCCGATCATGTTGCAAGATGAACGCGTGCCCGACGCTGACGAAGACGCCGCCCGCAAAATGCCCTTGACCGTCCTCGATCCCGCCGCGATGCGCGCCCGGTACCGCGTTCAGGGACTCTCGGAGACGGACCTCGAGCCCGATCCGTACGCCCAGTTCGCCCGCTGGTTCGGCGACGCCGCGGCGAGCGGGCTGCACGAACCGAACGCGATGATCGTCTCGACCGCCGATTCGGACGGACGGCCCAGCTCCCGCACGGTCCTGATGAAGCAGTACGACGAGCGCGGCTTCGTCTTCTTCACCAACTACGGTTCCCGCAAGGGCCGCGAGCTCGAGGCGAACCCTCACGCCTCGCTCCTCTTCCCCTGGCACTCCATCGCCCGGCAGGTCATCGTCTCCGGCACCGCCGAGCGCATCGGACGGGACGAGACCGCGGCCTACTTCCGCACCCGCCCGCACGGATCGCAGCTCGGCGCGTGGGCGAGTGAACAGTCCTCCACGGTGGCGTCCAGGGCGGAACTGGACCGCATGTACGAAGAACTCGCCGAGCGCTATCCGGAGGGCGAGGACGTGCCGGCGCCGCCCGGCTGGGGCGGCTTCCGGGTGAGTGCGGAATCCGTCGAGTTCTGGCAGGGCCGGGAGAACCGGCTCCACGACCGGCTGCGCTACGTCCGTACCGAGGGCGGCGCGCCCGCCGCGGCGGGCTGGAGGGTCGAGCGGCTCTGCCCCTGAGGCGCCTCGGGCACGCACGGGGCGAGCGCGCGGGAACGCAGACGACCCGTGGGCTGCTCCGCTCGCCTGAGGCGAACGGCGCCGGTCGGACGAGTCCGACGAGCCCACGGGCCGGGTGACTGCATTGAGATTGGCCGGCGATACCGGCGTCACACTGTGGCGTCGGCTCTAGGCCGCAGCCACCTCACGCGTCCGGGTAAGCATCATTTACCGGATCACCTCCTTTCCCGTGTACCCAGCACGCTAGGCAGCGTGGACGGGCACCCGCAAGCGATTTCGGGGCGGCAACGATTTCGCCGAACATCGTGTGCGCTGCGTCACGTTCGAGTTGAATGATCCGTGCGCGCAGCGGCAAGCGGCAGTCAATCGGCGCGTTCAGCTGGGGGTGCTTAGGTGTCCGCTCGATCCAGGACCCACGCTGCTTCGTCGTCCGACGGTGACGACAGGCAGGGGCCCGACGACGAATTGCTGCTCGCCGCGCTGCTCGACGGCATGGACGCGGCCCTGTGCGCCTTCGACGCCGACGGTGTGGTCACCCACTGGAACCGCGAAGCGGAACGCCTTCTGGGCTGGACCCCGGGGGAGGCCGTCGGACGGCAGGGCCTGGCGGGCTGGGCGCTGCGCGAGGCCGACGCGGAGCAGGTCCAGGCGCGCCTCTTCGCCGCGATGCACACGCCCGGACGTCAGGTGCACGAGTTCGCGCTGCTGACGAAGGACGGCCGGCGGCTGCTCGTACGCACGCAGGCGTCCGGCGTCGCCGCGGCCGACGGCAGCCCCATGGGCGTCTACTGCGCCTTCAGCGAGGTGCACGCGCAGATCGACCTGGAGCGCTCCATCGCGCTCAGCGAATGCCTCTTCGAGGACGCGACTTGGGGCGTGGTCCTCGTCGACGCAGATCTGCGTCCCGCCGTGGTGAACGTCTCCGCGGCGAGCGCCTTCCGTGTCTCCCGGGCGACGATGCTCGGACGTCCCCTGGGTGAACTCATCGACCAGGGCGTCGAGGAACTGGAGGGCGCTCTCCAGCACGTGCTGGCCGACGGCCCGCCCGTCGCCCCGGCCGAGATCTGGGTGACGCTGCGCTCCGCGCGGCGTACGGAGGAGTCCCAGGGCGCGGCCGTCGGAGAGGGGAGCGGGGCACGCAGGTGCTGGCGCAGCGGATTCCTCCGGCTGTCCTCGCCGCTGGCGGAGACGCCGGTGCCGCTGGGAGTGGCCTGGCTCTTCCAGGACGTGACGGAGTCCAAGCGCCTGGAGCAGGAGGCGGACCGGCTGCGCTTCCGCGACAGCCAGCTGCACCGTGCGGCCCGTGCGGCCTCCGAGTGCGAGAAGCCGATGGAAGCGGCCGGCGTCCACCTGGACTTCGCCCTCGCAGGCTTCGCCGACCACGCCCTGCTCGACCTTGTCCTTTCGGGCGACGAGGCCGGCGGCGGCGACGGCCACGGCCTCGACGCGGACGGCCAGGGCGGGACCCCGCACCTGGTGCGTGTCGCGGCCACGCCCGCGGCGGGTCCGTGCCCGGGGCCGTCGCTCCAGCAGTCGTTCGTGAGCGGGCCGGGCGGGCCGGGCGTGCCCGGCGCCATCCCCGTCAGCTACGCGGACGGGCACCCCGCGCACCAGGCCTACGCCCGCTGCGGTTCGGTGCGGGCGAGCGTCGGCGGGGTCGCGGCCACGGGAGCGGCCGGCAGCAGCGTCATCGAGGGCTGGGCCGCGGCGCGCAAGTGGCCGGAGGGCACGGTCCACGGGCTGTGCACGGTGCTGCGCAGCCGGGGGCGGACGCTCGGTGTGGTCACCTTCCTGCGCGGCGCGAGCCGCCGTTCCTTCGACCGTTCGGACGCCGCGTACGCGGAGGACATCGCCGTACGCATCGCGGCGGCGGTCGACATGGCGCAGCTGACGCGGCCGGTCGCCGGCTCAGCGTCGTAGGCGTTCCGCGCCCGGCGTTTCCGCTTCCGCGCCGTCTCGCCGGCCGGAGTCACGGGGGGCCGTCAGCGGTAGAAGATGCGGTCCGCGTAGCGCTCCATGACGGTCTCGTTCCAGGCGAGCCCTCCGTCGACGTTTCCGGAGCGGAGCAGCGGCGGTTCGATGCCGCGGGAGACGAGTTCGCCCGCGGCGGTGGCGACCACGGCCTGCATCAGCGCGCTGGTGACGACGGTGGAGGCGGGGGCGAAGGGTGCGGGGACTCCGTCGGTCGTCAACTCGGCGTCGCCGACGGCGATCCGGCTGTCGAGGACGATGTCGCAGTGGTCCTTGAGGAAGGTCCCGCTCGAGTGCCGCGAGGTCGTCCCGTGCGCGTAGGCGACGGATGTCACGCCGACGACCTTGATCCCGAGGCCGCGTGCGTGCGACGCCATCTCCACCGGCAGTGTGTTGCGGCCCGAGAGGGAGATCACGAACAACAGGTCTCCGGCGCGTGCCGGGCCGGTGTCGAGCACGGCGGACGCGAGCCCCTCCACGCGCTCCAGTGCGCTGCCGAGCGTGGCAGGGCGCACATCGACACCGACCGCGCCCGGTACCGGGAGGAGATTCATCACGGCGAGGCCGCCTGCGCGGTAGACGACGTCCTGGGCCGGAAGCGAGGAGTGGCCGGCGCCGAAGGCGAAGACGCGGCCGCCTTCCTCGACGGTGCGGGCCACCAGCGTCCCGGCGGCGGCGATGTCCTCCCCGGCGGCGTCCCTGACCTGCTGGAGCAGGGATATCGCGGCGTCGAAGAAGCCGTTCGCCAGCGTGTGGTCGCTCATCCCGCAGGTCCCCCCGGGTCTCGTCGTGCCCGTCGTCGCGGCTCTCGCCGCCAGGTCACCGGGATCGCCGTCCGTGCCCGCGGACCCGGCCGCGATCACGGTAGAGGTCTGGACCAGTGCTCTGTCAAGAGAGCGGCCCGTCCTGGGAGGGACGGTTGTCCGTGCGATGCGTCAGAATTGGAAGCAGGGCCAGGGACGCAGGTTCAGGGCCACAGATGCACGACTGACCGAGGGGCACGCATGTCCGGACTGATCGACACCACGGAGATGTATCTCCGCACCATTCTGGAGCTGGAGGAGGAAGGCGTCGTCCCCATGCGTGCCCGCATCGCCGAGCGCCTCGACCAGAGCGGGCCGACGGTGAGCCAGACCGTGGCGCGCATGGAGCGGGACGGGCTGGTGAAGGTCGCGGGGGACCGGCATCTGGAGCTGACCAGCGAGGGCCGCCGCCTCGCCACGCGCGTGATGCGCAAGCACAGGCTGGCCGAGTGCCTGCTGGTCGACGTGATCGGTCTCGAGTGGGAGCAGGTGCACGCGGAGGCGTGCCGCTGGGAGCACGTGATGAGCGAGGCGGTCGAGCGCCGCGTCCTCGAACTGCTGCGCCACCCCACGGAGTCGCCGTACGGGAATCCCATCCCGGGTCTCGAGGAGCTGGGCGAGGAGGCGGAGGCCGAGTCCTTCCTCGATGAGGGGATGGTCAGCCTCACGGACCTGGACGCGGGCGGCGACGCGAAGACCGTCGTCGTGCGCCGCATCGGCGAGCCGATCCAGATGGACTCGCAGCTGATGTACACGCTGCGGCGCGCGGGCGTTCAGCCGGGCGCGGTCGTGAGCGTGAACGCGGGTGCGACGGGCGGCGTGCAGATCGGCAGCAGCGGCGAGGCGGCCGAGCTGGACTCGGACATCGCGGCACACGTGTTCGTCGCGCGGCGCTGATCTCCGGGCGGATCACTACCGCTTCCTGGGGCGCGGAGCCTCAAGGAGGCGGTGTTGTGGTGCTCGGCATTTCCTGATTTTCTGACGCTCAGTCAGCAGTCCATCGCATCTGCGCCCGGCAAGTGCGCCCGGACCCAAAGCGGAACATCTTCCCAAAGAGCCCTGGCGGTACGAAAGTTACGGTAAACCGAGTGCCCGGCCATGCGGCGTGCGACGCTGTGGCTACTCATATACGGGCGGAGGGAGGCGTCGATGGATCGCGCCGAGCGGGCCGGCGGAACGGGAAGCGCGAGACGGCGCAGACCGGGGCGGTCCTGCAGAGCCGAATCCCCGTGCGACGCATCCAGACCCGAACCGTCGTACGGTGCCCCGTCCTTCACTTCCGTCTCCCGCACCCGGGCCGGAGATCTCAGACCGCTCTCCCGTCATGACAAGGGCCCCGGCGCTTTCCGCGGCCGGGGCCCCGCCTCCCCTTGTTCCCCTGAGACGACCCAGAGCCCCGAGCTCCCAGGGTCGCCCCTCCTCCCGGTAGCTGTCTTTCCACACCCCTGGAGATCAACCCTTGAGCACAGTCACTCGAAAGTAGGGGTTTCCGTCGGACTGCGGCGCGTTCGAATAGAAGTTCGATAGCGTGGGGGAGCGGTCAGAAGGAATGGGGGTGCCGGAGCGGATGGTGCGACGGCTCGACGTGACTGGTTCGAAGGGAATCCGGCTCGCAGCCTGGGAGTTCTCCGACATGCCCAAGTGCGGTCCGGAAGCGGAACCCGGCGCCGGCGCTCTGGGAGACAAACCGTTAGACCGTTCGAAGGGCGTGCTGCTGCTGCACGGCCTGATGGGGCGGGCGGTGCACTGGGCCGACACCGGTCGGTGGCTGTCGGGCCGGTATCGCGCCGTGGGCCTCGACCAGCGCGGCCACGGCCGCAGCGACAGGCCCGTCCGCGGCGAGGGCCAATTGCCCTATGGCCGCGAGGAGTTCGTCGCCGATGCCGAGGCCGCGATCGAACAGCTCGACATGGGCCCCGTCGCAGTCATCGGCCACTCCATGGGCGCCCTGACCGCCTGGCAGCTCGCCGCGAAGCGGCCCGACCTCGTACACGCGCTGATCATCTGTGACATGAAGGCGTCGGCGCTGGGGGAGCACTCGCAGCGCGAGTGGGAGGAATGGTTCAAGTCCTGGCCCGTGCCGTTCGCGACGCTCGCCGACGTCCGCAGATGGTTCGGTGAGGAGGACCCCAAGCTGGAGCGTCCACAGCCGTCGCGGGGCGACTTCTTCGCCGAGGTGATGACGGAGAAGGACGACGGCTGGTGGCCCGTCTTCTCCCGGCGGCAGATGCTCGAGGTGCGGGAGGCGTGGGTGCACGACGCGCACTGGGACGAGTTGGCGCGCGTGGTCTGCCCGACTCTGGTCGTACGGGGCATCGACGGTGAACTGGGCCGCGCCGAGGCCCAGGAGATGGTGCGTGTGCTGCCCCGCGGGATCTACGCGGAGGTGCCGGACGCGGGTCACCTCATGCATCTCGACCAGCCCGCCGATTGGCGCCGCGTCGTGGAACCGTTTCTTCAGGCGGTGCTGCCCGCCGACGGCTGAGCAAGGTCTCCTCGGGCGTGCCGCCGACAGGGACTGCGGCGCCTCGATCGGCCGGATCCGCCGCGAGGGCGCATAGGGGCACTGCGGGGGGCGCACGCGCAATTGCCTGGGCGTGACGGGTAATTGCACACTGCGCTGTGGTGTCCGGTCGGTGGTGCATCGCCTGAGACACGGGCATATGTCCTGGGCAGTGGTCATCCAATGTCGTCCTGAGGGGGATACATGACCGCCCGGCCTCTGGTCGCTCGGCAGCCCAACGAGAAGCTGCAGGCACTCATCCAGGAAGCCAACTGTTCCAACGCGGGGCTCGCACGGCGGGTCAACCTGTGCGGGATGGAGCACGGACTGGATCTGCGGTACGACAAGACCTCGGTGGCGCGCTGGCTGCGCGGTCAGCAGCCACGCGGGCGCGCTCCCGCCGTCATCTCGGAGGCACTCGGCCGCAAGCTGGGGCGCACGGTCACCCCGGAAGAGATCGGGATGTCCGACAGCCGCAACAAGGCCTCCGCCGTGGGCCTGCACTTCGCGCCGACCGTCGCGGCAGCCGTCGAGCAGGCATGCGAGTTGTGGCGCAGCGACGTCGGAGGACGCGGCCTCGTCGGCGGCACCACCGTCACCTCGTCGGCGCTCGTCGAGCCCAGCCGGGACTGGCTGATCACCGCCCCCGACGAGCAGGTGGCGCGCAGCGCGGGTACTCGCGTGGGGGCCTCGGACGTGGCTGCCGTGCGCGCGACCACGAATTCCCTCTCCCAGCTGGACCACCGCTTCGGCGGCGGCCATGTGCGTCCCGTCGTCGTGCACTACCTCAACAGCGTCGTCTCCGGGCTGCTCGTGGGCTCGTACCGGGAGGCGGTGGGCCGTGCGCTGTTCGCGGCCGCCGCGCGGCTCACCGAACTCGCCGGCTACATGGCCGTCGACACGGGCCGGACGGGCGTGGCGCAGCGGCACTTCATCCAGGCACTGCGGCTGGCACAGGCTTCCGGTGACCGTGCCTACGGCGGATACGTGCTGGCCGCGAGCATGAGCCATCTGACGGCCTTCCTCGGAAATCCCCACGAGGCCGTCCAATTGGCGCGCGCGGCACAGGAGGGGGCCCGCGGGCACGCGACGCCGCGCACCGAGTCGATGTTCTGCGCGGCCGAGGCGCGCGGTCACGCACAGCTGGGGGACGCACGGGCCTGCCAGGAGGCGCTCGGCAGGGCGCAGTCGGCGATGGAGCGTGCGGACGCCCGCGATCCTCAGGACGATCCGGTGTGGATCTCGCATTTCGACCGCGCCTACTTCGCCGACGAGTTGGCCCACTGCCACCGTGATCTCCAGAGGCCGGGCGATGCGGCGGAGAGGGCCCACGAGTCGCTCGCGTCCCACCACGACAGCCGCGTGCGGCGACGGGCGATCGGGACCTTCCTTCTGGCATCGGCGCAGCTGCAGAAACGTGAGCTTGAACACGCATGTCATACCGGCACAAAGGCGCTGGAAATCCTCACAACTCTCCGCTCGGGGCGCGGTGTCGAGTACCTGGACGACTTCCGGCGCCGACTTGCGCCGTTTGTGAAGGAGCCGGTCGTGCGAGATTTCACGGCACGACTGGAGGGTGCGACGGTCGGGTAAGTGCGCGTATCCGCCGGTTTGTTCCATATCCGAGGTGAAGGGTTGGTGTCGCCCCATCAGGCGCGTGGTCGCATTCCTGGGCACCCGGTAGCGTGACCCGTCGGTTCAGGTAGGCAGTTGATTGATCTAGGAGCCCCGGTGACAGCGCACAGCGGACGTGGACAGGGCGACCCGCCCCTCTACGAGGGTGTCGTGCTGCCGGCGAACGGCGACCCGTGGACCCCTGAACAGCAGCGCCAGGTCGACCGTTCGCACAGCCAGCCGTCCGCGGGGCAGCCGTGGGGTGAGCCCTGGGGCCCCGAGTCGCAGGCCGAGCCTTGGGGCCCGGAGTCGCAAGCCGCCGTGGCGGCGGGGGACCCGTACGGTCCGTCCCTGCCTCCGCCGCCGCAGTCACCGCCTCCGCCGCCCGCGCAGCCGCCCTACATACCGCCGCAGCAGCTATCGGCTGCGGCCTACGTGGAGGAGGCGGGCCCCGGGGCGGGCGGAAGACACGGCGGCGGTGAACAGCCGCCGCCGCACGGCGTCCCGTCAGCTGATCTGCCTCCGGTGCAGCCGCCGCAGGCGGTGGGCAACGACCTGCCCCCCATGCAGGGGCCGCAGGCACCGCAGGCACCGCAGGCACCGCACCCGCCCGCACCGCACAACGGCCAGGCATTCGACGGGAACGCGCAGTTGCCGCCGCAGCAACCGCAACAGCCGCTCGCCGGCCAGCAGTTCGCCCAGGGCCCCGGTCCGATGCAGACCTTCTCCTCCCAGCAGGGCGTCTCCCAGGCCATGCCGGCACCCTCGGCGTCCGCGGCGCCTCCCGCTGCCGAGTCGGACGCCACGCAGTTCATCCCGCCGGTCACCGGTGCCCCGCCCCAGCCCGGCCAGTACCAGGGCGTGCAGGCGCCTCCGGCGATGGACGCCGATGCCACGCAGATGCTCCCCCCGCAGACCGGCCAGGCCCCCGTCCGGGACCCGGAGTCGACGGCGCAGCTGCGTACGCCGCTGCCGCCTGAGGCACCTGCCGGCGGTCAGGGTGGTCCCGGCGACAGGCAGCAGCCGCCTGCCGGGTTCGAGAGCCTCTTCCGGTCGGAGCCCGGATCGGGCCCCGGAGGGCGCGGCGACTCCGGCGAGCAGGGCTCCACGCAGAGCCTGCCCCTCTTCGACCACGCGGCCGCCCGCCAGCGCAACAGCGGAGTGGGTGGTCTGGGCAAGGCCGGAGGCCGAGCCGGCCCCGGTGCTCCCGGTGGTCCGGCCGGGCCGTACGGCCCCGGCGCAGGTCAGAGTCCGCAGAGTGGCCAGTGGGAACCGCAGGGGCGCGCCGCCCGCCGCAACGCCGAGCGGAGCGCGCTCTCCCGCATGTCCCCCGGCATCCTGATCGGGGTCGGTGTCGCGGTCGTCGCCGGGGTCGGCATGGTCGCGGGTGCCGCCCTGAGCGGTGGCGGCGACGAGGACAAGAAGTCGGGAGGCAAGTCCTCGACCGCACCGGCCAGTCAGAAGTCCGAGGGTCCTGACCCCGTCGAGGCACAGGCCAAGGAGCTCGACAAGCTCCTCGCCGACAGCAACAACAGCCGTGCGACGGTGATCCGTTCGGTGGAGAACATCAAGTCCTGCAAGAAGCTGGGCCAGTCCGCCAGTGATCTGCGGGCCGCCGCCGACCAGCGCAACAGCCTCGTCACCCGCCTCGGCAAGATCGAGACGGACAAGATCCCCGCCAACGCGCAGCTCAAGTCCGCGCTGACGCAGGCATGGAAGGCCTCCGCCTCCGCCGACAGTCACTACGCGGCGTGGGCCGACCAGACCTCCGGCAAGAAGGGCTGCCGCAAGGGCAAGGCGCGGACCACGGCACACACCGGCCTCGGCGCCCGCTCCAGCGGCCAGGCGACCGCCGCCAAGAAGAAGGCGGCGGGACTGTGGAACCCCACGGCCAAGAAATACGGCCTGAAGGAGCGTCAGGTCGTCCAGCTCTGAGCGGACGGCCGAGGAGTCGTGGACGCCGGACGCGGCACGGGGCCGGCGGGCGTCCGCGGTGAGGCGACCGAGCGGTCAGGTCAGGACGACGGTCCGTTCTCCAGCGTCTTCTGTACGTCGACGAACCCGTCGTGCACCGTCGTCAACCTCCCCTCGCGCACGCGCTGGTAGGTCACCTTCGTGTTGACGATGCGCGGGAAGTCGCGGGCGGCGAGCATGTTGCCGTAGGTCCAGTTCAGCTTCGGTGTCAGACCGCCGGTGTCGACGGCGCCGCGTGTGTCCAGCGTGTTCCGCACGGACTTGGCCGTGACCTCTTCCTCGCCGAGGGACTCCATCACCCGCTGCAGCACGGTATAGGCGATCCATGTGGTCTGCACGCCCGGGTCCGTGGGGTCCACGCGGTTGTCGCCGAAGGCGTGTTCCCCGATGACCTTCTTCATCGGCTTCCAGCGCGGGTCGTCCGCGGCCGGGTACCAGCCTGTGGCGTACGCGCCCTCGAGCGGGCTCGCCTGCCCGCCCGACCTGTCGACAAGGGACTGCTGGAGGCTCCCGAGCACCGACGCCGTGCGCACCGGCGGACTGTCCTTCTGCACCCGCCTGAACGAGTCGAAGAAGGTGTCCGTGCGTCCGCCCAGCACCGCGGTGACGCACGGCACGTTCGTCCGGCGGCCCTCCACCGATGTGCCGAATGCCGCGGCGCCCTGGGCGTTCGCGCTGTTCAGGGCCCTGCGTGCGTGACGGGCATACGCGAAGGCGTCCTCCGGAGCCCGTACGTCCGTGACCGGCCCCGCGCCGCTGTGCGCCAGACCCGCGTTGATCAGCCTGGGCAGTTGGTCGCCCACGCTGGTGTCGGGCCGCACCAGCGAGACGTGCGAACAGCCACCGGCGGCGAGCTGGCGGCCGTTCCCCGCGACGAGCGCGGGCAGGCCGCCGTTGACCGGGTAGGACAGCGGGCTGCTGAACTCCTGGTCCGCGACTCCGTAGCCCCCGATGTACGGGATGCCGGCACGTTCGAGCGCCGACATGTACGCGCGGCCGTACTGGCTGTAAGAGCCCACGACCGCGACCACGCGTTCCTTGAGCGCTCGCGACGCGCAGTGTGCGGCACGCACGGTGTCGTTGTGGTCGTTGCAGGTCAGCACCCTCAGCCGGTGGCCGTTGATGCCGCCTCGTGAGTTGACCCAGCGCGCGTACGCCTGAGCCATCGCGGGCATGCCCGGCATGTTCGTCGCCTTGGTGCCCTGCGGCGCCCACGTCATGACCGTGACCGTCTCGTCGTCGCCGGTGCCCGGTATCACCCCGCAGCCGCCCAGCAGCATCACGCAGGCGCTCGCAGAAGCGACGGTGGCGGACAGGGCGGGGCGGCGACGCCGTGCAGTCATGTGGCGCACGCTGCCGTCCGCTGCCAAACGCCTGGGCCCCGGTGCGTCAACTGCAGATGACACGAGGGTGAAGACCGCGTCCACGTACGGCCCAGGTGAGCGAAACGTATCGCGGTACGTAACGAAGTGGGCAGGGAGTGCGCAACTGTGTCCGGAAGTGTTCTCTGCCGCAAGATTCCGTGAGGGCTTCCCGTGGCGGCCCTCGGTCCACCACCATGGGCACCATGCCCGTCCATGACTTGCCCTGGTGGCGCTGGCGCAGCAACGTGCGTTCGGCGCTGCACATGCTCTCCGACCCCGCCTTCCAGCAAGACTGCTGGGCGACGGGCCGCCCCGGCTTCGGCGACGTCACCGACGCCGTGTACCGCCTGGTCGAGGACACCTGGCTGGACAACTGGTCCGCCGAGAAGTATGTCGGCACGATCTTCCGCGACTCGCAGGAAGCCGCCCTCGTCGACACTGCCGTGCTCCGGGTGCTGCGCATAATGCACCAGGTCGGGGCGGATGCCCCCGTCGTCTCCTACATGGAGCACCACGGCTGGCCCGAAGCGGTACGTGCGGCGCGCGACGCACACGTAAGGCTGGCGACGAACGACGCCGAGAACCCGGACGAGCCGCCCCGCTCCCTGGACGTGCTGGCGATCATGCAGCACTCGGTCTGAGGAACGCAGGCCGGCGGTCGGGAGGGCACGTCGAGCTGTGCAAGGCTTGACCTCATGAGCGAGCCGCACGCCGATGCCGACAGCACACAGCACGACCCCACCTCCCTCACCGGAGGCATCGCCGCCGCACGGAAGCGCGGAGGCGACGGGGTGCGGGAGGAGTACATCCTCACGCTGTCCTGCCCGGACAAGAAGGGCATCGTGCACGCCGTGTCGAGCTATCTCTTCATGACCGGCTGCAACATCGAGGACAGCCAGCAGTTCGGCGACCACGACACGGGCCTGTTCTTCATGCGCGTCCACTTTTCCGCGGACCCGGGCGTGACGGTGGACAAGCTGCGCGCGAGCTTCTCCGCGGTCGGCGACTCCTTCCAGATGGACTGGCAGGTGCATCCCGCAGCCGAGCGCATGCGTGTCGTGCTGATGGTCAGCCGCTTCGGCCACTGCCTCAACGACCTGCTCTTCCGTTCCCGCAGCGGAGCCCTGCCGGTCGACATCGCGGCCGTCGTCTCCAACCACACCGACTTCGAAGGGCTCGCGGGTTCCTACGACGTCCCCTTCCACCACATCCCCGTCACGAAGGGGAGCGAGGAGAGCAAGCAGGACAGCGAGGCCGCGCTGCTGCGTCTCATCGAGGAGGAGAACGTCGAACTGGTCGTGCTGGCCCGCTACATGCAGGTCCTGTCCGACAACCTGTGCAAGCAGCTGCCCGGCCGGATCATCAACATCCACCACTCGTTCCTGCCGAGCTTCAAGGGCGCACGGCCCTACCACCAGGCGCACGCCCGTGGCGTCAAGCTGATCGGCGCCACCGCGCACTATGTGACGGCCGAGCTGGACGAGGGCCCGATCATCGAGCAGGAAGTGGAACGGGTCGGCCACGAGGCCTCACCGCAGCAGTTGGTGGCGGTGGGACGAGACGTCGAATGCCAGGCGCTCGCGCGGGCGGTCAAGTGGCACAGCGAGCACCGGGTGCTGCTGAACGGGCACCGCACCGTCGTCTTCGCCTGACGCACGGCACCGGATTCCGCCGGGCGCTCAAGGACCCTGCGGCGGCGGGGACTCAGATACGCGAGAGCGAGGCCGCCGCGAACAGGACGTCGCGCACCGCCTCCCGGTCGCCGTCCTGGCCGGCGGCCGTCTCCAGCGGAGGTACGTGACCGGCCACGAGCTGGCAGAACTCGTAGCGGTCCAGGGCCACATGGGCCACCGCGTCGCCCGGACCGACCGAGGCCGCGGGGGAGTCCAGAGGGATGTACCAGTCGCCTCCGCCGTCGCCTTCAACCTCCAGATGCAGGGCCCGCCCCGGGGCGCCCGCGGTGGTCAGCCGCCTCGACGCGGTGGACAGGCCGGCACGGCGGCGCGAGGCGATCGTCCCGGGCAGCAGCCGCGCGGCCAGGTCCACCATGTGATGCATGTGCCGGCCCTGCGGCGGTGCGTACGGGTAGTCGATCGCGTCGGCGATGTCCTCGGCGTGCATCCAGCACTCGAAGGCCCGGTCGAGAAGAGCGTCGCGGACCGGGAGGGTGAAGTCGCCGTAGAAGACGTCGAGTCCGGCGACGCCGCCGCCCGCGAACGACGCGGAACGGAGCATGGCGTGGCCCTGCTCCCGCCACGGCTCGCGGGCGCTCGGCGTGCGCAGTACGTCCGTGTCCGCGCGCCAGAACTCTTCCGTGCGCGAGGCGGGGCAGGACGGGAGGAGAGGAGCGGCTTCCTCCGGCGCGGCGCTCCCGGTGCGGGCGTCCAGCGGGTCGGGCAGGCCCAGCGCGGTGGCCACCAGGCCGTCGACGGCGTACAGATGGGCGATGACCCCGCCGACCGTCGTCTCCCGCTCGGCGTGCTCCCGCCCGTCGAACCAGCGCAGCAGGACGGGCGCGAGCCATTCGGCGTCCGCCATGTCCCGCAGCAGGGCGTCGAGCCGGGAGGTCTCCGCGTCGTACGGAGCCGCCCAGTCGGGCAGGGGCACCTGTGGCGGGCGCCGTCCCATGCAGCCCTCCAGCACCTGCGAACGCAGCGTCGGGTCGAGATCCAGGCTGTCCTCGGGGTGCAGCAGACCGACGGCGTCGCGCAGGCGCAGCGCCTCGTCCGCGCACGTCCCGCAGTCGCTCAGATGTCCTTCGACGGCGGCTGTCTCCTCGATGGAACACGCGGAGAGGGCCCAGGCGCCGAGCAGCGACTTCAGCACCCGGTGGTCGAACTGCGCGGGCAACTGCTCAGCCGGCTCGGGCCGTCCGGCGGACGCTGCCTGCCCAGCCGGCTCGTGAGGCGGCCCTGAGGGCCGCTCCGGCCACGCGCCGGACGGCTCGCGCGGCTCGTACTGCCTCGGCACGTCCGGGAGTTCGGCGGGCGCACCGGGCGGCGGTGCCTCCGGCAGGTCCGTGCCGAACGGCGAGTCCTCTGCGGGACTGCGGGGAGGTGGTATGCGGTGCGCACCTCCGCCCGGGCACTCGCTGCCGGCGGTGCCGCTGCCGTTGCCGGTGGCGCCCGTACCGCACGATCCCGGATCGCCGTCTCTGGGGCCGCCGTTGTCGTCCGGCTCCTCGTGGCCGCCGGGGAACTGTCCGTACGGCCCGTTCACCGGGAACGCCCGGGGCCGTTCGAGTGCGCCGGCATCGGGTGGCTCGTGGCCGACGACAGCAGCTGAAGGCCCAGCCGCAGCCGCCGCCGTGCCTCGTCCTCCGTCACGCCCAACTGCCGTGCCGTCTGGCGGTAGTCGCGGCGCTGGAAGTACGTCAACTCGAGCGCAGCGCGCAGCGAGGAGGGCATCGACGTGACGATGTAGTCCGCGCGCGCGGCCGTCGACGCGGCGCGCACCTTCTCCTCGATCTGCTCCCGCCGCTCCGGCGAATCGGGGGACTGCGGCCCTTCCTCACGGTGCTGTCTGCGCAGCCGCCCGGCCGCGATCTCCTGCGTGACTCCCGCTATCCAGGAGCGCATCGGGCCCTTCTTCGGGTCGTAGGCGTGCGGGTTCTCCCAGATGTAGCCGAACACGTCGCGCGTGGCGCGGTCGGCTGCTGTCTCGTCCTCGAGCACACGGTGGGACAAGCTGTGCACGAGCGAAGCGAAACGGTCGTACAACTCGCCCAGCGCCGCGGCTTCACCTCGCGCGAGACGTTGCTGCATCTTCCGGTCCCAGCGCGGTGGTGTCTCGTTCGCCATCGTGACTCCCAGCCGAAATCCGTGCCTCCCCCAGAGCCTTCGGCCTGGGATGCCCCCATTGCCGTGCCCGCCGCCGTCCTGTCGCAAGCCGGCACCTCGAATGTAGTGCGAGGGGCTGACAACGCACGGCCCTTTGCGGCAATGTGCTGCCAGTGCTGATCGCTGATGGTGTCGATCCCGTCACGTTGCGGTATTGCTCAGGATGTATCGACGCGCGATCACACCCGAAAATGCCAGGGAGTTATGCGGGTATGACTGCGACCATTGCGGGGGAGAACGGCCATCGAGCGCATAGGCTCTGGTTACTGGCTCGTTTTGACCGTGGGGGGCCGGGCAGCCGCACAGGGAAGGGAGCGTTCCGCAACGTGCGCAGGGCCCGGGCAGGTGTAGTCGAGCGAAGGGGATACGAGGACGTGTCGTTGAAGGTGTCTGAGGAGGAACGGGGGGAGTGGGCCGTTCTCCGGGTCTCCGGAGAGATGGATCTGGTCACCTCACCCGCCGTACGGCAGCACGTGCACGACGCGGTTGCCGAAGGCCGGCGGAGCCTCGTCCTCGATCTCTCGGAAGTGCTTTTCTGTGATTCCAGCGGTGTGGGCGTCCTGATCGCCTCACGCCGGCTGATGCGGTCCTGCGCCGGGCAGTTGCGGCTGATTCTCCCCGCAAAGGGTGCCGAGGACGGCTCGCATGTGAACCGCGTGCTGGCCGCGCTCGGAGTGCGCCGTCTCTTCGACTGCTATCCCGACCTCTCGACCGCCACACAGGAGACGGCTGCCGGTCCCCTCTCCGCCTGAGCACCCCTCCGCCAGGCCTGCGTTCGCGCCTTGTCGCGCCCGCGCCCCAGCCCGAGACGAACCGCCTTCCGGGCGAACTCCCGGCTGCTCGCGCCTGCCCCGGCCCCTTCGCCGGATGCCCTTCAGTGCGTCGCGCTCGCTCCCGGCTGCCCGCCGAGGGACGCCTTACGTCACGTACATCCGTGAAGCACCCCTCCGGGCGATGCCGCACAGTATGCAGCACCACTACTCCTTTGCGCCGGAATATGCCTGAAGCGCTTGTTGCCCCAACTATGCGTCAATCATGCTGTTCCCAGAGTTCACGGTCCGTGATCTCTCGAAAGCGCGTGGCGATGTGCTCGCCAGTTTCGGACGGAGTCAGCAGTGCGGGTGCTTCAGATGCAGTTGGAGATCGGGGAGGACCCGGCGGAGGTGGGGCGCGCACGCAGGTGGGCCAGGTCGAGGCTGGCCTGCTGCGGCATCGGCAGCGACGAGGCGCTCGCGGAGACGCTTCTGCTGCTGGTCTCGGAACTGGTGACCAACGCCGTTGTGCACGCGGGCACTCCGTCGGTGCTGCGCATGGTGCTGCCCGGCCGCCACACGCAGGGTGCCGTCCGCGTCGAAGTGGCGGACCTGAGCACATGCCCGCCCCGGCAGCGTCACACCGACGGCGAGGACACCAACGGCCGCGGTCTGGAGCTGGTTTCCGGCCTCGCGGACCGCTGGGGCTGGCAGCGCGAGGGCTTCGGCAAGCGCATCTGGTGCGAACTGGACCGTTCCGGCGGCGGTCAGGGCTCCCTCGCCGCCCTTTCCGGCCTGCCCGCCGAGCAGTTGACGGTGGGCTTGGTGAGCAGTGCGGACGGGGGCTTACTCGCGTAGCACCGCAGCCGTGGGCCCGCGATAGCGTCCGGCTGAGACGCGCTTGATGAGGAGGGGTGCGTGCGATTCGCGCTGGACGCACTGTTCGCCGACGTGCCCGCGGAGCAGGTCGCTGACGCTCGTGACTTCTACAGGTCGAGGGCGGCAGGCCGTGGCCCCGGCTCGCTGGAGGAGTTGAAGGAGGCACGAGCGAGGAGGCCGGTTCCTCGTGCCGCCGATCCGCCGGCAGTCGAGGAGACGGTCGGAGCGGCGGAAGCGCGCGTCCCCGTAAGGATCTTCACGCCTGTCGACGGTCCGCCGCGGGGCGTGCACCTCGACATACACGGCGGCGGCTTCTTCATGGACTCCGCGGCGCGAGGGGACGTCAACTCCCGGCTGCGCGACCGGATCACGCAGCCGTAGGGAAACCCGGGCGGCGCCGCGCCCTCAGGCCGCCGTTCCGTCCACGCTCGCGCTGCCCGCGGCGACGGCCGGCGACGGACCGGCACCCCGGACCCTGAAGGTGCGCCTGTAGGCGCTGGGTGAGACGCCGAGCGCCGCCTGGAAGTGCAGCCGCAGAGAGGACGGCGAGCCGAAGCCCGCGTCCCGTGCGACGTTCTCCACGGACAGCGGGCTGCTCTCCAGCAGATGCCGCGCACGCTCCACGCGCTGCCGCGTGAGCCACACCTGCGGGCTCGTCCCGGTCTCCTCGCGGAAGCGCCGCGTGAACGTCCGTACGCTCATGGCCTCCTGCTCCGCCAGCTCGCGCAGGTCCACCGGCCTGTCGAGGTGCCGCAGAGCCCACGCGCGGGCCGTGCCCGTGGTGTGGACGCCCGGCTGCGGCACCGGACGCTCTATGAACTGGGCCTGGCCGCCGTCCCGGTGGGGCGGCACGACGGTGCGGCGTGCGACCGAGTTCGCGACATCGGCGCCGAAGTCCTCGCGCACCATGTGCAGGCACAGGTCGATGCCGGACGCGACGCCCGCCGAGGTCAGCACGTTGCCGTCAGCGACGTAGAGCACGTCCGGGTCGACCTCGATGCCGGGGTGCAGCCGCTGGAGGCGCTCGCAGGAGGCCCAGTGCGTCGTCGCGCGCCTGCCGTCCAGCATCCCGGCCGCGGCCAGCACGAACGCACCCGTGCAGATCGACGCGATGCGGGTGCCGGGCCGGATCGAGGCCAGGGCGTCGGCCAGCGCCGGTTCGAGGCGGCCGCTGGCGTAGGGCTCGTCCAGCTCGTGCGACGCGGGCACGATCACGGTGTCCGCCTCGGCCAGGGTCTCCGGGCCGTGGGCGACGTGGACGGTGAAGTCCGCGTCCGTGCGGACGGGCCCGGGCGTCACCGCGCACGTGACGACCTCGTACAGCGGCTTCCCGTGCTCGTCCCAGGAGCGGCCGAACATCCGGTGCGCTATGCCGAGTTCCATCGGCAGCAGGCCGTGCCGCACGAGCACGGCGACACGGTGAAGCCCTTGGTGGCGGAAGGCGCTCGACGTCATGGCCCGATCCTCGCACAACGTGGCCTTCGGGCCACTCGTGCGCCGGTGACCCCCGGCGGAGGCTGATTCAGTGACCGAACGAGCGACCGAACGAGCGACGGGACCGGCGAGCAAGCCGGCGCCGCAGCCAGAGACCGAACCAGACATCGAGACGGGCACGGAACCGCAGACCAGGCCCACGTCCCTTGCCAAGGGACCCGGCGCCGAGGGTGAGGGCCGCACACCAGCCCCGCAGCGACGCGCCCCGCGCGTGCACCGCGCCTGGTGGGTGGCGGCCGTGTCGTTCGTCGCGCTCGTCGGCGCGGCCGGGTTCCGTGCCACGCCGAGCGTGTTCATCGATCCGCTGCACTCGGAGTTCGGCTGGTCGCACAGCACCATCTCCGCCGCCGTCTCCGTCAACGTCCTGCTCTACGGCCTCACTTCACCCTTCTCCGCCGCCCTCATGGAGCGCTACGGCATCCGCCGCATCGTCTCGGGGGCGCTGCTGCTGATCGCCGCCGGCAGCGGTCTGACCGTCTTCATGGACGCCACCTGGCAGCTCATCCTGTGCTGGGGTTTCCTCGTCGGGCTCGGCACGGGCTCCATGGCGCTGGCCTTCGCCGCGACGGTCTCCGGCAGGTGGTTCATCGAGCGCCGCGGCCTGGTCAGCGGCATCCTCACCGCGGGCGGAGCCGCCGGGCAGCTGGTGTTCCTGCCGCTCGTGGCGCTGCTCGTCGAGGGTCCCGGCTGGCGGGTGGCCTCGCTCACCGTCGCCTTCGCCGCGCTGGCGGTGGTGCCGCTCGTACTGATCGTGCTGCGCGACCGGCCGGAGGACGTGGGGCTGCTCCCGTACGGGGCGGGCCCGGGCTACGTCACGCCGCCGACCCCGCCTCCCGGTGCCGCGAAACGCGCGCTGCGGGCCCTGTACGACGCGGCGCACACCAAGGTCTTCTGGCTGCTGGCCGGCACCTTCGCGGTGTGCGGCGCCTCCACGAACGGGCTGGTCGGCGTGCACTTCGTACCCGCCGCGCACGACCACGGCATGCCCGTGCCCGCCGCCGCCTCGCTGCTCGCCGTGATCGGCGTCTTCGACCTGGTGGGCACGGTCGCCTCCGGCTGGTTCACCGACCGCTTCGACGCGCGCAGGCTGCTCGCCGTCTACTACGCGCTGCGCGGTCTGTCGCTGCTCTTCCTCCCGATGCTCTTCGCGCAGAACGTACGGCCGTCGATGCTGTTCTTCATCGTCTTCTACGGGCTCGACTGGGTCGCCACGGTGCCTCCCACCATTGCCCTGTGCCACCGGTACTTCGGCGACAACGGGGCGATCGTCTTCGGCTGGGTCCTCGCTTCGCACCAGGTCGGCGCGTCGATCGTCGCGTTCCTGACGGGCCTGGTGCGGGACACGTTCGGCAGCTACGACGTGGCCTGGATCGCCTCGGGGGCACTGTGCGGCACCGCGGCGCTGATGGCACTGGTGATACGTGGACGGGGCGGGCCGGAGGCGGAAGCTGCGCGCGCCGGAAGCGCCTAGAGGGCCCCGCCCCGGAACGTGACGCGGTAGGCGCGTGGCGAGACACCCAGCGCCGTGTGCATGTGCTGCCGCAGCGAGGCTCCCGTACCGAAGCCCGACCGTGCCGCGACGGCGTCCACCGGCATGTCCGTCTCCTCCAGCAACTGCCGCGCCCGCTCGATGCGTTGCCGAGTCAGCCACTGCACGGGGGTGAGCCCGGTCTCCTCGCGGAAGCGCCGCGTGAACGTCCGTACGCTCATGGACTCCTGCGCAGCCAGCTCGCGCAGCGACAGGGGACGGTGGAGATGACGGAGTGCCCAGGCGCGGGCGGCGCCCGTGGACGAGCGCACCGAGGGCTCCGCGACCGGACGCGGCACGAACTGGGCCTGGCCGCCCTCCCGGTGGGGAGGGACGACGGTCGCCCTGGCGACGTCGTTGGCGACCGCCGCGCCGTGGTCGCCGCGGATCATGTGCAGGCACAGGTCGATGCCCGCTGCCTCGCCGGCCGCGGTGAGTACCTCGCCCTCGTGGGTGTAGAGGACGTCCGGGTCGAGGTCGACGTGCGGGAAGAGGCGCCGGAAGTCCTCGGCCGACTTCCAGTGCGTCGTGGCCCGCATCCCGTCCAGCCATCCGGCGGCGGCCAGGACGAACGCGCCCGTGCAGATCGAGGCGATGCGCGTGCCGGGGCGGCGAATGCGGCTGAGGGCCTCGGCGAGCGGGGCGCCGAGGCGTCCCGTCGTCTCCGGGTCGTCGTCCTCGTGGGTGGCCGGGACGATCACGGTGTCCGCCTCGGCCAGGGCTTCAGGGCCGTGCGCGACGTGGACGGTGAAGTCCGCGTTCGTACGGAGCGGGCCGGGCGTGACCGCGCAGGTGACGGTCTCGTACAGGGCGGCGCCGCCCTCCGCTGCCCCTTCCGGGCTCCTCGCGGCGCCGAACATCTGGTGCACCAGCCCCAGTTCGAGCGGCATCACCCCGGGACGCACCAGCACGGCGACCCGGTGCCGCCCGTCGCCGTGGAACGGGGCGCCGGTGCGCGGCGCGGGGGAGGTCGAGCCAGACGGCGAGGGGGACACGACGGTCATGGCCAGATTCTTCCACATGCTGGCCATCTGGCCACTCGTTCGGCGACAGCGGACGGCGCAGCATCGAGCCATGAAGGTTCTCTGGATTTTCGCCCACCCCGAGCAGCGCTCCCTCAACGCGTCGCTCCTGCGGGAAGGGCTGCGCGAGTTGACCGCGTACGGGCACGAGACCCAGGTCTCCGACCTGTACGCGATGCGATGGAAGGCGGTCCTGGACGCCGCCGACGTACGCCCGGCAGGGACCGGCGCGGGCGACGCGGCCCGGCTGAGCGTCGGCGCCGAGCAGGAGCGCGCGTACACCGCGGACGAGCAGAGCGAGGACATCCGCGCCGAGCAGCGCAAGATCGCCTGGGCCGACACCCTCGTCTTCCACTTCCCGATGTGGTGGTTCGGGCCGCCCGCCATCATGAAGGGCTGGTTCGACCGCGTACTCGTCCAGGGGTTCGCCTTCGGGCTGCGGGGCCCGGACGGGCGCACCCTGCGCTACGGCGAGGGCGGCCTGGCGGGCAAGCGCGCGCTGGTGATCACCTCGGTCGGCTCCCGCGAGCCGGGCTTCGCTCCGCGCGGCATTCACGGATACGTCAACGACGTGCTGTGGCCGCTGCTGCACGGCACCTTCTGGTACACCGGCATGGCCCCTCACCGGCCCTTCGTCGTGTACGGGGCGGACCGCCTCACCGACGAGGGCCACCGGGAGTACGCCGACGCCCTGCGCGAGCGGCTGCGCTCCCTGCCCGAGGCGGAGCCGCTCGCCTTCCGCAGCGAGAACGGCGGCGACTACGACGAGACCCTGACGCTTCAGGCGTGGATCGAGCCCGGTGCCGCCGGTCCCGCCGTCCACGAGGTGTGCGCGTGAGCCGCTGCCGTCCCGGGGCCTCAGCCCCGGCCGGTGCGCCTCAGGCCGCCGCCCGCGTGACCGCCTTCGCGATCCGGCGCGCGTCCAGCGACAGCTCCCTGAGCATTCCGCTGAGCGGGTTCGTATAGCCGATGAAGTAGAGCCCGGGGGCCTCCGGGTGGGTGCGGCGGCCGTGCGCCAGCGGGCGGCCGGTCTCGTCGAGCACGCCGAGGTGCCCGACGAGGTCCTCGAGTCCGCGCTGAAAGCCGGTCGCCGCGATGACGACGTCGGGGGCGACGGCCGAGCCGTCGGCGAGCCGGACCTTCTCCCCGTCGAAGGACTCCACCGCGGCGACGGGCTCGACCTTGCCCTTCCGCACGGCGGCGATCAGCCCCACGTCCTGCACGGGGATCGCCCCCTGCCGGGCCCGGGTGTAGAGCCCGGTGTCCGGCCGCGGCAGGCCACGAGAGGACAGGTCCGGGATGGCGATCTTCGCCATGCGTGCAGCGAGGCGGTCCACCAGCCGCGTGGGCAGGCGGCGGCAGAGGATGCCGTTGGCCTGAGCGGGCCAGCCCAGGGTGGAGCGCCGCACGATGTGCGGGACGGTGCGTATCGCGAGCCGCACGTGCGCGGCTCCGCCGGCGGCGAGGTCCGCGGCTATCTCGGCCCCCGTGTTCCCGGCGCCGACGACGAGCACGTCCTTGCCCTCGTACGGCTTGGCGTTGCGGTAGCGGGAGGCGTGCAGCAGGTCGCCCTGGAAGCTCTCGCGTCCGGGCCAGACCGGGATGCGCGCGGTGTGGTTGTAGCCGGTGGCCACGACGACGACAGGCGTGGTCAGCCGCCGCCCGCCGTTCGCGTGCAGCACCCAGTCCTCGCCGCTGCGCTCGATCGTGTCGACCTCGACGCCGGTGGCCACTTCGATGCCGAAGTGCTCGGCGTAGCTCTCCAGGTAGCTGACGAAGTCGTCGCGTGCCACCCAGCGTCCGTACGAGCGGGGTATCTCGAGTCCGGGCAGCGCCGACCAGCCGCGCGTGGTGTGCAGCCGCAGCCGGTCGTAGTGGGCGCGCCAGGACGCGGCGACCGACGGGGACTTCTCGAGCACGACGGTGCTGATGCCGAGTTCGTGGAGTGCGGCGGCGGTGGCCAGCCCGCCAGGACCGGCGCCGATGATGTGAACGGGAACCCCGTCGTCAGTCATGGGCATGACGGAGAGTTTAGTGCTGGTGGCGCGGTGTTCCCGTCACGGAAGCGTCACGGGAAGAGTACGTGGAGGCCGCTGTCGGCGAGGTACGGGCGATTGCGGGAGATCGCGGAGAAAGCGCGGAGACGGAGAGCGATCACCGTCTCCGAGGGGAGAGGGAGAAACGTTTTTCGGGGTGCTCAGAGGAAACGGTTCATCTGGTGGGCTTGCGGCCCGTCACACCGAGGTGGACCAGCATCGCCAGATTCGGCTTCAGATCCGCCTGCTTGACGCCCCACGTCTGGAAGCCCTTCTGATGGCCCGCCACGGAGGCCAGCATCATCACGAGGGCGCCGGCCGTGGCCGCCGGATTGACATCCTTGTCCACCCGGCCCCTGGCCTGCAGATCCTTGATGGAGTCGGTCAGCGGCTGGTTGACGGAGTTCAGGACCTTCATGCGGATCTTGTAGAAGCGCTTGTCGCCTTCGGCCGCACCCAGGTCGATGACCCGCAGGATCGCGTCGTTCTTGCGCCAGAACGCGAGGAATCCGTCGACGAACTCCTCGGCGGTGCGCCAGCCGGACTTGCCCGCCCACGAACGGTCCGCCACCAGATCGCTGAGCGCGGCGGCGTCCTTCGTCATGGACTCGGCCAGCTCGAGGACCGCGCCCTCGACGTCCGGGAAGTACTGGTAGAAGGTCGCCGGGGACGTGCCCGCCCGCCGGGCGACATCAATGACCTTGACATCGCGATACGGCGACGAGCTGAGCATCTCGCCGAGGCAGTCGAGCAGCTTCTGCCGCGTCGCCTGTCCGCGGCGACCCGCCACTCGCCCGTCGACGGTTCGAACTTGTCCTGTCATGCCGTCAGCTTATCGACGGGGAACGGGCGCGCGATTCGGCCGCATCCAAAGGGATGGCACCCGCCGTGATACGGGGTGGGTCCCGGCCGTCAGAGCGGGCAGACGTACATGACGGGAGACGGGGCGGGAAGCGGGACGGGAGCGGGGCGGAAGGTTGCACAGACGGGCGGACCGGAGGGCAGAACACTGTGCGTTCGATCCATCGGCCTGCGCGGATTCCAGAACGCGGCTAGCGTGCCGTACGAGTGGAATCGTCCGCACACGCCGGGGGGCGGGAGCAGAACAGAGGCAGGGCGGAGCAGGGGAGGCAGACGGGCCATGGCCGTACGGGCAGAGACATCCGCCGCGGGCGGACGGCGGCCTCGCCGGGCCGCGCCGGTGACCTGCGGGCCCGCTTCGGCGGGTACCGCGTGAGGGGCCGGCAGCCGCGCGGTGAACACCGGGTTCGCCCCGTACAGACCTGCGCGAGGACTGGAATGAAGCCTCGCGCTTCGTTGTTTGGCCTGCGCAGACCCGCAGGGGTGGCCCCCGGGTTCGCAACCACCGCCTTGGGCAGGAAGAATCAGCCTGTGGACCGCGTGTCCGGTACGGCAGTGAGAAGCTGCACGGGGCGGGGAGTCGAGTGGCCCCGACGGGGAGGTGGCAGGTAAGTGGTGGAGCAGCTGACGCAGCACGATCCGCGACGGATCGGCCAGTTCGAGGTGCTCGGCCGACTCGGCGCCGGGGGCATGGGGCTGGTCTATCTCGCGCGTTCGGCGTCCGGTCGGCGTGTGGCGATCAAGACGGTGCGGACCGAGCTCGCCGAGGATCAGCTGTTCCGTGTGCGCTTCACGCGTGAGGTCGAGGCCGCGCGCGCAGTCAGCGGCTTCTACACCGCGGCCGTCGTGGACGCCGACCCCAGGGCCGCCGTGCCGTGGCTCGCGACGGCGTTCGTACCGGCGCCCTCCCTCGAGGAGATAGTCAACGAGTGCGGACCACTGCCGGTGCAGGCCGTCCGCTGGCTCGCGGCCGGAGTCGCCGAGGCGCTCCAGTCCATTCACGGTGCCGGGCTCGTCCACCGCGACCTGAAGCCCTCGAACGTCCTCGTGGTCGAGGACGGACCCCGCGTCATCGACTTCGGCATCGCCTCCGGTGTGTCGAACACCCGCCTGACCATGACGAACGTCGCCGTCGGCACGCCCGCGTACATGTCTCCCGAGCAGGCACGGGACTCCCGCAGCGTCACGGGCGCGAGCGACATCTTCTCCCTCGCCTCCACGCTGGTCTTCGCCGCCACCGGGCACGCGCCTTTTCACGGCGCGAACCCGGTGGAGACGGTCTTCATGCTGCTGCGCGACGGCCCGGACCTGGAGGGATTGAACGAGGAGCTGCGGCCGCTCATCGACCCGTGCATGCGCATGGCGGCGGAGGAGCGTCCCAGCCCGGCGGACATCCAGTCCCAGCTCGCCCCGCACCTCTTCTCGTCGGGTGGCGACGACAGCGGCACGGCCTCGGCATGGCTGCCGGCGGGGGCTGTGGCCCTCATCGAGCGCAAGCGCGGAGCACGCCCCACGCCGAGGCGGCCCGCCCACCGTCAGGACGGGCCGCCGGACGGCGGGCCCGACGGCGGTGCCGCACAGCCGGCACCGTCCGCCGCCCCCGCTCCTCCCGCCGTCACACAGGCACCGCCGGCGCACGCCGCAGGCGGAGGAGGGCGCCGGGGCGGGCCCCGGCACGCCATCCCGGCCGGTCCGGGAGGCCCTTCCGCCGTCGGGTCGATCGCGTCGTACCCCGCTCACTCGGCACAGGGCGGCCGCGCGGACCGCTCCGCCCAGGCCGCGGCACCCGTCCAGCCGGCCGAGGCGCCTTCGTCGCCCGACGCCGCGGACGGTGCTCCCATACGGCTGCCCGGCTCGCACGTGCCCATCGGGCCCGGGCCACGCCGCTCCGAGGACGCACGCGCCGAAGCCTCCGGTCCCGCGACCGGCTGGGTCCGGCCGCCGAACGGTGCACCGGTCACCGGAGGCGGAGCGGTGGCGCCCGCACCCGGCGCGGGTGGTGAGGCGTCTCCGCCTCCTCTCGCCGGGCCGACCGGAGCGGTCCCGCCGCCCGGCGCCGTCGGTGAGGCCTCCGCGGGCCAGTCGCAGCCGCAGCGCTGGCGTCCGTGGCGCTTCCGGATGTCGAACGACGTGTGGGGCACGCCTGTCGTCGCCGACGATCTGCTCTATGTCACCTCCTTCGAGGTTCACGCCCTCGACGTCACCAGCGGACGCCGGCAGTTCAGGACGCGCGAGGTGGCCTGGTCCATGGCCGTCTCCGGCGGACGTGTGCACGCTTCCGACGGCCCCAGCCTCTACGCGCTGGACGCACGCGACGGCTCTGAGCTGTGGCGGCTGGCGACCGACGGCTGGGTGTTCTCGCTCCAGGTCGACCGCGGAACCGTCGTCACCGGTACGCGTGGCGGCGGCGTACAGGTGTGGGAGGCGTCCAGCGGCGAGAAGCTGTGGGAACTCGGCGGCGCGCAGACCGAGTTCGAGACCCGCGAGGCCGGTCCCTCGGTGCACGAGGGCACGGTCTACACGTGGGGCGAGGGCCGCCTGTTCGCGCTGGAGGCCCGTACGGGCGCCGAGCGCTGGTCGTACCCCGTCGGCGACGCCGCGGCCACCGGCGGAGTCCCGCTGCGGCTGACCCCGGCCGAGGACGGCGTGGTGTACGTGTGCGCGGGCGCCCGCGTCCACGCGCTGGACGGCGTCAGCGGCGCGGAGCGGTGGCGCTTCGAGGCCCCCGCGGCCTTCCTCAGCCCACCGGCGTTCGTGCAGGGCCCCGCGGTCGCGGGCGGCGGCGTGTACCTCGCCGACTACCTCGGCACGGTCTACGCCCTCGACGCCGTCACCGGTCAGGACCGATGGCGGATCGCGACGGAGGCCCGGCACTCGACGGAGCCGGTCGTCGTCTCCGACGGGCTCGTACACCTGGGCAGCGGCGGCGCGCTGTACACGCTGGACGCGGTCAGCGGTACGCCCCGGTGGCGGTTCGCCGCCGCCGGCGACCTGGTGGGCGCGCCGGTCGTCGCGGACGGACGTGTGCACTTCGGCTCGGCGGACCACTGCCTCTACACGGTCGACGCCGTGGGCGGCCAGCTCCGCTGGAAGCTCGCCACGGGCGGCGAGATCACCGGGTCGCCGGTGGCCGACCGCGGTGTCGTCTACGCCTGCAGCAAGGACCGCTGCGTCTACGCACTGGACGCCGAGAAGGGCACCGGGCAGGCTCGCCAGGCCTGAGCGCATCGGTCACGGCTTTCGGGACGAGGAGGCGCTGTGAGCGGCGGACCGCGGACGAGATTTGCCGGCATCGTGCTAGGCGCACCCGACCCGCGTGCGCTGGCGGACTTCTACCACCACCTGATGGGCTGGCGGGTGACGTCGGACGAGCCTGACTGGGTGATGCTCGAAGCGCCGGACGGCGGGCCCGGGCTCTCGTTCCAGACGGAGCCGGAGCATGTCAGGCCGGTGTGGCCGGCCGGGCGGGGCGACCAGCAGATGATGGTCCATCTGGACATCGAGGTCGACGATCTCGACTCCGCCTCGGCCCATGCCGTCGCCGGGGGAGCGGTCGTCGCGGAATTCCAGCCGCAGGAGGGCGTCCGCGTCCTGTTCGATCCGGTGGGCCATCCGTTCTGTCTGTTCCTGCCGGGGCACTGACCCGGCAGGAGTCAGGCGCCGGGGCACACGGGCCGTGGCAGGGGCGCGCGGCCGGATCCGGCGTCAGTCGTACGGACCGCTGCGGCGGTGGTCGGGTCTTCGCGGCAGCCGCCGAGTGCCCTCAGGGCTGCGATCGTCCCTTTCCCCGGGAGGTTCGGGGGCCGGAGGCTGCTGCTGCGGGCCCTGCGGCGCCTGGTCGGCCGTCTCGTCCGACGCCTGCCCTGGCCGCTCGGCGGGCGTCTCCTTCTCCTCCCGTCCCTTCTCCACCTCGTCCTCGGCCGGACGGATGAAGGGGGGCCGGACCGTGGGCGGAAGTTCGGGATGTCCGGGGGCCCACGGGTCCCACTCCTCGGCGGGCGTGGAGTCGTCGTCGAAGTACGGATCGTGCCGCCGTCCGTAGACCTGCCAGTCGTCCGCCTGGTACGCGCCGTGCGGGCCGGGCAGCGTGTCGAACGGGCCGTAAGGCTGCGGCAGTTCGGAGTACTCGTGATTCTCGTGCGGAACCGCGCGGGCGGCGTCGCTGTCGTCCACGCGGCCGCGGCGTCCCTGGCCCTTGCGGCGGCGACCCTTCGCGCGGCGCCCCCGCATCACGAGCGCGCCGACGAGCAGCAGCACTCCGCCACCGGCCGCGTAGCCCACGCCCTCGCCCAGTCCGCCGGCGCCGGCCGTGAGGGTGCCCGCCTCCTGCCCCTGGCGGACCATCCACAGGACGGTGAAGCCGAGCACGATCAGGCCGGCCAGCGCCACGAGCAGCCGGGAACGCAGCAGCGCCGCGAGCAGTGTGATCGCGGCGGCGACCACCATGGGAAGGAACAGGCCCGTCCACACACCCGCCTGGGTGCCGGTGATGCCGGGGGACGTAAACAGCTCGTTGACCCGGTAGTCGCGGCCGAGGCGGCCGCCGTACCAGGTGAGGAAGGGGCTCCACGCGGCCGCGGCCGCCCCGACGAGCGCGAACAGGATGCCGAGCAGATTGCGGACCATCTGCTACGCCTCGCTTCCGGGCGCCGGGTCGCTCCTCCCCGCGGGGGCTTCTCCCGTCGGGAAGCAGGCGGACGACGCAGGCGTGCGCCGTCCCGCAGAAAACGGTACGCCTCGCGGAACCCCTCGGCCACCTCGCGGCGTCCCCTCACGGGGGCATGAGCCCTCAGTGACCATGTCAAGAATCGGGGGTCTCAACCATGTCGCGCCATCTCAAGCTCATCGCGGCTGTGGCGGTCGTACTTGTCGCGCTCAGCGGCTTCAGCCCCGCACGCAAGGGCGGCAGTCGCAGCAGCGGCGAGTCGGGCGGGTGCAGCAGTTCGAGTTCCAGCAGCCACAGCAGCAGCGGAAGCGGCTACGACAGCGTGAGCAAGGACCGGCACGACTCCGACAGCGGTTCCTACAGCGGCTCGCGCCGCTACAACAGCACCACCGGGACGACGGGTTCGAGGAACGGAAGCGCCGGCAACAGGACGGCGTCCGGCACCGTGACGCAGTGCGCGGCGCAGAGCGGCAGCGAGGCGAAGGCCGTGGTGGAGGTCCGGAACCCGAAGAGCTACACCAAGACCTACCGGGTGAAAGTCAAGTTCCTTGACTCCTCCGGGAGTTACGTCGACTCCGGAGAGGCGGAGGTGGAGGTCGGCAGCAGGGACACCGAGCCCGTCGACGTACGGATGGCCAATCCGAAGCGCATCGGCGACGTCTCCGAGTGCCTTGTGGAATCGGTCCGTTGACGGGCTGACAGGGCGTAGGACGCGGAAGGGGGCGGGTCGCTGAACGGCCCGCCCCCTTCCGCCGTTGTCCGGCTTGCTGAAGATCAGGGTATGTGCTCGTCCCTGTTGTCATTGATCTGGACGATGTGAGCGCTCGTCACGTCGGACGGCGACGTTCCCGCGGCCAGCGCTGGAGAGACTGCTCCTGCTATGAGTAACGAGCAAATGATGAGCGTTCTCAGAACTTTGGGCATTTCTCTCCCTGGTAGATGCGTGGTCGGTGCGGTCGGCGAACAGCCGGCAGTTTCAGGATTCCCCCTGGGCCGACGCTCAAGCAGCGGGCCCGGCGGCAGCGGCGCCCCCTCCGCGCCGCTGACGCCAAGCCCGCTGTATCCCCCGTGAAAATGGCCTACTTGCTGTCGTCCGCGGTTTCTTTCGACTGTGCCGCCTCGGGGCCGATGGGCGTGTGTTCGTCCATCGGGACCAAGACGCCGTCGTCGTCGGCCTCGGGGAGGATGGGCGTGTGCTCGTCCATCACCTCGATGCCGCTGCGGTCGCCCTTCTCGTCGCCGGTACGGGCGGTCTGGAAGTCCTTCTCGAAGTCCTCAACGGTGGACTGCGTTGTCTCGCTCATGGCCGAACTCCTGTGCTTTGGTGGCCGATTGTGCTGACGCGCCCGCCCAGCGACTCCCCCGTGGGTCGCCGGGCGGGCTTTTGGGCCGCTCACCATAGCCGGATTGCGGCCTCCCCCCAGATCCGCCTGCCCCCCGACGCGACGGATCGATGCAGTAACCATGCCGAGCCGCGATAAACGATCGATGAACGTCCGATAAGTGAGCTCGCGCAGGAGGTTTACGCAGCTGGGGCCGGGGTCAATAGACCGCGTACCTCTTCCGCGTCCGACGCTCCCATGTCGTCGAAGACGGCAAGCGCGTCCTTCCAGCACACACGTCCCCGGTCGTGCTGACCCAGCGCCACCAGTGCCCGCCCCAGCACCGTGAGCATCCTGCCGCGCATCCACTCACCGCCGATACCCCGCAGTGCGAGCGCCTGCTCCGCGTGTGCCGCTGCCTGCCCAGGGCGGTCGGCCGCCAAGTGGGCCTCCGCCATGCGGAAGTGGGAGACGCCTTCCCAAAGTGGCTGCCGGGTTTCGCGGAAGAGTGCCACGGCCTTGGTCAGCTGCTCGAGTCCCTCGGGAATGCGGTTGGCACGTGTGAGAGCCCGCCCGAGGGCGTACCTCCCGTTGGCCATTCGCATCCTGTGGTCCAGGCTCTCGTAGATCTCCAGCCCCTGCCACGCCAGCTCGACCGCGCGGTCCGTACGCCGCAGCGCCAGATTGATGTGCGAGAGGTTACTCAAGGCGCTCGCTTCGCTCGGGCGGTTGCCGTCCGCGCGGAAGGCATCGATCGCGCGCAGCAGGTACGCCTCTCCGTCGGTGTAGCGACCCTGGCAATTGGCGATGATCCCGCGCTGGTTCAGGGACCAGCAGGTCGTCAGCGTGTCCTCGGCGATCTCGGCGAGACGGGCGGCTCGCTGGGCCGTCCCGTCCGCTTGATCGAAGCGGCCCGAGACGATGTGCGTGTGCGTCAGCATGGACTGGACCCTGGCCTCGGCCAGTGCGTCGTCGGCGCTATGGGCCGCGTCCCGTACGACGGCGGCGGCACGTTCGTAACGCAGGGAATGGACACCGGAGTCGGCGCAGTCCTTTACGGCGATCAGCAGATCGGCGGCATGGCGCAGCATGCCTCGTTCCGCCGCCTGCTGCACGCAGGAGAGCACGCAGTCGGCCTCCGAGAAAAGCCAGCCGAGTGCCTCGTCTCTGCTCTCGAAGCCCATGCCGTCGGTGAGCGGTTGCATGAGGTGGTCCAGAGCTCGCTCCCCCGGGCGTTCGAGGGCGAAGACCTTCGAGGCAGTGGCGAGGTAGAAGTCCAGCAGCCGGGAAAAAGCCGCTTCCCGTTCCGACGGCGGCTGTTCGTCGCGCTCGGCGCATGCGCGGGCGAAGAGCCGTACCAGGTCGTGGAAGCGGTAGCGGCCGGGCGCCGCCGACTCCAGCAGGGACGCGTCGACCAGCGACTCCAGCAGGGACTCGGTCGTCCCGGCCGAGCGGTCGAGGAGCGCCGCCGCGGCCCGGAGGGAGATGTCCGGGCCGTCGGCGAGGCCCAACAGGCGGAAGCTGCGGGCCTGTTCGGCGTCGAGTTGTCCGTAGCCGAGTTCGAAGGTGGCCTTGACGGCCTGGTCGCCGACCTGGAGTTCGTCGAGGCGCCGGCATTCGTCGGCGAGCTTCTCCGCGAGGATGCCGACCGTCCAGGTACGGCGTGAGGCAAGCCGCGCCGCAGCGATACGGATGGCCAGCGGCAGGAATCCGCAGGCACCGACCACGGCCATGGCTGCCTGCCGCTCCGCGGTCACACGCTCCTCGCCGACGATGCGCGTGAAGAGCGTCATCGCCTCCTCGGGGCTCATCACATCGAGGTCGATGAGCTGCGCTCCGGCCAGATCGACCATGCGGACGCGGCTGGTGACAAGTGCCGCGCAGCCGGCCGCCCCGGCGAGGAGGGGACGGACCTGCGCCGCGTCGCGCGCGTTGTCCAGGAAGGTCAGCACCCGGCGGCCGGACAGCAGCGACCGGAACAACGCGGACCTTTCCTCGACCCCTTCCGGGATGCCGGTGTCGTCCACGCCGAGTGAGCGCAGGAACGAGCCCAGCACCGCCTGCGGTTCGGCAGCCGACGGGCCGGCGCCCTGGAGGTCCACGTACAGCTGGCCGTCGGGAAAGTGTTCGGCCGCGGCGTGGGCGACGTGCACCGCGAGGGTCGTCTTGCCGACGCCGCCGATTCCGGCCACCGCGGAGACGGCCATCACCGTGCCCTCCGCCTGGGCGAGTTGCTCCTTCAGCTCCGCGACGAACGCCTTGCGGCCTGTGAAGTCGGGGACGGTGGCGGGCAGTTGAGCGGGCTGGGCGGGCTTGGGTGTGGCGGGGCCTTCCGGCTCGTCGGGAGTGAGGGAGAGGCTGTCGTCGGCCTCCAGGATGCGCTGGTGGAGGCTGACGAGTTCGGCGCAGGGGTCCACGCCGAGTTCGTCGGCGAGCATCCGTCGCGTGTCGGCGAAGACCGCGAGCGCCTCGCCCTGCCTGCCGCTGCGGTAGAGGGCCAGCATCAGCAGCTCCCGGAGCCGCTCGCGCAGCGGGTGCGCGGCCGTCAGAGCCGTCAGCTCGCTCACCGCCTCGGTGTGGCAGCCCAGTTGGAGCCCCAGGTCGATGAGGTGTTCCTGGAGGGATATCTGCCACTCCGTCAGGCGGCTGCGGTGCCGCTCCGCGAAGGGTCCCGGCACGTGCGCCAGCGCCTCACCACTCCACTGAGCGAGCGCCGCGGTGTAGCTCTCGTGCGCACCCGGACGGTCGCCGCTCGCCGCGGACTTCTCCGCGTCCGAGACATGTGCGGTGGCCACGTCCAGATCCAGGACGACCTCGGAGTATGCGCGCCCGGGACGGATCGCGTATCCGCCGGACTCGCTGACCATCAGCTCCGCGTCGTCGCCGAGAGCCTTGCGGATGCGGGACGCGTACGTGCGCAGCGCGGCCTTCGCCTGGTCCGGAGGCTCCTCGCCCCAGAGGGCGTCGATCAGCTCCTCGGCCGTCGCGGTGTGACCGCCGCGCAGCAGCAGTGCGGCGAGCAGGGCGCGCTGCTGCGGAGAGCCCATGGGGATCTCCTGGTCGCCACGGCGGGCACGGACCGGTCCGAGCACGGTGAAGCACAACTGGTGCTCCTGCCGCTCGGTTACACGGCCGATGTTCCCCTCGGCGCCCATGACTTGGCCCCCCGCGCTCCTTATCCCACTCCCGCAGAGGTCAGTCTGCCTTGCTTGTCAGCTATACGTCATCAGGGCCCCAGGTCCTCTACGAGTCCTTCGAACTTCTCACGGAACAGGGGCGATTGGTGTGGTACCGCCGGGGGTACGGCCGGGCCCGCTTGGCGTCGTTGCGACAGTGTCAGCCGCCCGTCGAGAAGGACCGGCAGCGTCCGGTAGCCGTGCGCCATGAAGGATTCCACCTGGTCCAGATCCTGCGGCCGGGCCGCCAGGCGCAGCCGCGGGAAGCGGTCGAAGAGCGCGGGAAGCGCAGTGCGGGCTTCCCTGCGCGCGAGGGGGCGCCCAGACAGAAGTGCACGCCGTGTCCGAACGACAGATGCTCCACATCGGTGCGCCTGCCCGGGATCGCGGCCCGCAGGCGGCGGTGATCGGCCCCGTACGAGCCGGGTCGATCGGGACGGGGTCGGCTAGGAGCGGCCGGGAACGCCGGGGGCCTCGGCCGGCCGCTCGCCGCCCTCGCTGCTCCCGGGGCTCCTGCCGCCCTTCGTGTGCCTGCTCTCCCTGCTGTCCCATGGAGTGGCTCCTGCCTGGTCGGGGCTGATCGGAGTGAACCGGGCGGGTAGCCGTACGAGCGCGCGGTGGAACGGCCCCGGCCGGTACGCGAGTTCGTCGTGCGGGACGGTCAGCTCGATGTCGGAGAGCCACGCCGAGAGCCGTTCGATCGCGGTGGTCGCGATGAGCAGCGCGGGACGGGGAACGGGGCAGGAGTGCGGACCCGCCGACCAGGCAAGATGTGCCCCGCCGCCGGAACCGCTCGCACCGCTGCCGCTTGCTCCGGCGCCCGCGCGGCCGTGTGCGGCACCGGCCGCCGCGTAGGAGACCATGACGAGCTGCCCGGTACGGATCCACGTGCCGTGGAAGTACACGTCCCGCCTGGGGAAGTGCGCCGAGTAGTTGGAGATCGGCGGCTCGTTGAGGAGTACGTCCTGGATCGCGTCGCGCGGGGTCAGGGCGCCGCCGGAGAGCGTGCTGTAGTAGCGCTCGTCGGTGAGCATCCGGGACAGGGCGTTGCCGATCAGGTTGGTCGTCGGTTCGTGGCCTGCACCCATCGTGAGGACGATCTGGTGTGTGACCTCCTCGTCGCTGAGTCCGGCGGGGTGATCCAGGAACCAGGACGTCAGGTCCCGGCCGCGGACCCGCTTCTTGGCGGCGATCAGCTGACCGATGTAGCCCTGGTACTCGGCGCTCGCGGCCGACGCCTCCGCCGGGTCGCCCTCCATCATTCCGGCGATCGAGGAGATGAGGCGGTCGCTGGAGGAATCGGGCAGCCCGAAGAGCCGGTTGAAGAGCTTCAGCGGCAGCACCCGGGCGAACTGCCCCATCAGGTCCGCGTGGCCGTCCGCACCGAAGCCCGCAATGAGCGAGTCGGCGATGCTCACCACCATCGTCCGCAGCTCGTGTGAGGGGATCCGGTCGAATCCGTCGGTGATCACCTGCCGGTAACGGGCGTGCTCGTCCCCGTCGTTGAACATGACGTTCGGGCGCCAGCCGAGCATGGGGAGGATCGGCGAATCCGCCGGCAATTTCTCCTGCCAGAGCCGGGAGTCCTTCGACCAGGTCACGGGGTCGTGCAGCAGATCGAGGGCAGCCCGGTAGTCGGTGACCAGCGTGGCCGCTACCCCCGGTGAGATCTCGACGGGTGCCAGGGGGCCGTACTGACGGAGCCGGTCGTACACGGCCTGCGGATCGGCGGCGAACTCCGGCCCGTACAACCGCACGGGCTCGCCGTGCGATTCGGTGCCGGGCCGTTCGGCGTCATGCGGTTCGGCGCCGGGCGCGGCGCGGGCGGACGTGACGGGGTCGGCGGGTGCGGGTCGTCGGGGCGTGCCCGGTCCGGACGTACTTGGTTCCGGGGCACCAGGTTCGGGCGGACCCGGGGTGCCGGATACGGGCGGACCCGGGGTGCCGGATACGGGCGGGCCCGGTTCGGGGGTGGGGGTCACGCTGTCTCCTGGGGCGTGAAGGCGAGCACGTGGTCCATGAGTCCGATGAGCGCGTCGGTCGCCTGGTCACGGTCGCGTGCGTCGCACAGCACGAGCGGGGTGTCGGGCAGCAGGTCGAGGTGGTCCCGGAGCGTGGAGGCCTGGTGCGAGGGCGAGTCGGGGAAGGCGTTGACTGCGACCGCGTACCGCAGCCCGGCGTCCTCGATCATGTCCATCACCTCGAAGGAATCGGACAGTCGCCGGGTGTCGGCCAGGACGAGCGCTCCCAGCGCGCCCCGCGAGATGTCCTGCCACAGCGGCGAGAAGCGGCGCTGGCCGGGCGTGCCGAACATGTAGAGGACCAGGTCGCCGGGCAGCGTCAGACGTCCGAAGTCGATCGCGACGGTCGTCGTGGACTTCTCCCGGATCCCGGAGAGGTCGTCGACCAGCGCACTGCTGCTGGTCATCACCTCCTCGGTGTGCAGCGGCTCCGTCTCCGACAGCGAACGTATGAATGTGGTCTTGCCGACCCCGAACGGGCCGGCCACCAGCAGCTTCACCAGCGTCTGGGGCCGTTCGGCGTCGAGGTACATCCCGGCCCTGGCCGGGGGATCGGTGCCGGTGCCGACGCCTGCGGGAGGTACGTCACCTTCGTCTGCGGAGTCGTCACCGGGGTCGTCACCGGGGTTGTCATCGCGAGGACTTGAGGGTGCGGAGTCCATCGAGAACCTTCTCCAGAATCTGCCGCTCGGGCAGTTCGGCTTCGGGTACGGGGGCTCGGGCCGCCAGTCGGCCGGCGTCTACGAGGTCGGCCACCATGACCTTCACGAGGCTGACCGGCAGCCGCAGATGTGCCGCCGCTTCGGCCAGGGAGAGCGGTCCGGGCTGAAGCAGCTCCAGCAGGCGGCGCTGCTCGGGGCGCAGGCCGCTCCCCCTCGGGTCGGCGGGGGCGTACAGCACCGTGAGCCGGTCGAGCGTGTTGCGGCTGGGCCGCGCGCGTCCGGTGGTGGCCAGATACGCGGGCACGAGACGTCGGTGGTCACGCGGCGGCGGATTCATTCCGGACTGTCGCTCCGTGTCGGACGGCTCATGGCCTTGGAGCCGAGGGTGGCCACTTGGACCTGCATCTGGTGCGTGACGACACCCATGTTGACCTCCGGCCCGGCGAAGACGGCCAGGCATGTGTTGTCACCCGCGGGTATCGCGAAGACCCAGCCGAGATCGGACTCGATCACGGTCTGCCGCAACGTGACGTCGAATTCGCCGGCGAACGCCGCGGTCGTGGTGCGGGCCGCGCCCTGCAGGGCGGAGAGCATCGCGGCGACGCCCTCGGCTGAATCCCGCGCCAGGTCGGGAGAGCGGCCCTCGATGAGACCGTCCCCCGAGATCACCGCCGCATGGATCACATGCGGCAGTTCGAGGAGCGGAGCAAGCACCCAGGACGTGTCCTCGCGGACGGAACGGTGCGAGGGAGTGGTCATGTCGGAAGGTTCCCTTCGGATGCACCGGAGCCTGGGTCGCCGGAGTCACCGGCCCCGCCGGTCTCGCTTGTGTTGCGCGTGCGGTTTGTGCCGGCTGAACTGCCTGTGCCGGCTTCGTCGTTCGTGCTGCCCGTACGGGCTGGGTCGGTCGTGCTGCCGGTGCCGCCCGTGGTGGTGGCGTTGCCCGTGCCGGGCGTGGAGCTCGTGTCGTCCGTGCCGGTCCTGGTGCTCGCCTTCTCGGCGCTGCTCGCGCCGCTGGCCTCGCCCGTGGTGCTCGCTTTCTCCGAACCGCTGGCTTCGCCCATGGTGCTCAACTCGTCTGCGGCGGGCGGTCGTTCGGACTCCCCGGGCTCTTCCGTCCGAGTGGGCCGCACCGCCCGCGCGGACTCTTTGCCGAGCGTCTCCTCGGGGGAGTTGTCCGCACCAGGGGCACCAGGTGTGCGCGGCGGAACCGTTCCTGCGGCTACGCGTCCGGAGGCCGTGCCCTTCTGGAACGCGGACCAGCGCTCGGCGCTCTCCTCGGGAGTCGAGGGCGGGGCGAGGCCCACGCCGGTCCGCGAGCCGAGGAACAGATTGTCCACGGCGGGCTCACCGGCTCCGCTGCCGTCGGCACCCGCGGCGTTCGCCTTCTCCTGTGCATCCGCACGGTGCCGCCTGCGACGGCGCGGCAGCTCCTGTGCACATGCCGGGCGCGGAGCCAGGGGACCGTCAGCGCCCGCACCCGCACCCGCACCCGCACCCGCACCCGCACCCGCACCCGCACCCGCACCCGCACCCGGGCCCGTCTCTCCCACCGCCGGCGCACCCGCCGTCGACGCCCCCGTCGTTGCGGGGGAGCGGGACTTCGTAGCGGCAGCAGGCTCAGGAGGTACGGACAGATGGTGCGGGGATGAGGGAGCCATGGGCGACATCGGATGTTCTGCCTCGTCGAGCAGCGTGAGCAGGGGATCGCCGGGGAGGTGCACGACGGCACGTACGCCCCCGTACGGCGACGCCTCCACGTGCGTGCTGAACCCGTACTGGCGGACGAGCCGCCCGATCGCCGCGAAACCGTTGCGCGGAGGGTCGCCGAGCTCCGTGACGAGGATCGCCTCGTCGCCCGACATCAGCCGCTTGGCCCGGGCGAATTCCTCGGCGTTCATGCCGACGCCCGAGTCGTCAATGATCACGGACACTCCGCGGTTGCCCTGCTGGAGCGTGACGACGACGGGCAGGTCCGGGTGGGAGTGGTGGAGGGCGTTCGCCATCAGCTCAGTGAGCGTCACGGCGACCGGCTCGACCGCTCGGGCGATCACACCCACCGGGTCGCGCAGCAGGTTGCTGATCTGGACGCGCTCGTACCCACTGAGCCTGGACGAGGCGCCGACGACGACGTCCGCGAGGTGTGAGTTCTCCCGCGTCAGGCCCGGCCAGGCCCCGCACACCACGGCGGTCGACTGGATGCGGCGCAGCGCCTGTTCGTTGAGGAAGTCGGCGGCGAGCAGGTCCTCGGCGACGAGCGGGTCCTCGTACTTCTCCTGCATCCGCTGGAGGAGGGTCTGGAGCTGGTAGAGCAGCGCCTGGATCGTTGTGGTGGCGCCACGCATGGCTGCCTGTGCGGCGGCGTCGACCCGGTTGCGTTCCTTGGCTACCTCGTCGCGCACCTGGGCCAGGACGGCGTCGATGGACCGGTCCAGTTCGGGGCTGAGCGTCGCGGTCCCGAGCGGGCCGGGGACAGGGACGTGGGAGTGGGCGAGCGAGGTGGCCAGGTCGGGGATGCGGGCTTCGACGAGATGTCTGAGTTCGGCCTCGACGGCCCTGAGTCTCGCCCCGAGGTCGGCGGCGTACCGTGACGCACCCTCGAGTTCCGTCCCGATCGCCTCTGCGTGCAGTTGCGATCTGCTCAGCTCCTGCCGCGAGCGGACGAGAAGCAGCGCCAGAACGACGGCGACCGTACCCAGGGCGAGGAATACGATCAGCACCACCGGTGTGTCGGTCATCGGCGTCCTTGGTCGACTGGATTGCTGTGATCGATGTTCCGGACGAGCCCGGGGGAGCGAACTGCGCCCGGAGCACCGGCCCCATCGGCACTCGTCGCCCGGCGGTTCCCACATGCTGCCGCAGACCAATCGCGTGCACACCCGTAACGGGAACATCCGTACACATCGACTGATCGCATTCCGCCTTCAGGCAGGGGGAGTTCGGGCGCAGCCCGCCGTAACCCCGATTCGGGCGTGATGAGTTCCCCCTGTGACGATCCGTCAGCGGACGGGGCGGCCGTTGCTTCAGCCGCCGCCGGGCGCCGAGTTGCCTCAGCCGTCGTCGTGGCCGAGCCGGATCGGGTTGGTCATCGCGGCCATGGTGCCCGGCAGGCCGGCGGGCGAGCCGATGGGCGGACGGTGGCGTATCTCCGCGCGCACATACGCCGCCAGGGAGGCAGTCGTGCGCCACTCCAGCGGTTCGGCGCCGACCGCCCCGGTGAACAGCTCGCCCTGGTCGGTGAGGAACCTGGCCGTGGCGCCCTCAGGGGCACCCGAGACCTCCAGGCGGACGGTGACCTCCGCGTCGCGCTTCACAGCCAACCGCTCGCCGATACCCGCGTGTTCGCCGTGCGGGCCGTTTGCGGTGAACCCCACGGAGATGGCCGAGGACTCCGCGATGTAGCTGCGGCCCGCGCGTATGCCCTCCAGCAGGGACCGACGGGAGAGATCGTCCGCGAGGACGACCGTCTGCGGCAGGCCCACTTTCTGCGGCTCGGCGTGCGCGTCACTGTTGCCCATCGCGGGGAGCGGGCCGCGGCCGGACGGCGGAGCCACCAGCATGTTGTCCCATGCGGCGACCGCGAGTTCGTCGTCCACGGTCCACGGCCCGTTCCACACCTCCACCGCGTCCGCTTCCTCGTAGCCGAACTTCCACTGGCAGCCCACGAAGGGACAGTCGGGATGGGCCGGGACGACCAGACCGCCGGCTTGGCGGATGCGGCGCGCGAAGCGGGAGAAGTGACCGTCCCTCGCCCGGTAGCGCCAGTCGATGAACGTGCCGGGATCCGTGCCGAGTGCCAGCACATGGCCGTTGCGGGTGGTGATCTCCTCGCCGCACAGGATCAGGAAGTCCTCGTCCCACAGCCCGGCCCAGGCACCGTGCCCGGACGTGGTGTTGTGCTCGGTAGTGGTGATGAAGTCGAGCCCCGCGTCGCGCGCGGCCGCAGCGGTCTCCGCCGGGGTGCGCTTGCCGTCCGAGTGCACCGTGTGGAGGTGGCAGTCACCCCGGTACCAGGCGCGGCCGCGGCCCCGTGCGCGCTCCGGGGGGTGGACGGGACGGGGCGTGGTGCCCGGACTCCCGTACCGGAGGGTGACCGTCACCTCGTAGTTCAGCCCCTGGGGGGCGACGGTGTAGGGGCCGAGGACGACATGCCAGGTGCCTTCGCGCACCGGGCCTGCCAGATATCCGGGTGTCGCCTCCTCGGCGCTGATCGTGAACCGGTCCCGCGCGCCGCCCGACCAGCCACGGAAGCCCCGTCCGCCGAGCCCCGTGCCCCGCTCGTCGAAGACCCCGATGTCCAGGGCGTTGCCCTTCGTGCCCTCGGGGACGGACGGCTTCTCGTAGGTGTACGCCACCTCGATCTCGCGAACCCCGGAGGGGACCTCGACCGGCAGATACACGTAGTCCGGTGCGCCCGTGGGCAGGTGGCCCTTCATCGTCCTGGACTTCTCGGAGCCGTCGGCGGCGCGTGCGAAGCTCACCCCGCCGAGAGTGAGCACGCCCGTGGCGCCCGCCACGGCCGACAGCCGCAGCACGTCACGTCTTTCCACGCCTGACATATGTGCCTCCCCCTGCGCGCGGCCCGTGCCGCACGCCCCGCACCCGTAGTCCCACGGCGCCTGCGTGACGCCACGAGTCACTGTTGTACGCGCGGGCGACGTGCGGGGAAACCCCTGTGGAAAACTCCGGCCGTACCCGCGGCGACGCGCGGGCACGGCCCGGATGCGACCGTCAGGAGCGGCGCCGGGAGGCGACGAAGAGGGCGACGGCCACGACCGCGATCACGATGAGGACCAGCGGGATCACCAGCCACAGCCACCAGCGGCTGCTGCTCTTCTTCGTGCGCTCCGGTCCGGGGGTGCTGTGACTGCCGGCAGTGGTCGTGGTGGTCGTCCGGCCGAGGCTCGAGCCGCCCTTCGAGCTGCTGCCCGAGCTGGTCTTGCTGACGCCCCCACTGGTGCTGACGGAGCCGCCCGTGCTGCCGGAACTGCTTGTCTTGCTGCCACCGCTGCTGCTACTGCCGCTGAGGCTGCCGCCCGTGCTGCTGCTGGTCGTGGTGCTGCTGCTCGAACTCGAGGAGCCGCTGGTCGTGCCGCCCCTGCTCCCGCCGCCGGATATTCGGCCCGGCGCCGCCTGCGTATCGACCTGGTCGCCGTCCCGCGCCCGGTCGGCAGCCCCGGCGGACGTCCCGCCGGAGGCCCCCGCCGATATCCCGCCCGGAACTCCGCCGGCGGGCCCGCCCTGCGCGGCGTGCGCCGTGACGGCGCCCCCGCCCAGCACGGCGAGGACCAGCGCGGCGGTGGTCGTGGCAAAGCGAACTCGCATGAATTCCCCCGTAGTTGTGGAAAAGGCCGCCCCGGTGCGCGGCCGCGTGTCACGCAGCACCGTAGACGATGTGATATTGCCCGCAGCGGCCCCTTCCGGAGAGCCGCCAATACCGCTCGTATGCTCGGTTCATGACTTCGAACGCGCAGGATGCCCCCACCGCCAACGCAATGCGGCGCGCTCTCCGGCGCGCCCGCGACGGGGTGACGCTCGACGCCGCCGAAGCCGCTGTCCTGCTCCAGGCACGCGGTGACGACCTCACCGAACTCGCACGCTCCGCGGCCCGCGTCCGGGACGCCGGGCTGGAAGCGGCGGGCCGTCCTGGAGTGATCACCTACTCGCGCGGGGTCTTCATCCCGCTCACCCGGCTGTGCCGGGACAAGTGCCACTACTGCACGTTCGTCACCGTCCCCGGCAAGCTGCGCCGCGAGAAGGCCACGGTGGGGGAACCTCCCGAGCGGAGCTCGGGGGCGTTCCTCTCGCCGGACGAGGTTCTCGACATCGCACGCCGAGGTGCCGAAACGGGCTGCAAGGAAGCCCTCTTCACGCTCGGCGACAAGCCGGAGGACCGCTGGCCGGAGGCCCGCGAGTGGCTGGAGTCGCACGGTTACGACGACACGCTCTCGTACGTGCGGGCCATGGCGATCCGCGTCCTTGAGGAGACCGGCCTTCTGCCGCACCTCAACCCCGGGGTGCTCTCCTGGTCGGACTTCCAGCGCCTCAAGCCCGTTTCGCCCTCGATGGGCATGATGCTGGAGACCACCGCCGAGCGGTTGTGGAGCGAGCCCGGCGGCCCCCACCACGGTTCCCCGGACAAGGAGCCGGCGGTGCGGCTGCGCGTCCTGGAGGACGCCGGGCGCTCCAACGTCCCGTTCACGACAGGGCTGTTGATCGGGATCGGCGAGACGTACGAGGAGCGCGCCGAGTCCCTGTTCTCGCTGCGCCGCATCCAGCGGGCGTACCACGGCATCCAGGAACTCATCATGCAGAACTTCCGCGCGAAGCCGGACACGGCGATGCGCGGAATGCCCGACGCCGAACTCGAGGAACTGGCGGCGACGATCGCCGTCGCACGTCACATCATGGGGCCCTCGGCACGGATCCAGGCGCCGCCGAACCTCGTCGACGGCGAGTACGCGATGCTCATCGACGCCGGCATCGACGACTGGGGAGGCGTCTCCCCGCTCACCCGCGACCACGTCAACCCCGAGCGCCCCTGGCCGCAGATCGACGACCTGGCGGAGCGCACCGCGGCCTCCGGCTTCGTGCTGCGTGAACGGCTCCCGATCTACCCGGAGTTCATCAAGCGCGGCGAACCGTGGCTCGACCCGCGGCTGCTGCCGCACGTCGACGCGCTCACCGAGCCCGAGACGGGCCTGGCACGCGAGGACGCCCCCGTCGAGGGCCGCCCCTGGCAGGAACCCGACGAGGGATACCTCGCTCCCTCGGGGCGCACCGACCTGCACCGCACCATCGACACCGACGGGCGCACCGCCGACAGGCGTGACGACTTCGACGAGGTCTACGGCGACTGGGACTCCCTGCGCGAGGCCGCACGCCCGGGAATGGCACCCGAGCGCATCGACACGGACGTGCGCGCGGCCCTGTCCACGGCCGCCGCCGACCCGACGCGCCTCACCGACGACGAGGCGCTCGCCCTCATGCACGCCGACGGACCGGCCCTGGACACCCTGTGCGGCATCGCCGACGAGCTGCGCCGCGACGTCGTCGGCGACGACGTGACGTACATCGTCACGCGCAACATCAACTTCACCAACGTCTGTTACACGGGCTGCCGTTTCTGCGCGTTCGCCCAGCGACGCACCGACGCGGACGCCTACACGCTCTCCCTGGACCAGGTCGCCGACCGCGCCCAACAGGCGTGGGACGTGGGCGCGGTGGAGGTCTGCATGCAGGGCGGCATCCACCCGGACCTGCCCGGCACCGCGTACTTCGACATCGCCCGTGCCGTGAGGGAGCGCGTGCCCGGGATGCATGTGCACGCCTTCTCACCGATGGAGGTCGTCAACGGCGCCAGCCGCACGGGTCTGTCGATCCGCGAGTGGCTGCTGCAGGCGCGGGAGGCCGGCCTTGGGTCCGTGCCCGGCACCGCTGCCGAGATCCTCGACGACGAGGTCCGCTGGATCCTCACCAAGGGCAAGCTGCCCGCCGACACGTGGGCCGAAGTCATCGAGACAGCACACGAGTTGGGCATCCGCTCGTCCTCGACGATGATGTACGGGCACGTGGACCAGCCCCGCCACTGGGTCGGCCATCTGCGCAGGCTCGCGGGGATCCAGCAGTCCGCGCTCGCCAAGGGCGCAGAAGGCTTCACCGAGTTCGTCACGCTGCCCTTCATCCACACCAATGCCCCGGTCTATCTGGCGGGCATCGCCCGGCCCGGCCCCACGACCCGTGACAACCGTGCCGTGACGGCGATGGCGAGGCTCCTGCTGCACCCGTACATCCCCAACATCCAGACGAGCTGGGTCAAGCTTGGGACCGAGGGCGCGGCGGAGATGCTCCGCTCGGGCGCCAACGACCTGGGCGGCACGCTGATGGAGGAGACGATCTCCCGCATGGCCGGCTCCTCCTACGGCTCGTACCGCTCCGTCAAGGACCTCGTGGCGATCGCCGAGGCGGCGGGCCGCCCGGCCCGTGCCCGTACGACGCTGTACGGTCGGGTGCCGGCGGAGCGCCTGGAGGCCGCCCGGCGTTCCGACGGGCACCTTCCTGAGCTCCTCCCGGTGTTGGAAAAGTGAACCGGCGTTCTAGAGTGCTGACCTGCCGAGGGGCCGACCTCCCCTTGTAGCTCTTGTCCGTCAGCCGTACCAGTTGGAGTGAGACGTGGCCGCTTCCGGCGGTGATGCCATGTGGGGCCGCACCGAGCAGCAGGATTTCCGCAGCAGGGTGCGGGGCTGCCTACTGGGCGGAGCGATCGGTGACGCGCTCGGGGCCGGCGTCGAGTTCGACTCGCTGAGCGCGATCCGGCAGGCCCACGGGGACGCCGGAGTGACGGACTACGTGCCTGCCTATGGCCGGCGCGGAGCCATCACGGACGACACGCAGATGACGCTCTTCACCACCGACGGCCTCATCCGCGCTCACGTACGCCGGGACACGGGCGCCTGGCACCCGCCCACAGACGTGCACGCCGCCTATCTCAGGTGGGCCGCCACGCAGCGGGACTGGGGTCCTGACGAGCGCAAGACGGAGGACGGCTGGCTCGCACGCGAGGAGTGGCTGTACGCGCAGCGCTCCCCGGGCAAGGCCTGCCTCAGCGGACTCGCGGACGAGCGCATGGGCACCCTCGAGATGCCCAAGAATCCCGAGTCGAAGGGCTGCGGCACCGTCATGCGCTCCGCGCCCTTCGGGCTCCTGGTGGGCTGGGAGCCGCAGTTGGTCTTCCAGCTCTCCGTCGAGTGTGCCGCCCAGACGCACGGGCACCCCACCGGCTATCTGGCGGCGGGCGCGTTCTCCGCGATCATCCACGCCCTGGCGCGCAAGGACTCCCTCGACCACGCCGTGCAGAAGACCCTGGCCCAGCTCGCCACACGGCCGGGCCACGAGGAGACGACGAATGCCCTGAAGAGGGCGCTGGGCGCGGTGCGCCAGGGCATGCCCTCCGCGGAGCGCGTGGAGTCGCTCGGCCAGGGGTGGACCGCGGACGAGGCGCTCTCCATCGGCGTCTACTGCGCGCTCGTCGCCGAGGACGTACGGCACGGGCTGCTGCTGGCCGTGAACCACAGCGGCGACAGCGATTCCACCGGATCGGTCTGCGGCAATCTTCTGGGCACCATCCACGGGGAGACGGCGCTTCCGCCCGCGTGGGTCGCGGAGCTGGAGGGGCGCTCGACGGTGCTCGAACTGGCCGACGACTTCGCGATGGAGATGACTCAGGGGCCCGCGCTGCACGCCCCGGGGGCAGCCTCCCAGGCGTGGCTCAACCGCTACCCGAGGGCCTGAGCCCGCCTCATCTAGTAGGAACTCGTCTTTCGGGCGTGGGAAGAGCCCTCTCGGCAGGGACGGCGGACCGGTCGAGAGGGCTCTTGGCTCCTGGCCGAGGTGAATCAGCCGGGATGGACGGAATCGTCATCGCGCACGCCTGCCACGAAGCGCGTCCAGGCACTTGATGGGAAGTTCAGCGATGGCCCGTTCGGGACCTTTGAGTCACGCACTGCCACCGCGCTCTGGGTTGGGGACTTCGCCTCGAGGCATTCCCCGTTCATCGAGTAGCTCGACTTGATCCATTCGTTCATGTTTCCCTGCTGAATTGCCATGTCTGCTCCGGTTGTTCGACTCCGGTGAGCGACCGTACGCCTCGATTTCCCTAAGCGAAGAAGCCGTTCACTCGACCGGATGGCATATTCCGAAGGACTCTTCACGGCGCTCTTGGGCAGGGTGTACGCTCACCGCCCCTCAGTCACTGGCATAGTCCTTTGCCACATTCTCGATGAACTCGCGTGTCTGGTCCGGGTTGAGAGCTTCGGCGCGCAAATGCTCATACATGACGCTGTAGCTCTGCACGTCGTGCGTTTTCTCCAGGTAGAGGTCGCTCGTAACGCCCTCCAGGTAGACCACCGACGAGTCGGAGACGTCGGGGAATTCGAGGATGGCGTATGGCCCGTTGACACCGGGGTGTGCTCCCATCGAGAAGGGCATCACCTGAACCGTCACATGTGGCAGTTGGGAAACCTCGTTGAGCCGTTCCAGCTGCTCGACCATGGTCTGCCGGCCGCCCACCTGGCGGCGAAGTGCCGACTCGTCGAGCACCGCCCACAGTCGCAGCGGATGACGCATGTCGTGGATCCGCTCCTGACGGCGCATGCGCACCTGGACGCGCTTCTCGATGTCCGCCGCCGACACCTCGGGCTGTGCCCCCAGACAAACGGCCTGCGCGTACGCCTGCGTCTGCAACAAGCCCGGCACAACTTGCGCTGCGTAGACCCGCAGGGAGGCCGCGTCCGTCTCCAGGCCGATGTAGACGCTGTAGGGGATGTCCCCGAACGCGTGCCACCAGCCCTGCTGACGGGACTCTTTGGCCATCTGCATCAGCGATTCGACTATGCGCTTGTCGTCGACCTCGTAGACACCGCACAGGTCCCGCACGTCGCGCTGGCTGATGCTGCGGCGCCCGTTCTCCAGACGGCTGATCTTCGACTGCGAGACCAGCAGGCGGTCCGCGACCTCTTCGGCCGTCATGTTCTTCAACTCGCGGAGGCGACGCAGTTCCTGGCCCAGACGGCGGCGTCGGACGGTGGGATTGACGTTGGACGCCACAGGGGCTGCACCTCCGCGTAAGTACGACTACTTTCAAGTAGATTGCCACCACCGTGAGCGATCTCGCTGGCGAATGGCAACAGAGGGTGCGGAGCCGGGCACGCAGACGGGTCGGGTCACGGCCATGATCACGGCCATGATGCGGATTCCACGCGCGCGCTCCGGCTCGCAGGACAGGGCGGCGCGGAGGACGAGGCGTCGCGCTCCGGGCGCACACGCGCACGGTCCGCACACCCCCGTGCACGCCTCTTGCCCGCCAAGGGCCTTGCAGATCAGGGTAGTTGTGGCGCCGCTCGGGGACGTGGGGAGCGGTTGCCCGCCTGCCTCCCGCACGCCCTCGTCCATCCCGTACGCATGCGCGCGGGGTGGTGGTCCGGCTGTCCCCTTCGACAGCCTGACCACCACCCCGCGCGTCATCACCGCCCCGGCACGCGCGTTGCAGCGGTGCCGGTTGCGCGGGGTGCGCTCACGCGCACCCCTTGATCAGCGTGCGCCGGCGCGGACCATCCCGCCCACACTCGGCCGTGCCTTCTCGGGCACCTGCCTGGACTGGACGTGCCCGGAGGGTACGCCCGCGCGCGCTGCCGGGGGATGACCGCCCTGAGCGGTCGGCGTCGCCGGAGGTCCGGCCGCGCCGTTGCCCGCCGCACGCCGGGGCTGCGCCCCTGCGCCGTTCTGCACATCCATCACGGCGTGTGCGACGAGACCGCCCATCGGGTCGTGCCTTATCAGGTCCCGGAGCCGAGAGCGGCACGAGCGCCCCTCGTTACCGGGATAGAGGTGCTTGCCGAGGCCGACCGCGTGGGCCAGCGCAGCGAGCGCCGCCGTCCGCGGGTCCGGTGGCACGCCGGTACGGATGGCGGCATCCAGCCGGGTTCGGATCTCCCGGCTGATCGTCGTCTCCGTCGCCTGGTAGCGCGTCGTCGGCAACACCCCGCACATCTGGCTTGATACGGCATGCACCATGCCGCACCGCTCCAGGTGTGTGAGATAGGTTTGGCGAAGCCCCAATCGAGGCCCGCCGATCCAGTGGACGGCGCGCACCGGACTGCCACGCCTTCGCAGCAACTCCAGTGCGGAGTCCAGAGTTGGATCTCCGGTCGGCCGTGGCAACACCACGGCGATGCGGTCCCCATCTGGGGCTATACGTCCTGCGAGAGCCAGCTCGACGAGCTGGGCCCCGGCCAGGCCGAGGTCAAGCGACTGCGGCTGTGCCGTGGTGCCCGTGGCCGGGTCCAAGGCCAGCAGCAGAAGCTCCTCCGGAATAGTTCTGCGGCTCCTGCCCATCCATGCCTCCCCGCGTGGATGTCTGACAGGGTGACCCCTCTCACAATGGTCTGTCGAGGGTGCCTGGGCGTTATGGACGGGAACCAGTAGGTATGTCGTTCTCGTCTGCACGGTCGGAGAGACCTGTCCGTGACCTTGTCGGAGCCCCCGCGCGATATAGGGGGCGCGGCGGCCAGGACACTGTTAACTGTTACGGCGAGCGGCGAGCATTCATCAGCAGGAGGCATCGGTGGCGGGCGAGTCCCCCGACAAGGTGGAGCGCGAGGAGTCGTCGGGGGAGACGACTGCGGACGGCGGGGTGGTTGCGCCCAGGGGCGGCAAGAAGTCCCGGAAGAAGCGCGAACGGAAGGCGGAGGAACGGCCGGACGCCGCCGGCGTCGACTCCGCCGAGGCCCCGGGCGAAGCCCGCGAAGAGGCCACCGGAGACGCTTCGGAGACGCCCGCCGAGGACGCCGCGAGCGACGCGGCCGGAGCGGAAGCGGAAGCCGTCGGCACCACCGGTGACAGCGACGCCGCTGAGGACTCCGGCACCGATGGGACCGCGGAAGCGGAAACAGGGTCCGGTGGCGCCGGACGCAGCGACGCACGGTTGAAGGCCGCGGTGGCGGCGTGGGTCGCCGGTGCGGACGAGGAGTCCGGCGACGGGACGGCCGAGGCGGACGAGGCCGGCCGGGCCGGTGGGAGTGCCGGGACCGGAGCGGCGAAGTCCGGCGCAGGGCAGAAGAATTCAAGCCAAATCCCGACGGACGAGGTGCCCGGACACCCGAAGTCCGACGACGACTCGGAGGCGTCTGCCGCATCGGCGGTCTCAAAGGGCTCAGACGGCGCTGAGAGCTCCGCGAGGGCGGTCGACGAGGTCGACCACCCCACGGCGATGTTCAGGACCGTACGACCCGGCTATGACGACTCCGCGGCCGCGATGGACAGCGAGGAGGCGGCGAGGCGGGCCGAGCGCATGACGGCGGCCTTCTTCGGCTCGGGTAAACCGTCGGAAACCGAAGAAGCGGGCGGAAAAGCAGAAGAAGCAGAAGAGAAGGAAGAAGCAACCGCAGAGGCAACGGCAGAAGCCCAGGGGGCGGATGCCGCCGCGGACTCCCCTGGGGAACGGGAGCGGAGTCGGAGCGCCGGCGACGACGAGCGCGGCACCGGCGAGACCGGTCCGGAGCCGGGCGCGGGGAAACCGGAGCCTGGCGTGGGTGGGTCGAAGGCGGATGTTGCGAAGCCTGAGGCGGACGCCGGGAAGGCTGAGGCGGACGCCGGGAAGTCTGAGCCGGGCGCCGGGAAGGCGGAGCCGGAGGAGACCGGCGACGGGTCCGGAGGGCGCAAGGAGGCGGCCGCGGAGGGCAAGCGGTCCGCGAGGGCAGCAAATGCCGCCGACAAGGCGGACAAGGCCGGGGAACCAGCCGACAGGGCAGACACGGCAGACGAGACCGGGGGGACGGGCAGGACCGCGGGCCCGGTGGACCAGCCGACGACGGCCTTCCGCACCGTGCAGCCGGACGCTGCGACGGACGGCCCGAAGGGCTCGGCCGAGGAGAGCGGGAGCACCGGCGGCCGCGTGGACCAGCCGACGACCGCCTTCCGTACCGTCGAGCCCCCCAAGCGAGCCGACGGCGACGATGAGGACGGATCTGCCGGGTCCAAGGCGTCGGCGGACGGCAAGAAGGATGCGGACGCAAAGCCCGCCAGGCCCGTAGATCCGCGGATCGCCCCTCTCCCGGGGCCCGAGGGTGCCGGCAAGAAGACCGACGGCGAGGCCGACGCCGCGACCGAGGCCGACGCCGGGACCGAGGCCGACCCCGGGACCGAGGCCGACCCCGGGACCGAGGCCGACCCCGGGACCGAGTCCGAGTCCGAAGACGGATCCGCGACCGCGAAGCCGGAGTCCGCCGCCCCGTCCGGGAAGAGCCCGTCCGGGAAGACCAAGCCCGCGAAGCCGGGGCCCGCGAAGCCTGAGACCGGCGCCGAGTCGGACTCGGAGCGCACGAGCCAGTTCGTGCCGCTGCGCTCGGCCGACGCGCCCCCGCGCCCGACGCGTGAGCCCGGCGTCGTCGTGCCGCCGAAGCCCGAGGACAGGCCCACGGCGGGTGCGCTGCCTCCGGAGGCCGAGGCGCCCAAGCTGAGCGAAGCCGAGCTGACCCGGCAGCAGGTGCGGCCCGACCAGGCGCCGATCGACCTGCTCGCCCAGCTGACCAACACCCCTCCGAAACCGGAGACTCCGCTGCGCACCGCCGTGCGCCGGGTCAAGATCTGGACGCCGCTGGCGGTGCTGCTGGTGATCCTGTTCGCCATCGCACAGGCCGTACGGCCGCTGCCCGAACCGGAGTTGTCGCTGTCGGCCTCGCCGACTCACAACTTCCAGGGGCCCAAGCCGTCCGTGCCCTGGCCGTCCGAGGGTCAGGCTGCGCTCGACGTGCAGGGCCTCGGGTCGTTCGGCACGTCCGGGAAGCAGAAGCCGGTGCCCATCGCGAGCGTGGCGAAGGTGATGACCGCGTACGTCATCCTCCGCGACCACCCGGTGAAGAAGGGCTCGAAGGGCGCGAAGATCCCCGTCGACAAGAAGGCGGAGAAGGAAGCCGGCCTGAGCGCCCAGAACGAGTCGACCGTCGAGGTGAAGAAGGGCGACACGCTCTCCGAACAGGAGGCCGTGCAGGCGGTGATGATCGCGTCCGCCAACAACGTGGCGCGTCTGCTGGCCCGTTGGGACGCGGGTTCGGAGAAGGCGTTCGCGAAGAAGATGAACGCGGCCGCCAAGGACCTGGGGATGAAGAACACCAAGTACACCGATCCCAGCGGTCTGACGGCGTCCACGGTGAGCACTGCCAGTGACCAGGTGAAGCTCGCCAAGAAGGCGATGGGGATCGACCTGTTCCGCGAGACCGTCCGGATGCCCGGCTACACCGACACCAAGGGCGACCAGCACGGCAACTGGAACAAGCTCGTCCCCCTCGACGGGGTCGTCGGCATCAAGACCGGCACGACGACGAAGGCGGGCGGCAACCTGCTCTTCGCCGCGGAGAAGAAGGTCGGCGGGACGGAACAGCTGATCGTCGGCGCCGTGCTCGGGCAGTACCAGCCGTCGATACTCGACACGGTGCTCCGGGAGAGCAAGAAGCTCATCGACGCCGCCCAGGACTCGCTGCGGGCGCAGAAGGTGGTGCAGAAGGGAGAGGTCGTCGGGTACGTGGACGACCAACTCGGCGGCAAGACACCCGTGGTCGCGTCCCGTGACGTCTCGGCCGTCGGCTGGTCCGGTCTGAAGGTGAAGCTCGGGCTCACGGACGGCGGCAAGGCACTGCCGCACGAGGGGAAGGCGGGCGACAGGGCCGGCACGCTGACGATCGGCGACGGGCCGGGCCAGGTGAGGGTGCCCGTGACGCTGAAGGACGACATGACGGAGCCGGGCTTCGGAGCGAAGTTGACCAGGATCCTGTGATCCGGGTGCCATGACCCGGTGAGAAGGGCCCGGCTCACAAAGGAGTGGGGCGGGCCGAGCCGTACGGGGGAGAGAGCGCAGTGCCGACTGTGCAGGAGCCGCAGATGCCGGAAGGTGACGACGCCGGCATAAATCCCGGGGACGCGTCCGTCCCCGGAACCGGGACGGACACCGGCACCGTGCCCGCGCCGAGGCGGGAGGCGGACGCCGTCGCCCGCGACGGCACAGCCACCCGCACCCGCAGCCGTGCGCCCTCACGCCCCCGCCATCCGGCCTCTGACCCGCGTCCGGCTTCGGACGGGCACGACGGCGCGGCGCGCTCCGCCGCCGGAATCGACACCGCCGCCGACCAGCACACACGCGCCGACGTCGACGGCGGCGCGGACCCCGTTGGGCCCGGGCGCGAGACGCCGAGCCCCGGCCATCCCGACCCGGGCTCCGACGGGGAACAGGCCCACAGCCCCGCCCCGGAACGCACACCTCGGTCCGTACGGCGGCAGGCGGCGGAGCTGCTGCGCCATCCCGTCGCCTCGTCGGTGCTGCTCGCGACCGTCCTGCATCTGCTGTGGCTGTGGCTTCTCGCCAGCGGCGGAGGTGACCTGGCGGCTCAGGACGCGTGGGCGGAGTTCGTCGGGGAGCACCCGGACTCGGCCTACAACCTTGCCTGGTACGGCGGGCTTCACCCCTTCTCGTACAGCGTGATCTCGCCCTATCTCATGGCGTGGCTGGGGGTGCGAAGCACCCTGATACTGGCCGGAATTCTTTCTTCCGGTCTGCTGGCGCTGATTCTGCAGAGGGTTCTGCGCAAGCCGCTCGCGCCCGCCCTGTGGGGTGCCTTCTCCTTCACGTGCAACGCGGCCTCGGGCCGTGTGACCTTCGCGCTCGGCGTGCTCTTCGCGCTCGGCGCGGTCGCCATGGTGTGGGCCTGGCCGCGACGCTGGTGGCGAAGCGCCGGCAAGGGGCGGATCGCGCGGGGGGCCGCCGCGGCCCTGCTGGCGGCGCTCGCGACGACGGGCAGCCCCGTCGCGGGACTCTTCCTCGAAGTCGTGGCGGCCGCCCTCTTCCTCGACCGGCGTCGGCAGGCTGCCTATTCGCTCGCGGTCACACCGCCCGTCGTGGTCCTGCTCTCGTCGGTCCTCTTCCCCTTCCAGGGGCTGCAGCCGATCCCGTGGTGGTCGGTGCTCTTCCCGCTCGCCGGCGCCGTGTCCGCCTATCTGCTCGTGCCGCGTTCGTGGCGCACCGTGCGGCTCGGCGCGCTCGTGTACGCGGCCGGCGCGGTGCTCACGTGGATGATCCCCTCGCAGGTGGGGTCGAACGTGGAGCGCCTGAGCCTGCTCTTCGGGGTGGTGATCCTGCTCGCGGCCGCGCCGCTGATCGTCCGCGACTGGCGGTCGCGCCGCGGTGTGGCGATGATCGTCGCGCTGGTCGTCGCGGCCGGCTGGCAGATCGGCAAGCCCTCCTACGACGTCTTCGCCACGACTCCGGACGACGCGTGGACGGGTGAACTACGGCCCCTTGTCCAGCAGTTGAAGCGGGTCGACGCGTCACGCGGGCGGGTGGAGGTCGTGCCCGTACGAAGTCACCGCGAGGCGTCGGCACTTGCTCCGTACGTGAATCTCGCCCGCGGCTGGAACAGGCAGGCCGACACCGACCGCAACCCGGTCTTCTATGAGAACGGCAATCTGACGCCGGAGAGTTACCACAAGTGGCTGCGGCGCTGGGCGGTGCACTACGTGGTGCTGCCGTCCTCGCCCCCGGACGGTGCGGGCAAGGAGGAGGCCGAGATCGTCCGCAGGGGGCAGCCGTATCTGAAGGAGATCTGGAGCGGCGTGCACTGGCGGCTCTTCCGCGTCGCCGATCCGCAGCCGATGGCGGAACCTCCGGCGAGCGTGACGCATGCGGGCGCGGGTGAGGTGCGGGTGAAGGTGCGGCAGCGCGGAGCGGTCCTCGTGCGGATCCCGTGGTCGCCGTGGCTGGGCCTGGTCGACTCGCAAGGCCGCCGCATCGAGGCTCCGAAGCCGGGGGAGCCGAACCGTGAGGGCTGTGTGCGCAAGGCCAGGCCGCAGGTGGGCGGCCCGCCGCCGCCCGGCCAGGAGGAGCCGGTGACGGACACCTGGACGCTGCTGGAGGCGCCGCGCCCAGGCACGTACCGGCTGGCGGCGCCCTACAAGCTGCCCCGCGGTACGACCTGTCCGAGCGGGAGTGTCGGCCTCGGTGGGACGGCCGGGACGGGCGACGGCAGCGGGCCGGCACCCTTGGGCAGCGCGGCCGAGCGCTGAAGGCGGCAGTGACACGTCGGTGGCAGTGTCAGGCTGACGAGGGGACGAGCCTCCGGGGTGCCGGCGGGCGCCTGTGTCAGCTGCCGCTGCCGTAAGGGCGGGTGAGGATCTCCATGGAGTGCCCGTCCGGGTCGGCCCAGTAGACGCCGCGGCCGCCGTCCTTGTGGTTGATCTCGCCCGCGTGCTGCCGGAACGGGTCCGCCCAGTAGGTCAGTCCGGCGTCCTGGATGCGGCCGAAGATGGCGTCGAACTCGTCCTCGGAGACGAGGAACGCGTAGTGCTGCGGCGTCACGCCGCCTTCGCCGGCGTCCGCGAAGTCGAGCGTCACGTCGTTGGCGGCGACGACGGGAAGGAACGGGCCGAACTGCGGCTGCACTTCGAGCCCCAGCAGGCCGGCGAGGAAGTCGGCCGACGCCTTCTTGTCGGTGGCGTGGACGATGGTGTGGTTGAGCTGGACGGCCATGTGTGTCTCCCCATTCGCTCGGTACGGGCAGCGCGCCGGAAGCCATGGGTGCCGGCCACGGCCGCGCCTGTCCTGCCTTGCTCCCGGTTCCAACGGAGACCCGGCGCGGTTGATTTCGGGATCGGTGTCGGTCTTTCGTCGTAGTCCCGCGGCCGGAAGGGGGCTCCCGCGGGCGACGCCGCGGAAGTCCGGTCACGAAGGTACGCGCATGCCGGTGCGTGGCAGCAGGGGCACGAGGGCGTCCCACCGCTTCATCTCGCAGCCGTTCTCGCGGTTGAAGTGGGCGTCGACGCGCCGCCCGGCCCAGACGCCGCGGACATGTGCGCTCGCCGGTCCTCCGTACTGCATGGTGCAGCGCGTGCCCGGGGTCACCGGGGCGAAGGGATCCTTGCCCCAGACGGTCAGCTCGTCGAGCCCGTCGCAGGCTTCCTCGGCGTCGCGGTGGTCGCCCGCGGCGGGGTGGCAGTACAGCTCGGAGGTGCCGTCAGTGGTGGCACTGCCGGATTCGGCGATGGTGACCGTGAGGTGGTCGACCTGTCCGTGGCGTACGTCGGCGAACGCGTCGGGGGTGGTGACGGTCAGGGCCGACGTCAGTGCGGTGGCGGCGAGGGCGAGGCGGCGGATCAGCATCGTGGACTCCTGGACACCGGTAGGGGAGGGACGAGGGGAACGCGAGCGGGTCGGTACGAGCGACGAAAGGGCGGTATCACGGGCCGGCGGGCGGGCTGCCGGTCCGGTGGGCCCCTTGGTCCGCCAACGCGCCGGAGGGGGCACCCGTCGCGCTCGGGGCCGCACGTTGACCGGAACGAGTTACAAGGGACCGCATATGGACGGATCGAACGGAGGCGGATGGATCCGGGCCGCCTCTCGGTCCCCGGCCGCCCTCCCGAGCCCGTGCGGGCAGGCGTTCCCTCACTCGGAGGCGTCGGTGACGAGGGGTGCCGGACGGCTGTAGCCGAGGGCGCCGGGGAGCGGGCCCTTGGGGCGGAGGGTGTCGTGGGGCGGGCCGGGAACGACCTGCCGGACCTCAGGGCTCTCCGGTGAGTGCGGCTCGTCGCCGGGTCCGGGCTCGTCCGGCCCGAAGGAACCGTCCGGCAGGACCCGACGGTGTTCCCGCGGTGCTCCTGGAACGGTCCTGCCCTGGCGGTTCCATTCGTTCGCGAGTCCGGCGTAGATCGGCTCCAGCCAGTAGGCGCCGGTCAGTTCCGCGAACTGTGTGCGGGGTTCTCCGAGCCCGAGTACGTCGCCTCGTGCGGTCCTCAGAACGATGAATGACGTGTTTCCCATGCCGGAGCAACACCCGACGGCCGTGCGGGGACACCGTCCGCGTGGTCGCTTCACTGCCACGAGAGCCCTCGTTCGATCACACGTTGGTCACGGGACGTCAAGAACCGGTGTCAATCCCCGAGTCTGTACGGAAGTGGGGCCGGGAACGCCTGGCCCGGAGCGGACGGGAGCGTGGGCGCGCGGCCGACGTCACCGTCCATGACAGGGGGACCTCCGTGCGGAAGCTGACCTACTTCATCGCCGTCTCGATCGACGGCTTCATCGGAAGGCCCGACGGTGAGGCGCAGTTCTTCACCGAGTACGTGGACGAGGAGTTCCTCGAGTACCTCAAGGCGGAGTTCCCCGAGACCATGCCGACGCATGGTCGACGGATGCTGGGCCTGGACGACCTGGAGAACCAGCAGTTCGACACCGTCATCCAGGGCAGGGTCAGCTACGACCTCGCGCTGGGGATCGAGGTCACCAGCCCGTACGCGCACATGCGTCAGTACGTCGCCTCACGCAGCATCGAGAAGTCGCCGGACCCCGCAGTGGAGATCATCTCGGAGGATCTGGTGGGCCGGGTCCGTGCGCTGAAGGAGGAAGAGGGGCCGCTCGGGATCTATCTGTGCGGCGGTTCCGGGCTTGCCGGTGAACTTGTGGACGAGATCGACGAGTTGGTGCTCAAGACCTATCCGGTGGTCCTCGGCTCCGGCATGCCGATGTTCGCGTCGGGGTTCGCCTTCACGGAGTTCGAGCTGGGCTCGGTCCGTACGTTCGGCAACGGCGCCCTCGTCAGGCGGTACAGCCGGAAGCGGTGATCCGGCACCGTGCCTTCGTCGGGCCCGGTGGGGGAGGGTCAGCTGATCTGGCGGCGGACCAGCTCGTGGAACTCGCCTGAGGTGTCGGCCAGGAGCTCCGCGGGCGCCCCCTGCTGGACGATCCGCCCTCGCGACATGACGAGCACACGGTCGGCGTCCATGACGGTGGAGAGCCGGTGCGCGATCACGATGCGCGTGGCCTGCAGCTTGCGGGTGCTCTCGGTGACGATGCGCTGGGTCTCGTTGTCGAGCGCGCTCGTCGCCTCGTCGAAGTAGAGGATGCGCGGCCGCCGGATGAGCGCCTGGGCGATCATCAGGCGCTGCCGCTGTCCGCCGGAGACGGCCGCTCCGCCGTCCGAGAGGATCGTGTGCATCCCCATGGGCATGCGCTTGATGTCCTCTGCGAGACCCGCCATCTCCGCGGCCTCCCACGCCTCGTCGTGCGAGTAGATCTCCGCCCCGCATATGGAGTCGAGGATCGAGCCGACGAACGGCTGCGCGTTCTGGAGCACGACGCCGCACTGCCGGCGCACCGCCGCCTGGTCGAGGGCGGCCAGGTCCTGCCCGTCGTAGAGCACGCTGCCGGAGTTCGGCTTCTCGAAGCCGATGAGAAGCCTCAGCAGCGTCGACTTGCCGCAGCCGCTCGGCCCGACGACGGCCACGAACTCGCCGGGATCCACGCGCAGCGTGACGTCGTCGAGCGTCAGCGGGCCGTCCTCGCTGTACCGGAAGGACAGCTGCCGGGCCTCGATCTCGCCGGTGAGTTCGCCGGGCTGCGAGCTGCCGCCGCGCACCTCGGTGGGCTCATGCAGCACGGGCTTGACCTTCTCGAACATCGGCAGTGCCGCGGCGGCGGAGATCAGCGAGTTGGTCAGCTGGGTCACCGACGTCAGCATCATCGTGACGGCGGTGTTGAAGGTGAGGAAGCCGCTGGAGGACAGGCTGCCCCGGGCCGGGCCCGCCAGCAGCATGAACAGGATGAGCGAAGTGAGCGGCAGATAGACCGAGTTGAGGACCGTGGTGAGGTTCTTGATCCGGCCGACGCGCTGCTGGAGCTCACGGCTGCGCGCGAACTCCCGTGCCCACGCCGCGTACGCGAAGCTCTCGGCGGCGGCGACGCGGAGCTTCGGCAGCCCGCGCAGCGTCTGGAACGACATGTTGTTGAGCTTGTTGTTGAGGTCGACCAGTTTGCTCTGCCAGCGCAGCTGCCAGATTCCCATCGCGACGAACGCCCCCGCGATGACGACGAGCAGTCCGACTGCCATCAGGGCCAGCGGAACGCTGTAGAAGAGGAGCAGCACCAGGTTCATCGAGCCGATCGTGCACGCCTGCACGGCCACCGGCCCGACGCCGGACAGCACGCGCCGCATGGTGCTGATCCCCATGGCCGCACTGGCCAGTTCACCCGTGGAGCGCTCCGCGAAGAACTTCGTGGGCAGCCGCAGCAGCCGGTCCCAGACGGCGGGTTGCAGCGCCGCCTCGACGCGTCCCTCCATGCGCAGGATGGAGTTGTTCTGCAGCAGCATGAAGGCGGCCGAGACGATGCTGCTGAGCACGATCGCCAGGGAGACCTGCTTGATGAGGCTGGTCTCGGCGTTCGGCACGAACTCTCCGAGCACCTGCCCCGTCGCGATCGGCACCAGCGCGCCCAGGCCGACCGCCACGAGCCCGCCGAGGAGCAGGTTCCGCAGGTCCATGCGGGTACCGCCCAGGCAGAAGCGCAGCAACTGCCATGCGTTCATGGGCTCTTCGGGCAGCGGCCGGTAGAACATCACGGCACGCGGCTCGAACTCCTCGACGCGTGACTTGCGGATCCTGATGCGCGCGCCGTCCGCGTCCACCGCCTCGTACCGTCCGCGTCGCCACAGCAGCGCCACCGGGTCCCCGGACCCTGCCTTGTGGCCCACGAGCGGCCCGGTGTTCTCCCGCCACCAGCGGCCCTGGAGTTTCACCACCCGGGTCCGGACGCGTGAGCTGAGGGCGATGCGCTCGACCGGATTCGTACGGTCGTTGACGGCGCGGCCCTGCGCGGGTGCGGAGAGCTCGATGCCCGCGGCGCCGGCGGCCTTGCGGGCGACGACGAGCGTCGCGTCGTCGTTCGCGGACGAGGAGCCGGAGGAGCCCTTGCCGGTGGTGTTGATGGAGGCCAGCAGCGCCTGGTCGGCCTGGGCGCGCACGGTCTCGCCGGCTTCGATGCCCGCGGCCGTACGGTCCTCGTGCGCGCGTTCGAGCCGTTCGATCCAGCGGTCGAGGGCGGAGAGCAGCCGGAACTGCTGGTCGACCATGCGCTGCCACATCACGCCGTCGACGAGCAGCTGGGACGCGGCCTCCTGGCTGAACTCGGCCCCGTATTGGACGCTCCGGGGATCCACGTGCATCCAGAGGATCTCGTCGTCGTCCTGGCCGTAACCGGTGCCCGGGTGAACGGCGTCCGGGGTGACCTCGCCGTCGAGCGGCGCCTCGAACAGCACCCGGAGGCTGCGTCCGATGCCCATGGCGAAGGCGTTGTCGAGCGGGGTGTGGGGCAGAGCCGCGATGCCCTCGGCCGGCGTCTGCGTCTGGTCCCAGCCCGGGTGGCCCTGGAAGTGGGCGGAGACGCTGCTGTACTCGGGCCTGTGCAGTTCGCGGAGTTCGATGCGGCGCAGCCCGCACTCCCGCAGCGGCCTGCCGACCAGTGTGTGCTGGGTGCCCTCGATCGGGCCGAGGAGGAGGGTGCCGGGCTCCAGCCTGCCGAGGAAGTGCCAGTGGCCCTGCTGAACCGCGTCGACGGCGAAGAGGTCCATGGCTCCGGCGGTCACCAGCCACAGCACGTGGGGCCCTTCGAGGGGCAGGCTGCGCATGCCGACGCAGTCGACTCCCTCGCCGAGCATGCCGAAGGCGGCGGTCACCGGGTCCTGGGGGTGCGCCTCGGGCGCCGCGACGGTGGGGTGTTGTCCGGTGTCGTAGGCGGGAGCCGGGTGTTCGCCGGTCTCGTACGAGTTCGTGCCGTACGGGGGAGTGCCGTGCCCGCCGGTGTCGTACGAGCCCGTGTCGTACGAGCCGGTGTCGTACGAGCCCGTGTCGTACGGATTGGCGTACGAGCCGCTGCCCTGGCCCACAGGCTGTTGCCGACCGGTGTCGTGGGCGCCGTTCTGCGGCCTCGGGGTGCCGTACGGCGGGGTGTGCTCGCTCTCCTCGGCCGTGCCGAAGGAGCCCGGGTTCCACTGGCCCGCCTGCCACGAGCCGGTGTCCTGCCCGGTCGTGCGCGGGTTCCGTGCGGAGCCGTCGCCGGATGCCACGTCAGTGCTCCTTGACCAGTTCGGCGTACGGACCGCCGCGGGCGACCAGGTCCTCGTGGCGCCCGCGTTCGACGACGCTGCCGTGGTCCAGCATGACGATCTCGTCGCTGTCGCGGACCGTGCTCAGCCGGTGTGCGATGACGACGCACGCGCAGCCGCGCCGCCGCAGGTTGTCGATGATGACCTGCTCGGTCTGGGCGTCCAGCGCACTCGTCACCTCGTCCAGCACGAGGATGCTCGGCCGGCGCACCAGCGCGCGGGCGATCTCGAGGCGCTGCCGCTGCCCGCCGGAGAGGTTGCGTCCGTCCTGCTCGACGCGGCTGTGGATGCCGCCGGGACGTCGCGTGAAGTCGTCGAGCACGGCGGCGTCCCGCAGGGCGGCCGTGACGGCCTCGTCGGATATGGACGGGTCCCACAGCGCCACGTTGTCCCGCACCGTTCCCTCGAAGAGGAAGACGTCCTGGTCCACGAAGGAGACGGAGGCGGCCAGCGCGCTGCGGGAGATGTCCTCCAGCCGCTGCCCGTCGATGCGGATCACTCCCTCCCACGGGCTGTAGAGACCCGAAATGAGCCTGGAGACGGTGGACTTGCCGCTGCCGGAGCCGCCGACGAGGGCGACCTGCCGGCCCGGTCCGACCGACAGGGAGAAGTCCGTGAGCAGCGGCTTGTCGAGCGGGCTGTAGCCGAAGGTGATGCTCTCGAGCGACACATGGCCCTTGAGCCGGCGGGTGTCGGCGATGGGCTCGCGCCGCGAATAGAGCGAGTCGACGGGGAAGTTCTCCACGTCCTTCAGCCTGGCCACGTCGGCGGCGAAGTCCTGGATGCGTCCCGCGACGCCGTTGAGCCGCGTGATGGGAGCGGTGAAGCGCGTCACCAGCGCCTGGAAGGCGACCAGCAGACCGATGGAGATGTGGCCCTCGACCGCGCGCATGCCGCCGATCCAGAGGATCATCGCGCTGTTGAGCGTCGCGAGTGTGGGCGCGACGACGGCGAGCCAGGCCGTGGGCACCCCGAGCTTCTGCTGCTCCTCCAGGGTGGTGGCGTGCTGCCCGGACCAGCGGCGGAAGTACCCGTTCTCTCCGCCGGTGGCCTTCATCGTCTCGATCAACTGCAGGCCGGTGTAAGAGGTGTTGGTGAGGCGCGCGGTGTCCGCGCGGAGCTTCTGCGTGCCGGTGGCGCGCAGCCGGATCACCACGCGCATCGCGACGAGGTTCAGCAGCGCGATGAGCACACCGATGACGGTCAGCTGGGGGTCGTACGTCCACAGCAGCACCGCGTAGAGGATGACGACGATCGCGTCCACGCCCGCGGCGGCTAGGTCGCGGGAGAGCGTCTCGGCGACGGTGTCGTTGGACTGCAGCCGCTGCACGAGGTCGGCGGGGCTGCGCTGCGCGAAGAAGGTGACCGGCAGCCTCAGCAGATGCCGGAAGAAGCGTGCGCTGCTGAGCGTCGAGGAGATGATGCGCCCACGCAGCAGATTCGCCTGCTGGAGTGCGGTCAGCGCGGCGGTGAGCACGACCATGGCGCCCATCGAGGCGAACAGCACGCCCAGGAGCGACGTCTGGTCCCCGATGAGGAACATGTCGATGTACGTGCGGCTCAGCGCCGGCACCGCGGCACCCACCCCGACGAGCAGGAGGCTGGCGAGCAGCGCGGCCAGCATCGTGCCGGTGGTGCGGCGAAGCCTCGCCGGCATGGCGCTCATGGCACTGGGGCGCTTGCCGCCGCGGCGGAAGTCCTCACCGGGTTCGAAGGTGAGGACGACGCCGGTGAAGCTGGTGTCGAACTCGTCCAGCGGGACGAAGCGGCGGCCCTTGTCGGGGTCGTTGATGTGCACGCCGCGCTTGCCGAAGCGGCGTCCCATCCCCTCGTAGACGACGTAGTGGTTGAACTCCCAGAAGAGGACGGCGGGTCCGGGCACCTCCGCGAGGGCCGCGGGCTCCATCTGCATGCCCTTGGCGGTCAGGCCGTAACTGCGGGCCGCCTTCAGGAGGTTGCTGGCGCGCGAGCCGTCGCGGGAGACGCCGCAGGCGATGCGCAGCTGTTCGAGGGGGACGTGCCGGCCGAAGTAGCCGAGGACCATGGACAGGGCGGCGGCGCCGCACTCCACGGCCTCCATCTGCAGCACGGTCGGTGTGCGTACCGACTTGTACTGGGGCTTCGGTATCTGCTGCGGCGAGCTACGCCGGGCGGCGCCCGTACGGTGCTTGCCGCTGCTCTTCGCGCCGGACTTGCCGCTCTTGCCGGTCTCGGGGCGGTGCTTCCTGCGGCCGGGGGGCGGCAGCCGGTTCTCGCCGGTGTCGTCAGGCTCGGGAGCGCGTGCCTTCTTGGGACGTGCGTCCTTGGCGCGTGCCTTCTGGGAACGCGGCGCTTCGGTGCGTGTCTTCGGGAAGCGCGGCGCTTCGGAACGCGGAGCCTCGGCGCGCGCCTTCTGGGAACGTGCCTTCTGGGATCGCGCCTTCTGGGAACGCTCCGCCTCGGTGCGCGCCGCTTTCAGGCGCGCGGCGCTCGTGCGCGGCTCCTTGGCGGCCTTCTGCCGCCGGCTCACGGGAGCAGCCAATCGATGGGACGCTCCGAGGGCTGATGTATCGCGCCTTCGGCGATCGTCATGGAGTCGATCTTGTAGGGCGGGCCCTTCTCCGAGGACCATCTGTAACCGGACTTCGTCGTCGCCGACTCGTCCAGCGCCACCATGATCGCGACGGGCTGGCCGTCCTTGGTGAACTCGGCACCGAGCTGGGCGTTGCCGAGGAAGCTGGTGACCTGCTGGCGCGTCTGGGCGGCCCTGCCGACGGCCTTGACGCGGCCCCGCAGCACGCCGTACTCGTCCGTCGGCGCGGACTGGACGGTCAGGTCGACGGCGGCTCCGGGGGAGACCGTGGAACCGCTGCTGCCCGGCACGTACAGCATGGCCACGAGCGGCTCGTCCGCCCGTTCCACACGCTCGACGGTCGCCACATCCTTGCCGGGGGCGATCACGGAGCCGATCTTCGCGGTCAGCGATGTCATGCGGCCGGCGGACACGGTGCGAACTGCCCGGTACCCGCGGTCCGTTTGCACCTTCAGCACGGGAGTGTTGGCCGGCAGCATGCGGCCTTCCTCGGCCAGCACCTGCACGACCTGGCCCGCGACGGGGCTCTGCAGCACGTAGCTGCCCTTGGCGTGGGTGAGGACACCGGGCGCGTCCAGCTTCCCGGAGACCTTGCCGGTGACAGCCCAGTAGCCCGCTCCCGCCATGACGAGAACGGTCACGAGCAGCACGAGCCAGCCCTGCGGGCGCGCGTAGCGCACAGGCAGGTCGAGTTCCTCGGGGGACTGCAGCTTGGAAAACGCCTTCTGGCGGAACTGCACGGGGCTATTCCCTCAACTGCGTTCGTCGCTTTCAGGCATGACGCTTCCTTCGGGGCGGCGGGCGGTACACCGGGTTCGTCGGTGGAGCGGTCCGGCGCTCGGCCGCCGACGCCAATTCGGGGACAAGGGCCACGAGTGTTCCACAACTGTCCCCGGACGCATCCGTAAGCCCCGGAACAAGGGGGTTCCGGGGCTCACGTTCACCCCACTGGGATTCGGATGCTCCGAGCGGGACGGGCTGTGCACTGCTGGCCCGGCCGCTCGGACGCGACCTTCGCCTCAGAGACCGGCGAGGCCCGTGACCTGGGAGGTGTCGACACCGGTCAGGCCGGAGGCAACGCCGTTCACGGCGTCGGTGGTCTCGGAAACCGGGGCGACGGAGTCGGCGGTGCTCACAGCGGTGCCGACGACCGAGCCCAGGACGCCACCCGAAACGTTGTCGAGGTCGTTGTCGGAAATCTCGCGGGTCTCAATGAAGTCCATGAGTTGAGCTTCCCTTCGCTTGCTTTGGTGTTCTCAATAGCATCGGCCGGCCCGGGGAAAGCCGTCCGGCCGTACGAGCGGTCGTCTGATGCCCGACGTCGGGAACCAATCGTTCAACTTCCGCGTCTAGGGCCCGATCAAAGCATGCGTACATGCTGCCCGGCCACTCACCCGTGTGCTCGTCCGGCGCCGATACGGCCACTCAACTTCGTTGCGGTGTAGTCGCGTCCACGAATTCGTGGCGATCTCTTCACTTGTCACTCCTGGCGTGTCCGCACGGTCTCGTTGCTGACGCATCCTCAAGTGGACATTCCCTCACCAACTTCACCGGCTCCCGTGTGTCCGAGTGCACATCCCAGGAGGCATGTGCCGTCCCTAAGGACCAGTTGTGCAGGTTCGCTGAATTCAGTTTCGGTGAGCAGTACTTGCTCCGGCCTGCGCAGGTCTGACCTGGGGATGGGGGCTCTGTTGAGGCGATCCGCAGAAGGGGTGACTCGTGGTAATGGGAGAAATTCGCACCGCAGTCCTCCCGTAATACGAGCGCCTAAGGAGTGGTAAGGGCGAAATGACTCGTTCAAATGCTGAGACATGCGCGCGGGGTGCGCATCCGAACCGTGGCCGGTCTCGCAAGCCGTTCCGGCCGTGGAATCCATAAGTGTCCTGTGATCACTGCGACATGACGGCAAGTCAGGCAACTGATCCGGTCCGTGCGCAAATGGGGCTTTTCGGCGGTCGGGTAGAGGTGCTCGCGTCCGGTGGATGAACGCCTGGCGCGCGTCGGGGGTGGCAGTCCCGGGGCGAGAGGCGGACGGTCGCGGCCGAGGGGACGTGGGGCGTGGCGGCACCGGCATCTACCGGGCCCGGCCCGGCCGGTGACGTGCTGTGCGGCTTTGGCCCGCGATCGCCCCCGGGGTGGAGGGGGCCGGCTTTATATCCCGCGAGTGGGACAAAGTCCAGGAAATCGGAGAGCCGTGCAGAACCGTGACGAATCAAGTCCGTCTTCGTTGAACGGGTGCAGGCTGGTCGTGGGCCTTCCCCACGTTGGCGATCGAGGCCCCGGGTTCCTCCCCCGGGGCCTCGGTCTTTCCGGAACGGAACTGCTGCCAAGGGTCGTTCGAGCGCGGGTTCCCGTGTGTACTGGGGAAGGTCAGCCAGAGCCGTCATGGAAGCGGAGCCGCCCGGTGCGACCGACCAGTCCTCCGACTCTGCCCCCGTCCGTGCGCCGGGCGCGTGCCGCCGTCTCGGCCGTCTTCTTCGTGCACGGCGCGGTCTTCGCGTCGTGGGCCGCCCGTGTGCCCGCCGTCCAGGACCAACTCCAGCTGTCGCCAGGCATGTTGGGTCTGGTGATGGCCGGCCCCGGCCTGGGGGCGCTGGCCGGCAGTCAGGCGGGCGGGCTGCTGGTGCACCGGCTGGGCAGCCGCGCGGTCAGCGCGTCGGCGCCGGTGTCGCTGTGCGTGCCCCTGGCTCTCGTCCCGGCCGCACCGTCGGAGTGGACCTTGATGGCGGTGCTGGTGTTGCTGGGCGCCGCCGACGGGTGCACGTCCGTGGCCATGAACGCCCAAGCCGTTGTCGTGCAGCGCCGGTACGGGCGCACGGTGCTCAACTCGATGCACGCCATCCGCAGCATCGGCGCCGTCGCGGGAGGGCTGGCCGGGGTCGCCACCGTTTCCCTCGGCCTGTCGCTCGCCGCGCAGTTCGCCGTCATGGCCGCCGTCCTCGCCGCGCTCTCGGCGGTGGCGGCGTGCGGGCTGCTGCCGGACGGGGGACTCGTCGATGGGGCAGGCGGTCCCGGGTGCGGCGGCCCAGAAGAGAGCCGCACGCACCCGGTCGTGGAAGCGGCCGCCGAGGATCGGCAGGGGAGGCCGGTGAAGTCCCCGGGCGTGCGGCGCCGTTCGACCACCGTGCTGCTGCTCGCCGTGACGATCTTCCTTGCCGCGCTCGTGGAGGACGCCCCCGCGTCCTGGAGCGGTGTGTATCTGCGTCACATCGGTGCCGACGCGGCCACGGCCGCCGCGGGTTACGCCGCCTTCAGCGCCGGCAGCGTCGTGACGCGGCTCCTCAACGACCGGCTCGTGAACCGATTCGGGTGGGTGCGGCTGATCCGGGCCGGCACGCTGTGCTGCGCCGCCGTGCTGGCCGCGGCCCTGCTGCTCGGGATTCCGGCGGTGGCGCTGGCGGCGTTCGTCGTCGCGGGCGCGGGGATCAGCGCTGTCTTCCCCGGTGCCTTCACTGCCGCGGGTGCGCTTCGCGATCCCGCGCCGGCGATGGGCCAGATCGGATTCGCAGGCAATCTCGGCTGGTTGCTCGTCCCGCCTCTGATAGGCGGGCTGGCGACGCTCGTCGGGCTTCCGGCCGCTCTCGGAGTGCTGGTGCTCGCGTCCCTCGCCATCGCCGCGCTCGCACCGGTGGTACGTCCCGGCACCGTCCGTACCACAGCGCCCAACGGCGTTACCGGCGAGTTGCGTTGAACGCAAAACTTCTGCGCACGCGCCTATTTGGCAAGCGCTTGTTCTGTCATGCTCATGCTTCAACAGTTCCGATGTTGCTCCACCTCTCCCCCCACGGAGGTAAGAAATGCGTCGAAGACTCGCCGCGGGCGTCTTTGTTTCGTCCGCAAGTCTCCTCGCCGTCATCGGCACCGCCACAACCGCTGTCGCGGACCCGGCCGACAAGCCCCAGGTCCTCGCGAGCTGGACCCAGACCGATGCAGGAAGCCAGAACGCCTTCCTTGCCGCCAGGGCGGACCAGGGCTCATGGGCGGCCTACAACTTCGACTGGTCGACGGACGTCTGCTCCTCATCCCCTGACAACCCGTTCGGTTTCCCCTTCGAGAACGGCTGCATCAGGCACGATTTCGGCTACCGCAACTACAAGGCTCAGGGCACCTTCGAGGCCAACAAGTCCCGCATCGACAGCGCCTTCTACGAAGATCTCAAGCGCGTCTGCGCCGGATACGACGGCGCCACGAAGCAGTCCTGCAACGCTCTCGCATGGACCTATTACCAGGCCGTCGTGATCCTGGGCGTCAAGAAGGGCAGCCCGGTCGGCTGACGCACCGCCGGACGAGGCACAGCGACGAAGTACCGCGAAGAGGTACCTCGATGAGGCACAGCGCAACAGTGCGCGGGACGCCGCTCGGTGGCTGCGGCGTCCCGCGCACTCTCGTCATCCGCTCACTGCCAGCACGTCCCGCGCGGCGACCGTGAGCATCCCTCCGCGGGGCGGATCAGACGCTGTCCGCCAGTTCCATGCGCCCCTGCATGCGGGCGCAGCTGGCGCAGCAGAAGAAGCGCCCGCCGGCCTGCAGGCCGTGCCCAAGGATGCGGCACCCGCAGTTCTCGCAGATGGGGGCCATCTTCTGCGCGGCACACTCGAAGCTGTCGAAGGTGTGCACCGCGCCTGCCGCCCGGACTTCGAAGGCGTATTCGTAGTCGTTCCCGCAGACCTCACATACGGCCATGGCATGGCTCCTCGGGTGATGTGGATGGCTTGACGGTGTGGAGAAGCGGACGGACCGCTTCGAAGCGGAGGCCGTCGGCCGCTGTGCGGCCGGGCGGCCTCCGCGCCTGTGCGGTCCTGTGAGCAGTGGTCGGTCGTGCCGGTGTCGTCAGTCGGCGCTGAGCGCCTCGACCAGTTCACCGGTCGTGGCGTTCGGCAGCGACCGGGCCACGTCGGCGACGGTCACCGTGCCGACGAGACGGGTCCCGTCGATCACCGGTAGGCGGCGCACCCTGTGGCGCGTCATCGTGGCCAGGACGTCCTCGGTGTCGTCGTCCGCGCCGATCGTGACCGCCTCTTCCTGATTGAGGCTGCCCGCCGGGAAGGCCTGCGGGTCGCGTCCCTTGCCGATCACCTTCACGACGATGTCCCGGTCCGTGACGACGCCCTTGATCTTGTCATCCTGACCGCAGATGGGCAGGGAACCGACGCCGGCCTCGGACATTATTCGGGCGGCGTCGGCGGCCGTCTGATCCGTCTGGACGCAGTCGGCGCCGGGGCTCATCAGTTCTCGTGCCGTAGTCATGTGAAACTCCTGGACGACTGAATTCGTGCGGCGGCGCGGGTCCCTCGCGTCCAGCCGTCAGAGGCCGGAGGAACCGCGCCGTCGCCGGATCGGGTAGCACGTCCCCGCGGACTCAAACCCCGGCGTACGAGGGGCGCGTGGGAGCCGGGGACCGGCCCGTTCGCCCCTCGGAAGGTGGCCGGAACCGGACGGAATCCCGTGTTGCCGGTGCGTCGCGTCCCATACCGTGGTTCAGGCATACGGGGGTGAGCGCGAATGCGCGAGGAGACCAAGTGGGCCTTCGGGCTCGGGCTGGCGGCCGCGATGGTGGCCAGTGGGGCCATCAACGCGGCGATGCAGGACGACGGGGCGTCAGACACGGCCGCGAAGGCCGGTTCCGGGGCACGGGCCTCCGCGGAGCCGTCACCCACGCCCAGCTCGGAGCCGTCCGCCCCTCCGTCACCCACGCCCACACCCGCACGGACCTCGGCCGCCGCTGACGACGAGGCGGACGAGATCTGCTACCCGGTCGAGCCCCTCAAGCCGCTGCCCAGGATCACCACCGTGGTGGACCCGCGGACAGGGCTGAAGACCTTCAAGGAGACGTACGAGGACACGGAGCCGCCCGAACCCGTCTGCGTCCCCCTCCATCAGCCCTCGTACAGCTACCCGTACTCGTCCCCCTACTCGCCTCCCTACTCCTCGCAGGTCCTGCCGACGAACGCACCCGGCTACGCCCCAGGATTCGGCGGCTCAGGGTCCGGTTCCGGAACCGGCATGGAGAAGGACAGGCGGGTCCCCATCACGACGGACCGCGGAGGGATGCCCGACTTCGCCCCCAGCGTGCCGAGGGCGCCCGCGCCACGTGTGCCCGCGTTCATCCCCTAGGCGGCCCCGGCGCCGCATCCGCATCCGCATCCGCATCCACATGCGCATCCGCATCCGCATCCGCAGGTTCCTCGTGGAGGACGATCCGCCGTGACCACCACGGTCCGCCGCCGCGCCGTCTCCCGGCACCTCCTCGCCGGGGCGTCGTTCGTCGTGGCGAGCCTGCTCGGGATCCTCGAAGGGCTGGCGACGAACACCCTCGCGTGGCTGGGCGACAGCGCGTGGGTCGCCTGGCCGGCCGTGGCGGTACTGCTGGCGGCGGCCTTCGTCATCGAGCTGCGCACTGCTGCCGGCGCACCCGACGCGACAGCCGCACCCGACGAACTGCCGCGTGACGTCGGCGACTTCACGGGCCGCGAGCAGGAGCTTCTGAAGCTGAAGAACCTCATCAGACAGGGCGCTGACACGCTGCTCATCTCGGCCATCGACGGCACGCCGGGCGTCGGCAAGTCCACGTTGCTCGTCCATCTGGCGCACCAGATCGTCGGCCGGTACCCGGATGCCCGTCTCTACGCGAACCTGCGCGGCGCCGACGACCAGGGCCCCGCCGAGCCGCACGCCGTGCTGGAGCAGTTCCTGCACAGTCTCGGTGAGGACCGGATCCCGCGGCATCCCGATGCCGCCGCCGCCCGTTACCGGAGCCTGCTCGCCGGCAAGCGGGCGCTCGTGCTCCTCGACAACGCCTCCGACGACGCACAGGTCAGGCCCTTGCTGCCGGGCAGCCCGACCTGCACGGTCGTGGTCACGAGCAGGGCGCGGCTCACCGGTCTGGAGGGTGCCAGGCAGCTGACGCTGAAGGTGTTCAGCGAGGCGGAGGCGACGGAGCTGCTGCGGCGGATCGTCGGTCCTGAACGCGCGGACGAGGACGAGGCGAGCACGGCTGCTGTGGTGGCGGCTTGCGGCCGGCTGCCGCTCGCGCTGCGGATCGCGGGCGCTCGCCTGGCCAGCCGTCCCGACTGGACGATGGCGACGCTGGCCGGGCGCCTGGCCGACGAGCGCCGGCGGCTGGAGGTGCTGACCGCAGGCAATCTCGACGTACGCGCCAGCTTCATGATCAGCTACTGCGAACTCAGCGAGGAGGAGCGTCGGTTGTTCCGGCTGGCGGCGCTCGCCCGAACCGCCGATCTGCCCGTCGGGGCGGCAGCTCGTGCCGCGGATCTGTCCGAGGAGGAAGTGAAGGCACCGCTCGACCGGCTCGTCGAGTTGCATCTGCTCGAACCGGCCGCTTCGAGCGAGGGGCTCCAATTCCACGACCTGCTCCGGCTGTTCGCGCGCGAGAGGTCGGAGGACGAGGACGCAGCAGACGTACGGGAGGGCGCGCTCGGGCGCGTCATGGAGTGGTATCTGAGCCGGGTGGCGGTGGCCGATCGCGTCCGCGGGCCGTCCACGTCCCGAGGCGAGCCGGCATCCCCGGCGACGGCCGCCTCCACGGCTGCGTCCAGGCCCGCGGACCCGGGCCCGTCGGGCGCCTCTTCGTGGCTGGAGCGCGAGCAGGAGAACGTCGCCGCGCTGGTCGAGCAGGCCGCCGGGCTGCCGGACCCTCTCAGGCCGTACTGCTGGCGGCTGGCGTTCGCGCTCGTGCCGTACCTCGAACTCCGCGGCGACCTGGCCGCATGGGGCGCCACCGCCCGCACCGCCGCGATTGCCGCCGATGAGTCGGGCGAGGTCGTCCCACGGGCGCTCGCGCTGGCGGGGCTCGGCCGTCTGGACGCCGCGCTGGGGGACGCGGAGAGCGCGGAGGAGCGGTTCGACGGTGCCGTGCGGCTGCTGCGCGGTGCGGGAAGCAACGCGCCGGAGGAGGAGTTGCCGGACGAGCGGCAGCGGCCGCTGGCGCAGGTGCTGCACGGCCAGGCCGCAGTGCGCTTGCGGCGGGGCGAGTACCGGGCCGCCCGGTCCGCCGCCGAGCAGGCCCACGTGATCTACCGTCACCTCCCCTCGTCCGCCCCCGGCCCGCACGAGATCGCGTGCGCCGCCACGCTCGGCGACATCGCCGCCGCGAGCGGCCGGTTCGCGCAGGCCGAGGAGTACTACGACGAGGCGCTGCGCAAGCAGCGCGAGGCCCCGGAGGCGGCCGACAGAGCAGCCGTACTCGCGCGTCTGGGAGAGGCCCACCGCGGCCGCGGCCGGTACGACGCCTCCGGCGCCGCCTTCGACGAGGCAGCCGCCCTCCACCGGGACCGCGGCGACGAGGCGGCCCGCGCGGACATGCTGGAACAGGCCGGGATCACCCACGACGCCGCCGGACGCCACAGCGACGCGGTCGCCGCCTACACCAGCAGCCGGGACATCCACCGCTCCCTCGGACAGCACATCCAGGAATGCAGGCTGAGCTGCAACGAGGCGCTGAGCCTGTGGCATCTCGGCCGCAAGGAGCGGGCCGTCGAAGCGCTCAGGGCCGGTATCCGCACCGCTCTGAGGCTCGGTGCCGCCGACGTCGAGGCGGACGCACGGCTGAACCTGAGCGAGATCCTGCTCGGCCAGGGCGATGCACAGCGCGCCGCCAGGTCCGCGCAGGCGGCGCACGACCGGTACGCGGAGCTCGACGATCCGGCGGGCAGGGCACGGGCGTTGACGTCGCTGGCACGGGCCCGCGGCCGGCAGGGTGACTTCTCCGGCGCGCTCGGTGCCCTCAAGTCCGCACGCACGGAGGCGGAAAGGGCGCACGACGACCGCACGAAGGCGAGCGTCCTGATGGAGATGGGGCTGACGCACCGGGACAGTGGCGCCGGCGGCTCGGCCGGCCGGAAACACCTCGAGGAGGCCGCACGCACCGCCACATCGCTCGTGATCCCCGAACCCGCCCTGGCGGGGCGTGCGTTGATGCACCTGGGCGGTGCCGAGGCACGTGCCGGGCGCATCGGGGAGGCCGTGACGCACTTCCGTCAGGCGTGCGAGGAGTACCGCCTGAGCGGGGACCGGGAGCTGGAGGCCGCCACGCTGATGTATCTGGGACGCGTCCTGCGCGAGGGCCGGCCGCGTTTCGGCGCGAGCGGGAACGCGTACAGCCGGGCCGCCGAAGTCTTCCGAGCGACGGGCGACGCGCAGGGTGAGGGACGCGCCCTCGCGGGTGCGGGCGCGGCACTCGCGCTGTCCGGCGACGCAGGGGCGGCGAAGGAGCACTTCTCCCGAGCCCTTGTGCTGCTGAGCGGGGAGGACGCGCCGGCCGTGCAGCGGCTGAACGGCGCACTCTCGTCCGGACGGGCCCTGCGCACCGATGAACTGCCTTGGTAGAGCGCCCGATCGGCGTCACGACGGAACGGCCTGAGGCAGTACGCGGAAAGCGCGGAAAGCGCGGACGCCCTGCCCGGCGGATCGATCCGCCGGGCAGGGCGCCTGGGTGCTGCCGTGCTGCGTCCTGCTGTGTCCTGCTCGGTTCCGCTACTTGACGACCTTGATGCGGTCCGCCTTCGGCGGGTCCAGCGGGTCGGACTCGGAGGAGTGCGCACCGAAGTACGCCTCCAGCGCGTCCAGGTCCGCCTTGCCGACGAGCTTGTCCTTGCCTTCCTCGAAGACGGGGAAGCCGTCGTTGCCGCCCGACAGGAACTCGTTCATCGCGACGCGGTAGGTCTTGGCCGGGTCGAGAGCCTTGCCGTCCAGCTTCACCGAGTCCGTGATGATCCGGTCCTTGCCGGACTTCGTCATGTCGAGCGTGTAGCTGAAGCCCTCGGAGACCTGGAGGATCTTCGGCGACTCCTCGTTGGCCCCGCTGACCTGCTGCTGCAGGGCGGTGATCAGCTGCTCACCGGTGAGGTCGATCGCCGTCATCATGTTGGTGAAGGGCTGCACGGTGAAGCCTTCGCCGTACGTCACGACGCCGTCGCCCTCGTCCTCCGACGCCTTGTACACGAGGTCGGACCGGATGCCGCCAGGGTTCATCAGCGCGAGCTGCGCGCCGCCCTTGTCCTCAGGCTTCATGAACTCCAGCTGTGCGTCGCCGATGACGTCACCCAGCGGGGACTCGGGCGACTCGGCGCCGCGGCCGTTGATGTCACCGGAGATGTAGCCGATGGGCTTGTCCGCGATCGGGTCGGCGATCTTGCCCCAGCGCTTGATGAGCGAGGTCATGTCCTTGGCCTTGGCCTGCTCGCGGCTCACCACGTGGTTGGCGCTCTTCACGCTCGTACGCACGATGTCGTTGGTCTTGCGGTCGTACGTGAGGGTGGTGTCGGTGTAGAGCTTGCCGAAGGACGACGCGGAGGTGACCATGCGCGGCTCGCCGGACGGGTCCGGGATCGTGCACGCGTACGCCTGGTGGGTGTGACCGGTGACCAGCGCGTCGACCTTGGGGCTGATGCCCTTGGCGATGTTCGTGATCGGGCCGGAGATGCCGTCGCCCGGTCCGGGGCTGTCGCAGTCGTAGTTGTACTCCGGCTTCGCCGGCGATCCGCCCTCGTGGATGAGCGCGACGATGGACTTCACGCCCATCTTGTTGAGCTTCTTGGCGTACTTGTTGACGGTCTCGATCTCATCGTGGAACTTCAGGCCCTTGACGCCGTCAGCGCTGACGATGTCCGGCGTGCCTTCGAGCGTGACGCCGATGAAGCCGACCTTCACGCCCTTCTTCTTCCACACCGTGTAGGGCTTGAGGATCGGGCGCTCGGTCTTCTCGTCCGTCACGTTCGCGGCGAGGTAGGGGAAGTCGGAGCCCTTGAAGACCTTGCCCTCCTCGGAGCAGCCGTCCTTGGGGTGGCAGCCGCCGTCCTGGAGACGCTTGAGCTCCGCGCGGCCCTCGTCGAACTCGTGGTTGCCGACGCCCGCGACATCCAGGTCCATCTTGTTGAAGGCCTCGATGCTGGGCTCGTCGTGGAAGAGGCCGGAGATCAGCGGGCTCGCTCCCACCAGGTCGCCCGCCGCCGCGGTGACGCTGTAGGGGTTGCCCTTGCGGGCCTTGCGCAGGGACGTCGCCAGATACTCGGCGCCGCCCGCGGCCACCTTCTCGGTGGTGCCGTCGGGCTTCTGGCGGGAGACCTCACCTGAGGAGCCGGGGGGCGGCTCGATGTTGCCGTGGAAGTCGTTGAACGAAAGCAACTGCACGTCGACCGTGCGTCCTTGGGCGTGGTCGCCGCTCTCCGCGCCGGCCGGCATCGCCGAGAGCACGCCGACGGCTGCTGCCAGTGCCGCGGCGCAGGCGGTCAGCCGGCTCAGGCGTCTGCGCCGTTCAGGTTTCACGGTCATCGAGGTTCCCCTTCTCTGGTGTGCGCGAGCGCTGGCAGCCTACGGTCAACGCGCGTAGTCCGTCAGGAGTGTTGCGGTAACGACAGGGTTGCGGGCAGTGGAGCGGCCCGTGTCGCTCCCTCGTCCCGCCCTGCGGACAGACCGCCGGGCGATGTCGGCCGACAGGGGCGCCAGTGTCCGTTTCACGGGTTAATCTCGGCACCATCCGCGCGGATGGTACGAGCAACTGCCCCCAGCGGGGCGGGAGTCGTGGCGTCCTTCCAAGAGGGGGGCACAGTTGAGCAGCGAGGGGCCGGGGCACCGTACGTCCGAGGACGTGCGGGACAGGATCGACACGAGCATCACGCACACCGCCCGGGTGTGGAACTACTGGCTGGGCGGCAAGGACCACTACGAGGTCGACCGGGCGACCGGCGACCAGATTCGCAAGCTCCACCCGGGAATCGGCGAATACGCCCGGGCCGACCGGCGCTTTCTCGGACACGCCGTGTCGTATCTGGCGGGAGAGCTGGGCATCAGGCAGTTCCTGGACGTCGGCACGGGCCTGCCGACCGCCGACAACACCCATGAAGTGGCTCAGCGCATCGCGCCCGAGAGCCGCGTCGTCTACGTGGACAACGACCCGATCGTGCTCGTGCACGCGCAGGCGCTGCTCACCAGCACCCCTGAGGGGAGGACGGACTACCTCGACTGCGATCTGCGGGACGTCGACACCATCCTCGAACAGGCCGCGAAGACACTGGACTTCAGTCGTCCCGTGGCACTGATCCTGCTCGGCGTGGTCATCTTCATCGAGGACGACGAGGAGTCGTACGGCATCGTGCGGCGGCTGCTGGACGCGTTGCCGGTGGGCAGCCATCTCGTCCTGTCGCACACCATCACCTCACCGACGATGCCGGACGTGGACTCGGCGGTCGCGTTCTGGAACGCGAACGGGACTCCGAAGCTGACCCAGCGCACCCCCTCCCAGGTGGAGCGCTACTTCGACGGGCTGGAGCTGCTGGAGCCCGGCGTCGTCGCCTGCTCCCGCTGGCTCCCGAGGTCCAGGCTCGACGCGGAGGACGTGGCGATGTACGGGGGGGTCGGCCGGAAACCGTAGGCGCGCCCCGACGCGGCCGGCGCCCTCACGGGCCTGACGCACCGAACGGCCCCGCAGCCCTGGAATTCGTCCTGTGGCTGCGGGGCCTTTCCGTGTGCCGTGCGCGCCGGGATGCGTGCCCGCGTCGCGGATCGCTCATCCGGGGGAGCGCGACCGAGGGCCGGACACGGGCGGGCGCCCGCGTTGCGCCGTATGGCGGCGAGGCCGCGCGGGCGCCGCCGTGCCCCCATATATCTGGGTTTGTCGACTTTCTCCGAGAAAGCGAGAGCCCGCCATGAGCACGTACATACGTCAGGCCGCCCTGGTCACCGCCACGACTGTGCTGCTGGGGATCGTCGCCGGCTGCGGCACTCAGCAGAGCCACCCGCAGGGGGACAGCCGCAAAGACGATGCCGTTGCGAAGAGTGAGGCGTCCACGGCCGCCTCACAGCGGCCGTTCACGCTGGTCGCCACGGGCGACATCCTTTCCCACGACTCCGTCATACGGCAGGCCCGCACGGACGCCGCCGACTCCGGCTACGACTTCCGCACGATGCTCGCCGGCGTCAAGCCCTTGGCGTCGAAGGCCGACTTGGCGATATGCCACATGGAAACCGTCTACGGCCGCTCGAAGGGCCCCTTCACCGGATACCCGGCCTTCAAGACTCCTCCCGACGTGGCGGCGGCGATCAAGGAAACCGGCTACGAGAGCTGCTCGTCCGCCTCGAACCACACCATGGACGACGGCATGGACGGAGTCCGCCGCACCATCACCGCCATGGACAGGGCAGGCCTGAAACACGCCGGTTCGGCCGCGTCGGCGCGCGGACGCAGCCACATCACGATGATGAAGGCGGGCGGCGCGAAGGTCGCCCAGCTGGCATACACCTACGGAACCAACGGCCTGCCCGTGCCGAAGAACAAGCCATGGGCCGTGAACCTCATGGAGCGGCAGCGGATCATCGCCGACGCTCGGGCCGCCCGGCGGGCCGGAGCCGACATCGTCATGACGAGCATGCACTGGGGCACCGAGTGGCAGCAGGCGCCCGACAGCCAGCAGAAGACACTGGCCAAGCAGCTCACGGCCTCCCGCGACGCCAGCGGCCGCAAGGACATCGACCTCATCATCGGCACCCATGCCCACGTCCCGCAGCCGTACGAGAAGGTCAACGGCACCTGGGTGGTCTACGGGATGGGCGACCAGCTCGCGGGCAAGATGAACGACCCGCGCGGGGCGATGAGTTCGGCCGCCCGCTTCACGTTCGTGCCTCCCAAGGCGGCCAAGTCGTCCGGCAAGGCGTCGTCCGCGGGTACGGACGCGGTCCGGGACGCGAAGGGCGACAAGGACCACAAGGGCCGGAAGGGCCCCAAGTCCGGGAAGAACGCGGCGAGTCAAGGACGTGCGGGCGAATGGCAGGTGAAGAAGGCCGAGTACATCCCCTTCTTCGTCCAGACCTCGCCCCGCATCAGCGTCGTCGACCTGAGCCAGGAGAACGCCCGCGACGCGGGCGAGGGCCGGGCCGAGGCGTTCCGCAAGATACGTGAGGCGGTGCTCAGCAGGGACGCCGACAAGCAGGGACTGCGGATGGGCCACTGACCCTGCGGGCTGAAGGGCCCCGGCGCGACCGGCGAACCCGTCGGGGCCCCTCACGCCTGACCGGCGCCGCCGGACGGTGCGTCCGGCTCGGCGTCCACTCCGAACCGGTAGGCGGCAATGGCGAGTTGGACGCGGTTGCGGCTGCCCGTCTTCGCCATGAGGCCGGCGACGTGGGTGATGGACTTCTGGCACGGCTATCCGATGGTCAAGTACGTCGCCCTCACGTACACGCCTCTGTGCCTGTGCCTGTGCCTCGTCGCCGAGGACCGTGACCGCCTCGTCGGGGCCTTCTGGCACCGGCCGGAGGGGACGGCAGGAAGGCTCACTCAGGGCCCGTTTGCGGGCCCTGAGCAGCGGGGTTCTACTGGATCCAGCCTCGGCCACCACCGTGGAGGGTCCTTCATGGCTCACGAGAATCCCGGCAAGGGCAAGGGCCGCTCGCGGGCGGCGATGCGCGCGCGAATCGGAGCGCAGATCGAAGATGTGCAGTCTCAACTCGAGGCTCTCGGTGACCTGTCGGGTTCCGGCCGCGAGGTCAGAGACAAAGCGATCCGGCATCTCGACGCTGCATACTCGCAAATCGCGGACAAGCCAGATGTAAACGCTGCAGAGGCGGGCCAGCCGTCGGACGGAGACGTCAAGGGCCGTGCGCGGTCTGCAATGTGCGCAAGAATCGGAGCGCACATCGCATATGTGCAGTCCCAGCTGAACGCACTCGGCGATCTGTCAGATTCCGATCGTAAGGTCAGAGACAAAGCGAACCGACAACTCGAAGCTGCACGCTCCGAAATCACAGAAAAGCCCGACGACAATCCCGAGGGAATACCGAGGCGTCGCAGGCTGTGGCGCAGGGTCACCAAGACCGATGTCGTCACTGCGCTGACCAATGTCCACGAGGCGGAGGTCGAGCTCACCAAATTGTTGAAGAGTGAGGAGCTGAAAAGCCGGTTCCCGCAGATTCTCACTCATGCCCGTGAGTACTTGCCTTCCGATGATCCGCAGCGGAACCTCCTTGAGGAGGAATGGGAGCAGTCCGACGAGGGGCGGCGGCATCTTCCCGCGGATGCGAAGGGTGTGGCAGTCGAAACACTGCACGCTGCGAACAAGGTCCAGGAGGAGGAGCGGATCAGGCTGCGCAGTTTCACCCAGATCCTGGTCTTCTCCATCGTCGTCATGCTTCTTTTCGCTATCGGATTCGGCATCTGGGCGAGCGTTAGTAGCGATATTGCGAATCTCTTCTGTTTCGAGCGGGGTCGACGTCCCTCTGCCTGCCCCCTCGGCAGGTATCCGGCCGACGGAAGCGATGTGTTTCTGATTGAATTCATGGGGATGTTCGCAGCCGCCCTGGCCGGTGCCACTTCACTCAGCACGATGCGTGGGAATTCCTCGCCGTACCACGTCTCCGTGCTGCTCCTCCTGCTGCGTCTCCCCGTGGGGGCCATGACGGCGGTACTGGGGATCCTCCTTGTACGCGGTGCGTTCTTCCCCGGTCTGACGAATCTCGATGCGAGCGCGCAGATCATCGCGTGGGCCGCAGCATTCGGCATCTTGCAGGAGCCCGTGACTCGCGCCGTCGACAAGACGGGCAGGTCCTTTCTGGAGGAGTTGACGCCGTACGAGGAAGCGAAGGCCCCACCGGGTTCGGCCCGGCATCACCACAGGCGCAAATCGGGCGACCGGCGGAAGAAGCGCCGGTAGCGAACCCGCTGCCGTCGCCCGGCACTCCCCTCTGGGGGAGGAAACCACCTCGCCCCAGGCCCTTGCCTGCGGTCACAACTTCCTTGCGTCACCGTCGTATTGGTCCGACGTCCAGCTCCTCCCCGAGGGCTGAGTCTCAGACGGTCAGCTGGGGCGGGACAGTGCGCCATGGCTCCGGGTCGTGGAGATCCGCGTCCACGTACCGGGTGTCGCCGTCGGGGGTGCCGGGGATCAGGGCGCGAACGTGCGCCAGTACGAGGGGGTCGACGTGGAGGATCCGGCCCCCGGGGACGCGCCGGAGCGGTTGTTGCTCAGATTTCTCCACGGTCTGCCGGATTCAGCGGGCGAACTCGGGTACGCGTGCGCCATGACGGGTGTGAGGCCTCGGGACGGTGTCGCGGTGACAGGCCCGCCACGCCAGTGGGTTCAAGTCCGCGACCGGGCCTGACCGTTCGAGGGCTCGTCCGGCGGACGGTCCCGGGTGGCCTGCGGGGTCTCGTACGGGCGATGCACGCCTGTTGCACCGATCCGACCCGAGTAGATGCCGTTCCCGTCGTTTTTCCATTGTTCCTCTCGTTCCTCTCGTTCCTCTTGTTTTCTCGCTGATCCACTCTCATGTGTTTACTGGTGAGCATTGTTCCCTTTTGCTCGGCGATTCGGGTGGGCATTGCGGTGCGGATTCTGTGCCGACGGGCGTCGTCCAGCCTTTGCCCGGAGTCACCCGTGTGTTCCGCTCACCAGCGGCGAACGGAATGCGGAGGAAGAAGTACGGGTCCGGAACATGGGCCGCGCCGACTGCGGTGACCACACCACTGTTTGATTGATCAACGGATTCGTGCGCTGCCCGTGAGCAGGGAATCCCCAGGTCGCGGGTGTGAGGAATGGGCGCCGGTGAGTGTTGCCGTATCGCTCGCGGCGGGCTCTCAACTTCCTTCTGCCTGAGCTTCCCACTCAGGGTGACGGCATCTACACTGACGCCGCGTCAACCGGCTCCACTTCTCCTCGATATGTGAAAGTTGCGGTCAACCTATTGAGTACCGAATCTTTAACAGACCGGACAGGGTTCAGACGCCAGACAGTGTGGCCCGCCGCGCTTTTACTTGCCGCTGTCGCGGTCATCGCGCAGATGGTCAGCTGGTGGACACGGTCCCCCGCGGTAATGGCGAGCGGATCCGTCGCGGTCGTCGGACTGCTGGCGTGCCTGCCGCACCTCTGGCGGATGCACCGCGAGGACATACGTCATGCCGATCGCTGCACGGAGCAGGCCGAACAGGCACAGCGCGCCGCCGACCTCCAGGTCAGCTCGGAGAGAGCACGCCTGACGGAACAGTGGCAGACCTGGTCGCAGTCGCAGTTCGAGGCCTTCCACGAGTCCCTTGAGCTGTGGTGCCGCGACCTGCACATCGTGCTCACGGAGCGGCGCAGGCCCGACTCCCCCCTCCCCAACCTGAGCCCCCAGACGGCGAAGCTGCTCAACGGCGCGCTCGAAGAGGTGGACGAGGAACTCATCGACGTCCAGGACGCCTGTGAGCACGCGATCGTCTTCCTCGCCCAGCGGCTCCAGACGGGCGGTCTGCAGATCCAGGAGAAGGCCGGCGCCCTCATCGACAGGCCCGAGCCCGGACTGCCCGAACTCGGCATCGAGATCGACCACTTGGCGACGACGTTCGCCCACCACGCGCAGAGCCTGCGCATCCTCGGCGGTTCGTGGACCGGCCAGCAGTGGCAGGAGACGGTTCCCCTCACGGACATCGTCCGCGCCGCCGGCGGTCAGATCACCGACTACCAGCGCGTGGTGATCGGCGGCGAACCCGACCTGGGCGTCAAGGACTTCGCGGCCGAGTGGCTCATCCACCTCGTCGCGGAGATCCTCGGGAACGCGACGACCTACAGCCCCAGCAGCAAGGAGGTCACCGCACAGCTGGAGGCCGTTCCGTCGGGAGCGGTCATCCAGATCGACGACCGCGGTACGGGCATGACGGAGGCCCGGCTCCAGAAGGCCCTGGAACTCGTCGCCGGCCCGCGCGACGTCAGTATCCGCGACCTGCAGACCCCGCAGGTCGGCCTGGCCGTGGTCGGCAACATCGCACGCCGGCTGAAGCTCAGGGTGAGCCTGGGACGTTCGCCGTACGGAGGCATCCGTGCCGTCGTACTCGTGCCCATGGACCTCCTCGAAGCAATCGACCCGGTGTACACGATGCCCGTCCCCGAAGGTGCCGCCGGCCCGGAGGCCGAAGAACAGAAGGCAGAACCCGAACGCGTGGAGCGGCGGGAGAACCCCCTTCCGGTGCGCACCCGTTCGCAGGAGACCACCCCGCCGGCCGGCACGCCGGCGCCGGCTCCCGAGCCTGCTTCCGCGTTCGACCCGGAGCGGTCCACTTCCGCGTTCGCCACGGAGCGGTCCACTTCCACGTTCGACCCGGAGCGGACCGCGTCCGCGTTCGCACGGCGGTACGAGAGCACCGAACCCTCTTCCGGTTCGGAACCCCCTGCCGTGGGGCTGCCGCGGCGACGCTCGCCCCGTCATACGCAGACCGCCAGTCCCGTCGAAGCAGAGCAGAACAGCGTCGGCAGCGACGAGGACCCGGAAGCCGCCGCTTCCTTCATGAGCTCCTTCGTACTGGGGGGCCGGGCCTCGAACGATGATGAAACCGATTCGCCCCAGGGGGACGACGACCGATGAGTCACGAAGCAGCCGCCCACGACCAGTCCTGGATGCTCAGTGACGTAGCTGATGTCCCCGGTGTGCAGCACGCGGTGGTCCTCAGCGCCGACGGGCTGGTCCGCGCCCGTACGAACGATCTCGGCATCGACGAGGCCGACACGCTTGCCGCGGCGGCGGCCGGGCTGCAGTCGCTGGGCGTCAGCCTGGCGGGCCGCTTCGGCGAAGGCGGCCTGAAGCAGCACATGGTCGAGTGGAAAGGCGGCTTCCTGTTCCTGCGCGGCGCAGGGGACGGGTCCCGCCTCGCGGTGATCACCAGCAACAAGGTCGATCCCGGAGTGATCGCCTCCCAGATGGTGCTCCAGGTGCAGCGGTTCGGCGACCACCAGGGCAGCCCGCCGAGGAGGCGCTCAGTCACGTGACCCGACCGAGAGGACCGAAAAGGGGACCTGTGCGCCCCTACGTGCTGACCGGCGGGCGGGCTCGCCCTCGTCAACGGCTCGCAATCGAGACTCTGTTGGAGACCGTCGACCCCGAGGGCACCGAACTCCCGGTGACTGCCAGCCGGCAGGAACGGATGCTGTGGCGGATGTGCCGCCACAGACTCTCCGTGGCGGAGTCCGCAGCGCACCTGGGCCTGTCGATCAGCGTCGTCACGATCCTCGCCTGCGACCTGATCGACGCCGGCTACCTGACCACACGTTCTCAGGTCCCCAAGGCGCAGCTTCCCGACGTGCACATACTCCAAGAGGTACTGGATGGACTCCGCAGACAACTCAGCGCCTGAGAGGCGCTATCTGGCACCCACAGTCGACCAGGCGCTGAAGATCCTCGTCGTCGGCTCCTTCGGGGTCGGCAAGACGACGCTCGTGGGGAGCGTCAGCGAGATCGATCCGCTGCGCACCGAGGAGACCATCACCCAGGCCAGCACGGGCGTGGACGACCTCTCCGGACTGTCGGGGAAGACCGCCACGACGGTGGCCATGGATTTCGGGCGCATCACGCTCAACTCCCGCATGGTGCTGTACCTCTTCGGCACGCCCGGTCAGCGTCGCTTCTGGGACCTGTGGGAGGGGCTGGTCATCGGATCGATCGGCCTGCTCGTCGTCATCGACACGAGAAGGATCGAGGACAGCTTCGAGATCCTCGACCAACTCGACGTGCGCAGCCTCCCGTTCGCCGTCGCCATTAACCAGTTCCCGGACTCCGTGCGCTACGACGAGGCAGATCTGCGCGAGGCCCTCGACCTGCTTCCGGAGACCCCGCTCGTCCACATAGACGCCCGTAACCGCCATTCCTCGACGCAGGCGCTGATCAGCCTCGTCGAGTACGCCGCCCGCATCAAAGCTCAGGAGAAGGTTGCGTGACCACACCGGCACCGACGCGTCCTTTCGACTCCGAGACGCTCGTCTCGCTCACGGACATCACCCAGTCCAGAGACCCGCACCGCATCTACCACCAACTCCGTCTCCAGCACGGCCCGGTGGCGCCCGTCCTGCTGGAACCCGGAGTGCCCGGGTGGCTGGTCATGGGTTTGGAGCAGCTGCGCATCATCACCGAACGCGAGGCGCTCTTCTCGCGTGACGCGCGCAACTGGCGGGACCTCAACGACGGCATCGTCTCGCCCGACTCGGGGCTGCTGCCGATGATGGCCTACCGGCCCAACGTCATCGGCGCCGACCAGCAGGAGCACCGGCGTCTGCGCCAGCCCCTGGACGACGGGGTCGGACGCATCAACCACCGCGCGCTGCGCCGCCAGGTGCAGCGCATCTGCAAGGAACTCATCAACACCTTCGCCCAGTTCGGCAGGGCCGACCTCGTCGCTGACTACGCGGCCTACGTCCCGATGCTGGCCGTCGCGAGCCTCTTCGGCCTCGACACACGTCAGGGCCACGAGCTGCGTGCCGCCCTGATCGCGCTGTTCAGCAGCCAGACGGACTCGCAGGTCGGCAACCGAAGCTTCGAGCAGATCCTCTTCGACACCCTGCGGGAGCGGCAGCAGAACCCCACCGAGGATCTGACGACCGCCCTGATGAACCACCCGAACCTTCAGGACGATCCCGAAGTCCTCCAGTCCATGGTGGTGATGATCTCCGCCGGGAACGAGACCACGACCTGCTGGATCGCGCACACGCTCTACCGGATGATCACGGACACCTCGTTCGACGACCGTCTGCGCAGCGGCCAGCTCGGCGTGGACGACGCGCTCGACGAGGTGCTGTGGCGCGAACCGCCCATGACGCACATGCCCGCGCGCTACGCGCTGCGCGACATCGAACTGGGCGGCCAGTCCATCCGCCACGGCGACGTGCTCATCCTCGGGCTCTCCGCCGCGAATTCGGACCCGGCACTCGCGCCGGGCGGCCACCGTCCGCCCAACAACCGTGCGCACATGGCCTATTCGGCCGGACCGCACATGTGCCCGGCTCAGGACACCTCACGCGTGATCACCCGTACGGCCGTCGACACCGCGCTGCACCTGCTGCCCGGTCTGCGGCTGACCGTCACGCCCGGCGAGATCACCTGGAACCCCTCGCCCTGGACACGCTGCCCGACACAACTGCCCGTCGCGTTCGCCGTTCCCCACGAGATCCGCACCCCGCCCGCATCCGCCGCTCGTCCCATTGGAGAGACCGTATGACGGCCGACCAGGCATCACCCACATCAGGCGTACCCGTCCTGGAACTGGACCCCCACGGCCGCGACCACATGGGAGAGGCCGCGAGACTACGCGGGCTGGGACCGGTGGTGCGCGTCAAGCTCCCGGGTGATGTGGAGGCGTGGAGCGTCACACGCCACAACCTGCTCAACGAGCTGGTGATGGACCCACGCATCTCCAAGGACTGGCACAACTGGGGCGCCATGCAGCGCGGCGAGATCCCCGACGACTGGCCGCTGATCGGCATGGTCAAGGTCACCAACATGGTCACCGCCGACGGTGCCGAGCACCGCCGGCTGCGCAAGCTCGTCAGCCAGACCTTCACGGCACGCCGCGTGGAGGAACTGCGGCCCACCACAGCCGAGATCGTCGAGAACCTCCTGCAGGCGCTGCCGTCGCACGCGGACTCCGACGGTACGGTCGACCTGCGCAAGCACTTCGCCTACCCGGTGCCCATGCAGGTCATCAGCGACCTGTTCGGCATCCCGGACCACGAACGGCCCGAGCTGCGCGAGGCGGTGGACAAGATCTTCCGCTCCGACCTGTCCCCCGAGGTGGTCGGCGCGAACCAGATCGCCGTCTACCAGTTGCTGGCCCGCGTCGTCGAACTGCGCGGCAAGGAGCGCGGGGACGACCTCACCAGCGCCCTGATCTCCGCACGGGAGGCCGAGCCGGACGCGCTGACGCAGGAGGAACTCGTCGGCACGCTCCTGGTGATGCTCTCGGCCGGGCACGAGACCACGCTCAGCCTCATCGTCAACGCGGTACGCGCCCTGCTCACGCACCCGGACCAACTCGCCCTCACCAGGGGCGAGGAGGACATGTGGCCCGCGGTCGTCGAGGAGACGCTGCGGTGGGAGGCACCCATCGGCAACTTCCCCTTCCGCTACGCGACCGAGGACATCGACGTCGCCGGTGTCACCATCCCCGCGGGCGACGCGATCATGGCCCCCTACAGCGCCGTCGGCAGGGACCCGCAGCAGCACGGCCCGGACGCGGACACCTTCGACATCAGCCGCGAACAGGCGCGGCACCTCTCGTTCGGGCACGGCGTGCACGCGTGTCTCGGTGCACCACTCGCGCGGCTGGAGGCCACCATCGCGCTGCGTGAACTCTTCGCGCGCTACCCGGACATGATCCTCGGAGCCGTGCCCGGCACCCTCGATCCGGTGCCGTCGATGTTCTCCAACAGCGTCACGTCGCTGCCCGTACGGCTCGGCAGGCCCGCCGGGTGAGGTGACGGGAAGACACGGGAGGGGAACGCCGGGGGACGGCGGGCGGTGAGCCGCTCCGCCGTCCCGCCCCCGGGGCCTGTGCTCCCGGGGTGATTCCGGACGCGGCCGGCCCAGCCGGCCCGGGCCGTACGGAGGAGGGGGATCAGGGACCGCCGTGTCCCTGCTTCTCGTACGGACCCATTCATCCGAAGCAGGTGAGCGCGTCAGCGCGTGCCGAATCAGCGCGTGAGCGCGTCAGCACCTCAAAACTTCACAACGCAGCACGTCCGCACGCAGCAGCTGCCAGAAGCACCACCCCCAAGGTTCTTCACGGAAGGCGCGACGACCATGCTCGACGGACATGAGTCTCCGGACGCGGAGGCATCCCCCGGAGGTCTGCCAGGTCCGGGCCCGGCGGCACGCACGGGATGGCCCCGCATCGCCGGAACCGGGACCGGCCCGGGAACCCGGGCCGCGACGCGGACCCGGACCCGTCCCCGTAAGGAGACGCAGACCGAGACCAGCAGGGCCGCGAGGCAAAGCCTCGAGGGCTGGCTGGACTTACGCTATGGAGACCCACTGGGGGAACAGCACCGCTGGGCCCTGCTGCCGCCCGGCAAGCTGCTGCGTCCCGTACTGCTGCTGGAGTCCGCGGCGGCCGTGGGCGGGAAGACGGAGCAAGTCGAGCCCGTGGCAACGGGGTTCGAGCTGATGCACGCCGGCAGCCTCATACACGACGACATCATCGACGGGGACGAGCTGCGCCGCGGGCGGGCGGCGACCCACTGCCGCTACGGCGCCGACAGGGCCATTGTCGGTGCCGACGCCCTCTTCTTCGCCGTCTTCGAGACGCTCGGAGAGTGCCGCAGACGCGGTGTCGCGGACCGTCTGATCACGGACGCGACCGCCGTCATCGCCGAAGCCGGGCTGGACGTCACCCGCGGGGCCACGATGGAGCTGGACCTCAGCGGCTCCCTCCACGACGACATCGACACGTACCTGGAAGTGGCACGGCTGAAGACGGCCGCCCTGCTGCGCGCGGCATGCCGGACCGGTGCCGTACTCGCGGGCGGCACCGCCGAACAGACCGCCGCGCTCACGGAGTTCGGGGAGGCGCTCGGGATCGCCTTTCAGATACAGGACGACCTGCTGCCGTACGTCCGGCCGCGCGGGAGGCGGCGGGGCGACGGCGTCGCGGGCAAGTCTCGCACCAGCGACCTGCGAAACGGACGCCCCGTACTGCCGCACCTGCTCGCCCAGAGTCTCGGCGGGCACGCTGACCGCGCCCTCCTCGCCGAACTCCTCGCGGGCGACGCGGACGAGGAGCTCCGGCAGGAACGACTGCACCGACTCCTAGAGACAACCGGAGCGTTGAAGGCCGCGCAGCAAGCGGCCGACTCGCACCTGGACCGCTGCCGCAGGGCGCTGGAGGTTCTGCCGCCCAGCCCGCACCGGCACCACCTCGCCATGCTGGCCGACCAGTACACCGGCCGGGCGAGACGGGCGACGACCACGCACGCGTCCGCGAGTACGAAGACGGGGGCGGCAAGAGCCACGGAACCGGCGGACGGGAATCCGGTGCGGGCGACCCCGGCGGCGGGGGAGAAGCCGTCAAGAGGTGGACCGGTGGAGAGACCGGGCGTCATCGCGGCTCTGGGACGGCTGCCCGGTCACATGTGGCGCGAGCTTTTCATCAGTTACCGCTTCAACAGCAACGATCTGTGGTCCACCGTCGTACCGGCGTTCTGCTTCGTCGTCGCCGCGGTGAGGCACGCGGGACTCGGGGCGTACAGCGGCACCGTCACCGTCGCCGGAGCCGTGCTCTACTTCTGGCTCTTCATCTACGGATCGAGTCTCATCAACCAGATCACAGGCGTGGAGGAGGACCGGCTCAACAAGCCTTTCCGGCCTCTGGTAACCGGCGACAGCACCATGCGCGGGGCGAAGCGGCGCCTGGCCGCCGTCCACGTCCTCTTCCCCGCCCTCGGTCTCCTCCTGGGCGTGGTGGAGTGGGCCCTGCTGTGGCAGCTGTTGTTCATGCTCCACTACGCGTGGGGAGGGCACCGGCACTGGTTCGCCAAGAACCTCCTGATCGCGCTCGGCGTCGTCTCCCAACTCGCCGCGGCCTGGCAGATGGTCACACCCATCACCACCGCCGTGTGGCACTGGATACTCACCATGGCCGCCATGACCTTCCTGATCATCGGCGTCCAGGATCTGCGGGACGTGGAGGGCGACCGGACTCTGGACAGGCGCACGATGCCGATCGTCCTCGGCGACATTCCCTGCCGCATCTACTTCGCCGGGAGCTCCGTTGCGCTGTTTCCTTTGACGCACTTCGTGATGGTGGAGCCCGCCGGTTTCCACTGGTGGACAGCAGCCATCGACGCGGTGCTGGCCGGTCTCAGCCTGTTGTTGGCCGGCCGCGTGCTGCTGCTGCGTACACCCGCACAGGACCACCTCACGCAGCGGTTCGTCGAGTGGTGGTACACCTTCGTCCTCGCCTCGGCCGTCGTGCTGCTGTGAAGGGCCGCCGGGCCGGTGCCCGAGACGGTGCCTGAGACGGGGACCACCGGGTACGCGGCCCGGCGTCATACGCAACCGCAGCAGCAAGCGAGAGAGCCGAGGAGTTCGCCCCATGTCGAAACCACCACTTCCCGACGACGCAGTGGCAGTGCTGGAGAAGGCCAACCCGGCCGTCATCACGACCTTGCGCTCCGACGGCCAGCCGGTGTCCACGGCCACCTGGTACCTGTGGGAGAGGGGCCGGGTCATGGTCAACATGGACGAGTCCCGAAAGCGGCTGGAACACATGCGCAGCGACCCCCGCGTCACCCTCACGGTGCTGGACGAGGGCAACTGGTACACCCATGTGAGCCTCATCGGCCGCGTCGCCGAATTCCGAGACGACGAGGGTCTGACCGACATCGACAGGCTCGCGCACCGCTACCTCGGCAAGCAGTATCCGCAACGGGAGCGGGGCAGGGTCAGTGCCTGGATCGAGATCGACCGGTGGCACGGGTGGGGCTCGCTGAAGGACAGCGGCCAGGCGGGCTGACGGGTCACGACCGCCGGCCGCGTACCCCTGCCGGCTCTCCGTTCGGTTGCCCGTGCCCCGGTCCTCGGTGAGTCCGCCGGTCGTCGGCGGGCCGGTCAGTCGTCCGTGAGGGAGAGCGCCTGGCTGGGACAGGTGCCGACCGCCTCCCTCACGCCGTCCAGCTCGCCCTCGGGGGGACGTTCGACCAGGACGAGGACGGTGCCGTCCTCCTCGTCCTGGTCGAACACAGAGGGCTCGCTGAGCACGCACTGGCCGGCGCCGACGCAACGCGTGGTGTCCGCGACGATGCGCATCGCTTCTCCTTCTCCTTGTGCCGCTTCGGGCAGGCGCTACCAGGTGACCGGGAGTTCGTAGAGCCCGTAGATGTTGCTGTCGTCCTTGAAGGGCAGTTCGTCGACGGGCGCGGCGAGGCGCAGTCCTGGAACGCGCCGGAACAAGGTCTCGAAGACCATCTCCAGCTCCATCCGCGCCAGGTTCTGGCCGAGGCACTGATGAGCGCCGTACCCGAAGGCCACGTGGTGCCTGTCGCCGCGCCCGAGGTCGAGTTCGCCGGGACGGGAGAAGACGCCGGGGTCGTGGTTCGCGGAGTTGCCGAGCCCGACCACTCCCTCGCCGGCCCGGATGAGCACCCCGCCGATCTCGACGTCCTCCGTCGCCACCCGGGAGGTTACGGCGTCGACGATGCTGAAGTAGCGCAGCAGTTCCTCGACGGCTTCCGGCATCGCGTCGGGGTCCTCGCCGAGCCTGGTCCGCTCGCCGGGGTGTTTCAGGAGGGCGAGCGTGCCCAGCGAGATCATGTTCGCCGTCGTCTCGTGCCCCGCGATGAGCAGCAGCACGGCGAGACTCACCAGGTCCTCGTGGTCGCCCCTGCCCGACTCCTGCTGCTTGAGTACCTGCCTGCCGAGCAGGTCGTCGGTGGGGTTCTTCTCCTTCTGGGTGATCAACGCGTCGAGGTACGTGCGGAGTTCGTCGCGCGCCTGCTCGCGCGAGGCCATCGGCTCCGTACGGCGCAGAAGTCGTGCCGACCGCGACTGGAAGAAGTCGTGATCGGCGTACGGCACCCCCAGCAACTCGCAGATGACCAGGGAGGGAACCGGCAGAGACAGCGCGCGGACGAGGTCGGCCGGACGGGGCCCCGCCAGCAGGGCGTCCACGTGCTCGTCCACGATCTGCTGGATGCGCGGCCGCAGCGCCGCCATCCGCTTGACGGTGAACTCGCCGACCACCGCCCGCCGGGCGGGCCCGTGCTCCGGCGGGTCCATCGAGATCAGCGACAGCTTGAACCGCGCGGCGAGTTGCTGCTGCCCCTCGGCGAGCACGGGGAAGCCGGGACGGGTGCGGTCCGCGCTGAAGCGGGGGTCGGCGAGCATCACCCGTACGTCCTCGTGCCGGGTCAGAGCCCACGCCGTGCGGCCCCCGGGCAGACCGACGCGGGAGACCGGTGAGTCCTCGCGCATCCGCTCGTACTCCACGGGCGGTGAGAACGGGCACGTGCGCGGGACGGGCAGTGTCACCGTGGGCTGATCGCTCGTCATGGGACCCCAATCAGGGACGTGGTTTCACGTGGCGGATCTTCACAGGCGCGCCGTTTCACGGTAGTTAAGTGGATGATTTTCGTCCACATGGCGAGGTGAAAGAATCAGCCAACTTCCTTCGAAAGGAGGGGACATGGCGGCCGGCTCCAGCCCACGCTCCGGGTCCGCGACGGATTCCGTGACCGGTTCCGCGACGGATTCCGTGACCGGTTCCGCGACGGATTCCGTGACCGGTTCCGCGACGGATTCCGTGACGGACTCCGGGACCGGTGCCGACGCGGACGCCGTGAGCGGGTCCGGAACCTCGCTGCGGGCCGACGCGCTGCGCAACCGCCGGAAGATCCTCGCTGCCGCCAAGGAGATGTTCGCCGTCCGCGGGCCCGACGTGCCGATGGAGGATGTCGCCCGCCGGGCGGCCGTCGGCGTCGCCACGCTCTACCGGCGCTTCCCCGACCGGGAGACGCTGATCCGCGCCGTCGCCAGGGACACCTTCTCCCGTGTGCTGGAGGAGTCCCGGGCGGCCGTCGCCGAGGAGCCCGGCGCCTGGGAGGCCCTCGTACGGATGCTGCGCAGCTCACGGGAGCTTCAGCTGAGCGTCCAGCTCGCCGTCCACTCCCGACTGGCCCGTGACACCGTCCGGGACGACCCCGGGACGGGCCGCTTCCGCGACGAACTGCTGGGCGTGCTCGACAGGGTGGTGAAGGCGGCCCAGGAGGAGGGGACGCTGCGCGCCGACATCGGCACCGGTGATGTCGCCGCCCTGCTCTCACTCCTGTTGCGCCGTGCTCCGGACCCGCCCGACGACTCCGCCGGCGTCGCCGCGGAGCGGGCGATGGGGCTCATGCTCGACGGCCTGCGCGCCCGCCCCGGCAACACGTCCCTGCCCGGAGACCCGCTGTCCGTGGGCGACTTCGACGAGCAGCAGAAGCGGAACCTCCGGCGCTGAGGAGCGTTGAGGCATGACCGGGTGCCCGGTCATGGCCGCGGTCGCGCCGGTGGCTGACGTCGTTCGGGTCAGCCGCTCGTGCAGGCGACGAGAACGTTCGGCTTGGAGTTCGCCTCGGCCATGGACGACTGGTGGTGGTCGGAGAAGACGGCCAAGCCGCCGGCCAGCAGGGCGACCCCCGCGACCACCGCGGTGACACGACCGGCACGGCCGGTCGGAGCCGCGCCCCGAACTCCGTCGGAGCCGCGCACTCGAAGGCTACCGAGTACATGGAGGATCACGGCCAGAGCCGCAGCCCCGAACCCCGCGTAAGCCAGGGCGAAGTGGCTCCACGGCACGGGACTTCCCTCGCAGGCCGCGAGGACATGCCCGTCGGCCTGTACGAGTGCGCCAGTCGTGCAGGCAGCAGCGACGAGGGTGAGGGTGACGAGGATCGCGAACGGCGGCGCCGCCGCACGTCCGTGCTCAGCCGTGGTCATCGGGTCCGACTCCTCGCTCCGTACTGCCGTTCCGCGTCGCTGTCCGTGCCGCTTCCCGACGCCCCGGGTGGCCGGTCGGCATGTATATCAGCGCACCGTCCGCTGTGCGAAGGGAGTTTGCCCGTCGCACGGCCCATCTCCCCTGTGACCTCGACTTCTTGAGCGAGTGCTCAAGTGCCGTGTATTTTGAGCGACCGCTCAAATCCATGAGAGGGGTGGTTCCCGTGCGGCTCTACATCGAGACGCGCGTCCGTGCCGGACTCGGTACGGTCTGGGACCGCAGTCAGCAGCCGGACGAACACAAGCGCTGGGACCTGCGGTTCGGCGACATCACGTATCTGCCGTGTGCGCCGGGGGAGCCGCAGCGCTTCCGGTACGCGACGCGGGTACTGCCGATGGTCACGATCGCCGGCACCGGAGTCGCGGCGGGCGAGCGCGAACGCCCGGACGGCAGCCGGGTCTCGGCCCTCCGGTTCTCCTCCGCGCATCCGCTGTCCCTCATCGCGGAGGGCAGCGGGTACTGGCGCTACGTCCCCGACGGCGACGGGCTGCGCTTCCTCACCGGATACGACTACCGGCCGCGCTGGGGACGGTTCGGCCGGGCCGCCGACCGGTTCCTCTTCCGGCCCCTCATGGGCTGGGCGACGGCCTGGTCCTTCGACCGGCTGCGGCTGTGGTGCGAGCGCGGCATCTCCCCGGAGCGCTCGCTGCTCCATGCGCTCGCGGAGCTGCTCGTACGCACGGCCGCGGTGCCGGCGGCGGTTGCCGCTGCCATTGCCGTCGCCCCTGACCGTTCGCCGGCCGGTGCGGTCTTCGCTGCGGCGGTCCCGGCCGTCGTTGCCGTCGCCACGCTGCTCGTGCCCCCGCTGCCGGTCACCCCCGCCGCCCGACGCACCCTGCGCCGCCCGCCCGGGCGTGAACAGGGTGCGGACGGTGCGGGCACCGAAGCCGTCCCCTCCCTTCTCGGAACCCTGGAGCAGCCATGACCTCGATCTTCCAGCGGGCGCTCGGCGCCGACTTCGACAAGCTCCATCCGCTCGTCCGGCGCCGCTTCTCCGTCGGCCTGGACAGTGGCGAGGCGTGCGTCGGATCCGGCCGGATGACGCGGATCTGGCACGGCCGCAGCTTCGTCCGGCCGTTCCTGGCCCTCGGCGGCAGCCGCAACATCCTCGTGCCGCGGGCCGGACGGGACGTGCCCTTCACCATCGAGAACTTCCCCTACACGGACTCCTTCGGCCGCGAGACCGTCACCTTCGTGCGGACGTTCACCTTCCCCCGCCGCACCCACCGCTTCGACGCCACCATGGTCTTCAACCCTGAGCGGGGCTGCATCGTCGACTACCTCGGCACGCACCAGCACCTCGCCACCGACCTCCACCTGTCGGCCGGCACGGACGGCGCCCTGGTCATCCGCTCCGGCGAGCACCGCTTCCGGGAGGGACGGGTCGATGTCAGGGTGCCCGACGCGATAGGGGGCGACGCGGTCGTGCGCGAGTCGTTCGACGACGCGACGGGCCGATTCCGGGTCCAAGTGAGGGTGGAGAACCGGAAGTTCGGGCCGCTCTTCGGCTACGAGGGGTTCTTCTCCGCCGAGTTCTCCGACGCCACCGGGCGCGCCGTGCCGACCGGACTGCGCCCGGTGCGCGAGGAGTCCAGGGCGTGAGCGGCGACACGCGTACGAAGTTGCTCGCCGGTGCGCTGCGGACCGTGACCGAGCAGGGCTACGCCAAGACCTCCGCCCGCACCGTCGCGGCCGCGGCCGGGGTCAACCAGGCGCTGGTCTTCTACCACTTCGGCAGCGTCGACGAACTCCTCGCCGCGGCTTGCCGGTTCGGCGCCGAGCAGCGGGTCGCGCTGTACCGCGAACGCCTCGCGCGGGTGGAGAGACTGGCCGAACTCGTCACCCTCGCCAGGGAGTTGCATGCCGAGGAGCGCGCCGGCGGTCATGTCGCGGTCCTCGCGCAGCTTCTGTCGGGTGCGCAGACGCAGCCGCGTCTCGCTCCCGCCACGTCCGCGGGGCTCGCGCTGTGGATCGACGAGCTCGAACAGGTGCTGGCGCGTGTGCTCGCCGGATCGCCGATCGCCGAGTTCGTGGATGCGCCCGGTCTCGCCCGTGCGATCGCGGCCGGATTCGTCGGACTGGAGCTCTACGAGGGCGTCGACGAGGAGGGTGCGCAGCGCGCCCTGGACGCGCTTGAACAACTGTCCGGTCTCGTCGGCGTGCTGGAGGAACTCGGCCCTGTCGCCCAGCGGGCGGTACGGGCGCGCCTGCGGCGCGGCCGGGTGTATTGACCTGATGCGTTGTTCACGCGGCTGATCGGTGGCTGGCCAGGGTCGTTGTCGTGCAGGCGGTCCAGCAGCTCAGGTCGTACGGAGCGCACAGGCATCCGCTCCAGGACCCTGAGCTTCGAGATTGCCCCGCAAGCGGTGCGGAGCGCGAGGAGCCAGGCGTCGATGAGCTTGTGGTGTGCGTTGACGCGGAACTTGCCGTTCGCCCGGAAACGCTCAGGCGCACACGCGTGCCATCGGCGGCGAACGAGAGGCAGGCAGGTGGGCATGACGATCGAGTTGTTGAGCACAGGAGTACACGGGTTTCAGGCGCCCACGTCCTCCACGGCACCGTTGCCGTCTCCGGGGCTTGTTCCGGAGGGGCATCCGGGTGCCGGATCCGGAAAGCGCGATCCCCTCGGACGTACAACACCCTCCTGCCGGGTACCCGGAGGCGAGCACCGGAGCACACTGCAGCAGGAGGGAGCCCGGCCATGGCCAGCGCGGACGAGGGGGCTGTCACGACGGTCACGGGTCGCTCTGCCCGGGGAACCGTGGCACAGCGGCTCATCGACGGCCACCTGGTCGAAGGCGAGGCACGCCCCGGCGAGGAGATCGGTCTGCGCATCGACCAGACCCTCACCCAGGACGCCACCGGCACGCTGGTGATGCAGGAGCTGGAATCGCTCGGCCTGGACCGGGTCCGTACGGAGGTCAGCGTCCAGTACGTGGACCACAACATCCTCCAGGCCGACGAGCGCAACGCCGAAGACCACGCGTTCCTGCGCTCCGCCTCCCGGCGCTTCGGTCTCTGGTACTCCAAGCCCGGCAACGGCGTCTCTCACCCCACCCACATGCAGCGCTTCGGCATTCCCGGAAAGACCCTCGCGGGTTCCGACTCCCATACGTGTGCGGCCGGTTCGCTCGGGATGCTGGCCATCGGTGTCGGCGGCCTCGAGGTGGCTCTGGCCATGGCCGGCCGCCCCCTGTACGTGCGGATGCCCCGGATCTGGGGTGTGCGCCTGACGGGTGAGCTGCCGCCGTGGGTGAGCGCCAAGGACGTCATCCTGGAGCTGCTGCGCCGCCACGGCGTCAAGGGCGCCGTCAACCGCGTCCTCGAATACCACGGCCCGGGCCTCGAATCGCTGACCGCGATGGACCGGCACGTGATCGCCAACATGGGCGCGGAACTGGGCGCCACCGCCAGCGTCTTCCCGTCCGACGACGCCGTGCGGAGCTTCCTGCGGTCCGAGGGCCGCGAGGAGGACTTCGTACCGCTCACCGCGGAGCCCGGAGCCGTCTACGACCTCGAAGAGGAGATCGACCTCTCCTCACTCGAACCGCTCATCGCGCGTCCGTCCTCGCCGGGCAACGTGGTGCCCGTGCGGGAGGTGGCGGGCCGGCCCGTCGACCAGTCGGTGATCGGTTCCTCCGCGAATCCCGGGCTGCGCGACTTCGCGGTATCCGCCGCCATGGTCGCGGGGCGGAACACTGCCGCCGGGGTGAGCCTCGACATCAACCCCACATCGCGCGAGATCCTTCAGGACCTCACCCTCTCGGGCGGCACCTTCGACCTCATCACCGCCGGTGCCCGGCTGCACCAGAGCGGCTGTCTCGGCTGCATCGGCATGGGTCAGGCACCGGCCGTTGGGCGCAATTCGCTGCGCACGTTCCCCCGCAACTTCCCCGGCCGCTCCGGGACGGAGGAGGACTCCGTGTGGCTGTGCTCCCCGGAGACCGCCACCGCCTCCGCGCTGACCGGCGTCATCACCGACCCGCGCGACTGGGCGGCCGATGCTGGTATGGAGGCTCCGGACATCGCGCTGCCGGAGTCGGCAAGCGTGAACAAGCAGATGCTGGAGGCGCCCCTTCCCAGGGAGGAGGCCGTCTCCGTCGAGCTGGAGCGCGGCCCGAACGTCTCCTCGCTGCCCGAGTTCGACCCGCTGCCGGACACGCTGGAGGGCCCGGTGCTGCTGAAGGCCGGGGACGATGTCTCCACGGACGAGATCTCCCCGGCGGGTGCCCGGGCCCTGCCGTACCGGTCGAACATCCCCAAGCTCGCCGAGTTCACGTTCGTCCGCATCGACCCGGACTATCCGCGGCGCGCGGCCGAGTCGGCCCGGGACGAGGACAACAACGGGCACTTCGTCGTCGGCGGTGACAACTACGGCCAGGGCTCCTCGCGCGAGCATGCCGCGATCACGCCGCGGTACCTCGGGCTGCGTGCCGTCGTCGCCAAGTCCTTCGCGCGCATCCACTGGCAGAACCTCGTCAACTACGGGGTGCTGCCGCTGGAGTTCGAGGACGGCGGCGACGCAGAGCGCATCCGCGGCGACGACGTGCTCCGCCTCGATGGACTGCGCGACGCCCTCGGCGAGGGGGCGGACGCTGCGGGAGGCGCGCTGCGGCTGCGGAACGTCACCCGCGACGAGGAGTACGCGGTGAGGCACCGCCTCTCGGCCCGGCAGCGGGAGATCGTACGGGCCGGCGGCATCGTCCCGGCCCTGGCCGCGGCGAACACGTCCCGGTAGGGGGCGCGTTCACCGGGCTCGCGGGAAGTGGGTCCGGCCCGCTCGTCCGGTCGCGCTCATCCGGCTCCGCTCGTTCAGGAAGGCCGTCCGGCGGTCTCACCTGGCTTCGCCGCGGCGCTTGCGCGGCCGGTTCGGGACGGAGAGGTGGATGAGCTCGGCGGCCCTCGTCAGCCGTGGGTGCCGGTCGACCGTCTCCCGCGTGTAGCGGTCGAGTTCCTCGGCGAGCCGCACCGAACGCTTCTCCACGTCCAGCTCGTCGAGCATCCGGTCGATCTCGGCGAGCAGGGCGCCGTGCAGCTGCCACTGGCGCGGATGGTTCTGCACGCCGGTGAGCAACAGGTCCGCCACCTGGTCACGTGCCTCGCGGGCCGCGGAGAGCTCCTCCACCAGCCGGGCCTCGGCGGTGTCGGCGTCCGCGGTCACGTCACTGGTGATGAGGACGGCGAACGCCTTCACCGCCCCGGCCAGATGGGCGAACAACTCCTCCAGCGCGGCTGCCTCCTGGGGCGGGAAGAGGGGCTCGTCCTCACGGTTCCTGGCCAGATCCGTGAGGGTGCGGGCGATGACGCGCAGTACCACCACGCAGATCTCCAGGGTGTCCAGACCCGTCCGCAGCACGACTCGGGAGAGCAGCCCTTCCTTGACCCGCGGGTTGAGCTTCAGGCTCTCCTCGGCCTGTGCCAGGGACGCGTCCACCTGCACGATGTCGTGGTCGAGGCGGCGCGCTTCCTGCAGCCGCTCCGCGGCGTCCTCCACCGGTGTGTGGCGGCCGAGTTCCTCACCGACCCGGCGGAGCAGCCGACGCAGCCGGCTGGCCAGGTCCTCGATGGCCTCGGTCGCGGACTGCGTCCACACCGGCGGCACGAAGACCACGTTGAACAGCAGGCCCACCACCGCGCCGATGAGGGTCTCCACCACACGGTCCAGCGCCGTCGCGGCGACCTGGGTCACGCTCACGCCCAGGACGAGCATGGCGCTGATGGCGACCTCCGGCACGAACTCCTTGACGCGCACGAGGTGACCCACGGTCAGCGACGCGAGGATCAGAATCCCCAGCGACCACCAGCTCAGGCCCACCAGGTTGCTGAAGCCCACGGCGACGAGAACCCCGGCCACCACGGCGTTCACCCTCCGGATGCCCCGGGTGAGCGTGGCGTAGAGGGTGACCTGGACGACGAGAAGCGTGGTCAGCGGGGCGAGCAGCGGAATCTGGGCGTTGCTGAGCCAGAGGGCCGCCAGGTAGCTGAGTACGGCTGCTGCCGTTGACCGGAGTGTCTGGGCGACCGCGGGTTCGTTGCGGCGCCGCACCAGTTCGGCGAGGGGTTCGAGAACAGCCGGCACGCGGTGCCCTTTCCCGCTCCTGTGCCGCAGCGGGCGTGCGGCCGGTGCCTGCCACCCGAGTGGGCTGCGTGCCGGGCCTCGCGGGGGTGAGGGCCGAGAGCACGCCGGGCCGAGCCAACGGGGCCCCGCTGCTCACGGGCGCAGCAGCGCCAGCAGCAGCCGGACGAGTTCGTCCACGATCTCGTCGAGGGTGGCGTCGACCCAGCCGGCGGACCAGTCGTGGAGCAGCCCGTTCACACTCCCGATGAAGGCGGCGGCGGTGATGCGGTAGTCACGGTCGGCGGCCTCGCCCCGCTCCACCGCCGACGCCGCCTCGGCACGGATCAGCTCGATCCACCGGGCGCGGCGGGAGAGCCGCTGCTCGTCCAGGCGGGGGCTGACGCCGACGATCTCGGTGAAGGCGATCCGCATGCGGCGCGGGTCCGAGGTGAGGCTCGCCGCGTACGCACGGAAGACGAAGCCGTAGCGTTCCGCGAAGGGCAGGTCCCCGGTGGTTTCGAGGGCGTCGATGACGGCCGCCTGGGCCCAGTCGTTGACCTGGAGATGCAGGACGGCGAGCACGTCTTCGAGGGTGCGGAACTCTTCGTAGAACTGACGGGTCGACAGCCCGGCGGCCTCGCACAGCGCGGCGATGCTCGTCGACCGGTAGCCGGGAGCGTCGCCGAAGAGCTGAAGCGCCGCGTCGAGGAATCTCTGACGCCGCTCTGCCTGCCGCTCGCTCGCCGCCTTGCCCGCGTATCGGCCGGTCGGCCGCCTGAGCCGCTGCTCCACCGCTCTCCTTCGCTCGCCTTCCGGCCATCTTCTGCCCACAGGGGGTTGAAGAACACCGAGGCCGTAGTTACCTTCGGTAGTACCCAATGTGAACAGGGGTCTTTTCACATTGTGCCGTCCGTGATGCCTCATGAGAAGCACCTGGTCGGACGCCATGTGACGTGATTCTCGCTCGCAACGGATGCCACCCCCCAGCTGCCTGCTCTCCCTGCAGGGCCCCGCCGAACTCTGCGGGGAGAGCGGGCATCCTCACGCTCGTCCCGTCACGGCCGCAAGCTCGGCGAGCGCGGAGACGCCATGCGAAGGAGAGCCATGCCATGCCCGTACCAAGGACACAGACGGACGCCGACTCGCCGGTCCTCCCGCTGTCACCTCCACGCGCCCGCCGGCGCCTGCTCCCGTTCGTTCTCGCCACAGCCCTCGTGGCAGTGGCCGCCACGGCCGGCGTGGCAGCCGCCGTACCCGGCCCGGGCGATGAGGAGGCCGCCGGGCTGCGGGAGGTGATGTTCGTCGGCAACAACTGGGACGGCACCGCCGACGTGATCAAGTCCAGCGGCGGCTTCGAGAAGCTCGGCCGCATCAACGTGATCCCCGACAAGCAGGAGCGCCTGGACGAGATATACGCGGACCCCGTCAAGCTCCTGTTCTTCCTGGGCATCCGCAACGGACCGGGCGAGGGACACGACCAGTTCGTCGACGACATGTACTCCACGCCCGACGGGACGGCCATGGTCGTCTCACGTCCGAGCTTCGCCGACGTCGTCTCCATCGACGTCGCGACCGGGAAGATCAACTGGCGCTTCCCCGTCTCCGGTCACCGCTCCGACCACATGGCCGTCTCGCCGGACGGCGAGCGCGTGGCCGTCTCCGCCTCCACCTCCAACACCGTCCACGTCCTCGACATCGGCACGGGGAAGGAAGCGGGCTCGTTCAATGCCGGCGACAAGCCGCACGAGAACGTGTTCACCGACGGCGGCAAGTACTTGTGGAACATGTCCATCGGCGAGGTCAACACCGCCGCCGACGACCCCTGGCTGGACTGGACGAAGGGCGACCGCAAGATCACCGTCGTGGACGCGGCCACCTTCAAGGAGGCCAAGGTCATCGACATGCGCGACAGGCTCGACGCCTTCGGCCGGAAGGACCTCTCCGACGCCGTGCGGCCCGTGGCCTTCACGCCCGACGAGTCCACGCTCTACTTCCAGGTCTCCTTCTTCAACGGCTTCCTCGAGTACGACGTCGCCGACGACAAGATCACGCGGGTCAAGACGCTGCCCAAGAACCCCGACACCAGTGAGGACCGCACGACCTGGGTCAACGACTCCCGTCACCACGGCATGTCGATGAGCCCGGGCGGCGACAAGCTCTGCGTCGCGGGGACCATGGACGACTACGCGACAGTCGTCGACCGCGACACCCTGCAGGAAGGGCCCCTGGTCGCCGCCTCCAAGCCCTACTGGGCGACGGTCAGCGGCGACGGCAAGTCCTGCGTCATCTCCGAGAGCGGAAGCGACAAGGTCACCGCCATCGACTTCGCCACCGGCGAGAAGACGGTCTCGGTGCCCGTCGGGGACCACCCGCAGCGCGTCCGCATCGCCCACGTGCCGGACGACTGGACCAGCCCGGCCGCGCGCCGGTGAGCGTAGCCGCTCCACAACGCCACGCACGGGTGGATGTGGAAACGCGGCAGCACACCGGGTGAGGCCGCTGAGGCCCGTGCCCCCGCCGTCGATCGGCAGGGGCACGGCGCCTGACGCGGCGGCCCCGTCCCCCGGCGGAGACGTGAGCCGGGCACGTCCGCCGGGGGAGCGGCCGCACGAATCCGCGGCCGGCGCCGCCCGGCGCGGCACGGGTCGGCGCGAGTCGGTGCGGCCGACCACAACTCCGGACCACCAGTTCCCCGTTCCGGTCCGTTCCCGCTCCCGTCCCGGTCCTGGTCCCGTTCCCGGTGACCGAGGACGGACGGCCCTTCTGGGCCCCTCGCCCATGTAAGCGGTGCCGGAACGTCGCGGGAGTCCTCCCCGCCTCCGAACCCGGCCTGAGCCGCCCCCGGTTCTCCATGTCCTCACCGAACGCGCCCACAACGGTGACCAGTTGGGGAAGTCGGCCTCCTCGGACATCCCGCGCCGTGCCCACCGCACCTGCGCAGTGCCCCTCCGTTCGTGCCCACCTTCTTGCCCGAACGTGTTTACTTCGCAGCAACGTCCGCGTACCGTCCTCGGAAAGCAACAGGTTCGGGCATGGAACGGACGTAAATCCACATGTACGCAGCGGAGCGCCAGCAGGAGATCCTTCGGCTGACCCATGAGAGCGGGCGGGTCGACGTGCTGTCTCTCGCCGACGAGTTCGGGGTGACGGCCGAAACGGTCCGGCGCGATCTGAAGGCCCTGGGCAGGGCCGGGCTCGTGCACCGGGTGCACGGCGGTGCCATCCCGGCGGGACGGCTCGACTTCGAACTCGATCTGGCCGAGCGGGACACCGTCGCGGCGGACGAGAAGGACCGCATCGCCCGGGCCGCCCTTGACGAACTGCCCGCCGACCGGAGCGTGATCATCGACGCGGGCACCACGTCGGCCCGCCTCGCAGGCGCCATCCCGGTGGACTCGACGGTCACCGTCGTCACCCACGCCCTGCCGGTGGCGGCCCGGCTCGCCGATCATCCGGGCATCGCGCTCCATCTCGTCGGCGGACGGGTGCGGCACCGCACACGGGCCGCCGTCGACGCATGGGCGCTGCGCGCCTACGGCGAGATCAACGCCGACGTCGTGTTCCTCGCGGCCAACGGCTTCTCGCCGGGTGGCGGCCTCACAACCCCTGACCTGGCCGAGGCCGCGGTGAAGCGAGCGATCATCGCGGCCGCGCGACGGGTGGTACTCCTCGCCGATTCCAGCAAGTTCGGCAAGGAGTACTTCGGCCGCTTCGGCGATCTCCGTCACGTCGACCTGCTCATCACGGACACAGGTCTCAGCGCCGACGACGCACGCTCCATCGAGCAGCAGGGCACGGAAGTGGTGCGCGCATGATCCTCACCGTCACCCCGAACCCGAGCCTGGACCGCACCTACGAACTGCCGGTGCTGGACCGCGGCTCCGTCCTGCGGGCGGTCACGGACCGGGTCGACCCCGGCGGCAAGGGCGTCAACGTCTCCCGCGCCGTGGCCGCCGCCGGCCACCGTACGGTCGCGGTCCTTCCGTTGGGCGGCCCGGAAGGCGCGCTGTTGTCACGGTTGCTCGGCGACCTCGGCATCGAGGTGTCCGGCGTCCCCGTGACCGGTTCGACCCGGGTCAACGCGACGCTGGTCGAGGCCGACGGCACGTTGACCAAGGTCAATGCGAGAGGCCCCGAGATCAGGGGGACCGAGGCCGAGTCGCTGTTGGAGGCCGTACGCGCGCTGTCGGCGGACTCCGACTGGATCGTCTGCAGCGGCAGCCTGCCGCGGGGCCTGCCGCCCAACTGGTACGCCGAGTTGGTCGCCCGCATCCACCGGGCCGGCGCACGGATCGCCCTCGACACCTCCGGTGCCGCCCTGACCGCCGCGCTTCCGGAGCGTCCGGATGTGGTGAAGCCGAACACCGAGGAGCTCGCCGAGGCCGTCGGACGCCCCTTGGCCACCCTCGGCGACGCGGTGAAGGCCGCGGAGGAGCTGGGCGCACATGGCGCGCAGGCGGTCCTGGCCAGTCTCGGGGCGGACGGTCAGCTCCTGCTCGACGCCTCCGGAACCTACTTCGGCAGCGCGCCGGCAGGTGTGGTCCGCAGCAATGTCGGAGCGGGCGACGCCTCGTTGGCGGGCTTCCTGGCTGCCGGGGGCACAGGTCCCGCCGCGCTGGCGGCTGCCGTCGCACACGGCGCCGCCGCAGTGCAGCTGCCCGGCAGCGCCATGCCCACGCCCGCCGATCTGGATCCCTCCGCGGTGGCGGTCACCGCGGACATACCGCTGGACCGCGCACTGACGGAGCCGGCCCCGTGAACGACCGCGCGAACGACCACGTGAACTCCCGAACCCTCACGTCCCCGACACCGTCCGGCAGGGCGGTCATCGAGCAAGGAGAGCCGCGCGATGAGTGAGTTGATCACCGCGGAACTGGTCGACCTCGACCTGTCCCCCGATACGAAGGAAGCAGCCGTCCGTTCGCTGGCAGAGCGGCTGGTGGCCGCCGGCCGCGTCACCGACCTCGACGGCTTTCTCGCCGACGTGGCCGCCCGCGAGGCCCAGATGCCGACCGGTCTGGACGGCGGCATCGGCATCCCCCACTGCCGCAGCGAGCACGTCACAGCGCCGACGCTGGCCTTCGGACGCAGCGCGGAAGGCATCGACTTCGGCGCGGCGGACGGCCCGGCCGACCTGATCTTCCTGATAGCGGCCCCGGCCGGAGCCGACAACGACCATCTGACCATCCTGTCGACCCTGGCCCGCCGGCTCATGGACGGGGACTTCACGAACGCGCTGCGCGGGGAGCAGTCCCCGGACGCCGTCGCCGCTCTGATCCGCGGGGAGGAGTCCTCGCCGGTGCCGGCGCCGGAGGCGGAGACCAAAACCGAGACCAAGATCGAGGACAAGGCCGACGGCGATGACGGCGACGAGGTCGCGAGTCAGACATCGGCGCCCTTCCGCATCGTCGCCGTGACCTCGTGCCCCACCGGGATCGCACACACCTACATGGCTGCCGAGTCCTTGCAGAAGGCCGGTGAGGCCGAGGGTGCCGAGGTCGTGGTGGAGACGCAGGGCTCGGGCGGGTTCACGCGGCTGGACCCGGCCGACATCGCCGCCGCGGACGGCGTGATCCTCGCGCACGACGTCGGGGTGCGGGAGCAGGACAGGTTCGCCGGGAAGCCCACCGTCGACGTCGGCGTGAAGGCTGCCATCAACCGGCCCGCGGAACTCATCGCCGAAGTACGCGGAAAGGCCCGGCGCGGCGAGGTCACCGCATCCGCCGGGGACGCGCCGCCCGCCGAGGCGCCGGAGACCCACGGGGAGCACTTCGGTACACGGCTGCGCAAGTGGCTGATGACCGGCGTGAGTTACATGGTGCCGTTCGTGGCCGCGGGCGGGCTTCTCATGGCGATCGCCTTCGCCATCGGCGGCTACGAGATCAACAAGGCGCCCTCGGTCGCCGAGCACTTCAGCTGGACCGAGGTGGCCAGCTGGGCCGCGCTTCTCTTCCAGACCGGCGGCGCCGCCTTCGAGTTCCTCGTCCCGGTCCTCGCCGGCTACATCGCGTACGGCATGGTCGACAGGCCCGGACTGGTGCCCGGCATCGTCGGCGGCTCCGTCGCGATGACCATCAACGCGGGATTCCTCGGCGGACTGGTCGCCGGTCTGATCGCCGGTGCGGTGGTGATGGCGATTCAGCGGCTGCGCATCCCGCCGGTGCTGCGCGGCGTCATGCCGGTGGTCGTGATCCCGCTGCTCTCGTCGGTCGCCGTCGGCTTTCTGATGTTCGTCGTGGTCGGCAAGCCGATCGCCGCGGCGCAGAAGGGCATGACCGACTGGCTGGGCGGGCTCTCGGGCGGCAACGCGGTGCTGCTCGGCGTGCTGCTCGGTCTGATGATGTGCTTCGACCTGGGCGGTCCGGTCAACAAGGTCGCGTACACCTTCGCGGTCGGCGGCCTCACGCACCCTTCGGACGGCAGCCTCACGGTCATGGCCGCGGTGATGGCCGCGGGCATGGTGCCGCCGCTCGGCATGGCTCTGGCGACCACGGTGCGAGGGAAGCTGTTCACCAAGACGGAACGGGACAACGGCAAGGCGGCCTGGGTGCTGGGGGCGTCCTTCATCAGTGAGGGCGCCATTCCGTTCGCCGCAGCCGACCCGCTGCGAGTGATCCCCGCCTCGATGGCGGGCGGCGCCGTCACCGGTGCGCTGACCACCGCATTCGGCTGCACTCTCCGCGCGCCGCACGGCGGTGTCTTCGTCGTGCCGCTGATCGGCCAGCCGCTGCTGTACCTGGTGGCCGTCGCGGCCGGCACGCTCGTCACCGGCGGACTTGTCATCCTCCTCAAGCGCCGCCGGAACACGCCCGGTTCAGCGACGGAGACCCCCTCCGCCTCCGCGCCGGCCAAGTCCGAGCAGGCATCCAGGGAGTCGGTCCCGGTCTGAGCGACACACGCACGGGCCCGGCTCCGGGCGCTCCTCGTGCCACGCCACGCCCTCAACGAAGCATGCCGGAGGAGATCTTCATGGCTCTGCAAACCGCAGTGGCCGGTGCGCGCCGCGGGCCGCGCGCCCGCATGGCCGCACCACTCGTACAAGCCACCGCCCGCGTTGCCGACACCGAGGAGCAGCCGTGACGACTGCCGTGCTGACAGGGATCGGGGTCAGTGCCGGAAGCGCGGCCGGTGAAGTCGCCCGCATGGCCCCGGCACCCGCCCTGCCCGAGGCCCGGGTCATCACCGAGGCGGACGTGCCGGCCGAGGTCGCCGCCGCCCGCAGCGCGCTGGGCCAGGTCGCCGAGGATCTGGAGCGGCGGGCCGCCGCCGTCACGGGGGACGCCGCCGACGTGCTGTCCGCCCAGGCGATGATGGTCGCGGACCCCGCACTGGGCGACCAGGTCGAGGCCCGGATACGGTCCGGCGCCGACGGGGCGCACGCGATCGCCGAAGCGTTCGGCGAGTTCCGTGCCGCGCTGGAGAAGGCGGGCGGCTATTTCGCCGAGCGCGTGGCCGATCTCGACGATCTGCGTGACCGCTCGGTGGCCTCGCTCCTGGGACTGCCGATGCCGGGACTGCCGGATCCAGGGCGCCCCTTTGTCCTCGTCGCCGCCGACCTCGCCCCGGCGGACACCGCGCTGCTCGACCCCTCCCAGGTGCTGGCCCTGGTCACCGAACGGGGCGGACCCACAAGCCACACCGCCATCCTCGCCAAGACCCTCGGCCTGCCCGCCGTCGTCGCCTGCGACCGCGCCGGCACGCTCACCGACGGGCGTTCCGTTCTGGTGGACGGCGCGGCCGGTGCCGTACATGTCGATCCGCCGCCGCACGCCGTGACGGAGGCCGCCGAACGTGAGCAGGAGCGGCGCCGCCTGGCGGAGTCGGTGCGCGGGCCCGGCCGTACGGCCGACGGTCATCCGGTGAAGCTGCTGGTCAACCTCGGCGCATCGCACGAGCTGCCGGCCGCGGCGGCGGCGGACAGCGAGGGTGTGGGTCTCTTCCGCACCGAGTTCCTCTATCTCGACCGTGACCGAGCCCCTTCCGCGGCAGAGCAAGTCGCTGCCTACCGTGGGGTGTTCACCGCGTTCGCGGGGCGCAGTGTCGTCGTCCGCACGCTGGACGCCGGTGCGGACAAGCCGCTGCCGTTCGCCACCGCGGCGGACGAGCAGAACCCGGCACTGGGCGTACGCGGCCTGCGCACCGCCGCCCGCGACCCGGAGCTGTTGGGGACGCAGCTCGCCGCCATCGCCGAAGCGGCGGCGGACAGCGGTGCCGAGGTCCGGGTGATGGCCCCCATGGTCTCGGTGCCCCGCGAGGCTGCCGGCTTTGCCGAGCAGGTACGCGCACACGGACTGCGGGCCGCCGGCGCCATGGTGGAGGTACCGGCCGCGGCGCTGCGCGCCGGGGAGCTGGCTCAGGTCTGCGACTTCCTCAGCATCGGCACCAACGACCTTGCTCAGTACGCGTTTGCCGCCGACCGGACCCTCGGCGAACTGGCCGAGTTCCTCGACCCCTGGCAGCCCGCCCTGCTGGACCTCGTACGCATGGCGGCCGAAGCGGGCGCGCGGCACGGCCGGCCCGTCGGCGTGTGTGGAGAGTCGGCTGCCGACCCGGCGTTGGCCCTGGTGCTCGTCGGGCTCGGGGTGACCAGCCTGTCAGCGGCGCCGAGTTGTCTGAGTGACGTACGAACAGCTCTGGCGGCGCGGACACTTGAGGACTGCCGCGTGCTGGCGGGCCTCGCCCTCTCGGCGCCGGACGCCACGACAGCGCGCGCAAGGGTGCTGGCGGAGATCGCCTCGTAGCGGTCGGCGGCGCCGCACGACGTGGACGGGTGCCCCCGGGGTGTCGCACCCCCGGGGCACCCGTCGTCACTGCGGTGGCCTGGGCGTCGGAGTGCGGCAGCCGTCCGCCGTGCCGCAGCCTCAGAGCAGTCCGACGTGCTCGAGGTCGGCGACGTACTTGGTGATGAGCGACGGCTGCAGGACAGGGACTTCGCCGTCCCGGCCCACTTCGGCCTCGCGCACCGCTGCGCCGAACCGGTCCGCTGGGATGCCCGACGCCGGAACGGGACGCTGCGGCTCGCGGAAGGCGTCCATCAGCGGAAGCAGGGAGTGCTGCCGCTGATGCTCGGGCAGGCCGCGCAGGGCGGTCTCGAAGCGCGCGGACCACTCGTCGTGGTCGTCGATGTGCTGGATGCGCCGTCCGTCTTCGGCGAGCCAGTCGACGAAGACGTCGAGCGAGACGCCGTGGTCCTGGGCGTTGACGACGTTGTAGGTGTGGAACCCCTCGACGACGCGCCCGCCGATCGTCGTGACGGCCTCGGCGGTGAAGTCGGCGGGAAGCCCGTGGACTCGGGCCCGCGGACGGTCGCCTTCGGGGCCGGTGCGGTAGAAGGAACGCGGGGCGATGCCCGTCGCGGCGAGGCTGAACAGCAGGCGCGTGAACAGGTCGGGCACGTTCAGCTGCCCCTGGTACTCGCTGTGCGCGAGGATCATGTCCGAGCGGAAGACCGCGCAGGGCAGACCGCACAGGTCATGGGCCTCGCGAAGCAGCACCTCGCCCGCCCACTTGCTCGTGCCGTAGCCCCCGGCGTACGCACCGTCGAGACGGCGGACGGGGACGGCGGTGCGGATGTCGGCGTCCTCGGTGAGAGGCGCTCCCGCGAGCTGGGTGCCCACGGCCACGGAGGAGAGGAACACGAAGGGCTTGATGCGTGTGGTGATCGCCAGCCGGACGAGTTCGGCCGTGCCCGCCACATTGGGGCCGAACAGCTGCTCATAGGGCAGGACATGGTTGACGAGGGCGGCCGGATGGGCGATGAGGTCGACGTCGGCAGCGAGCCGGTTCCACGTCTCCTCGTCCAGGCCCAGGTTCCGTTCGGCGATGTCGCCGGGGAGCACTTCAAGACGGCCTGCGGCCGCCGACTCCCGGTAGCGCGCGAGGAGTTCGGCGTCGCCGCTGTCGAAGGCGGCGTCGAGCCGCCGTCGGGCCGCCTCGGCGCTGCTGCCGCGCACGACGCAGATCAGGGTGCCGCCGGACTCCGCGAGCCGCTCCAGCCACTCGAGGCACATGAACCGGCCGAGGTAGCCGTTGGCCCCTGTCAGCAGGACCGTCCGCACGGAGTCGCCGGGACCCGGCCGCGGGAGTGCCTTTGCCTCGGTGAGGACTTCGGCGTCCACCAGCGCGGCCAGGTGCAGGTCGCCGGTGCCCACCTCGGTGGGGTTTGCTCCGTGCACGGAGGCGAAGGACGGCCGGTCGTGGCCGGAGGCGAGGCGCTGCTCGATGTGGAGGGCGAGTTGCCGCAGATCGGTGGCAGGGCTGGTGACGACCGACACCGGGACGTCCACCTCGTAGATGTCGCCGAGGAGCCGGCAGAAGGAGACCGCGGAGAGCGAGTCGCCGCCCAGGTCGGTGAAGTGCACCCCGGGATCGAGATCGGTGGAGGAGCAGCCGAGGAGGCACTTGGCGGCCCGGCCGACGGTCTCCAGCACCGGCCGCTCCCGTCCTTCGCGGCGCAGGGCACGCAGTTCGCTCGTCTGCTGCGAGGCGAGGTCGGCGTACATCTGCTCCAGCCGCTCGCCGTAGCGCTCCTTGACTCTGGGGCGCGCCAGCTTGCCGGCGTCGCTGAGGAGCCCGTTCCGTGCGGAGAATGGCTCGGTCTCCACGATGAAGTCACGCGGGATCTCGTACGAGTTGAGGCCTGCATCCTTCGCACTTCGCTGAAGCGCGGCACTCAGTGAGGACTTGAGCGCGGCCTCGCTGCCCTGCGCGGCCTCGATCGCCTCCGGGGTGGGCACGACGGTGGCGAGGAGGTAGGAGCGTTCGCTGCTTCCGTGGACGAAGATCTGCCGGATCAGCGGGCTGGCGGCGAAGGCGGTCTCCAGCCGCGAGATGGCCACGAGCTCGCCCTGGGACAGCTTCAGCACGTTCTTGGTGCGGTCGACGTAGACGTACTCGTCCGGACCGGTCTGCGCCATGATGTCGCCGGTCTTGTAGAAGCCTTCCTCATCGAATGCCGCCGCGGTGGCCTCGGGGCGCTTGTAGTAGCCGGCCATGATCATTTCGGTCTTGATCCTCAACTCACCCCGCGGGTAGGGCGAGTCGGTCCGGAAATACCCCAGCTCGGGCACGTCCACGAGCTTGTGGTCGGTCACCACCGGAGCAATCGTGTGGCCGGTGGTGATCATCCCGGCCTCGGTCGCGCCGTAGCCGTCGTGGGGCTTGAGCTCCAGACAGGATTCGAGGAAGGCCGCGGTCTCGGAGTCCAGCGGTGCGCTGCCGGACATGACCCGTACGATCCGGCCGCCGAGGGTCTTCTCCCGCATCTCGGTGAGTAACTCCGCCTCGACGAGGGCGGGTTCGCCACCCGTGGCCACTCGCCGGTCGACCTCGCTCTGGTACTGCTGGAAGAGCATCTCGGAGACGCGCGGGACAAGCATCAGGTCCGTGGGGCGGGTGAGTGACATGTCCTCGAACAGGGCCGACAGGTCGCTCTTCGCCGTGAAGTAGTGCACGCCACCCGCGCTGAGCGTGCTGAACAACGTGTAGCGCCCGGCGAGATGGCTCATGGGCAGGAAGTTGAGGCTGATCACAGGGGTGTCGGTCTTGCGCCACGAAGCGCCCCACAGGTACGTGGCCAGCCGCTGCGTGTACATGGCGCCCTTGGGCGCACCGGTGCTTCCGGAGGTGTAGAGCAGCGAGGTCAGCGACTGCTCGTCCACGGTGGTGCACAGCGGCGCCGGCGGCAACGTGTCACCGCGTTCGAGCATGGCTGTCAGCGTGTCGATGACCACGGGTGAACCGGCGGCAGCCAGGCGTCCGGCTGCCGCCTCGAAGCGTTCGCGCTGCTCGTCCACGCGCATGTAGCAGTCGAGTACGACCAGCCGCCGCAACGACTCGCTGCCCAGGGCCAGTTCGACGGCCGTGTCCAGGAGTTCGGTGCTCGCCGCGAGGATCCGGGGCGCCGACTCCGCGACGATCGGCCCGAGGTCGGCGAGCGTCGCGCTGGAGTGCAGCGGTACGGAGACGAGCCCGAGATGGATGCACGCCAGATCGACGGTGGCGTAGTCGCCGCTGGTGAAGCCCAGTGTGCAGACGAAGTCCCCGGCGGCGACCGGGGACTTCGGATCGTTCGTCAGCTCGCTCGCGAGCGCCTGGATTCTCTGCGACACCTCGCGGTAGGTGATAGTCCTGAACTCCGGGACGAGTTCCGCCGTCGTGCGGCCCGTCCGCGGATCCTTCGGCAGTTTCCTCACGCGCTCGCCGAAGGCGGGTCGGTCCGCGTAGCCCTCCAGGACCGTCGCCATGATCCGTGGGAGCCCCATGCCCGGTGCCCGTATCGCCTCGGTGACCTCATCCAGCGGCTTCGCCTCCCTGAACTGCCGGTCGGCCGCGTACAGTTCAGCGGCGCGACGCTCCGCGGGGGAGAGCGGCGCCTCCTCCCCGCCCTCACTGCCGGACTGCGCGTTGACTGCCATTCCGTCTCCTCTTCGCCGTTACAGCGCGTATTCGTCGGACCAGGGGGCGACCCTATGCACACAGCCGCGCACTGTGGCCGAACCGGTAACAGTCATGCGCATGTCGATCAACGAGACGGGTGTGAGGGGAGCGTTGAGCCCGGTCGGGCCGTGTCCGTCAGCCCCGCGCCTGCTGCGCGGCGCGGACAAGGGCGGCCGCCGCGGTGGCCGCCGCCAGCACCGGACGGGTGGAGCGCGCCGAGCGTCCGAGCATGAAAGCGCCCTCCAGCGTGGCGATGACCGACAACGCCGTGTCGTGGGCGGCGGATTCATCGATCCCACATGCCGCGTAGTAGTCGGCGAGGCGATCGGTCCAGCTCGCGAAGACCTCCTCGGTGACCCGGCGCAACGCGTCATTGGTGCTCGCGACCTCCAGGGCGATGGTCGCGATCGGGCAGGGGTCGGCGTAGTCGAAGGAGTGCAGGGTCTCGGCGGCGGCGGTGAAGGCCTCGCTGGTGGCGAGGGCCGGGTCGCTCCGCTCGTCCGGTGCGGCGAACAGTTCGCCGATGAGGCGCAGGTAGGCCGCGCCGGTGGTGCGGATGACCTCCTCCGCCAGCTGCGCCTTGCCGCCCGGGAAGAAGTGGTACGCCGAGCCGTACGGGGCTTCCGCGGCGGTGACGATCTGCTTCATGCCCGTGGCGGCGTACCCCTGACGTCGGAAGAGTTCGGTCGCCGCCCTCAGGATGCGACTTCTCGTGTCGCCGGCTGTCCTCATTCTCGGTACTCTCTCACTAGATCGGTCTATCTAGAAGGCGGGGTCCCATGCCCGAGATCGAACTGACCGCCGGCTCGATCGACTACACGGACACCGGCGGGCCGGGCCAGCCGGTCGTACTCGTCCCTGGCCTGGCCTTCGACGAATCGGTGTGGCAGCCGGTGGTGGAAGACCTGCGTGACGACTTCCGCGTCCTCGTCCCGGTCCTGCCCATCGGCGCCCACCGACGGCCGATGCGGCCGGACGCGGACCTCTCGGCGCACGGAGTCGCGGCCGTCCTCGCGGAGTTCCTGGAGCGCATGGATCTGCGCGACGTCACGCTCGTCCAGAACGACGCGGGCACCGCCCAGTTGCTCGTGGGCGTACGCGACGAACGCATCGGCCGCCTGGTCCTCACCTCGTGCGAGGCCCTGGAGAACTACCCGCCGGGCATCCAGGGCAGGACCCTCCACGCGTCGAGCAGGATCCCGGGCGGACTCTTCCTTCTGCTGCAGTCCTTCCGGGTGCCGTTCCTGACAAGGATGCAGAACTCACTCGGCGGCATGGCCAAGCACCCCATCCCGTACGAGCTCGTGCGCCGCTGGTACGGCCCGCTGCTCACGAATCGCGAAGTGCGCCGGGACTTCGCAAAGTTCTGCCGTGGCGTGCGGAAGGACACCTATCTCGGGGCCGCGGAACGGCTCAAGCAATTCCGTGGACCGGCCCTCGTCGCATGGGGAGCGGAGGACCGGATGATGCCGCCCCGGACCGGCCGCCGCCTGGCCGCACTCCTTCCGCGGGGCGAGTACGTGGAGATCCCCGGCTCACGGACGCTCATCCCCCTCGACAACCCACGCGCCCTGTGCGCGGAACTGCGCCGCTTCATCAAGGAGACGGCGGTCGACCGCACGTGACGAGGTCCACGAGGCGGTGCGCTCAACCGGCCGAGGCCGGCGAGTCCCGGCCCAACGTCGACCCCGCCCCGGACTGATCGACACCGTCAGCTCCTGCATCCAAGCGCAGCGGATCCCGGCCGCTCAGCTGGTCCTCCACCCGGACTCGGGGCACGGTTCGCCGTTCCAGTACCCCGCCCTGTTCGCCGACCAGGTCTCCCGAGTCCTCGACGCCGAGCCCGTCTTCAGCTGAACCGGTTCCGAGCCGGGCCGGGAAGCGCCGTCAGCTCCACGGCCGGGCTCTTGTGCCGGATCTGCGGGTATCGGCTCGGCGTCGCGTTCCGCGAGACGTCAAGCAGCGGCGGCGGAAGCTCAGTTGAGCTTGTTGACGGCGGTCTTCGTCGTCCGCTTGAAGTCGCCGACGGGGGCGCTGCCGAGGTCGCCCATCTGGCCCCAGCGGACCAGGGTCACGACCTTGCCGTCCCGTCCGACGCCGAACAGGTGCACATTGGTCTCGGATTCCGGGATGGAGACCTGCACGCCGTAGACGTGTGCGCCGTTGCCCACGGCCAGCCCGCCGTAGTCGTCCCAGGAGGCGGTGCCGCCGGGCGTCTCGCGCAGCCAGTCCGCGGCGCAGGCGGCGACGCTCTTCCTCAACGAGGCGGCCAGCTTGCTCGCCGCGGCGGTGCTCGAAGCGGTGACGCCGACCTGGGTGGCGGTGGCGTCCAGGTCCGTGTGGAACTCGCGGTGGTGGCTGCGGGAGGACGGCAGCACGCCTTCCGCGCAGAAGGGCTCCGGATCCGGCAACCCAGCCGTCACCTTGCCCGCGAACCAGGGCGAGGACGGGTGCGGCGGCAGATCCGCGGGAGCCAGGAAACCCGGCGCCTTGGTCTTCTTCGCCGGGCCGGCCGCGACGCCCGGGCTGCTCGCGGCAAGCGTGAGCCCCAGCGCCGAGAGCGCCGCGAGAGTGCCGAGAGCCGCGGAACGGAAGGTCTGTGCGGGCATATTCGGAACCTTTCCCCCGTATCAGTACTGACGTCACAACAGACCATCAAGCGGGCTGAAGGGTTGTACGTCCCGGACGGCAGGGTGCCGCCGTGGCCGTGCGGTTCCTGCCGGGCGGGGGTACAACGTCTTGTGGCGGGTTCGAAGTCGTCGCTGCCGCAGCGGACTTGTGACTTCGGCCGGGCGGTCGCGCTCCGCCCCGCGTACGGGCTCAGCCATCCGCGCCGGAGAACCCCTCCGCGAGTTCGCGATGCTTGTCCGCCGCCAGCTTCGCCTGGACCGTGGTGATGGTCGAGCCCGGCATCGTGCCCAGGCGTTCGACCTCCTCGGCGAAGCGCAGATGCTCCAGCCGCGCATGCTCGCGGCAGGCAAGGCAGGTGACGCTGCCTGGACGCGGGGAAGTCATCGCGTACGGAACCCGAAGGCCGCATCCGGTGCTGACGTGACTCGGCAGGTCCCCCGCGAGACCGAACGCGGATGCCATCACGTCGCGGACGGCGGCATCGCGGTGCACGACCTTCGCCTCGACATGGATGTGCGGATCGTCCCCATCCATGTGGCCTCCCCGCCCCGGCTACGGACCGGCCGGGAGCCCTCCCGGCCGACGCTGCACTGCAGGATGAGTCTGCCACGGGGACGTTGCACCGGCCCCCTCGAGTGATCTCGCCGGGGGGCCTCCTGTTTCCTGAGGGCTGTCCCGTAACTGATCTGCATGAGTGTGGTCGGTCAGGACTGGATCCTGGTGACCATCGGTGGGAGGCAGAGACCCCCTGGTATGTTGCGCCGATGTCAGCGATCAAGAAGTTCCAAGTCACCTTTGACTGCGCGGAACCTGAGCGTCTCGCTCGTTTCTGGTGCGAGGTGTTGGGCTACGTCGTACCGCCGCCACCGGAGGGTTCTGCCACTTGGGATGATTTCAAGCGCTCGCAGCCACCTGAGCAGCGGGATTCATGGTTCGCCTGCATAGATCCCTCAGGTGTGGGCCCGCGACTGTTCTTCCAGCGCGTCCCCGAAGGGAAGGCCGTCAAGAACAGGGTGCATCTTGATGTGCGGGTCGGCACCGGACTCGTGGGTGAAGAGCGCCTCGCCGCACTTGAGGCCGAATGCGCACGACTGGTCCCGCTCGGCGCGGTACACGTGCAAACGCTCTTTGCCGATGACGAAAACGAGTCGTGCATCCCGATGCAGGACATCGAAGGCAACGAGTTCTGTATCGACTGAGCAGCGCGCGGCCGGTGTTCTTGCGTTCTTCGACGCCCGCTACCAGTCACGGCCCGGCCGAGGCTGCTGCGCATGGATGACCCGGCCACGCCCGCCGGGCCAGGCATGCGCAGAGGGTGGAAGGCGGTCACTCAGCGAAGCGACCGCAGGCCGGCACGCACTTCTTCCGCGAAGAGTTCCGGCTGCTCCCACGCCGCGAAGTGGCCGCCCTTGTCGAGCTTCTTGTAGTGGATGAGGTTGGGATACGCCTGCTCCGCCCAGCTCCGCGGCGCCTCGTAGAGCTCGTCGGGGAAGACGCTCACGGCAACCGGGATGGAAACACCCTTGACGTCGAGGAACGAGAACTTGTTCTCCCAGTAGAGACGCGACGAGGAGATCGCCGTGTTCGTCAGCCAGAAGAGCGTGATGTTGTCGAGTTCGTCCTCTCGCGAAATGCCTCCCGGGTGCCCGGCGAAGGCCTCCGAGATGAGCTCCAGGCTGCTCGCGTCGTGGTCGAGCATGAACGCCGCCAGACCCACCGGCGAATCCGCCAGGCCCGTCAGCGTCTGCGGACGTGTCCCCATCATCTGGGCGTAGGCGATGTGCTTGTAGACGAAGTCCAGCTGTTCGCAGGCCCGCTTCTCCTCGTCCGAGAGACCGGAGGGCAGCGGATTGCCGGCCTGGAGCGCCTGGTCGATGTCGGGCGGAACCGCGCCAGGCATGTTCGTGTGAATGCCGAGCAGCCCTGGAGGCGCGTCAGCGCCCATGAGGTCCGTGACGACGGCACCCCAGTCGCCGCCCTGTGCCACGAACCGGGTGTATCCGAGCCGCCTCATCAGTTCCACCCAGGCGCGCGCGATGTGGACGGGGTCCCAGCCCGTTTCCGGCTTGCCCGAGAACCCGTAGCCGGGCATCGACGGAATGACCAGGTGGAAGGCGTCCGATGCGCTCCCGCCGTGTGCCGTGGGATCGGTGAGCGGTTCGACGATCTTCAGCTGCTCGATGACCGAGCCGGGCCATCCGTGCGTGACGATGAGCGGCAGAGCGTTTTCGTGCTTCGAGCGGACGTGGATGAAGTGAATGTCCAGTCCGTCGATCTCCGTGAGGAATTGCGGCAGGGCGTTCAGCCTCGACTCGACCTTGCGCCAGTCGTATTCCGATGCCCAATAGCGGGCGAGTTCTTGAATCGTCTCGAGCTGCACGCCCTGGGACTGATCTGCGACCGTCTCCTTTTCGGGCCAGCGCGTGGCCTCGATGCGCTTCCGAAGGGCATCCAGTTCGGCGTCGGGGATCTCGACCGTAAACGGCCGGATCGCCGGCTGTTCCTGTATGACAGACATGCCGATCTCCTTGCCGTATGTCTTCATTGTAGGTCGGGGCCGTTGTCCGGGCCGCCCATGATCACTCGGTATGCGGGCGTCCCGTCACGGCGCAATGATCACGACGAAACGGCGCTCGGTGACCGCCATGGGCGGCCGCCGAGCGCCGTTCTCGCTCCGGGATGGGAGCGCGTCAGGAGGTGAGGGCGCCGCTCCGCGGGCGCTCCTCCTCGTCGGTCTCGGCCTCGTCGGCGTCGACGCGGTACAGGTCGATGTCGCGGGTCTCCCGCATGGTGAGGTACACGACCAGCGAGACGGCCGCGCATCCGGCCACGTACCAGAAGTAGCCGGACTCGATACCGGCGTTCTTGAACCACAGCGCGACGTACTCGGCCGTGCCGCCGAAGAGTGCGGCGGCGATGGCGTACGGCAGGGCGACACCCAGCGCGCGGACCCCCGTGGGGAACAGCTCGGCCTTCACGCACGCGTTGATCGACGTGTAGCCGGTGACGATCACCAGGGCCAGCAGGGTCAGCCCGAACGCGGGCAGGAAACTGCCTGCCTGCCCGAGCAGCTTCATGATCGGCACGGTCAGGAGGGTGGAGCCGAGCGCGAACGTGATGAGCATCGGGCGGCGGCCGATGCGGTCCGAGAGCAGCCCGCCGAGAGGCTGCAGGCACATGAAGACGAACAGTGCGCAGAAGCTGACCAGCGTCGCCTGGTCCTTCGGCAGGCCCGCGGTGTTGGACAGGTACTTCGTCAGGTAGGTCGTGTACGTGTAGTACGCGACCGTGCCGCCCATGGTGAGCGCGATGACCAGGAACGCCTCGCGCTTGTGCCGCCACAGGGCGGAGAGCGTCCCGCGGTCCTCCTTGCGGGTGTCGCCGGCCTCCTCGTACACCTCCGTCTCCAGCATGCTGCGCCGCAGGTAGAAGACGACAGCGGCACCGGCGGCGCCGACGATGAACGGGATCCGCCAGCCCCAGCTGGTCAGGGTGTCCTCGGACATCGTGTTCTGGAGCACGATCTGCAGACCGAGGCCCACCAGCTGCCCGGCGGTCATCGACACGTACTGGAAGCTGGAGGCGAAGCCCCGGCGGTTGGGGGCGGACGCCTCGGTGAGGTAGGTGGCGCTGGCGGCGTACTCACCGCCCACGGACAGCCCCTGGAGCAGCCGCGCGACGAGCAGGATCACGGCGCCGCCGTAGCCCGCGGTCTCGTACGTCGGCGCGACGGCGATGAGGATCGCCGACGCCGACATGAGCGTGACCGTGAGCGTCAGCGCGGCCTTGCGGCCCCTGCGGTCACCGACCCGGCCGAGCAGCCAGCCTCCGACGGGACGCATGAAGAAACCGACGGCGAAGATGCCGGCCGTGTTCATGAGCTGAGCCGTCGGGTTCCCGCTCGGGAAGAATGATCCGGCGAAGTAGGTGGCGAAGCTCGTGTACACGAACCAGTCGAACCACTCGACCATGTTGCCGGCCGAGCCCACCCAGATCTTCTTCCAGTGCTGTCGTTCCATGGCGGGCCACGCTGCCGGGCCGCGTCCTCGGAGATCAAGGGCGCCGTGGCAACGATCGCGAGAACTTACGTGCGTTGTGTACGCCGGAGGGCCATGAGTCGCGTCCGACGGGCGCGACCTGCACGACCTGCACGAACTGCGGAAACAGTGTGCGAAGCCGGCACGGATTTCAATGGAGGGCCACGGGGCTTCCCAACTGTCCGAGCATCGGCACCAGTTGGAGTTGCGGCGTGCGGGAGGCCGGGGTGCCCTCACGCCGGACGAGCCGATCGTCGGTCGCGTGGACCACTTCACCTGACGCTCCATCAGGTTCACAACCGGAACGGAATGGGCGACGAGTGCACCGTTTGCCCCGTTTTTCACGAGGCCCCCATGTACGAGCCCAAAATGTTCACCTGCCGGAATACGCCACTCCGGGGAGTAATCGCTGCAGGGTGCGACCAGGGCCCTCCTCGGGAGACCCGCACGCCTCGCCTTCAACTCCCGTTGATTCGCGGCATAGTTGCAGGTCGGGGTCTTGCTCGAAGGGCTCGGGGAGGGGTTGGGCATTCGATGGCGGATCCTCGCATTCCGGATTGGTTCCACCCGTCCCTGCACGCAGAGCAACCGCGCTGAGCTGCACCGATGCCCGCGTCCCGGTCAGGAGTCCAGCTGCGTGACGAGATTTCGTCCCTCCTTGTGCAGCGTCCTTGGCGGCCCCAGTGCCCGAGGCCCTGACCTGCTGTTTCGTCGGGACGTCAACTTCGTGGAATGTCAACGGCGTTGGCGGGACTCTTGCCCGTGGCCGGATTTTATGGGTGTGAGCCGTCTGGTATTCCCGATATGAATGGCCACGCACTCGGGCATCAGGAGTCGCGCCAGAGGTCGGTGTGTCCCGTACGTTCTGCATGAGTACGGCGGACGCTCCGCTCGACGGCGAGGCACGGGGGGAAGCTCGCGAGTGCGTCGTCGCGTGCGCCCAGGCCGCCGTACCAACACGGACCTGTGTCCCCTTTCCCACTGAATGCCGTTGTCCAGGCGCTCGTAGGGATTGGAGGGGGAATGCCGACGAAGCCGACCTATCCCGGTGTTTACGTCGAAGAGATTCCCAGCAGCGTCCGTACCATCACCCAGGTCACCACAGCGGCGACCGCATTCGTGGGCCACACCCGCCGCGGTCCCCTCAACAAGCCGGTGCGGGTCACCAGTTACGCCGAGTTCGAACGCCGTTTCGGGGGTCTGACCTCGCAGAGCGCCGTCGCTTACGCAGTGCACCAGTTCTTCTGCAACGGCGGTTCCATCGCGGTCATCGTGCGCGTGGCCAAGGCCGGTTCGGGCAAGGCGGCCTCCGTCACCCTCGAATCGACCGAGGGCCGCAGCGCATGCCCGGTGCTGGAGATCACCGCCCGGGAGCCGGGCGTGTGGGGCTGCGGGCTGCGCGTGGCCGTGGACTACGACACGCCGGCACCAGAGGAGACCTTCAACCTGCGCGTCTTCGACGCCAGGGGAGAGGCCCGCGAGTTCTTCGGCGGGCTGTCCATGGACCCGTGCCACAGCCGCTACGTCCAGACCGTCGTCAACTCCGGCTCCACGCTTGTGCGCGCCGAGGTCGTCGGTGAGGGACGTCCCGACCCGTCCGGCACGGTCTCCAAGCCCTTCTCGGGGAATCTGCCCGACCTCGGTGTCGAGTTGACCGTGAAGATCGGGGACACCGAGCGGGAGTTCGTCCTGTACGACCAGGACGAGGACGGGGAGGCTCCCTGCAGCGTCGCCGAACTCGCCCTGCTTCTTGAGCGGAAGCTGCGTGCCCTGCCGGACGCGCCCGGACGCCACGACTTCGCCGCCGCGGAAGTCACCGCATTCGGCAACCGGCTCCAGACCGTCGCCGGGAGCAACGACCCGGAGGCCGTCGTCCGCTTCGTCGGCGAATGCGCCAACGACCTGGGCCTGGAAGCGTCCGTCAATCCGCCGGTGTTCGCCCTCGAGGGCGGCGAGGACGGAGAGGCCCCCGGGCCGCGCGACCTGATCGGCAGCGAGGCACGCAAGTCCGGGCTGCACGCGCTGCGCGACGTCGACGACGTCAATCTGCTCGCACTGCCCGAACTCGCGGCGTACGAATCGACCGAGGACATGATCACCGTCCTGGCGGCGGCTCAACGGCTGTGCCGCGAGGAGCGCATGTACCTCCTCGTGGACGCTCCCGCGGCCTGGTCCGGGGTGGACGCCGTCCGCACCGGCATCGCCGCCTTCGAGCCCGTACGCGGCAGCCACGCGGGTCTGTACTTCCCGCATCTGCAGATGACCGACCCGCTCACCGGGCGGCTGCGTTCATTCCCACCCTCCGGTGCCGTCGCCGGCGTCATCGCCCGCACGGACGGTGAACGCGGCGTGTGGAAGGCACCCGCGGGCACGGAAGCGCGTCTCGCCGACGTGCACTCGCTGTCGGTGCGGCTCACCGACCGCGAGAACGGGCTGCTCAACCCGCTCGGCGTCAACTGCCTGCGGACCTTCCCGCTGGTAGGCCCCGTGGTCTGGGGTGCGCGCACCCTGGAGGGCTCGGACGCACGCGAGAGCGAATGGAAGTACACCCCGGTGCGGCGGCTCGCACTCCACGTCGAGGAGAGCCTCCACCGCGGCCTGCGCTGGGCTGTCTTCGAGCCCAACGACGAGCAGCTGTGGCAGCAGATCCGGATGAACGTCTCCTCGTATCTGCACACGCTCTTCCAGCAGGGCGCCTTCACGGGCGGCACGCCACGGGAGGCCTACTTCGTCAAGTGCGACCACGACACCACGACGGACGAGGACGTCGAGAACGGCGTCGTCAACATCGTGGTGGGCATCGCGCCGGTGCGCCCGGCCGAGTTCGTGATCGTCAAGGTCCAGCAGATGGCGGGACAGTTCACGTCCTGACGGGCCGGCCGCCGTCCGGCAGGCCGGCGGCCGGGTGACCGACTACCGGAGGAACCGAAGGAATCCGATGGCAGAGTTCCAGATAAACGCCCATCGCTTCGACCCGTACAAGAACTTCAAGTTCCTCGTCCTGTGGGACGGACGTACGGTCGCGGGCATCAGCAAGATCAGCCCGCTGAAGCGGACCACCGAGGTCGTCAAGCACCGGCACGGCGGCGACCCCAGCACTCCGCGCAAGTCGCCCGGACGCTCCGAGTTCGAGGGCGTCACCCTGGAGCGCGGGGTCACGCACGACCCGGAGTTCGACCGCTGGGCCAACAAGGTGTGGCAGGTCGGCGCCGGTCTCGGCTCCGAGGTGTCGCTGGCCGACTTCCGCAAGGACATCGTCATCCAGGTCCTGAACGAAGCGGGCCAGGTCGCCGTCTCGCACAAGCTCTACCGCTCCTGGCCGAGCGAGTACCAGGTGCTGGGCGAGATGGACGCCAACGCCAACGCGGTCGCGATCCAGAGCCTGAAGCTGGAGTGCGAAGGATGGGAGCGGGACTACGAGGTCCCGGAGCCCGCCGAGCCCTCCTTCACCCACCCCGCCTGAACGCCGGACGGGGGGAGCAACGGCGATGGCGCACTCGGAAGCGGCACGCCTGCTGTCGGTCTGGGAAGAAGCACTCACCCGGACCGACGCGGAGCGTGCGCGGATCCTGCACCGGGCAGCACGCCCGCAGGCCGGCCCCGGCGAACTGCCACGGGTCCCGGTCGGCGAGCGCGAAGCCGACCTGTACGCGCTGAGGCGCGCACTGTTCGGCGACCTGATGCAGGTGCTGATCGAGTGTGCCTCGTGCGGCGAGGCCATGGAATTCGACCTCGACGCAGGCGAGTTGGCGGCCCGGCCCCCGCAGCAGCGGGAGCCGCTGCGGGTGACGGCGGACGGCTGGGAGATCGACTTCCGGCTGCCCGCCGTCGCCGACCTCGAAGCCGCGGCCGAGGGGGCGGCCGGTGCCGACGACCCACGGACCGCGGCGCGGGCCCTGCTCGTCGCTTCCTGCACGGTGAAGGCGCGCAGGAACGGCACGCAGGTGCCTGCCGAGCGGCTCGGGGAACTGCTGCCCGAGCCGGTGCGGGACCGGATCGCCGCAGCTGCCGAACAGGCCGACCCGGCCGCGGAGATCACCCTCGACATCGCCTGTCCCGAGTGTGGTGTCCGCACCCCCGCCGAACTCGACATCACCTCCTACCTGTGGACCGAACTGGACGCCTGGGCCCGCGACCTGCTCCTGGACGTCCACCTGCTCGCCTCCGCCTACGGGTGGCGGGAGCCGGACATCCTGGCGCTCAGCCCGGCGCGGCGCCGCTACTACCTGGAGCTGTGCGCTGATGTCTGACTACTTCGACCGGCTGCTGGCGCGGCACGCGCCCGCCGTGCACGCCGTGTTCCCGGTGCTGCCGCCCGGTACCGGGGACGGCACCCGCGACGGCGGCACCGCGCCGGGCGGTGCGGCGGACGCCGTGCCCCGGATGCGGGTACGGCCGCGGCTTCCCGGCCCGTTCGAGCGCGTCGAAGCGCTCCGCGACCGCGACCAGGCGGACGACGGGATCTCACCGACGGGCCCGCAGGCCGCTGCGCCGCGCCCGTCGCGTGCGGACGAGCGCGCCGGGCCGCGTGGCGTCCGGGAGATACACACGGAACGGCACACCGTCGTACGCGGGACAACGGCGTCCTCCGAGCAGCAGGGGGAGCTGCGGTCTCAACAGGCGCCGAGGAGCGCGCAGTTGAAGCCCGCGCCCCGTCCGCTGCGGCCCGTCGCGAGCGCGCCGGTGCAGCGGGCGGCGCAGACCGCGGGGCGTGACACCGACCCCACCGCGTTCGGCGCACAGACGACGGGCCCCGCGCCCGCGCTCGTCGCACGCAGCGGGGAGGTGGTGGCCCGCTCCGCCGCCGTACGTCCCGGAACAGCTGACCTCACGGCGGGACGGAGCGCCCGGCAGCAGGCCGCGGCGGGGCGGCGGGGCGGCCCGCGTCAGACCGAACGGGTCGTCCACGTCCAGATCGGCCGGCTCGAAGTGAGCGCCGCCACGCCGCCGGGCGCGGGCCGAGGCGGAGCCGGAGAACCGGGGTCGCAGCAGACCGGCCGTACGGCGCCCACGGTGAGTCTCGAGACCTACCTCGCACGCGGCCGGAACGGGGAGAGGAGCAACTGAGCCCATGAGCAACGCACTTGCGGTCGCGCACGTGACGCAGGCGCTGGCGCTGCTGATCGAGAGCAATCTGCGTCCCGAGATCGACATGGCCGTATCCGTCGAGACCCGCAAGCCGCCGGCCGAGCCGCCGCTCGAGCCGACGATCACCGTCTTCCTCTACCAGGTCACGCACAACCCGTCGATGCGCAACTACGACCTGCCGACCCGCGCGTCCGACGGCAAGCTGCTCAACAAGCCGGTGGCGGCGCTCGATCTGCACTACGTGATCAGTGCGTACGGGGAGGAGAACGAGCTGGTCGGCCAGCGGCTCATCGGCTGTGTGGCCCGGATCCTGCGCGAGTTCCCCGTCCTGCCCGCCGACGTGATCCAAGAGGCCGGCGAGCGCCCGTACTTGGCGGGAAGCAACCTGGCCGAGGCGGAGCAGAAGGTGCGCTTCACGCCGCTCCAGATGGACATCGACGAGACCTCGAAGCTGTGGGGGATGCTCCATCAGACGCCCTACGCGCTGTCGATGACGTACCAGGGGTCGCTGGTCCTGGTCGAGGGCCGCGAGGAGCCGGAGCGGAGCCGCCCGGTGGAGCGGACCGCGGTGACGGTCGGCGCCTCGGTCCCGCCGCACGAGAACGCTCCCGCGGCGGGCAGCGGTTCGGGTGGCGGTTCAGGTGGCACGAGCGCGCCCGGCGTTTCCGTCGCACGCGGCGGAGCCGAGGGGGATTCCGGGGTCGAGGGCGGGGAGCATGCCCGCCCGTCCGGTGCGGCGGGTGCCTCGGACGACGCTGTCGGCGCCGCGGAGGCGGACCCGAAGCGGGACGCCGCGGCGAAGAAGTCCGTGGCGAGGAAGAGCGCGGCGAGCGCGACGGCGGAGAAGCCCGCGGTGAAGAAGGCGGCAGCGAAGGCAGCTGCCAAGCAGCCGACTGCCCAGCAGGCCACTGCCAAGAAGGCACCGGCAGCGAAGGCGTCGGCAACGAAGGCGCCGGCCGGGCAGAGCGCCACCAAGAAGTCGGCGGCGCAGCAGGGCACCGCCAAGAAGCAGGCCCGCGGCGGCAGTCCGGCACGTGGCGGCGGTGCGCGGAGCGGCGGCACGGACAACACCTCCGAAAACAGGGAGAGCTGAGGCGCGGTGCACGAAACGGGGGGCGACCACGGGAAGACGCGGGAGGTGGCGGAACTCTCCGCCGCCGTCGCGGGCGTGCTCGCACGCGTCGACGCGCACGCCGGCCGTGTCCGCACTCCCGGTGGCGGGGGCGACGAGGGGAATGGTCGCCACACCGGCGGCAGCGACCGCCACACCGGCGGCAAGGGGAACGCCACCGACGGCAAGGTCAGCGGCAGCAGCTCGGCTCGGCCGCAGGAGCGGCCGGACACGCACCAGGCGGCCGTGCCCGCACCGCTCGCCAAGCTCCAATCCGCCTTCGGGCTCAGCTCGTTCGAGCGCGACATCGTTCTCCTCTGCGCCGCCGCCGAGCTCGACCCCACGACGGGTGCCCGGTGCGCCGCGGCCTCCGGCGACCCCGAACGCGCCCACCCCACCTTTTCCCTCGCTCTGGCCGCGCTGGGGGAGGCCCACTGGAGCGCCCTCACGCCCGTCGCGCCGCTGCGACGCTGGCGGCTCGTCGAACTCGCCGACGAGACCCGCCTGACCACGTCCCGGCTGCGTCTCGACGAGCGCATCCTGCACTTCCTCACCGGTTCCCCGTATCTCGATCCGCGGCTGCACGGCATGCTCCGTCCGGCATCCGCCACCGACGAGCTGCCCACCCCGCACGAGGAGGCAGCGGACCGGGTCGTGGCGGGCTGGAGTGTGCGTCGTCCCGATGCGCCGTTCCGCGTCGAGCTCATCGGTGGTGACCTTCGGACCCGTGAGGACATCGCCGCAACTGCCGCCGCCCGGGCCGGACTCGGGCTCTACACGATGTCCGCCGAGGACGTCCCGACCGAGCCCGCCGCCCGTGATGCCTTCGCGCGCCTGTGGCAGCGCGAAGCCGTGCTGCTGCCGGCCGCGCTGCTGCTGGAGACCGGCGAGCTGGACCGCGAACATGCCGCCGCCACCGAGGCGTTCATCGCCTCCGCCGCCGTACCGCTCGCCGTCGCGGGTGCGGAGCCGCGCCGCACGGACCGGCCGCGGGGCGAGCGTGTCGCCGTCCCCCAGTTGGACGACGCGGAGCAACAGCGGCTGTGGAGGGACGCCTTCGATGGCGTGCCGGGCCTGGAGCCCGGCCAACTGCACTTTCTCGCGGCGCAGTTCCAGCTGCCGCCGCACACCGTGCGCTCCGCGGCCGTCTCCGTCCGCCGTGACCTTCCGGACGCTCCCGCCGGGGCCGAAGCGAGCGGCCTGGCCTGGCAGGCTGGACTCTCCGAGGCCCGCATCGGACTTGAGGGCCTCGGCCGCCGCATCGAACCGGAAGCGGGCTGGGACGATCTCGTCCTCGCCGAGCGGCAGTTGAAGATCCTCCGCGAGATCGTCGCCCACGTACGCCAACGGGCCCGCGTGCACCAGGAATGGGGCTTCGCGCGGACGCTGCGCCGCGGCCTGGGCGTCACCGCGCTCTTCGCGGGCAGCTCCGGCACCGGGAAGACCCTGGCGGCCGAGGTCATGGCGAAGGAACTCGGCCTCGATCTGTTCATCATCGATCTGTCCCAGGTGGTCAGCAAATACATCGGCGAGACCGAGAAGAACCTGCGGAAGGTCTTCGACGCGGCCGAACTCGGTGGCGCACTCCTGCTGTTCGACGAGGCGGACGCGCTGTTCGGCAAGCGCAGCGAGGTCAAGGACAGCCATGACCGGTACGCCAACCTCGAAGTCAGTTATCTGCTGATGCGCATGGAGGCATACCGCGGCCTCGCCGTACTCACCACCAACATGAAGAAGGCCCTCGACACGGCCTTCATGCGCCGCATCCGCTTCGTCGCCGACTTCCCCTTCCCCGGCCACGCCGAGCGCGCCGAGATCTGGCGCCGCGTGCTGCCCTCGCAGGCGCCGATGAAGGACATCGAGCCCGACGCCCTGGCCCAACTCACCGTCGCCGGCGGTTCCATCCGCAACATCGCGCTGTCCGGCGCGTTCCTGGCGGCGGAAGAGGGCGACGCGCTGCAGATGCGGCACATGCTCGCGGCGGCACGCACCGAATACCAGAAGCTGGAACGCTCCTTGACGCCCTCGGAGGTCCGCGGATGGGTCTGAACGGACAGCGAGCAGGCGCAGGAACAGGAGCGGGTCCGGGCATCCGGGAGACCTCGACCCGCGAAATACGCGTCGAAATAGGCGAGTTGGCGCTCGACGGCTTCCAGGGCGACACCGGGCTCGTTCTCGCCGCGTTCGAGAACGAACTGTCACGCCTCTTACGGGGAAAGGGAGTGCCGCTGGCGGACGGCGTCGGGCCGCACGCCGTCGACGCACTCACCGCACTGCCTCCGCTGCCCGCGACCATCTCCGCTGGCCGGCTCGGTGAAGCCCTCGCCCGTTCCGTCCACGCGGGACTCGCATGCGAGGGCGAAGCACCCAAGCGGACGCGGGGTTCGGACGGGAGGCGGCGATGAGCAGCACGCACGCCTCCACCGAACAGCAGCAGGCGGCGAACGACGCACGGCGGCGCAAGCGCAAGGAACGTGCCGCCAAGTCACGTACGCCCGAGCCGAAGGACATCGTCAGCGGCGCCGGACAGCCACTGGACGTCGGCGTGCGGCGGGAGTTGGAGGAGCAGCTCGGCCACGACCTGGGCAACGTACGCCTGCACACCGACCGTGACGCGGGCACCCTCACGGAGATGCTCGGCGCGGACGCCGTCGCCGTCGGCCAGGACATCTTCTTCCGTGAGGGCGCCTACGCCCCGGGCACGGCCGAGGGCTATCGGCTGCTGGCACACGAGCTGCTGCACACCGTCCAGAACCCTTACGGCGCGGGCCCGTTGACGGAGGGCCGCGACCTCGGCGCCGTCAGCCTGCCGCAGGAGGCCGCCGAGCGGGAGGCGGAGTCGACGGCGCAACGGCTGATGCGCGAGGAGACCGCGGGCAAGACCGACGCGGAGAACTCACAGGCTGTGGACGTCGAGCAGGGCGAGATCACCCCCGCCTGGATGCGCTACGCCACGGTCGACGCGGACCGCATGCGGACGGAGAAGCTCGACCCGGCGGGGCTGGTGGAGCGGCTCGTCGGTGGCGTCCTGCGTTCTCTCCGCGGCGACCCCTCGGACCACTCCGGACGTGTCCGCCTCGAACTGGCCCGCATGGCACCCGACTTGCAGGACTCGGTGCTGGACCGGCTCGAAGTGCGGCTCTCCTCGCCGGAGTACGGGCGGCTGCTGGACCTGGTCGACGAGGCCGAGCAGGGCGGACCGCAACTGCTGCCGATGGCCGGAACCCTCGCCCCAGAGGCGATACCCGACACCATCGTCGAGGTCGAGCAGGAGCGCGAGCGCAAGCGTGCCGACGTGCAGGCCGCTCAGGACAGCAAGGAGACGGCGAAGGACGAGCGCCGCAAGCGCACGCAGCGCCGCAAGGCCGAGGCCCCGGACCGCGAACAGGCACCGGACCGCAACGTGGGAGGCGGCAGCGCAAGGGCCCCCGGCCCGAAGGGCTCCAACGGCTCCGGCAAGGGCACCGGCACCGAGTCCGGCGAGCAGGAGTCCGTCGACGGCCGCGGCGCCCGCGAACAGGACGGCAAGCAGCGGGAGAACGAGCAGAACGGCGAACAGGCCGACGAGCAGAAGCAGCAGAGCCGGGAGAAGGAGGAGCAGAAGAAGGAGGACGAGGAGAAGGGCCAGAAGGAAGCCGCCCGCGAGAAGGAGGAGCAGGAGAAGAAGGACGGCCACAACGCCGAGGCGAAGGAAGAGAAGAAGGAACAGGAGGAGTCCGCACAGAAGGACGAAGAGGAGCAGAAGAAGGAGGACGAGAAGGACGACGGCAGCCGCGAGGAGGAGGAGCGCGAAGCCGGCAAGAAGGAGGCCGAGTCCACAGCCGAGCGGGAGCGCGACGGCGAGGGCGACAAGGCGGAGGAGGAGAACCGCAAGCAGGGCGCGAAGACCTCCGGAGGCATCGACCGCAGCGACGCGGAGCCCGGCGAGAAGGACCGCGGGGGAGGCCAGGGGAAGGACGACGAACACGCCGTTGAGGAGGACGACTCCGAGGACGGCGAACCCCTCGGTCTGGAACAGGACGGCGAAGACGAGACGGCCGGTCTCGACGAGGACGCCGCGGACAAGGACGGCGAGAAGGACGAGAAGAGCGCCTGGGACACCGAGATCAAGCCCCAGGACCACGTTCCCGAGGGCGACTTGGACGTTTCCGGTGTGCAGACCGCTGACCGGATGGCTCCCGGCACCGCGTCCGCCGGCGGATCGTCCTCATCCGGGCGAGGCGGGCAGGACTCCTCCGCCGCGGGTACGAACTCCGGTCAGCAGCAGAGCAGTCAGAACGGCACGGCGTCCGGGAAGCCCGTCGGCGGAGAGCCCGCGGACGGTGACCGCAAGGAGCCCGGCGCGGCACAGGGCGTCGAGGGCAAGCACGGCGTCCCGAGCGTGTCGAAGCCCCCGCCCACGAAGGCCGACGCCGTCGAGGACGCCCGTCAGGAGGAGGACGCCGAAGAGGCCGCGGGCGGCCGCACCGAGCGGAACGAGGCGGACGCGGAGGCTGACAAGGACCTGCAGTCCGGCAAGCCCGCCGACCAGGAGGTCGGCCCGGACCCCGAGGCGGACGCGGACAAGGACGGCGACGAGAACGGCGGGCCGGACGGGCAGAGCGCTGAGGCGTCCCAGGACGGCGAGTCCGGCGGTCAGGGGGACGCGGAGACGAAGCAGGAACGCGCCGAGGATCGCGCCCGGGACTCCGAGAACCGCCGCGACGAGGAGAACTCCGCAGACCGGTCCGGCGAAAGAGACGAGGGTGGTACCTCCAAGGACGGCTCGTCCGAGAAGCTAGCCAAGGCCGACGAGGACAAACGCGGCCAGGCCACCGGGTCCGGCGGCTCCGGCAAGGACTCGGGCGAGAAGCAGGACGGCGCGAAGAGCGCCCCGCAGGAGGGTAAGAGCACCGAGGGCGCCAAGGACTCCGACTCCTCCGGGGAGAAGGCCGGGGAGAAGAGCCCCAAGGACTCCGGGAACTCCGGGGACTCCGGAGAGCAGGGCTCCGGGAGCAAGGAGCCGGAATCCTCGGACCGGGCGCCCTCGGGGGAGAAGGCGGAGGAGGACGGGGCCACGAAGGAGGCCTCGGCGGGCAAGGGCCAGGCCACCGAGGAGGACAAGGCCACCGGAGAGGAGTCCGCCGCGGCGGACGCCGCACCGAAGGTGTCCGAAGGTGCAGGCACAGGTTCAGGCGGTGGTCCCGACGGGGGAGGCGGCATCCCGGCCGTCTCGCAGGCAGCAGGCAAGACCTCCGCGCCGCAGGAGACCGCTGCCCCCAAGGCTGACGCGCCAGCCAAGCAGGAGAAGCCGAAACCAGAGGCGAAGAAGGCGGCCAGGGCGGCGAAGGCGGCAAGGCCCGCCTCGAAGCAGTCCGCGCAGTCTGCCGCCGCCAGGTCCGCACCGTCGAAGCCCTCCGCGCCCAAGGCCGATGCGTCCCGCTCGGCGTCGGCGAAGGCGGCCATGGGGAGCGGACCTGCGCCACGAGCCCCCAAGGGTGGAGGCGGAGGCGGTCCCGCCCCGCTGAAGGGCAAGAAGGACGGCCCGGCACCCGATGTCTCAGGCTCCACTCCCGAGGCCGGTCTCGCGGCCGCCGGGAAGCTGAAGCCGCATCAGGCGCTGGAGACCATCAAGGGTGTCGACGGCGCGGTCAACAAATCGGTCGGCAGGGAACGGACGGATCTGAGGAAGGCCCCGCCGAAGATGGAGCGCCCGTCAGGCTCGCCCAAGACACTTCGCGGTGGCCCCAAGCCGGCCGCACCCGGCCAGTACACCAACCAGAAAGTCGCCAAGACCGACGCGGCGAAGGGCAAGACCCCGGAGATCAATGGGGAGCAGAAGCCGAAGGGAGAGCCGCCCGAGTCCCAGGCTGAGGAGCCGAGCTGGTTCGACATCGGCTTCGCCCTCCTGAAGGGGCTCGCCGGCAAGGTCGTCGATTCCATCAACGATGTCGAAACCACCGACGACGGTCTGCAGGGTGCGCGCGTCGGTGACGCACCGAGGCTGCCGACCGACGCCGACGCCGACCCGGAACGCACCGACAAGCAGCAGAAGAAGCTCGACGACAAGAGCAACGAGTTGCAGAAGGCAGGCCGGGAGGACGCGGCCCGCCCGATGGGCGAGGACCAGATCTACCCGGACGTGCCGAAGGAGACCCTCGAAGCCAAGGTCGACGTCGGCAAGGGCGGGGGCAAGGACGCCAAGGGCGGGGGCCCGGGCGGTGGGAAGAGCCCGGGAGCCGGTGGCCCCGTGACCGTCGAAGCCGTGTCCGCGGTCGCCGAACACGACCGCGGACCGCAGATCAAGCGGGGCTTCTCGCAGGGCCAGAAGCAGATGTCCAAGGAGCGGTCGGACAAGGACAAGAAGGCCCAGCAGGACAAGCAGCGGCACGAGAAGAACGTCCGGCAGGAGGTCTCCTCCAGCGGCAAGACGCAGGAGAACGAGCGGAACAAGGGCCGTTCCGACGTCGCCGACTCCCGTGAGAAATGGCGCAAGGAGCAGGACGACAAGACAAAGGACATCGACGATAAGAAAGGAAAGAAGTACGACAAGGCGCGCAAGGACATCAAGGACAAGAAAGAGGACACCGACAAGAAGGTCGACAAGCGCACCGAGGATGACAACAAGGAGATCGACAAGAAGCGCGAGGGCGCCGAGAGGGACGCCGAGAACAAGCGGGACAGCGACAAGGAGAAGTCGGACAACTGGATCAGCGCGGGCATCGACTGGGTCAAGGAGCAGTTCAACAAGCTCAAGAACGCCATCAAGGGCATCTTCGCGGCCGCACGCAAACTCGTCACCACCGTCATCGACGAGTTCAAGAAGCAGGTCTTCGAGCTCATCGACAAGGCGCGCGACTGGGTCGTCAAGCAGATCAACGACTTCGCCGACGCACTCATCGCCCTCGGGGACGAGCTCCTGAAGGACTACCCGGCGATGCGCGACAAGTGGCGCAACACCATCGACGGAGTCCGCGACGCGGCCGTCAAGAAGGTCAACGAGGCCGCGGACGCACTGAAGAAGGGCATCGGCAAGCTCCTGGACGGTCTCGGCAAGGTGCTGCTTGCCGGGCTGGACCTGCTGGAGAAGGGACTGCTCGCCGCGGTCGACGTTGCGGAGGGCGTCGTCACCAAGGCGATGGAATACGGCGGCGCACTGCTCAAGGGCCTCGGCGAGTGGGCTCAGATCGCGAGCGACATCGTCACCGACCCCGGCGGCTGGATCAGCAACGCGAAGGCGTCGGCGGAGAGCGGCGCCCGCAACCACCTCTTCAACGAGGTGAAGGCCGCGGTGAAGGAATGGTTCAACCAGAAGGTCCAGGAGATCATCGGCATCCCTCTGGAGACCTTCAACACCCTCACCAAGGGCGGCGTGAGCAAGGAGGAGATGGCCAAGATGGCCTGGGACGCCGCAGTCCCCCAACTCCCGCTCATCATCGGCGAACTGATCGTCACCAAGGTCGTCGCCAAACTCATTCCGGGCGCCGGTTGGGTCATGGCCGTCATCGACGCCCTGCAGACCGCCTGGGGAGCGCTGAGCGAGATCCTCCGCGCCTTCGGCACCTTCATGGAGTACCTGAAGGCCGTCAAGAACGGTGGCGCGAAGGCCGCGATCATGTTCGCGAAGACCGTCGCCGCCGGCGTCGTCGCCCTGCTGGAGCTGATCTACGAGGCACTGATCAGCGGCGTCGGCAAGTACATGGGCAAGGTCAGCAAGTCGCTGAGCGGCATGGCGAAGAACATGCGGAAGAAGAAGCCCAAGCCGCGCGCCAACAAGCCCCGTTCGCCGCGAAAGAAGCCCGCCCCGCCGAAGAAGTCCTCCCACCCGGAGAAGGAGGCGCGCCCCGAGAAGCGCTCCTCACCCGAGAAGAAGCCCAGGCCGGGGGAGCAGCGCGACCGCGCGAAGCGCGAGGAGGACAAGGACCGCCGGGAGGAGCGCCGCGAAGAGGGCAAGGACGTCAACCTTGCGCGTCGGCGGGTGCGCGACGCGAACCGGAAGCTGCGGGAGGGCGACCGCCGTGACGGTGACGACGGCCCGCGCCGGGGTGCGGCCCGCGACACCCTCCGGCACCCGGACCGACGTCGGGGCGGCACCGACCGCCGCGACCGCACGGACCGCGACACCACTCGCCCGGGCAGCCGTACGGACTCCCGCCGCCCGAACGACAACCGGCCCGACTCTCCACGCCGCAACCGCCCGGACTCCCGCCGCCCGGACCGCGACCGGGACCAGCGCCGAGATGACGACCGTCGTGACGGCGACCGGGACGGGGACAACCGCCGCAAGGAAACGGAGGGCAGCAAGAAGCAGCCCCGCCGCGACGGCGAATCCCGCCCGGGCCGCCGCCTCCGCCGAGCCCGCCAGACCGTCAAGTCGGCCCTCAACAGGACCCGTCGGGCTGGCCGCAAGCTCCTCGACAAGGGCAAGAAAGCAGGCCGCAAGCTCACGAACAACGCCCGCCGCATGCGCGACGCCTACAAGCGCCGCAGGGATCTGTTGAGGCAGCAGCGGCAGCGGCGAGTGGAGCAGAAGCGGCAGGAGAAGGAAGGGAAACGCGAGAAGACCCGCAAGAGGGAGAACTCGCAGGAGTCGAAGAGCCGACGCCTGGAGCGGATCCTCGCAAGGATACGACCGCCCTTGATGGCCATGTTGCGCAAGTCGGTCCATCGTTCCGTCATGCAGAGCACGCTGGCGGCAATGCGGGTGTGGCACCGCCTGACTTCGTTGGCGCTGCGTGGGCGCGCATCCGGTGACATCCTTGCCCGGCTCAACCCGGATAGGACGGGTCCCAGATGGCAACAGGTGCGAGCGAACCCTCAGCAGATCCAGGAGCCGGGCCAGGAGAATACCTCGGCTGCTGGAGGCACAGAGGACGAACTACGGGTCCAGCGGCAGATGGACCGGATCAACGATGAGAACGACCCCACCTTCAGTACGTACTATCAGCGCAACGGGTCCCGGAAGAGAGAGAGGAACGAGGATCCAAAGGAAGGGGGAAAGCCGTTCCCGAAAATTACCGAGAATGACACGCCCCCGCCGAAGTGGATCCCGAGCTCGTCCCGCGCACCAGCCGATCCTGAGAAATACCAACCCCTCAAGACCAAGGACGGAGAACTGGTCGACGAGGTGCGAGGGGATCGCGGCGGAGTAACCGGTGAGAACCGCAGGAAGCTTGACGAGGCGGCAGCCGCCCGCTATCGGGCGATGGACAAGCGGCGCAGGGCAAAGAAGGCGAAGCTCCAGGCCGACAAGGAACACGAAGAGCGAGGAACTCCTGAGACTCAGCAAGCGAAGGAGAAGGCCGAGGAGGAGTTGGAAGCTGCCGACAAGGAGAACAAGTCCACTCTCGGCGAGGAGTACGGGGAACGGGCTGCGGAGCTTCACGCGATCCCGGACAATTACCCCGGGGCCCAACGCCTGGACAACAGGAAGCAAGGCAATCGCCGGTTCGATCAGATTTACCAGACTCCGGACGGACGCTTTGTTGTCGTCGAAGCAAAGGCGCCCAAGGGAGAGTTGCTCGACCGAATCAGCTCGGAGGACCGCAAGAAGCTCGTCCGGCAGGGCACCCGGGGTTACTTCAAGACCATTATCAAGGACATGAAGGATCGTGACCCCATGGGCCCCGAAGGAGACCTGGCGCGTCAGCTGGAAGAAGCATTGGAGGACGGAAAGATCGACTACGTTCTCGTCAAGGCAAACGAGAGCAGCGAAGGCGAGTACGGAGGCTACACCATGAAGCAATTCGACATCTCGGAGAGGAGGAGGACGCGTGGCCGTTGAAATTCGCCGCCACGATTATCCCCTGCCCGCTGATCCGGCGGCAGGACTGGCCAGAGTCGCTGAGGATACAAAGACATCCATTGCTCGGCTAGAGCTCGGGAAGCGTGACTTCGACTCCGTTCTGCACGCCGCCCTGATCGAAGCGAGGGTGCGGTGCCTCATGGACCCCCCGGCTAGTCTCCCGGACACCCGCTCCGCCTTCGTGACCGCGATGCACATCTCATCGGCGCTGTTCGCCTCGGCCCTCGCGGATGGAGGCATGGTGCGGGAACACATCGGCGGGGCAGAGCGGGAGATTCCTGACTCCGATGCTGTGCTGTTTGCCGATGCCTCGGTGTGGACCACGGCCTTCTGGCTCGCAGTAATCTGCCGGGACCACGAGCGCGTGAGCCGGCTGTGCGAGGTACCGGAGGTGGTGCTGCGTGAAGAGGCTCCAGAAATGGACGAGTTCAACTATGCGTGGGTGGATGCGCTCCGAACCTACTGGTTGGAAGGACCTGGCCTGGGCGACAAGCTGGTATCCGCGGTAGAGGGGTGTAATCCGGAAACGGTCCGGTTCGCCGAGCCTGATGCCGCGCTGATGCTGTTCTACCCGCCGATGCATCTGTTCCACAGGCTTGTCGCGGATGAGCCCCAGAATTTCAACGAAGCGCTGGCAGATGCCTTGGAATGGCACAAGGAGTTCTGGACGGAGGACGCTGAGCGGGTAAGGAACGTCGATGGACTTGTAGCACTTGAGGTCTTGGGTGTTGCATGCCTGGCGTTTGACGCTGGGTTCCCTGTCGAAGTGACGTCCGACTATCTTCCGGAGGACCTGCTGAAACGCCGATGGTCAGGTACGGCGCTTACCTGAATTGCTGCGGTCAAAAGATGGTTGAGAAAGAGGAGGCATGACCCAGTACGCAGACATACCCCGCCCCATCCGCTCCGGCATCGTCATTCTCGACCCCGAGCGCGGGACACCCCAGCGCGTCATCGTGCTGCAGTTCAATCCGGACACCTTGGAGCGCTCGCTCCAACCGCAGTCCGCCGGCGGTGACAGCGAAGGGCAGGGCGGGGGCGACAAGAACGAGGCCCTGCGCCTCAAGGGGCCCGCGCAGGAGAGCTGGAAGTTCACCGCCGAGCTGGACTCCACCGACCAGCTGGAGGTGGCCTCACCCAACGGCATCCACCCTCAACTGGCCGCCCTGGAAATGCTCGTGCACCCCACGACGGCGCAGATCAGGGAGAACAGCAGGCTGTCGAAGAAGGGCGCGATCGAGATCAGCCCCATCGAAAAGCCGTTGACGCTGTTCACGTGGGGGAGCAAGCGTGTGATGCCGGTGCGGCTGACGGAACTGTCCGTCAACGAGTCCGCGTTCGACGTGAATCTGAATCCGATGAGGGCCGCGCTCAGCATCGGGATGAAGGTGCTCACCGTCAGCGATCTGCCCGCCGGGCACCGGGGTGGCGAGCTGTACATGGCGCACCTGGCGCAGAAGGAGCGGCTGGCGGGCATCGCCACGCCCCTCGGTGGTGGGGGCGGCATCGGCGCACTGGGCCTGGGCGGTGCGGGCGGCCTGGGCGGCAGCCCGATCGGCGGCGCCTTCACGGCGAGCGGCACAAGCAGGGGCTAGGGGACAAGGGCCAAGGGGGACCACATGGCAGGCATCGAGCCGTACGAGAGCGCTCTGGACCGGATACCGGGCGCGCACCCGTATCCGAGCGACAGCCGGTACCACGACGCGGAGATCGGCGTGCACCGCATGCCCGACGGCACCGAAGTCCGTTACACCAAGCGCCGGTTACTGCCGCCGCTGCCGAACCAGCAGGACGAGGACGACCTCGCGACGCACACCGTCAGCGCGGGGGAGCGGCCCGACCTCCTCGGCCAGCGCTACTTCGGCGACCCCGGCCAGTGGTGGCGCATCGCAGACGCCAACCCCGTGTTCGATCCTGCCGAGTTGACCGAGGAACCCGGACGGGAGATCGACATTCCGTTGCCCGGTGGCTTCCCCGGAGACGGGGGACGGCGTGTCTGAACAGCCCGTCGGCCGCGGTCCCGTCCACCTGGGACTGCTGATGGGGCCGAAGCTGACGAAGCCGGTGCCGCCGGAGGTGACCGAGGCGCTGCTGTCGGCGCAGATCACCATGACGTCGGGTGAACGCAGCGGATTCCAGATGGCGTTCGACCTGACGAAGGGCGGCGCCATCATTCAGCGGCTGCTGCCCGAGGGGTTCTTCAGCCCCCGTACGCGGGTGATCGTCACCGTCACCGTGAAGGGCACGCCCACGGTGCTGCTGGACGGCCTGATCGTGCGGCACGAGGTCGGCGCGAGCAACCAGCCCGGCCACTCGACGCTGACGGTCACCGGCGAGGACCTCACGCTGCTGATGGACCTGGAGGAGCGCACCGACCGCTTCCCCAACCTCGCTCCGTCGCAGCGCGTCGCCCGCATCCTCGGCAATTACGCCGACTACGGCATCGAACCGCGCATCATCCGCGAGCAGATACCGCAGCAGCCGCGCCAGGAGCTGCGTGTCGACTACCAGACGGGGACGGACCTCGCGTACATCAACGACCTTGCTCGCGCCAACGGTTACACCTTCTACCTCGACCCCGGCCCCCGTCCTGGCCGCTCCACGGCGTACTGGGGGCCGGAACAGCGCCTGGGCCAGCGGCAGCACGCGCTGAGCGTCAACATGGACACCGAATCCACCGTCGAGCAGCTGACGTTCGCCTACGACGGCACCGCACGCGAGGAGCCGCAGGCCCGCGTGCAGGACCCACGCAACCGGGAGTCGCGCCTGCTGCCGCAGCGGCCCATCGACCCGCTGCGTCCGCCGCTCGGGCTGCAGCCGACGCCGGCGCTGAAGCGCAAGACCCTCACCGGTACCGCGAAGAAGGACCCCGCGCAGGCGGAGGCCGAGGCGCTGGCCCGCGCTGCCACGTCCGCCGACGCGATCTCCGGTTCGGGCCAACTGGACGTCACCCGGCACGGATACGTGCTGCGCCCCCGCGAACTCGTCGGCGTGCGCGGCGCGGGACGTACGTACGACGGCGACTACTACGTCAAGAGCGTCACCCACCACCTCAAGCCCGGCTCGTTCCGGCAGAACTTCACCCTCTCCCGCGAGGGCCTCATCGCCCGCAGCGACCGCGTCCGTCCTTAGCCGCCCACCCGCCCACGAAGCCAAGAAGCCCTAGGAGCCCGCCGCATGGCACCCGCACAGAACAACCGCTTCCTCGGCAAGTACCGAGGCAGGGTCGTCAACAACGAGGACCCGCTGCGCATCGGACGGATCACCGCGCAGGTGCCGGACGTGCTCGGGGACGAGGCGTCGACGTGGGCGCTGCCGTGCCTGCCGTTCACGGGACCTGCGGCGGGGCAGTTCGTGCTTCCGGCGGTGGGCGCGGGCGTGTGGGTGGAGTTCGAGCAGGGCGATCCCAGCTTCCCCATCTGGACGGGCTGTTGGTACGGCGAGGCGGCGGAGTTGCCGGTGGACGTCGTCAAGGAGCTGCCGGGCAGCCATCCGGTCGTCATCGAGACCGAGGGCAAACACAAGATCGTCATGTCGGACGTGCCGGGCGGCACGGGGATTCTGCTGAAGGCACCCGGCGGGGCGTATGTGCAGATCGACGAGAAGGGCGTCGTCATCAACAGCGGCCACGGGGCGTCCATTTCGGTCTCCGGCCGCGACGTGGACATCAACGAGGGCGGACTGACCGTACGGCGGGACGGCTGAGGAGCGGGCACAACCGCCGGCGCACAACCGGCCGACGCAGCAACGCCGTTGAGAGCAGCCAGAACGCCGTCGAGAGAAAACCAGGGGGAGTAAACACCGTGTCCGACAACGCGGGGACCGTCTCGAGTCCCCTCACCACCGCAAGCGCCCTGCGCTGCCCGCACGGCGGCACCGTGCGGCCCGCTCAAGGTGCGCCGGGGCCCGTGCGCATCGCCGGAGTGCCCGTCGCCAGGTCCGGTGACGCCTTCGTCGTCACCGGCTGCCCGCACATCTCCGGTGGCCGGCCCCGTCCCTGCGTCACCGTCCGGTTCAGCCCCGGAAGCGGCGCCCGGCTCCTGTCCGGCGGGCGTCCGCTGCTGCTGAACACCACGGCCGCACAGTGTTTCTCCGCCGATCTCATGCCGCAGGGTCCGCCCGTCGTCGGCGCCGCACAGCAGGGAGTGAGCTGCCGATGAGCATGCGCAAGCCGCGCACCGACATCGCCTTCCCGTTCCGCATCGATCGCAGGGGCCGCACCGCGCACGCCCCGTACGACGAGCATGTGCGGGACCTGATCCAGCAGTTGCTGTTCACCAGCCCCGGAGAGCGCGTGATGCGGCCGGACTTCGGCTGCGGACTGCTGGACCTGGCGTTCGCGCCGAACAGCCCCGAACTCGCCGCCACCGTCGAGATGTCCGTGCAGGGCGCGCTGCAGCGCTGGCTCGGAGACCTCGTCGAGGTCGAAGGCGTCGACGTCACCGGCGAGGAGGAGACGGTGCGTGTCCGGCTCCGCTACCTCATCCGGCACGGTGCGAGCGTCACCCGCCGGGACGACCTCTTCGAAGGGAGGACAGCCGCGTGAACAGCCCCCGGCAGCAGATGATCTGCCGCACCGACGCCCGGCGCGGCCGGATCCGCGCCGCGCGCCTCGGGGGAGTGGACGGGGTCGAGGTCGGCGACGACGGACGCACCCTCACCGTCACCTTCCTCGGCAAGGCCCCGCACGACATCGGGCCCGGCAATGTCCGGATCGACGGCGGGCGTCGCATCACCGGCCTGACGGCACGGAGCGTCAGCGTCGAGCGGGAGGAGGACCCGGAGCTCGACGACCGGCTGCTGGTCGTCCTCGACCGTACGGGTGACACCTCCCGCTACCGTCTCTCCCTCGTCGAGGAAGGCCCCGGAGGACGGCCGGGCAGCGAGCCCTACCCGGGCTTCGACCAGCGCTACTACAGCGCCGAGTTCCGCTTCGGCACGGACTGTCCGTCCCCGTTCGACTGCGCGGACGACGACGAGGGGTGCGCTCCGCAAGGCACAGCGGCCGGTGGCGGAAGCGCACCGGTTCCCGTCATCGACTACACGGCCCGCGACTTCGACACCCTGCGCCAAGTCGTCCTCGACCGGCTCGCCTTGACCGCTCCCGACTGGCGGGAGCGGCACCCGGCGGACCTCGGCACCACCCTCGTGGAGCTGCTCGCCCACACCGCGGACCGGATCAGCTACCAGCAGGACGCCGTAGCCACCGAGGCCTACCTGGACACGGCGCGCCGCCGCGTGTCCGTTCGCCGGCACGTGCGGCTCATCGACTATCCGATGCACGACGGCTGCAACGCGCGGGCCTTCGTCACGCTGGAGGTCGCCGAGCCCCTCGTTCTGCACCCCGGCAGCTACCGCTTCGCCGCGATCGACTTTCGTACACCCGGACTCCATGAGCCGCCGGCTCCCGGAACCGTTCTCGACGAGGAGGAGCTCGGCGGCCTCGACGAGCGCGGCGCCGCCGAGATCTTCGAGCCGCTGGATGACCGGCCCGTGCATCTGCGTCCGGCCCACAACGCCATCCGGCTGTGGACGTGGGGCGACGAACAGTGCTTCCTGCCCAAGGGCGCCACGGCGGCGACCCTTCGCGACGAGTGGGCTGACGACGAACAGACCTGCCGCACACTCCAGTTGAGGCCCGGTGACCTGCTGATCCTGGAGGAGGTGCGCGGTGCCCGCACCGGCACCCCGGGGGACGCGGACCCTGCCCACCGCCAGCCGGTGCGGCTCACCTCCGTCACCGAGTCCGTCGACGAACTGATGGGCCAGCCCGTACTCGAAGTGACCTGGGCGCAGGAGGACGCGCTCGCCTTCCCGCTGGTGCTGTCCACGCTCGGCGGCCCCGACTGCGAACACGTCACCGACGTCACCGTGGCCCGCGGCAACACCGTCCTGGCGGACCACGGCCGTTCGCTGACCTGGAACGGGGCCGTTCCGGAGACGGTGGAGGTTCCGCCGGAGCCGGCCGTGCTGCCGTCCTGCGAACCGGAGTCCGGCTGTGCCGACCGGCAGGCCGGCAACCCACCCGCCCGCCTGGTCTACTCCCTTCTGCGGAAGGCGGATCACGGCCATCAACTCACCCCGGACGGCGTGCGTGAACTGCACGCACTCCTGGGCGCCGACGCCACCAGCAGGGCTGGTATCGGCCTGGAGAACGCCGGACTTCGTGGCGTGGGGGCACCCCCGGCCGGAGGCTGGGGGAGCGTGCACCCGGCGACCGTGCACGGACAGGCGGCGGCCCTGCGGACCCTCCTCGCCCAGTCCGTCTACCCGGGCATCGCGCCGCGCCTCCGGCCCGTGCTGGAGAACCAGCCGGTCGTGCAGGCCGTGCCCTTCCCGGAACCGCGGCACATCGCCGACGGACAGGCCGAGCGGCTCGCCGCCCTCCCGGAGGCCGTACGGCAGCGGCTCACCGTCCTGTGGCAGTCGGCCCGCGACCGCGACGGACTCTCCGACGACGAAATCGCCGAGCTGACAGTCCTGTTCGGGTTGCGGCTGCTGGAGCGTCTCGCCCTGCGAGAGCACCCCGTCGCCGCCCTGCGGGTGTTGCTGCACCGCAGCGAGCATCATCTCGGGGCGAAGCTGCGGCGGCTGACCGTTCTCACCGCCCGGGCGCGCGCCGGCACAGTCCTGGACGGCCGCATCTCCTGGGAGATAGCCCGGACCTGGGGCCCCGCCTACGCGGCCGGACTGCACCCGGACGATCCGGTACTGCACGGCGCGGCTGCCGCTGCCGTTCAGGACCCGCGATCGGCACTCCCCGCCGTCTTCGCCGTGAGCGACGACATCGGCGACGACGGTGTGGCAAGCGGCCGCGCACACGTGTGGCACCCGCGCCGCGACCTGCTCGAAAGCGGCCCGTATGACCGGCACTTCACCGGCGAGCTGGAGGACGACGGACGCCTCGCCCTCCGTTTCGGCGACGGCCTGTACGGGGCCGTGCCCGAACCGGGCAGCAGGCTCGCCCTCCACTACCGCACGGGCGGCGGCACCGCGGGCAACCTCGGCGCCGAGGCCATCGGCCACCTCGTCCTGCGACGCGACCCGGACGCGGTGGACGCGGACGAGCCGATGCCCATCGCCGGGGTGCGCAACCCGCTGCCCGCGACGGGCGGCACCGCCCCCGAACCGGTCGACCAGGTACGGCAGTTGGCGCCACTGGGCCTGAAGCGCAACCGGCTCCGCGCGGTCACCGCCGACGACTACGCGCACCTCGCGGCGCGGGTCCCCGGGGTGCAGCGCGCGGCGGCAGAGATCCGCTGGACGGGAAGCGTCTCGGAGGCACACGTCGCGATCGACGCGTACGGCTCGGACGAGCCCGGCGCCGAGCTGCTGGCCGCCGTCGAGCAGGCGTTGCAGGGCCGCCGGAGGATCGGCCACGACCTGATCGTCCGCCCCGCAAGGGCCGTTCCGCTCGACATCGCCATCACCGTGTGCGCGGCTCCGGGTCACCAGCACGGGCAGATCCTCGCGGAGCTGCGCCGGGTGCTCGGCCCCCGCCCGCTGCCCGGTGGACGCGGGCTCGGCTTCTTCCATCCGGACGCCCTGACCTTCGGCGAACCGGTCAGGCTCTCCCGCCTGGTCGCTGCGGGAGCGGCCGTGGCGGGTGTGGAGAGCCTCCAAGTGACAAGGCTGCGCAGGCAGTTCCACGAGGACCGAGGAGAACTGGAGGACGGTGTGCTGCGGCTCGGACCGCTGGAGACAGCCCAGTGCGACAACGACCCTGTGCTGCCGGAGAACGGCAGGCTGGAGATCACGCTCGCGGGTGGAGGCACCCCCGGCGACGCCTGGGGGAGTGACGCCCAATGAGCACCGCGTTCCGCAACACCTCACCCGGCGCGGGTAGTTCGTGCGGTTCCGGCTCGGGTTCCGGCTGCGGCTGCGGCTGCGGGGGCCACGACGAGAACCGCGCCCCCGCCGCCCTCTACAACCCTCCCGGGCGCACCGCACTGGAGCTGAGGACCGGCACCCACGGCACGTTCCTCGCCGCCATGCTCGACCGGCTCGCGTCGCCCGCCTATCCGGCGCTGCGCGAGCTCACGGCGCGCACCACCGACGACCCGGCCGTCGCCTTGCTCGACGCCTGGGCGGTCCTCGGCGATCTGCTCACCTTTCACTCCGAACGCATCGGCGACGAGGGCTACTTGCGCACGGCGGACGAGCACCGCTCGCTCGCGATGCTTGCCCGGCTCGTCGGCCACAGGCCGCGTCCCGGTGTCGCGGCGGGCACGTACCTCGCGTACACCGTCGACCGCGACCCGCGCGCCGACGGGAACGCCGAGGTGCTCATCCCGCGCGGTTCCCGCAGCCACAGCGTGCCGACCGCCTCGGAGGACGAGGCGCAGACGTACGAGACCGACGAGGATCTGCTCGCGCGCGCCGAGTGGAATCAGCTGAAGGTGCGGCGCCGCCGACCCTCCCTGATCCTCCCCGGCGACCTGGGCAAGCGCTCCGAGATCTACGTGGCGGGCACGGCCGAACCGCTCAAGAAGGGCGACGACCTGCTCTTCGTCTTCGGCGGCGGCAAGCACAAGCTGCTGACCGTGGCGGACACCCGCATCGACCGCGACGACGACATCACCGCAATCCGCCTCCCGGACTCCGCCCCGCCCACTCTTCACGAGCTGGTGGAACTCCTCAGGTCCTGGATCACCGTGCCCGAACCGGAGGAGCCGGGCGCCGCGGGCGACGCGGGCGAGGGGGCGCAGGCCGAGACCCGGCCCGTGCCCAACCCGAGGCCCGTCAGCAAGCTGATCGAGGACTTCGACGAGCAGGTACTGGCTCCGCTCCGCGAAGACCTCGAACTGCTCGTCACGCCAAGGGAGTTCGTGCACCGCCTGGACCAGCCCCGCGAGCGGCTGGCCGAGGCGGAGGCCCTGGCCGCGCCGTACGAGGAGCCCGCCGCGTGGTTCGCCGCGCTCGCCGCCATGTTCGGCGAACTCGCCGAGCGCGCCGCTGAATTGGGCTCCGTCGGGGAGCCCGCGCCTTCCTCCCCGGCACCCGGGGGCACGCCGGCGCTGCGCGTGCTCGACGCGCTGCTGCCCGCGTTGCGCTCGACGGGCCGCACCGCGCCGCACATCGGCAGGTCCGGAGCGGGCCACGGTCCGGCCGCCGGCGCCGGCCTCGCCGCCGGGCTGCTGAGCGCGCTCGAACCCGCCACGGGCCAGGAGCTGTACGGCGCCTGGCAGCGGGCGAGGCCCGCAGGAGCGGACGCGCCCTCGGTGCCGGAGGCGCTGCGGGAGCTGCTGGCGATGAGGGTCACCGCGGCCCCGTTCGGATCGACGGCTCCGCTCAAGCCCGTACAGGACGCGACGGGCCGCGTCGTGCAGACGACGGACTGGCCGCTGAGCGGCGCCGAACTCACCGGCATCCGGATCGAGTTCGACACGACGGGGAAGGTGCCGCAGCGCGCCGAGTTCGGCTATGCGCGCTACGACCTGTCCCGGCAGCGCACCGAGGCGCTGCCCGCCGACACCTCGTTCGCGCTCGGTCCCGGCCGGGTCGAGCTGCACTCGCGCACCGGCCAGGACCACGGCTTGGGCTGGCTGAACCGGCGTCCCGAGACCTCGCAGGAGCCAGGAGTCACCGTCCGGCTCTTCCCCGGCCTGCCCGAGCGCACGGTGTTCATCTCACGTCCGGGCGAAGAGGGCGCCGTCCAGGTGGCCGTGCACAACGGCGACACCGCGGGCTGGCTGCTGAAGCCCGGGGAGGAGCAGCGGACGCGTCAGGGCGACATCGAGATCACCGCCCGCTACACCACCCGCAGCGAACCGGCGTCCGTCGAAGTCGTCCTCGCCACGGTGCCGGACCCCGACGGCCGCGGCATCCTGCGGCTGGACGGTGTGCACGAGAGCATCGAGGTGGGCAGCCGCGTCGTCGTCTCCAGGCCACGCAAGGGCGCGGAGGGCGGAGTGCCGGGCGACCCGAAGCTCGCGTTCGTCAGCACCCGCGTCACCGCCGTGCGCACCGCCTCCTACGCGGACTACGGCATCACCGGACGCGGCACGGAACTCACCCTCGCCGACCCCTGGCTCGACGAGCGTGACGTGCTGCTCTCCCACATCCGGGACACCACGGTGTACGCCGGGGGCACCGAACTACGCCTCGCCGACGAGCCGTTGGACGACGACGTGCACGGCAACGAGATCGTCCTCGACCGGCTGTACGAGGGACTCCGCCCCGGCCGCACCATCGCTCTCAGCGGTGAACGCAGCGACGTGCCGCACACGTCCGGCGTCCAGGCGACCGAACTCGCCGTCGTCGCCCGCGCGGAGCAGTATCTCGACCCGCGGCTGCCCGGCGACCACGTGCACACGGTGCTCACCCTCACCGGGGACCTCGAGCACCGGTACCGCCGCGACACCGTCCTCGTCCAGGGCAACGTCGTGTCCGCCACCCACGGCGAGAGCCGCGAGGAGGCCATCGGCAGCGGCGACGCCGGGCGTACACACCAGACGTTCCGGCTCTGGCAGGCGCCGCTGACCTGGCTGCCGGACGCCGGCCCGCTGGGCGCGCGTGCCACCCTGGAGGTCCGCGTCGACGGACTGCTGTGGCATCCCGTCGACAGCCTCGCGGGCCGGGGGCCCACCGAGCGCGTGTACGTCACCGGCACGGCGGGCGACGGCCGTACGACGGTCACCTTCGGCGACGGCGTGCACGGCGCGCGGCTGCCGTCCGGGCACGAGAACGTGCGCGCCCGCTACCGGTTCGGCACCGGCTCGGAAGCCAACGTCGCGGCCCGGCGCATCACTCAGCCCGTCACCCGCCCGCTCGGCGTCACCGGGGTCACCAATCCCGTCCCCGCCACAGGTGGTGCCGATCCCGACGGGCCCGCACACGCCGCTCCGTCCCGCAGGCCCGGACGCCTCCCCGCGGGCCGGCGCCGCATCCCGCTCGCCGTGTCCGCGCTCGACAGGCTCGTCTCCGCGCAGGACTACGAGGACTTCGCCCGCTCCCGTGCCGGGATCGGCAGGGCGGTGGCGCGTGAAGTCACCGACGGCAGGCGGCGGTTGCTCCATCTGACCGTCGCCGGGGACGACGACATCCCGCTGGAGCCGGACTCGCGGACCCTGCGGGCCCTGCGCGCCTCGCTGGCGCAGTACGGCGACCAACGTCTTCCCGTACGCGTAGAGACGCGCGAACTCGTGGTGCTGGTCGTGGCGGCGAAGGTGAAGGTCGCCCGCGACCACTCCTGGCAGTACGTCGAACCGCGGCTGCGCCAGGCCCTCCAGGCCGAACTGGGTTTCGCGGGCCGCGACGTGGCCGTACCGGCCCGGCCCTCGGACGCGCTTGCCGCCGCGCACACGGTGCCCGGCGTCGACTGGGTGGACCTCGATGTCTTCACCGGGATACCCGAAGGCACCCCACCGCAGCAGATCGTGGAGCAGCTGACGCGTCCAGGCCCGCCGGACACGGTTGCGGCCCGACCGGCGGCGTACGACGAACAGTTCCACCGCGTCACCGCGCCCGAGGGCGAAACCCTGAGCCACATCGCCGCCCAGCGGGGGATCTCCCTCGAGGAACTGCTGCGGCTCAACCCCGACATCACCGACACCCGGCCGCTGGAGCGCGGCCGCTCCGTGTGTGTCTTCCGCGGCATCCGCGCGGCCCAGTTCGTGCTGCTGCCTTCGAAGACCGCCGACTCGCTCGTCCTGACGGAGGTCGACCAGTGACCAGGCAGCCGGACCACCTTGCAGACCTGCTCCCGCAGTGGCACCGCCTGCGGGACGCCGAGCAGGGGGAGCCCCTGCGCGCCCTGCTCGCCGTCATCGCGGAACAGTCCGACCGGATACGCACCCAGGTCGAACAGGGCTACGACGACTGGTTCGTCGAGACCGCCGCCGAGTGGGCACTCCCCTACCTCGGTGACCTCGTCGGCCACCGTCCGCTCCCCGGATACGAGCGGGTTCTCGCCTCCGGCAGCCCGGACGCGATGGCGGACGCCTCGCGCAGGCGCCTTGCCGAAGTCCTCTCGCCTCGTCGGGACGTCGCCGCCACCGTCGCCAACCGGCGCCGCAAGGGCACCCTTCCGCTGCTGGAAGAACTCGCGGAGAGCGTCGCCGGGTGGCCCGCACGGGCCGTCGAGCTCTCCCGCGGGCTCGCCCACCACCAGCCCGTACGGCTCTACGGCGCGGCCACGCCCACCGCCGATGTGCGCAGGGCAGGTCGCGGCAGGCTCGCCGACATGCGAGACAGCTCTCAACTCGGCCTCGCCGCAGGGCCGTTCGGCACCCTTGCCCGCACCGCCGACGTGCGGCGCGCGGACTCCCGTCGCCGGCAGGGCGGCCACACCCCGGCGGGCGTCGGCCTGTACGTGTGGCGGTTGTGCCCGTACTCCGTCAGCCGGGCGCCCGCCTACTGCATCGACCGGGCCCGCAACCTGTACACCTTCTCCGTCCTCGGCAATGACACCCCGCTCGTGACCAGGCCCGAACCCGAGCCGCACGCCGCGCACATCGCCACGGCGGACAACCTGCCCGACGCCATCGGACGCCGCCGGCTCGCCGAGCGCCTCGCGGACTACTACGGGCCCGGCAAGAGCTTCACCGTCTGGCGGGACGGACAGGACGAGCCGGTGCCGATGGGAGACATCGTCGTCGCGGACCTGAGCGACTGGCGCTACCGTCCGCGGCGCGGCCAGATCGCCGTCGACCCGGAGCTGGGCCGCATGGCCTTCGGCTCCCGGTCGGCGCCCAAGCAGGGCGTGTGGGTCACCTACCACTACGCGTTCTCCGACGAGATGGGCGGCGGCGAGTACGTCCGCGACCGCCCGCGGACTCCGGGCGCGACCGTCTACCGGGTGGGTCCCGGCGAGGCGCACGATCGGATCATGGACGCGTACGCCCAGTGGCGCGAGGACCGCGCGGGCGGCCGCTGCCCCGGCGAGGGCATCATCGAACTCGCCCACAGCGGGACCTGGCAGGAGCAGCTCGACTTCGACCTGGAAGCCGGCGACCGCCTCCAGGTCCGCGCAGCCGAAGGCACCCGCCCCGTCGTCCGGCTCCTGGACTGGTACAGCAACCGGCCCGACGCGCTCAACATCCGTGCGCCGGAAGGGGATTGCGCACCCGGCGAGCAGCCGCGGGCGGTTCTCGACGGGTTGCTGATCACGGGCCGCGGCATCCATGTGAACGGACCGGTCGGCGCCCTCGTGCTGCGGCACTGCACCCTCGTACCGGGCTGGAGCCTGGAGGAGGACTGCGGCCCGCACTCTCCGCAGGAACCCAGCCTCGTCCTCGAATCCACCACGGCCTGCGTGGAGATCGACCGCAGCATCCTCGGCACCATCGAGGTCATCGGCGACGAGGTGGGCACCGACCCGTTGCCGCTGCATCTGCGCGACAGCATCCTCGACGCCACGGGCCACCACCGGGAGGCGCTCTCCGCGCCCGACTGCCGGCACGCGCACGCCGTCCTCCACGCCCACCGCAGCACCGTCATCGGTGAAGTGCACACGCACGCCGTGCAGATCGCGGAGAACAGCGTCTTCACCGGCGAAGTCGACGTGGCACGCAAGCAGTTGGGCTGCATGCGCTTCAGTTACGTCCCGCACGGTTCGCGCACGCCGCGCCGGTTCCGCTGCGTCCCCGACCGGGAACGTCCGGAGACCCGGATGGTGCGGCCCGTCTTCACCAGCGAGCGCTACGGCACGCCCGCGTACGCGCAGCTGGCCGCGGGCTCCCCCGACGCCATCGGACGCGGTGCCGACGACGGCGGCGAACTCGGCGCGTTCCACGACCTGTACCAGCCGCAGCGCACGGACGGCCTCCGGGCACGTCTCGCCGAATACACCCCGGCGGGCACGGACGCCGGGATCTTCTTCGTCACGTGAACCACTCGAACGGCCGGTCCTGGCAAGCCCGTTGACGGAACCGTCCGAGCCCGGCCCGCAAGCTTCCGTACGCACGCACAGCCCGCACCGCACAGCACTGCGGGCACATCCGAGGGGGATTCCTTCCATGCACGCAGATCTGTCCCGCAGCACCTTCCGGCCGCAGCGGCACTACTCCGCCGTCCTGGCCCAGCAGGGCCGCGTCCAGCTGGACGCAGACGCCAACGAACAGGCCGCCATCCAGCTGCACCACAGCCGCACCACCACCGCCGACCTGATCGGGCAGCACGGCGGGCCCACCGGTGCCGCGGGCTTCGCCATCCAGTTCGTGGGCAGCAGCGGTGAGCTGGACGACCTGGAGATCGGTGCCGGCCGGTACTACGTCGACGGCATCCTGTGCGAAGCGGGACGGCCGGTTCCGGGTGTCCCCGTGCCGGACGACAAGGACCCGGACGGCAAGGGGGGCGAGGGAGCCGAGGCCGGCAAGAAGCCGCAGCAGCCCGGAAGTTGGACATACTGGGACCAGCCCGACGCCCACCTCGACCCGGAACGCCCCGGTGACCGGCTGCCCGCACAGTTCCCGTACCTGGCCTATCTGAAGGTGTGGGAGCGGGCCGTCACCGCCGCTGAGGACCCCTATCTGAGGGAGACGGCCCTCGGCGCCGCCACCACCGACACGGCCGCAAGGCGCAAGGTGATCTGGCAGGTGCGGGCGCTCCCGGGCGACGCGCTCGACCTGGAGGACGACAAGCCCGACAAGGACGCCGTCCGCGAAGCATTCACCAAGTGGACGCAGGCGAGCGACAGTTCGGTCCGAAAACTGGCGGCTCGCAGCGAACGCCCCGACGGCGCCGACGACGACCCCTGCCTGGTGCGGCCCGACGCCCGCTACCGAGGCCCGGAGAACCAGCTGTACCGCGTGGAGATCCACCAGGGCGGCGACGCGAAGACGGCCGGCTTCAAGTGGTCCCGCGAGAACGGCTCCGTCACGTTCCCCGTCGACGAACTCGACGGCACCTGGGCCTCGTTGGGCACTCTGGGCGACGACAAGGCACTCGGTCTGGACGTCGGCGACCTCGTCGAGTTCACCGACACGGCCACGTCCGACCGGCTCGACGCGACCCCGCTGCTGCGCATCGAGGAGGTCGACCTGCCCGGGCGGCAGGTGCGGCTGTCCGCCGAGCCGGAGACGTACCGGCCCGGCAAGAACCCGTTCCTGCGCCGCTGGGACCACCGCGCCCCCGGCCACGGCCAGGGGGGACGGCACGGCGACGAGGGACGGCTGCGCGAGGGCGCACTCCCGGTCGAGGAGGGCCGCTGGCTGGCCCTCGAGGACGGCGTCGAGGTCTACTTCGCGAAGGGCGGCACGTACCGCACGGGCGACTACTGGGTGATCCCCGCCCGTACGGCGAACGGCGAGGTCGAATGGCCCGTTGACGCCGCCCGCCGTCCGCTGCTCCAGGACCCGGCCGGAATCGCCGTCCACTACGCGCCGCTCGCGTGGGTGATGGGGGAGCGGGCCGCCTCCGACCTCCGGTTCGTCTTCAAACCCCTGGCCTCCGCCGTTCCCGCCGCGAGCGAGGAGGAGCTGGCCCTCGAGGCCCTGGCGGCCGAGGAGGAGAGCCGCGCTCAGGAGAGCGCCGAGGACGACGCGGCTCCGCTGTACCCGGGGACCGGCGGCGAATGAGCGGACCCGGCGCAGCGCGGAAGCGCATCACGGTGAGAGCGAGCACACACGCAACGGAACGTGAGGACGGGACGCGTCCAGGACGCATCCACGGAAGGGGGAGACCGCGATGGCGAAACCACTGAGCGCGGACCGGCTCGTGAAGGCGCTCAAGGCCGAGGGCCTCACGGTCCACGAAGTCCGCAACTGGCGGCGCCACAACCGCAATGCGAAGGGCGCCTGGGGCCCGCTGAACGGCGTGATGATCCATCACACCGTCACCTCCGGCACCGAGGGCAGCGTCCGGCTGTGCTACGACGGCCGCTCCGGCCTGCCGGGGCCGCTGTGCCACGGCGTCATCGACAAGCACGGTGAGGTGTGGCTCGTCGGCAACGGCCGCGCCAACCACGCCGGACTCGGCGACGGCGACGTCCTGAACGCGGTCATCAACGAGCGGAAACTCCCGCACGACAACGAGGCCGACACGGACGGCAACGCCCGCTTCTACGGCTTCGAGTGCATCAACCTCGGCAACGGCAAGGACCCGTGGCCCAAGGATCAACTGGAGGCCATCACGCGCGTGTCGGCGGCCATCTGCCGAGCGCACGACTGGAACGAGCGCTCCGTCATCGGCCACAAGGAATGGCAGCCCGGCAAGGTCGATCCGCGCGGCTTCACGATGGACAGCATGCGGAGCCGCATCGCCGCCCGGCTGAAGAAGAAGCCCGGCGACGGCGGCAAGGTCGGTGGTGGCGGCACCGGTGGCGGCGGCACCGGTGGGGGTGGTGGTGGTAGCAAGCCCGCCCACGAGCCGTTCCCCGGCAGCGACTTCTTCCGCGAGGGCCGCGAGAGCCGCATCATCACGGCCATGGGCAAGCGCCTGGTGGCGGAAGGCTGTTCCGAGTACAAGGTCGGCCCGGGCCCCCACTGGACGGACGTCGACCGCCGTTCGTACGCCGCCTGGCAGCGCAAACTCGGCTACCGCGGCAAGGACGCGGACGGCATCCCGGGCCCGGAGAGCTGGAAGAAGCTGAAGGTTCCCAACGTCTGAGCCGAGCGCTCAGAAGGCCGCCGCGGCGTGGTTGCCGCGGCCCGAGCGCGCACGTGAGCCCGCGTAGGCCCGCAGCCTGTGGTCAGGCGGCGGGCTTACGTGCGTGTTCGCGTTGCCGGCCCCGCGGGAGCGGACCGGCATGGGTGAACTCGCCCGCCGATGACCGGCGTTGGGGCGCGCACATGGGGCGCGCACATGGGTCGCCGGGGAGCGCGGGGTGCAGTTGCTGAACGATGTGACTGCGGCCGGGGCGCTCATGGTGGTCGCCGATGGCGCGCACCTCACCGTGCCCACCGTCCCGGACGGTTCGATCGGAGCACCGGTGACGCGCTCGCTCCCGCACTTCACGTAGACCCGCTGCCCAGGCCGACTCGCCGGGTGCCCGGGTGAGTCCGGCGTGCCGAACCGCTCGGCAGGACCGCAGCGCCCCATGAGGTGCGTCTCGGGGAGGCCGCGCGCCCCAACACCGCCGCCTCCCAACTGGAGGACCCCTCCCAGGGCTTGACCCTGGTCGCCGCTCCGCCGCAGCTCAGCGGCTCAACTACGCGCGGACGCATGCTCATTGGCCGGTTGTCACGGAAATTTCACCGTGCCAGGTCTATCCGCATAGACCGCTCAGTATCACGATAATCACACCGCTCCACCCCCCAACACACATGGGAGCCAACAAGCATGCGCACCCACATACGCCGTGGCGTCCTCGCCGCGCTCATAGCCGCCGGCACGACCGCGGTCACTCTGCTCGGCACCACCCCCGCCTACGCCGCACTGCCGACCCCCATCGCCGCCTCCACGGCCCGCTCCTACCTCTCCTCGATGCCCGCCACGACCGAGCACTCCCGTGACGGCTACAACCGCGACCTCTTCCCGCACTGGATCAACATCAGCGGCAACTGCGACACCCGGGAGACGATCCTCAAGCGCGACGGCAGCGGCGTCGTCACCGACTCGTCGTGCGCCGCGACCAGCGGCAGCTGGTACTCGCCGTACGACGGCGCCACCTGGACCGCGTCCTCGGACGTCGACATCGACCACCTCATCCCGCTCGCCGAGGCATGGGACTCCGGTGCCTACAACTGGTCGACGTCCAAGCGGCAGAGCCTCGCCAACGACCTCACGCGGCCCCAACTCCTCGCCGTCACCGACAACGTCAACCAGTCGAAGGGGGACCAGGACCCCGGCACCTGGTGGCCCTCCCGCACCGCCTACCAGTGCACCTACGCCCGCGCCTGGGTGCAGGTGAAGCACTACTACGACCTCACGGTCGACTCCGCGGAGAAGAGCGCCCTCTCCTCGGTCCTCAACGGCTGCTGATGCCGCTCCGCTCGCCGGCTGCTCGGTGCTTGTGACCGAAGGGCGGGACCCGTTGACCGGGTCCCGCCCTTTGTCGTCGTTGCCGGCCCGATGCCCTCGCCGGTCCGCACGGCCTGACGGGACGAGCTCCCCGCATGCTCTGCGTCGCCGTTCGCGGGGCGCGGTGCGCGTACAACCCTGGACGAACTTCGGATGTCTCCTAAGTGACTGCAATAGGGGTGTCTTGTGCCGGCCCGTGCCTCGGCTTCCCGCTGGGGGCCGGCCGCGCATCTCTCCCGCCACGCGCATCCCACAGGGGCCGAGCGGGACGCCGTAGGCAACGTAGGAGACCAAGGAGGTCCTCCTGTGCGTCACATCAGAAGCGCGGCCCTCACGGCCGCGGCACTCCTCACCGTCGGCGGCGGAGCCCTGTTCGCCGCCCCCGCCGCCCAGGCCTCCGTGCCCTTTCCGTCCATCGGCTGGCAGCAGCACAACTGCGACTACGACGGCAACGGCTTCGACGACGTGCTGACCGGTGCCCCGGGCGCGGCGGTGAGCGGTGCCACGGGTGCCGGCTACGTCACCGCGCAGTACAGCTCGTCCAGTGGTCTCAGTACGACGAAGAAGAGCGTTCTCAACCAGAACACCTCCGGCGTCCCGGGCGGTGCCGAGGCCGGCGACGGCTTCGGACGGGCCGTGGCCTCGGGCGACCTGGACAACGACGGCTACGACGACGCGATCGTCGGCATCCCCGGCGAGGACCTGGCAGGGCTGTCCGACGCGGGCGGCGCCACCGTGTTCTGGGGCTCGCCCACGGGGCTGCACGGATCCGACAGCACCTGGCTGGAGAACCCCGATCAGCCGCGCGCCGGCGCGAACTTCGGGCGGGCCATCGAAGCGGCCCGCTACTTCGCCCCCGACCCGGCGGACCCTGACGCCAATCTGCGGGACAGCATCGCCGTCCTGGAGAACGACGCCCTGCTGTTCTTCACGGCCCCACCCGGGGCGAGTCAGTTGAAGCCGGCGGACAAGGGGGGCCGGGCGCTGGATCTCGCCCCGGCGGAGTCCGGACTCGCCCTTCGGAGCCTCAGCCACGGCAACTACAACGAGGACTCCTGGGCGGACCTGGCGATCTCGGGTGTGACCACAGGCGACCAGCCGGGCGTCGGCGTCACCCAGGTGCTGCACGGCGCACCGGACGTCGAGGAGCTGGGGGACGGCGGCACGTTCGAGGGCGGACCCGCGGCCACCTCCGGCGACTTCAACCATGACGGCCAGGACGACCTGGCCATCGGCGACACCGGCTCCGGCTCGTCCCTCGGCGGATCCGTCTCCGTCCACCTGGGCCAGGGCGACCTCTCCGGCCTCGGCCAGGAGCCGTCCCAGACGTGGACACAGGACTCACCGGGCGTGCCGGGCCAGGCCGAGGCAGGCGACCAGTGGGGTGCCGAGATGTCCGCCGGTGACACCGACGGCGACGGCCGTCCCGACCTCGCCGTCGGTGCCCCCGGGGAGGACATCGGCTCCACCTCGGACGCGGGTGCGGTCTGGACGCTGCGCGGCGGACCCGGTGGTCTGACGGCCACCGGGGCACGCAGCTTCGACCAGAACCACGCCGACATCCCGGGCGTGGCGGAGGCATCCGACCGCTGGGGCGGCCAGGTGCGCCTCATCGACGCCAACAGCGACGGCCTCTTCGGCCTGCTGGCCGCGGCGCCGGGCGAGAACACGAACGACGGCTTCGTATGGGTCCTCCCCGCGTCGTCGTCGGGCCTGGTCGCCAACGGCACGTGGACGTACGACGGGACACGCCTCGGCGGTACGGCGGCCAACGCGCAGTATGGGGCGGCGATCGACGAGTAGGGACAGCCGTGAGGAAGACAGGAGCGGGGTCTGCGGTCCACACCGCAGGCCCTCGGCCGCTCGGTTGTCGGTGGCTTTCTCAGATGAGTACGACTACTCATGTCGGAACCGCCCCCTCGTGAGCATCATCGGAGCATGCGAAAGCAAGCACTTGGAATGCACGTGCTGGTCGCCGGTGTTCTGGTCGCCGCCGTACCGGTGGCCACCTGGGGACTGATGGGGCAGGACGACGCGCAGGGCCTGCCGCCGTCCCAACTCGACCATGCCTACGAGCCCCTGGCGATCCCGACCGGTGTGCAGACCGCACTGGGCGTCGGCGCCTTGCTGCTGGCGGCCGCCACCGTGGTGCTGCTGGTGCGCGCCTGGCGCCGCGGGACCTTCGACCGGCGTTGGTGGCAGGTGCTCGGTCCGCTGATGGTGGCGGGCCTGATCGTCGGCGCGGGGTGGCGTGTGCTCACCGCCGGGGTCGTCGGCGCCAACATCGGAGCCGGTCTCGTCGTCCTGTTCGGCGTCCCGGTCGTCGTGGCGCTGGCGCTGTGGGCGACGGGCCGCGGCCTTTGGCTGGCGCTGCACCGGGACGACCGCGGTCCGGGAGCCGGGGTCGGGGCCACGTCAGGGTCGCCGTCATGACGAGCGACGCGGCGAGCCCCGGGGGTGCCCCGTCCGCACCCGGCACCCTGGGACTGCGCATCACTGCGGGGATCGCCCTCGCACTGCTGCCCGTCATCTTCATGCTGTCCTACGGCTTGGTCCTCGACGACGCCCTGAAGGGGGAGCCGACGGTTCTCTTCGACGTCAGCGCCTCGCTGCTCGGTGGCTCCGGGCTGCTCGGCCTCGCCGCGCTGCTTCTGCCCGCGCGGACGGTGAGCCGTCCCGTCCGTACCGCCCTCCTCGTCGGCCAGTGCGGGTTGATGCCCGTGGCGTTGGCCCTTGCCGCCGTGGCGTGACGCGTCCGCACCTGCCCTGAGCCCGGCCCGACCGGATACGTGCCCGAGGCCGGACACGTACCTCTTCGACGGACCTGGGTTGATCCACCGGAGTGCACTGACCCGGACCGCGTCGTTCGCTGCCCGGTCGGCCGCGTGCGCAGACATACGGTGATGGGCCGGAGCAGACGGCCACCGAGCAGCAGCCAGCCAGGGGCAGCGATGCGTCAGACCAACCTCACCGACGAGTCGGACGAATACGTCCGCGCCCGCGAGGAGTTGCAGCAAGCCGAGATCGAGCTGATGCGTCAGCGCGAACGCGTTGCCGACCAGCGTCGCAGGCTGCCGCCGGGGCCCGTCCTCGACGACTACGTCTTCGAGGAGGGTCCCGCTGATCTGCAGGCCGGTGACGCGCCGACGCGGACCGTGCGCCTCAGCGAACTCTTCACCGGGCCCGGGCGCGACCTGGTCGTCTACCAGTTCATGTTCGGCAAGAAGCACACGGAGCCATGTCCCATGTGCACGATGTGGCTCGACGGGCTCAACGGGGTGGCCCGCCACATCACACAGAACGCCGACCTCGCGGTCGTCGCCGCGGCCGACCTGCCCGCGCTCCGCGCGCACGCCCGGGACCGGAACTGGACGAATCTGCGTCTGCTCAGCGCCGGCTCGAACACCTTCAAGTACGACCTGGGCAGCGAGGACGCCGAGGGCGACCAGGACTCGACGATCTCGGTCTTCACCCGCGAATTGGGGTCTCCCCGCACCGACGGCGCAGGGGAAGGGACGGTACGCCACCTCTACTCGGTGCACCCCCGGATGTCCGAGGACATCGACCAGCGAGGCATCGACCTGTACAGCCCGGTGTGGCACGTCCTCGACCTCACCAGCAAAGGCCGGGGCGACTGGAGCGCGGCACTCGACTACTAGGGCCTGTCCGGCGGATCTTTGAGGACCAGCCCGCGGCGCCTGGTGCGTGCGATCGCAAGGCGGAGGATCATCCTCGTACTGGGTGTACTCGGATGACTCCGACAACGCAGCGAGCGTGCGTGCCAGGCGTCGCGGGCCCGAGAGGATCCGCCGGACAGGTCCCAGGGCTTCAGGGCGACAGGCGCCGGCCGACAAAGAGAGAAGGGGCACATGGACTTCGTACTGCGCCCGGGACAGCCGGCCGACGCCGCCGAGTGCGGAAGAATCTGCTGCGAAGCCTTCTCCGGCATCGCCCGGAAGCATGCGTTTCCGCCGGACGTGCCCAGCGCCGAAGTGGGTGCCACGGTCATGGAAATGGCCCTGAACCACCCGGGGTTCTACGGCGTCGTCGCCGAGCTCGACGGGCGGATCGTGGGAAGCAACTTCCTCGACGAACGCTCCGCCGTCGTCGGAGTCGGGCCCCTGACCATCGACCCCGACGTACAGAACCAGGGCCTCGGCCGCTTGCTCATGCGGGACGTCATGGACCGCTCCGCCGAGCGCCGGGTCCCGGGCATCCGCCTCGTACAGACCACCTACAACACCGGCTCGTTCGCGCTGTACGCGAGCCTCGGATTCGAGTTCCGCGAAACCCTCGCCTGCCTGCAGGGGCCGCCGATCCTGGGCTCGATCGCAGGCAGAACCGTCCGCAAGGCGACGGACGCCGATCTCGCGCGGTGCAACGACGTGTGCCGGCGGGTCCACGGCTTCGACCGCGGAGGCGAGTTGGCCGACGCGATCAAGCACGGCACCGCCCGTGTCGTCGAACACGAAGGACACATCACCGGGTACGCCGCGGACGTGGCGTTCTTCGACCATTCCGTGGGCGAGGAAACCTCGGACATCCAAGCCCTCATCGCGGCGGCCCCCGCCTTCGGCGGCCCCGGAATCCTCGTCCCCGCGAGCAACACCCGGCTGCTCCAGTGGTGCCTGGCCAACGGGCTCAAGGTGACGCAGCTGATGAGCCTGATGACCACCGGCCTCTACAGCGTCCCCGCCGGAGCGTTCCTCCCCGCGATCCACTACTGACGGCCGGCCTGCCGTCCGTACCGCCTCCGGAATCGCCTCCACGGGCTCCGGTATCGGCGCCGCGGTCGGCCTCGCCGTCCTCGTCCTCGTCGCGACCGCAGGTCTCGACGATCTCACCGGCGAACGCCTCCGCGTCGCGGCCGCGGACGGGATCCGCACCACGCTGTTCGTGGTGGCCGCCGGCATCGTTCTCACCCTGCTCGTAGCGGCGACCCGGTGCCCCACGGCACCGGTGACGGGACCAACTTCCGTACCCCGCCAGTGGCGACGCTTCTGACGCGACGGTTGACGGGCCGCCTGATGCCCCTGATGCCCCTGACGTTCCGGCCGACCGGCCCGAAGATCGCGACAAGTGCCGGTCGACGGCCGGCCGACCTGGCGGGTTACGCAGGGGTAGGCAGACCGCCCACTCTTGCTATACGGTCTGTCAATAAGAAGCTGTTACCGGTAGTAATAGCAGTAGGCGATGAGGAACTTCACGGACCCGACTCGAGGAGTCCCAGCATGACCGCCAGCATCTCGCGACAGGAGACCACGAGCCGCACGCCCGAGGACGACATCGCGCGGCGGCTGCTCGACTCGTCCGCGCAACTCTCCTACGACCCGCTCACCGAGGTCGACTGGGAGACCCCGCTGGACAAGGACTTCCACGGGGCCAGCCCGGAGTGGAGCACCCTCTACGGCACCGCGTACTGGAACGAACTGACCGACGCGCAGCGCAAGGCGCTGACCCGGCAGGAGGCCGCGTCAGTGGCCAGCACCGGTATCTGGTTCGAGATGATCCTTCAGCAGATGATGCTGCGGGACATGTACGCAAAGGACCCGACCGAGGACGCCTTCCAGTGGGCGCTCACCGAGATCGCCGACGAGTGCCGCCACTCCATCATGTTCGCCCGCGGCGCGAAGAAGCTTCGGGCGCCGGCCTACCGCCCGCACCGGGTAGCGATCGAACTCGGCCGGTTCTTCAAGACCGTGGCGTTCGGTGAGGCGGCGTACGGGGCGATCCTGGTCGCCGAGGAGGTCCTCGACGTCATGCAGCGCGACTGGATGCGCGACGAACGGGTCGTGCCGTTCGTCCGCACCATCAACAACATCCATGTCGTCGAGGAATCACGGCACATGAAGTTCGCCCGCGACGAGACGCGCAAGCACCTCGCGCGCGCCGGACGGGTGCGCCGTCACATTCACTCTCTGCTGATCTCCGTGGCGGCCTACGTCATCGTGACCAGCATGGTGAACCGGAAGGTGTACGCCAACGCCGGACTGGACGAGGCGCGCGCCCTGCGCGAGGCGAAGGCCAACGAGCACCACAAGTCGATGATGCGCTCAAGCTGTTCGGGCCTGATGGAGTTCCTGACGTCGGTGGGGCTGCTCACCAAGCCCGCGCTGTTCTTCTACAAGCGCGCCAACCTGATCTGACGACTTCACGCGAGCGGACGACATGGCTTACGCGATCACCCAGACCTGCTGCAAGGACGCCAGTTGCGTGTCCGTCTGCCCGGTCAACTGCATCCGCCCCACGCCCGAGGAGCGGGACTTCGGCAGTATGGAGATGCTGCACGTCGACCCGCAGACCTGCATCGACTGCGGCGCATGCGCTGACGCCTGCCCGGTGGACGCCGTCCTCCCGGTCGACAGCCTGACCGCCGCACAGCGGGAATACGCCGACATCAACGCGGCCTACTTCGAGCACGCCGAGGAGGAGTCGCAGGCAAAGCCGGCCGAAACTGACGACCACGGACCGATCTTCCACGCCTGGGGTGAGCCGACCTTCGAACGCGTCCTTCCGCCGGACTTCGGGCCGCTGCGCGTCGCAATCGTGGGAACTGGGCCGGCGGGCATGTACGCCGCCGAGGATCTGCTTCTGCACACCAGGGCCGAAGTGACGCTCGTCGACCGGCTTCCGGCCGCCGGCGGTCTCGTCCGCTACGGCGTGGCTCCGGACCATCCGGCAACAAAGAAGGCCGGCGACACCTTCGCCCGCTTCCACACGCATCCTCGCGTGCGGATGCACCTCGGCCTGGAGGTGGGCAGGGACGTCACGGCGGAGGAACTCGCCGCACACCACGATGCGGTGATCTACGCGGTGGGCGCCGCCGCCGACCGGCGGCTGGGGATCCCCGGCGAGGACCGGACGGGCAGCCTCGCCGCGACCACCGTCGTCGCCTGGTACAACGCACACCCGGAGGTCGCGCCCGACGCCGTCGACCTCTCGGCCGAACGAGTCGTCGTGGTCGGTAACGGCAACGTCGCCCTCGACGTCGCCCGCATCCTGGTCTCCGACCCGGAGGCACTGGCCGGCACCGGGATCGCGCGCCACGCGCTGGCAGAGCTGCGCCGCAGCAAGGTGCGCGAAGTGGTGGTGCTCGGGCGCCGCGATCCGGAACATGCGGCGTACACCCGATCCGAACTCCTCGCTCTGAAACACCTCCCCGAGGTGGACCTGGTCGTGGACGACCACGATCCGCGCATCGGTGCGGTGATCGATGCCTCCGGGCCGAAGGACAAGGCCGCGGTACTGCGGGGTGTGACGCGGGAGGCGGTCGACTGGTCCGTGTCACCGGGTGCGGCAGGGCGGCGGCGCCGCATCGTGTTCCGCTTCCTGTCCGCGCCCATGGAGATGTGCGGGGACGAACACATCCGTGCCGTGCGCGTCACCGGCGCGAACGGTGAGGTGCAGATCCCGGCCGGCACGGCACTGCGCGCGATCGGCTACCGCGGAGTGCCCCAAGCGGGGCTGCCGTTCGACGAGGCGGCCGGGACCGTCCGGCACGAGCGTGGCCGGGTGACCGGCACAGCCGGGACGTATGTGGTGGGCTGGATCAAACGCGGGCCTTCGGGCGGGATCGGCGCCAACCGCGCCTGCGCAGCCGAGACGGTCGGCACCTTGCTGGCGGACGCGGTCGCGGGCGTGCTGCCCACGCCGACCGGCAGGCCGAAGGTTTTTCACCGCCTCGCACGCCGCCGCCGATGACCCGCCCTCCGGGCGGGCCTCTCCGCGTGGCGGCCGGCCCCCGGGCGGCGGTGATGACCGCGGTGCCAGACCCGGGCGGCGCCCAGGTGGCTCCTACCGCAGCCGTGCCACGAAGCTTCGCCCGTACGCGTGCCGTGTGGTGACGTCGATACGAGTGGCGCCGGGAAGCCGGGTGACGTGGACACCGTCGTCTGCGGAGACCGGGCGCAGGGAGCGGCCGTGCAGGGTGACGGTGACCTTGTCGCGTTCGGTGGTCGGATCTGCGACCGCGACGGTGGTGATGCCGTCGCTGCCGCGCCGCATGAGCACTGACGCGGGACCGTCGATGGCGAGGTGCCCGGCGATGTGGGTGCCGGGAGCGAAGGTGTTGGCGGCGAGCAGGCCCAAGCGGGCGTGACCGATGGCCTGGACGTCAGTGGTGTGGGCGAGGACCGTCAGCGGGCCGTGCGCGTAGCGGCGCAGCTGCCGTTCGGTGGCGCCGGGCACCAGGGCGTAGGCCAGCGTGGTGGCGGGCGTGCCGGGGGGCTGCTCGAAGGCGACGCTGAAGACCTGCTTGGTGATCCGGGTGTCGGGGTTGGCGGCGTTGACGTCCTGGCGGCTGCGGGTGACGGTGTCGAGCCTGACGGTGGGTCGGGGGCCGCGAGGTGCGCCTGGGGAGTCGAGGAAGACATAGCCGACTGCCGTTTCCTCGTCGGCGTTGGCGTAACGGAGCCAGGCGAGCGGCGCCGTACCGGGGCCCCGCCAGCGTGTGTCGTCGCGCAGGCGTCCCGTGAGGGTGACGGCGTCCGATTCGGCGGCGATGCGGCTGTCCACTGTGGTGGTCACCGCCCGGCCCGCCGGATCGTGCACCCCGGCAGCCAGCACCACGATCTCGTCGTCCAGCAGGAACCACGACTTGGTGGCACGGGCGTTGCGGTAGGCCACGAAGTCGTCCGGAAGCCGCCCGGCCTGCTTCGCCGCGTAGGCGACGTCGTCGGACTGGACCAGCGACGCCGTTCCGTAGGCGCCCAGCGTGGCGCCGCCGGAGTGGGAGTGCGTGCCGCACGGGAAGTAGACGTAGGTGTTCTGCTTCTCGGACGAGGCGGTGAACCCGGCGTCAGGGTTGTCGTACCACTGTGTGCCGTACAGCTCGGGGATCGTCTTTCGGGTCTCCGCCGGGGCGGTGACACCGGCCAGCAGGTACGGGGAGACGGCCGTGAAGTAGTCGACGCCGTAGGCATGCGTCTGGTCCTGCCCTGACAGATACAGGTAGTGGGCGCCGTCGCCCTGGAACCACGGCTTGAGGTTCTCGCCGCTCATGTACTCGTACTTGCTGACCCTCCGTGAACTGCGGGCCAACGCGAACGACCAGCCGGGGCGGTGGTGGACGGTGCGGTCCATGGCGTTGAACGCCGTCGTGTACGAGGCGTCCCTGAGGTCGCGGGCGGGGAGGGAGTCGTCGGCGAGGATGTCGGCGTAGCGGGCGACGGTCATGGGGGAGACGAACGAGATCGGGTCCAGCGGCGCTTTCGCGGCCTCGTGGACGAACTTCACGTACCCCTTGAGAGCGGTGGCGTCGTCGCCGGAGGAGTGGGCGGCGAGGTCGGTGACGGCCTCCACCACCGTGGTCGCGTCGCGGTATCCGCTCTTTTCGCGCGACATCCCGCGGCCCTTGACCACCTCCATCATCCAGCCCTCGAAGATCACCGGCGCGAAGCCGTCCACCACCCAGCCGCGCACCACCCCGGCCATGTCGTCCTGCGGCAGATAGGCCGTGCCGTCCAGGATCTTCAGGGTCTGCACGACGCGGCTGAGCAACCCCGCGCCGTAGGTGCCGGTGTAGGCGACGGAGGCGTGCTGGATGAAGGAGCCGTCGGCGTAGAAGCCGTCCGTGACGCCGTGCCGGAGGCGGTACGGGTCGATGGTGGCGAGGACGGTGAGCTGGTCGGCGACGGCCTTGCTGACCCGGGCGTCGTCGCCGAGGGCGGCACCCTGCATGATCCGGTCGGTGGTGATGTCGGCGAGGTTGGCGCCGGTGTGGAAGCGGGAGTCGAGGTCGACGTCGCCGTTCTTGCCGTTGCGCAGATAGCCGTCCATCGCGGCGACGTAGGTGGCGGCCAGTTCCGGGCGGTAGGCGGCGAGTTGGTCCCGCAGCAGCACCAGGACCTTGCTGACCTGCTGGGAGATGCCGATCTCCCAGTTGAACCAGTTGCCGTAGTAACCCGTCGACTGGTCGCCGTAGTAGTGGTCGTGGAGCCAGGTCAGGCCGTCGATCACGCGCCGCTGGACGGCCTCGTTGCCGTGCAGGGGGTTGTCGCCCGCGGGGGTGCGGGTGGCGAGCGCGATCTCGTAGAGGTACTGGAAGGACTTCGTCAGGTTCTTGTCACTGGTGCCGAGATCGCCGAGCCCCTGGAACAGCTCGCCGGCACCGGCCCCGTCCATCGCGTCCAGATGGTCCTGCGCCGCGGCGGTGATGGCGGCCACCTTGCCGGCCACCTCGGGGCGGGCGTCGACCTCGGCGGTGCCCGCTAAGACGGCGACGGTGTTGTCGACGAGCCGGGCAAGGTCACCGGCCGGATCCCGGGTGGAGGGGTCGCGAGGGGGGCCTGCCGCCCGTGCGCGCAGCGGGTCGGCGAGTGCGAGCAGCGCGCTCGCGGGGACCATGGACAACAGGGCGCGGCGCGACAGTTCCATGGGGCGCTCCACTTTTTGGGCCGTATGCCGGAAAAGGCTCGCCGTATCCAAGCAACGGGGCCCGGTGGTGTCAACGCGTCAGTATCACCGGCAGGACACTGCGCAGCTGAGTGACGGCTCTGAACTCGGAGCTCTTGTCGGGCAGTTGATGGTCAATGTTCGTTCGAGCCCGCGCGCCGTGTGCGCTCATGGCCGTAGTCCTGCTGGTGACCCCGCGGTTGCCGGCAACGCGGCGACGGACTTCGCGCGCGATGCGTCGATGAGCCGGCCTCAACGGAGGGCTTGGCTGTGGTCGCGTGCCCACTGCTGGAAGCAGTGGGTTTGTCGGGGCTCTGCACGGAGCGGCGGCACTGCGTCCCGCCCACGCGGATCACGACGGCGCTCATACGTGCCTGACGCGGGACAGGCTCCGGTGTTCTCCGAGCCGATCGCTCTTGCGTAGGCGCCTGGTTGGGCCGACCAGCACGAGCGTGGTCATCGGAATTGTTTTTTCCGAGTCATTGACGAAAATGAGGCGGGTCAGCATGCTGTGCGGCATGGAGTCTCACGACGGTCCCCTGACCCGGTTGCGGCGGGCGCACGAGGAGTTGGTGCTCGACCTGTTGCGCAAGCACGGCCGGCTGAGCCGGGGCGAGCTGGGCAAGCTCAGCGGGTTGTCCCGCACGACGCTCTACGACATCGTCGGCGGGCTGCTGGCCAATGGTGCCGTCGTCGCCTCCGCTGCCGGCACGGGGCAGCGCAAGCGTGGCCGGCCGGTGGAGACGCTGACCCTCAACCCCGAGGCGGGGCAGGCGATCGGGATCGACTTCGCTCGACGCGCGGTGCACGTGGCCGTCGCCAATGTCGCGCACGAGATCGTCGGGTCCGCGAGCGAGTCGCACGCGGGGGATGTGTCCTGGGTGGAGCGGGCCGATCTCGCGCAGCGTCTGGTCAGTTCGCTGACCGGAGGAACGCTGGAGTTCGGTGCGCTCAGCGCGATCGGCGCGGGCGTCGTCGGGCCGGTCGCCGACCCGGGCGGCGAGAGCGCGCATGCCCGCGGCGTCGACGGTCTGCCGGAACTGCTGCACAAGCGTTTCGGGGCGCCGGTACTCGTGGACAACAACACGAGGCTCGCGGCGCTGGCCGAATCGGTGTGGGGTGCGGCGGCGGGCGATGAGGATGTGCTTTATCTCCGGCTGTCGCACGGTGTCGGCGGCGGCCTTGTCGTGGGTGGTTCGCTGCACCGCGGTGCGTACGGGCTGTCGGGCGAATTCGGGCACATCACGGTCGAGGGGGCCGGGGTGCGCTGTGAATGCGGTGGGGTCGGGTGCCTGGAGACCGTGGCCTCGGTGGGGGCCGTGCTCGACTCCTACCGCGCCGCGGGCGGGCGCGCCGCGGACCTCTCCGGGTTGGTGGCGGCGCTGGACTCCGGCGACGCGGCAGCCCGGGACGTGCTGCGTGCGGCGGGCTCCCAGGTCGGCAAGGTGCTCGCTGCGGTGTGCAACGCGGTCGGGCCCGGCGTGATCGTGATCGGCGGTGAACTCGCCCTGGCCGGCGCCGCGTTGACAGGGCCGGTCGAGGAGGCGCTGAGCGCGGACGTCCTGCCGCTCTCGCGGCACCGGCTCGAAGTGCGCAGCGCGACGCTTGGCGAGGTCGGCGGCGCCCTCGGCGGCATCGGGCTGGTACTGCGCGAATCGTCCCTGCTTTCCCGTTACCCGGCTCGACCGGATCCCGAGGAGGATCGATGAACCAGGTGAGGCACTCATGGCCGTGATCACCACACCTGAGAGGAAGCCCGCGCCGGGAGCTGAGCGGCGCGTCCCCCGGCGGGCCGGACGGCCGCTTGTTCTCAACCTGGTCGCGCTCGCGCTCGGCCTGACGGTCTGGGCGCTGGCGTCCCTCGGTGTGGAGAACCTTCCCGGGCCGGTCAGCGTGGCGGAGCGCGGCGGTGAGATGATCGCCGACGGTTCGCTCCTCGATGACACTTTGGCCAGTCTGCGCCGGGTCTTCACGGGCTTCGCGCTGGGCACCGCGGTGGCCGTGCCGGTCGGCTTCCTCATGGGTTGGTATCCGCTGGCCCGGGGACTGATCGAGCCCTTCGTCCAGTTCTTCCGTACGATCCCGCCGCTGGCACTGATTCCGCTGGCGATCGTGCTGATGGGCATCGGGGAGACGCCGAAGGTCTTCGTGATCTTTCTGGCCGCGTTCATGTCCTGCGTGGTGGCGGCCTTCCAGGGCGTTGTCGACGTGGACAAGACGCTGATCAACGCCGCGCGGGTGCTCGGCGCGTCCGACCGAACCATCTTCGTCAAGATCGTCGTCCCGGCGTCCACTCCCTTCATCCTGGTCGGGATGCGGATCGGGCTCGGCGCGTCCTGGGCGACGCTGGTGGCTGCCGAACTCGTCGGCGCACAGGAGGGGTTGGGCTTCCGGATGCAGAAGGCCTCGACCTGGTACGAAATCCCCACGATCTTCGTGGCGCTGATCACCATCGGCGTGCTCGGCATGGCCATGGACCGGCTGTTGCTGCTCGCCGAACGACGCCTCACCGGTTGGCAGGAGCGCCGATGACAACCAAGATCTCTTTCCAGGACGTGGTGAAGACCTTCCCGATGAAGGACACCACCTTTGTCGCGCTGGACCATGTGTCGTTGGACATCGCCGACAGGGAGTTCGTCACGGTCGTCGGCCCGTCCGGCTGCGGCAAGAGCACCCTGATGAGCATGGCGGCGGGACTGGTCGCGCCAACGGCGGGCCAGGTCCTGGTGGACGGTGCGCCGGTCACCGGACCCGGACCGGACCGCGGTGTGATCTTCCAGCAGTACGCCCTGTTCCCCTGGCTGACGGTGCGTCACAACGTGGAGTTCGGCCTGAAGCTGGCCGCGCTCCCCGCCGCGGAGCGCAAGCGGCGCGCCGACCACGCCATCGACCTGGTCGGGCTGGGAGACTTCGCCGACGCGCTGCCGAAGACGCTCTCCGGTGGCATGAAGCAGCGGTGCGCAATCGCCCGCGCGTACGCGGTGAATCCCCAAGTGCTGCTGATGGACGAGCCGTTCGGAGCGCTCGACGCGCTCTCCCGGGTGCAGTTGCAGGACCAGCTCCTGGGCACCTGGCGGCAGGAGCAGCGCACCGTCCTGTTCATCACGCACGACGTGGACGAGGCGGTCTATCTGGCCAGCCGGGTGGTCGTGATGGCGGCCAGGCCCGGACGTGTCCACCAGGTCCTGGACGTGGACCTGCCGTATCCGCGCACCGAGGAGATCCGGCTCTCCGCCGAGTTCCGGCAGATCCGGAACGAAGTCTGGCACGCCGTCTACCACCAGCCCCAGGCCGCACCCGCCGCCTGACAGTCCCTGTCTGCTCACTTCCTGCCGAGCTTTTCGGTCACTCCCGAGAGGACTGCCCCGCCATGCGTAGCAGCAGTATTCGGCGTGCCCTCGCGGCCGCCTCCACCCTGTCCGTGCTGGCACTCTCCGTCAGCGCGTGCTCCGAGGACACCGCCAACGACTCGACGGTCGACTTCGGTTACATCGGCGACTACAACGGCGTGAGCCTGCTGGCCATAGCCGAGAAGCGCGGCCTGTGGAAGGAGGCGGGCCTCACCGCGAAGGTCAAGGCATTCAACGACGGGCCGGTTCAGGTCCAGGCGCTCGGCGCCGGCGACCTCGACTTCGGCTACATCGGCCCCGGTGCCATGTGGCTGCCCGCCTCCGGCAAGGCCAAGGTCGTCTCGGTCAACACGCTCGCGTACGCCGACCGGGTCATCGCCCAGCCCGGCATCGACTCGATGAAGGACCTCAAGGGGAAGAAGGTCGGCGTCCCCGAGGGCACATCCGGCGACATGGCGCTCAACCTCGCGCTGGAGAAGGCGGGGATGACCACCAAGGACGTGCAGAAAGTGCCGATGGCTCCGAGCTCGATCGTCTCCGCGTTCTCCTCCGGAAAGATCGACGGAGCGGGCATCTGGTATCCGCTGATCGACACCATCAAGAAGAAGGTGCCCGACCTCGAGGAGGTCGCCAGCACCCGGGACATGGACAGCACCTTTCCCACCGCCTTCGTCGCGGGCAACAAGGTGAGGCCCGAACTCACCAGCAAGGTGATCAAGGTGCTCCAGAAGGCCAACGACCGGCGGGCCAAGCATCCCCGGGAGGCCATCACCGAGTCCGCCAAGATGCTCAAGCTCGACGAGAACAAGGTGAAGGCCGACGCCGCCAACGTGGAGACACTGCCGACGGCCGATCTCGTCGCCAAGACCAAGAACGGCACCGTCGACGCGTGGCTGAACAACCTGGGCGATTTCTTCGTCCGTGCCGGTCAGCTCAAGTCCAAGCCGAAACCCTCCAGTTACTACACCGGCGACCTCTACACGAAGGCGTACGCGAAGTGAACCTGCTGTTCCTGATGACCGATCAGCACCGCGTCGACACCCTGGGCTGTTACGGCAACCCGCACGTCGCCACCCCCCACCTCGACGGGCTGGCCGCGACCGGCACGCGCTTCGAGCGGTGCTACACGCCCACCGCCATCTGCACGCCGGCCCGGGCGAGTCTGCTCACCGGGCAGGCGCCGTTCCGCCACCGGCTGCTGGCCAACTACGAACGCAACGTGGGCTATCTGGAGGACCTGCGCGAGGACGCGTTCACCTTCGCGGGCGCGCTGCGCGAGCGGGGCTACCAGCTGGGCCTGATCGGCAAGTGGCATGGCGGCACGCACCGCAACGCCGCCTCGTACGGATTCGACGGGCCGGACCTCCCCGGCTGGCACAACCCCGTCGACCACCCCGACTACCTGGCCTACCTGGCAGAACGGGGCCTGCCGCCGTACCGGATATCCGACCACGTGCGCGGCACCACACCCAACGGCAACCCGGGCAACCTGCTCGCCGCACGACTGCACCAGCCGGTCGAGGCGACCTTCGAGCACTACCTGGCCACCCGCGCCATCGAGCAGCTCGACCAGTACGCCGCCGACGGACGCCCCTTCTTCCTGGCCACCCATTTCTTCGGGCCCCACCTGCCCTACCTGCTCCCGGACGAGTATTTCGACCGCTACGACCCGGACCTCGTGGAACTGCCGGAGTCGATCGCCGAGACCTTCGAGGGCAAACCGCCGGTGCAACGCAACTACAGCGAGCACTGGACGTTCGACACCATGCCGATCGAGGTCACCCGCAAACTGATCGCCGTCTACTGGGGATACGTCACCCTGATCGACGAGCAGATCGGCCGCATCCTGACCCGGCTCGATGAACTCGGCCTGAGCCAGGACACCTCGGTCTTCTTCACCGCCGACCACGGGGAGTTCACCGGCGCCCACCGGCTGCACGACAAGGGGCCCGCCATGTACGAGGACATCTACCGCATCCCCGACATCGTCCGCATCCCCGGGGCCGCCCCGCAGGTCAGGAACGAACTCGTCACGCTCACCGACTGCACGGCGACCATCCTGGACCTCGCCGGCTGCGACCCCGAGCCTGCCGTCGACAGCCGCAGCCTCGTACCACTGGTGCGCGGCGAACACCCGGACTGGGCCACCGACCTGGTCGCCGAGTTCCACGGCCACCACTTCCCCTACCCGCAGCGGATGCTCCGCGACGAGCGTTACAAGCTCGTCGTCAACCCGGAGTCGGTCAACGAGCTCTACGACCTGTTCCAGGACCCCAGCGAGCTCCACAACCGGTACCCGCACCCCGAGTTCGCGCCCGTACGGCGCCGCATGCTGCGCCGGCTCTACGACCTGCTGCGCGAGCGGGGCGACAACTTCTACCACTGGATGACACCGATGTACGACATCGGCGCCTCCGACCACGACCCCAGCCTCAGCTCGTTCGAGCTGGAAGGCACCGACTGACTCGTTCTCTGCCCAGTCCCGATGGAGCACGATCAAGGAGTCGCCATGCGTCAGCCGTCCCCATCGAAAGCCGGGTATCCGCTGTCCCTTCTCCGTATCGCGGCCCCGGTTCTGATGCTCATCGCCGCGTTGCTGCTGCCCCACGGTGCGACAGCCGAAGAGCCGCCCGCCGCCCGTGAGTTGGCGCGGGCCGAGCAGAGCGGGACGCACGAGCGGAGCCGGACCTACGCGAACCCTGTGACCGAAGGCGTGGTCGACACCTTCCCCGACCCCGTGATCATCCGCGGTAAGGACGGGCTCTGGTACGCGTACGGCACCCAGAACCCGGTGTTCCAGAGCAAAGGTGAGAAGGGCGAACGCATCATGCCGATCCTGCGGTCGGCCGACATGGTGCACTGGCAGTACGCGGGGGAGGTCTTCACGCCGGCGAACCAGCCCGACTGGCACGGCGGTTCGCGCCTGTGGGCCCCCGACGTCCGCTACATCGACGGCCGTTACCACCTCTACTACTCGGTGCCCGACCGGAACACCGTCGGAGTCGCCACCGCATCCACGCCGACGGGCCCGTGGACCGACAAGGGCCCCGTCATGAAGTCGTCGAGCGGCTGCCCCACGGGCAACATCGACCAGGCGCAGTTCACCGACAAGGGCGGCCAGTCGTACATGTACTGGGGGAGTTACGACGTCCTGTGTGCGGCCAAGATGAACGCGGACAGCACGCGCATCGAAGGCGATGTCACCCAAGTCGCCCAGGGACGCCGGATGGAAGGCGCGTACGTAGTCCGGCGCGACGGCCACTACTACCTGTTCTACTCCGACGCCGGCTGCTGCCAGGGCTCGTACAGCGGCTACAAGGTCAAGGTCGGCCGTGCGACGAGCCCGACGGGCCCGTTCAAGGATGACGAAGGCGTCGACCTGATGGCCGAGACCAGTAAGGGCGGCACCGTCGTCGGCGCGAACGGCAACCGCTGGATCGGCCCTGGCCACAACGCGCTGCAGACCGACCTGGCAGGAGCGGACTGGCTCGTCTACCACGGAATCCACGCGGACGACCCCGATCTCGACCCCACTCCCGAGATCAACCGGAAGCAGCTGTCCAAGCGCCCGATGATGATCGACCGGCTGGACTGGATCGACGGCTGGCCCGTCGTACGGGCAGGGGCCGGGGCCTCCGAGGGCCGGCAGCCCGCACCGGTGACGTCCTGGTACGCGGGCAGCACGTTCAACGACGGCTCCTTGTCCGGCTGGCACGCCCGAGGCGCCGGTACGGACGGCTGGCAGCTCGCCGACGACGAAGACGCACGTCAGTACGTGACCCACACCGGTGGTGGCACGGACCCCGCGTATCTGCTCGCCGGCAAGAAGGCACCCGCCGGCCTGCGAGCGGAGGCGGACCTCAAGGTGACCTCGGCGGGCGGCGCGGCAGGGCTGGTCTTCGGCTATCAGAACCGCGGCAACCACGTCACCGCATGGCTGGACCGGAGGCGCAACGCCCTGGTCACCGAGGTCATGGCGGACGGCAGGAGCCGCGGCGAGCAGGTGACCGCACTGCCGTCCGGATTCCGCTGGGACACCTGGCACAACATCACGGCCGAGGTGCGCGGCACCCGTGTGACCGTCGAGGTCAGCGAGGACCGCCTGCGCGACGCCGTGGCCACACAGCACCGGCGCCTGCCCGACGGGACGGCGCGGCCCGGCGAGATCGGCACCGCCGCACGCGGCGCCGGTACCGCAGCGGACAACGTGGGCGGCGCCAAGCTCCACACCCCGGAGACCACCCGGGTGCCCGAAACACAACCCGGCGCCCAACTGACGGACTACAGCGACGAGTTCAACGGCGCCACCGTGCCCGGTACGGACCCGGACTCGCCCTGGAAGTGGGTACGCGGCCCGGCCTCCGGAACCACCATGACCGGTCGTGCCCTGTCCTGGCCGACGCAGAACACCGGGCTGCACCTCGACACCAATACGGCATCGGTACTGACACGTGACGCGCCCGAGGGGGACTACACGGTGGAGACGAAACTCCACTTCACCCCGGGACAGGCCAACCAGAAGGCGGGCCTCGCGCTGTACGAGAACGACGACCGGTACTTCACGCTGACCCGATCGGCACTGCCGTTGGCGCGGCGCGACGGCGTTCTCCTGCGCAACAGTGAGTTCGCCAAGGAGGGCGAGCGTCCGACCACCACACCACCGACCCCGGTCTTCTACGGCGAGACGTTCGGCGGACCGACCGCGGACACCATGTGGCTGCGGCTCTCCCACCACGCCGACCGGGCACACCAGGAGAACGAAGTACGCGCCTCGACCAGCCGGGACGGCGAGCACTGGGTCGACGCCGGTGTCTGGACCCTTCCCGCGAAGCGGGATCTCAAGATCGGCCTGCTCTCTCTGAACGCGGCGGGAGCCGTCGCCCAGTTCGACTACCTGCGTACGTACCACAGATGACGGTTGCCCGGCCCGCCTGCCCGCACGTTCTGGAAGGGAAAACCAGTCACATGTCTGTGCCCTCGCTGCGGCACCTGTCCCTGCCCGAGGAGTTCGTCCTGCTCTCACATTTCTCCAACGGCGAGGTGCACGGTTCCGTTCGGGCGGTGATCGGATGCGCGGCGGCCGAGCTGGGCGAACTCGCGCTGCGCCGCAAGCTGCTGGTTCTTTCCCGGAAGTCGAAGTGGTTCGGCTTCGATGCTTACCGCATGCACGGCGTTCACATCGAGCTGCTCGACGCCGGACCCACCGGCCTCGTGTGGGCCGACGCGTTGCTGGCCGAGCTGCATCAGCACTGTTCCGCTTCCGAACACGGGCGCGCCCGACTCCACCGGTGGTTCCAGCACCGTCTGCAGGCGTTCTCGCTCCACCGGGACGCGCTCGCCACGCGCGGCATTCTGTTCCCCCGGCCCGGCGGGCCAACCGGTCTCTTCCGCGCGAGGCAACGCCACTACCCCCACCATGTGCTGCGCGACGCGCTCATCGCGGAGGTCCGTGCCGCCGGCAACGAGCAGAGCCGCATCGACGAACACATGCTGTTCCTGAGCGACCTTGTGGAGACCGTCGGGCTGGGCAAGGAACTGGGTGCCGGGATGAGCGTGCGCCGGAAGCTGGACCGCAGTCGTGGTGTCGGAGCTGTGGAGTTCCTCCCCGAAGACCTGCGGGACACCAGCTCGGCGCTCATCGCGGCGGTGCCGACGCATGACAACGACCGGCGCTACGGCCGCATCCGAGTCTGACGCACCTCATCGGAGCCCGGCTGCCTGCCCGGCGGGACAGGCAGCCGGACTCCGATGCGCCCCGACGTCATGTCCTCGTCTTGGACAACGCCGTAGGTGGGCACCGCGGGCTTTCCGGTGCTGCGGAACCTGCCCGAGGAGTTCGTCCTGCTCACACCTGGCTTCGGGTCAGGTGCACGGTTCCTTCGAGCAGTGATCGGATGCGCGGCGGCCGAGCTGTGCGAGTCTGACGGACCGCTGCAGTCGGTCACTGGTAGCGGTTGCCCGCGAAGTTGTGCAGCGCCGTTCCAAGGTTCTCCACGCGGATGCTCGTATCTCTCTTCCAGGAGGAGGCGATCGTGCACTTCAGGACGCCTTCGCCGGCACGCAGCGGGGACGGGATCTCGTTGTTCGCCTTCGCCTCGAGGGTCGCCGTCAAGGTAAGTGCCCGCTTGTTCTTCTTCCTGTTGAAATCGACGGACGCGATGTCCGGCCAGGGCACGGTCAGTGCGTGTGGGCCGTGCCGCACGGTGAGCCCGTCAGCTCCAACGTGCAGCGCCCTGGCCCGAAGGAGTGGCAACGAGACATTCAGCCCGTGGAGCACACAAAGCAGAGTGATCACAAGCGCGTACACGGCCACGGCCGGGACCTTGTCGAACCAGAGGCCCAGCAACAGGAGCAGGGCGTCGGTCCCCGACGCGCACACGATCGGCCGTCGCATACGACGCCAGAACACACCCGGGCCCCAATGCTCCACCGCGAACGAGTCGGCCGCCGGCGGGCTTCCGTTCGGCTCGCCGGCCGGCGCCTTCCGCGGGCCCGTTGCGGGCGGCCTGGTCGCGGCCGTCGGGCTCGCCGAATTCCGTTGCTGCGGCCGGGTGTTCGCCAGTGCGTCCGCATTCGGATCGCTCATCCTCGCGTCCATGCGCAAATCCGCCTCAACGTCGCTCGGCGTGGCACGCGGAGCGGGCTGGTGTGCGAGGCGCGAGACGAGTTCAGTGGCGGCGGGGCGGTCCTCCGGTGTCTTGTGCAAGCAGTCCTCCGCCAACTCCCGCAGGCTGTAAGGCATTGCTCTGAGATCGGGTGCCTCATAGACCACGCGGAACAGCAGGGTGTGAGCGGCACCTTCGCCGAAGGGTCCGGTGCCCGTGGCCGCGTAGACGAGCAGTGAGCCGAGAGAGAAGACGTCCGCCGGCGGGCCCGCCGACTGCCCCAGCGCCTGTTCGGGCGACATGAAACCCGGCGTGCCAAGGATGGTTCCCGCCCTGGTCAGTTCGGTGCTTCCGGTGGTCTCGAGGGCCTTCGAGATGCCGAAGTCGATGATCCTCGGACCGTCGTCGACGAGCAGGACGTTCGAAGGTTTGAGGTCGCGGTGCACAACGCCCGTCTTGTGGAACGACGCGAGTGCTTCGGCCAGTCCACTGGCGAGCCTGCGCACCTCTCCTTCGTCCAACGGGCCGTACCGGGTGACACGTTGGGCGAGCGAAGGGCCGTCGACGTACTGGCTCACGATCCACGGCATGGAGGCGTCCGGATCCGCGTCGACGACCTGCGCCGCCCAGAAGCCACCCGCGCGCATAGCGAGCTTGGCCTCGCGCCGGAAGCGTTCGCGGAACCCGGGAGAGGACGCCAGGTCCTCCCGTACCACCTTGACGGCCACCCGCCGCCCGGTGGGGGACTCACCCAGGAACACCCGGCCCATTCCGCCCGAGCCGAGGCGGAAGGTCAACCGGTACGGACCGACCGCCCGCGGGTCCCCGGCTTCCAGTGGCTGCATCAGGCTCCCCCTGGTCGACGGTGGGACCAACCCTTGGGTTCCGTGCTCACGTTGGTAAGTCGCCCCTGACGGCTCATTGGTTCCGTTCACCCGGCCCGACGGGCCAGGTGAACGAGTGGGTGGCCCTGCCCGGTTCGCCCTGCTTGAGGCGGCCTCGGAGGGCCGCTGTCTGCTGAGCACGGCCTACGTCCGGCCATCACCCATGGTGGTCCGTGGCGCGGTCTCCAGCCGGTTGACCACCGTCGTCCAGGAGTCGGCGAGCGGTCCGTGGGGGGTCTCGATCCGGATGCCGGACGCCGGCCGGGAGTTCCGGGCACTCCTTCTCGCGGTTGGCTCCCCGTTTGGGTCAGGGGACCGTCGAGAAACCGCATGCCGCACAGCTTGGCGGGCCCGACATCATTTCGTCAACAGTCCGGAAAAACAACTGAGGGGCATCAGCCATCTCCGTCCCCACCCTGCCGTCAGCCCAACCGGGCGCCCGTGCAAGGGAGATCAGCGGGGAGAACACAGGCGCAGCACCCCAGGAGTGAGAGGCGCTCGCACACGGGCTCAGATCGCGGCCATCCGGGACGTGTGACATGGGCGCTGAGCACCCTCGGCACATCAACATGCCGCGAAGCCTGCAGGTGCGGGTCACGCGGTACGGGCCCCGGAAGGGGTGCCTCAGGGGCGGCTGCCAAGAACATGCGCTGTTCGAAGTCGAAGTTTGCGCCCCCACGCTCCCGCGCGCTGCTCCATTCAGGGGAATTGCACACTTTGCCCCTGGTGTGCCTTTTCGAAGCGTGAGTTCATCAATGGTATTGGCCGCCGTTACCCCGATGCCTCGGTTCTGCTGGGGCACCGTCCGAAGCCGTGCTCTTGCCTTTGCTCCCAACTCCGTCGCGAGAAGGGGGCGTTGCGCCTGAATCACGGAGACGCGCAGCGGTTTTCGCGGGGTGATGAGGAAACGGCTGGCAGCACGAAAGGGGCGCACCGTGGCATCACCCACCATCACTCAAGTGACCTCCTCGCCTACCTCGTCGGTCTTCGGGCAGGACGTGGTTTTCACTGCCACGGTCACTTCTGTCCAGCCGGGTCAGGGTGTTCCGACGGGGACGGTCACTTTCGTGATCTATGGGAGTGGGGGCGGTAGTTACACCGTGCCTCTGGATCCGAGTGGGAAGGCGAGCGTCACGGCTACGTCTCTCGGGACGGGTACGCATGCGGTCAGCGCGACCTACAACGGTTCTGGCCAGTTCTCGCGTTCGAGTGGTTCGTTCCAGCATGCGGTCGTCAGGGCTTCGACGAGCACGCAGTTGTCTGCGTCGCCCGATCCGTCGCAGGAGGGGGCGCCGGTCACCTTCACGGCGACGGTGACTGCGGTGGCTCCTGGTGCCGGGACGCCTTCTGGGACGGTGCAGTTCATCATCGATGCGCTTCCCCGCAAGTTCGTCCGGCTGGACGCGAGTGGTGTGGCTTCCGTGACGGTGTCGGGGCTCAAGGCGGGGTCGCAGTCGGTGATCGCGATCTATATGGGCGATGGGGATTTTTTGCCGTCGACTGCCAGTGGCACTCATACGGTGACGCCGACGCAGAAGCAGACGAGCACCGTGGTGACGTCCGTGCCTGATCCGTCGGTGTTCGGGCAGCCGGTCACGTTGAGTGCCACGGTGGCTGCGGTGACGCCGGGTTCGGGAACTCCGACGGGCATGGTCACGTTCACCGTCGACGGCGCCGGTGGGGGCACGTTCACCGCACCGCTCAACGCGTCCGGCGTCGCGAGCGTCAGCGTGGGCTCGCTCGACACCGGGAACCACGGCGTCACCGCCACCTACAACGGCGACGCCGGCTTCAGCACCTCCACCGGCACCGACACCCACACCGTCAACCGGGCCGG